>NBMB01000086.1 GCA_002084765.1 Candidatus Cloacimonetes bacterium 4572_55 | reverse complement strand
AGTAACGTCCGAGATTCCCGTCGTAGTCGGCGCGTCGTTGACCGGAGTTACAGTCACGGTAAAGGTCGTATCCACAGATAGATCGCCAGTATCGGTCGCGCGAATTGTAAATATGGAGGCACCGTTCATATTCTCGGCATAATCCAAAGTCATAGAGCCGTTGGCAATATTAACAGAATCAAATAAGGTGTGTTCCCTTGGACAGTGTAGGTCAGATCTTCATCCTCCACATCATCAAACGCGGCAGTCAGATCGATAATCGTGTTTGGCGAATCCTCAGCCACAGTAACGTCCGAGATTCCCGTCGTAGTCGGCGGCGTATTGATCGCGCGAACTGTGATCGAAACAGCACCGTTCACCGACTCCCCACAGGGATCAGCCAGGACAAAAGCAAATGCGTCGTCCGATGCATCTTCCGCTGTATGTTGATAGCTGACAAGGCTGTTATTTATGTCAGCCTGAGTAAATGCACTTGTAGGCTGATCGTTAAGTTTGAGAGCACCCTGAGACGGCGGATCATTTATGGTAAACGCCAATTCAGACGATCCCTGTTCGCTATCGGTCCCCATGAGCATAGAATTCGAGATCGTTATTTCTGCCCCTTCCAGCAGACTAAAACCTATATTAACGCTGATTTCGGGTGGAGTATTGGTTCCTCCGACGTTCAATTCGGATATTTCGGTAAACAGACCCGATCCATAAGTCCCATTTCCGGTCTCATAGGTTGCAGTGGCTGAATATTCTACATTCTCACTGGCGTCCCATATACGCAGTCGAATCAGCTCGCCAGGAGTAAAACCATCCTTAATAGAGGGCGTATAGCTATCATCTTGCCAGGTTGCAAAGGAGATGCTGTTCGTATAAGCATTGCACGCGCCGACGCAAAATTCTTGACCGTTATTGACAGCAAAAGCACCAATTTCATCCTCTGTTTGCAGAGGCTGGCAGTTCAGCAAGATATTATTCACGCCGTTTATGATCAGATAATAGGGAAATTGCGTCTGACTATACGTAAAATGTTGCGGTTCACAGACTGCCTCGATAAACGCAGGCTGCTGAAAGGTTAAAAAAATAGTAACGAGTGAAAAAAACGCCAATTTTTTCATATTTTCTCCTTATTGGTTAAGTAACTGTTTAGATTGGCTCAGACCTTAGGGATTATCCTTAAGATCTTACTAAAAACATATTCAAAAAATTGGAAAACGTCAAGACTTTTCGAGTTTTTTGGTATTTCTACTTTACAAAAAACCCTTTATACCGTATCTTTGTGAGATATTTTTAGTCTGTGAAATCTGCGAGCAATTAGAAAGGAGTCTACCGCATGAAAAATTTACATATATTTTTGTCGCTCATAATGATTTTAATATGTTCGGCAATAACGGTTTATGCCGAAGAATTTCTGACAGACTTAGATCTATTAGACAAGCTATTAGACGAAGCGGAACTCATTATCATCACTGCCACTCTGCACGAGCAAAAGATTTCCGAGGCACCGGCAACAGCTATTGTCGTCACTGGGGAACAGATTCAAGCTCGCTGCTACCGATCCTTAACAGATGTGCTGCAGGATTTGCCGGACATAAAAGTCGATATCGCGTTTGAATCACAAATATTGAACGGTTTTTCTGTGCGCGGAGTGCAGGGGTTGGAGAAAATGACGATTCTTCTGGATGGGGATCGCATATCCTCCCCGACAGGCGACCCCATGGCAATACTGGAGAATTATCCTGTCCACTTTGCCAAACGAATTGAAATAATTTATGGTCCTGCTTCTGCTTTATATGGTGCCGATGCTTTTTCCGGCGTGATAAATATTATTAGCAAAGATAAAAAGGATATTAATGGAATTGAAACATCATCAGCTTTTGGCAGCTTTGGTCTCTATCACGGATCAGGCGTCTATAATATTGAAATTTCTGACAAAGCCAGTCTGCTTATCAGCGGGCAATATTTCTATGATAAACAGCCGGACCTGAGTGAATATTATCCAGATGATTTTGAAGGCATTGAGTCACTTCAAACCGGGACATTTCACACTATTTTTGGGGAACGCACCCCGGAAAGACCCGTTTCTCCCGACTATGATATTCCGATAAGAGCGTATACGTTTTATGCCAAACTCCAAGCTGAAAAATTCAAATTTTCACTTTTCCGAACTTTTTCAAAAGTTCCGAATGCCACAGGTTACACGCCTCATAATGCTGTTTATAATAGCGACGCGTTTTGGGCTCAGACAATCTCGATGGCAAGTGCCACATATACGACAGATATTTGGAACATGAACAGCGTCACAAGTATTCAAGCAAGTCGGTATAACTTGGATCCGGAATCCGGTTTTCGCAATGTCTATGTCGATATGGAGTTGGCTTATAAATATGCCTTTGGCTCCATGACAAAAATAAGCCAACAGCTCTCCCATGATGTCGCCGACAATTTTCGGATCACCAGCGGCATAACATACGAAAGTTTTTATTCTGTCCCGAAAGGCGCGGACTTAGCTTATCCAGTTGATGAGAACAGGGCGATTGCGAGTGCTATTGCAGGGACGGACATTCCCGCGGATTTTTTTACGGTGAGATATACGAATATCGGGGGTTTTGTTCAGGCTCAATATTATCCGATTCCCTCTTTATCTGTGACCGGCGGCATTCGATACGACTATAATTCCCGATTCAAAGAGACGGTTAATCCCCGAGTTGGGGCTATTTGGAATCCAACGGAAAGCACAAATATAAAAGTGCTCTATGGCACGGCATTTCTCGCTCCATCCCCCCATGCGGCATTTTCACATTATGGATCCTTTTCGTACAATGACAGCCTCCAAACCTACGAATCCAGTTTCTGGCATTTGCCAAACCCGGATTTAAAGCCGGAAGAGTTGTCTATGAGCGAAATCGGAATCCATCAGACAATCGACTCAAATTTTTCCGCTTCTTTGACTGCCTATTATTCGGTTCTGAAAGATTTGCACGCGTCCGCGTCCGACGACGGTCATACCCAATTATATAATCACTCATACAAAGGCTACTCGGTCGGCTATATTGAAATAGCCATAAATAAAGGGGAGCAGATCAATTATGGCGGAACTCTTCGGATAAATTACAAAGAAAAATTTGGCGATGGCAATAAAATAGCCCTCTATGCCTCAATGAGTTATGTTGATGGCGAGATTGATCAGATGGACGAAAAAATAGAAATTGAGGATATCGCGCCTATTCAGGCTCACACTGGAGGAGAAATTTTTTGGAAAAACCTGACGTTTTCGCCGCGCCTGACTGTTGTTGGCGCGCAGCGCAGTGCTGTTCTGGAAGACAACGGTAAGACACGAAAAACAACTGACGGTTATGCGCTTTTAGACATGTCTCTTCATTATGCTTTCCATGACGCGCATATCTTAAAAGGCGTTTCTTTGTTTGTCAATGTGGAAAATATAACCGATAATCGATATTATAATAACAACTGGGGCGCGTTCACAGATAAGAATTTTGACGGATCCCCCCAAAACCCTCGTCGGTTTATAGGTGGTATTGTTTTAAAACGTGCTAAATAGTTTATAAATCTATATGTTTTTACCTGAGTAATAAAATTACAGAAAATTAAAACGACAAACCGCAAATGAACGTTCTTGACGAGATATTCGTATAGGTTATGAAATAGGTTACGAAAGCATTTTCAATTAAGTTCTTGGTCAATGCACGGATTTTCTTGACAAAAAGTATTGTGTTCTCTATCTTTAAAAAATTGTTGCCTGGAATAATTTATACTTCTTCGTTTTAATAATTCGTACGAATCCATATACGAATCAATATACGAATCAATATACGAATCAATAAAGGTATATTTTTGGGAAATAACGAAGAAAGAAATGGATACGCATCCGTTTTTTTTACACGCCTACCAAGTGTATTAAGAACGTAGAGTTACATTTCGCGGAGGGTCTTAAATGATGTTTTTAATGGATTTTTTTCGGATGAGTATGAGACGGCTTCTACACATTCTACTTTTGCTTTTTATGGTTCCCATTTCGTCTCATGCCAATAATATTTTGGTTTTGAAAAGAGGAGCCATGTCCGATTATGACAGGGCTGTCTCTGGAATTACGGATTATTTCTCCCAATATGGGACAGATTTACAGACTGACATAAAGGATATTTCGACGTTTAAGGGTTCCTTATCCACATTATTAAGCGGTAATCCAGACGTAATTTTGACCATCGGCACAAAAGTAACTAAGCTGATTAAAGAACAAGCCCCAAATCAAAAGATTGTTTTTGTTATGGCTTATGAGCCATATTCCAACAAAATTCTTGATCAGGAAGGACAGCCCACAGCTACGATTACTGGCGTAACTGCCGATATTCCTATTGAACAGGAATTGAACCATTTTCAACAGATGTTACCCGAGGCAAAGCGGATCGGAGTTCTATATAATAACAATCATTCGCATGAATTCATTACAGAATTGACCGAAAAAGCGAATAGTCGGGGATTGGAAGTCGTCGGGATTGATGTGGAGTCGAGTCGGAATGTTCCAACCGCATTAAAACAGATAGAAAATAATATTGATGTCTTTTGGATTGTCGCAGACCCGACCATATTGGAGAGAAACTCTCGCAAACAGATCATGCTTTTTTGGATAAAGAAGAATATTCCTATCGTTGGTATTGCCGCAAATTATGTCAAAGCTGGTGCTCTTTATTGTGTCTCGATCGATTCTTATGAAGCCGGGCAACAAGCCGCCCGTATGTGCGCCGGTGTGGTTGATGGCTTGGGACCCGTCGATATTCCGATTGAATCTCCAAATAAATTCAAAGTGGTTTATAATAGCGAGGCCGCTGGTAAATTAAGTATAAAAATCCCCGTTGAAGTTATACAAACAGGGCAATCAATATCAAAGTGATCAATTTCAAAACAAGGTGCCGCCGAAATGATTGATTCTTCGAAAATAACGAAATTCGCTGGGTCTTTTACTTTTTTAAAGGTCAAAAGTCTGAGACGCCGCTTCTCTTATTACATTTCAGCCATTGTCATTGGAGCAGTGGCAATTTCGGCGATTGTTTTCTTGTGGCTCCTTTATCACGCCCTTCATACCAATCTCGAAGAGAAGGGGCTGGATTTTGTAAAGGCTTTGAGAAACTCAGCCGCGTATAACATCTATACAAGCGACCCGTTTGGTGAATTGGGCGAGACCCGGAAACGTTTTAGCAAATACTCAGACGTCGCTTATATTATTTTTGAGAAATATGATATTGAGACAGGAGCAGTGACCATTCTGGATCAATCGCCGAACGCCACTAAAGGCTTTACTAACGATCGTGTTCTAAAGAATCCCTATCAGTGGCTTGAATCAGGTGAAAGAAAATCTCCTTTTTCGCAAAGATATGAAAAATGGAATCAAATCGAAATCTACCATTTTTCAGCTCCCTCATATTTTTCCGATTCAAAAGATATAGAAAGTATTGACGACATTTATGGCGAACCGGATCTGTTTATGGAAGATGAGAATCCCGTTGGGGACGGCTCTTTTTCGGAAAACGGTCAATTAACCGGAATGGTGCATATTGGTTTGAAGCAGGATTCTATCCACTCAATAATCAACCGATTGTTATTATATATTTCCATTATTTTTCTTTTTCTGACTTTGGTCAGCTACTTTTTTGCAGATTTTGTCGCCAAGCAGATTTCCACTCCAATTACGATCGTGGCAGAGGCGATGAAAAAGGCTCAGAATGGCAATCTGAGTGTGCGTGTCAATATAACCAGCAGGGACGAGGTAAAAACTCTGATCGACAGTTTTAACGAAATGCTGGCAGAAATTCGGGAGACATTCCGAACGGTTTTGCAAAATGCTGATGAAGTCGCCGCCACCTCCGAGGAGCTGTCAGCCGCTGCGGAGGAGATCACCGCTAGCACCCAGGAACTATCCGCGACAGTACATGAAATCGCGAGAGGTGCCACAAGGCAATCAGAAGATATCACCGGCGTCTTGAACAACTCAGAACAGGTGGCAACCGCTGCCGATAGCGTGGCGATTAGCTCCCAACTTGCTGAACAGACCTCTCATAATGCCAATCTGTCGGCGAAGGCCGGTCAAGATTCCTCTGAGAAAGCATTGACAAGCATCAATTCTATATCGAACGTCACGGATAAAATCGCAAAGGTGATTAACGATCTGGGCAATAAGTCAAAACAGATTAATACCATTGTCGAGGTAATCGCAGATATTAGCCGTCAAACAAATCTGCTATCTTTAAACGCCGCAATTGAAGCGGCTCGCGCCGGAGACGCTGGACGAGGCTTTTCTGTTGTCGCTGACGAGGTGCGGAAATTGGCGGGCCAGACCGACATCTCTCTGAGAGAGATCAGCGCGCTGGTCAAAAAAATTCAGATGAGCACCCAACGCGCAGTTGAACAATCACATTCCGTAGAAAGTGCTGTCGCTGACGGGCGGATGACAATTAATGAATCCTCGGGCGCGTTGCAACAGATCATCAGAGAAATTGCCTCAGCCTCCCAGACTGTGCAGTCGATCACAACCGCCGCCGAATCTCAGCAAGAGCAGGTGCAAAATCTGATCGCCCGTATCGAGTCCGTGGCATCAATAGCGGAATCCAACGCGTCCAACGCTGAGGAGGTCGCGGCAACAGTCGAAGAACAGCGATCGTCTATGGAACAGATGGCAAGTTCCAGCCTGCAATTGGCGGACGTCGCTGAAAAACTTCGCGAATTAGTTCGGAAATTTAATATCGATTGAGATAAAGAGTCCGCAGATTACACAGATAAAGAAAGAGTCCGCAGATTACACAGATAAAGAAAGAGTCCGCAGATTACACAGATAAAGAAAGAGTCCGCAGATTACAC
>NBMB01000058.1 GCA_002084765.1 Candidatus Cloacimonetes bacterium 4572_55 | reverse complement strand
GAAAGTTCTTTCGGAATTTTTCAGAAAGAAACCCAGATTCTGCGAGACGTGAAGCATGAGTTTATCATCAACATGGTTGATTCGGGTTTGTGCCCGATTAACAAAGTGTTTTATTTGATCACGGAGTTTATCCCTGGTAAAAGTTTCGCTGTTCATTTGAAAATGCGAAAATTTTCTGATCAGGGAAAGCGTCTAAATGAAGCACTTAAGATTACGGACAATATTTTGATCGCTCTGAATCATTTGCACACCCGTGACATCCTGCATAACGATATCAAACCCTCTAATATTATTGTTGAGGAATCCGGTTTTCCTCGTCTGTTGGATTTTGGAATATCCCGTATACTGGAGACAATCACGTCGTCTGAAGAGCAGAATTTTTTTTCGCCGACTTATGCCAGCCCTGAACAAATAAAACGAGAGAGAATCACTCGGCAAACCGATTTTTATCAGCTGGGAATCACGCTGCTGGAGGGATTGTGTGAAAAATCAGAATTTCTGCAGTTTGTTCGGCACAAATTGCCTTTATCAGAACTTATCAGAAAAGTGAGCCAACGTCTGTGTCAATTGCCCCAATATAATCACGAGGTCTCCGAGGAATTGAACTTTATTTTGCATAAAGCCATACAATCAAATATAAGCGAGCGATTCAAAACAGCGAGAGAGTTTCGGAATGATATCATTTCTTTGCAACACAGCCTACCTTTTCAACCGACCTATGAGAAATTCCTGAGACGCGGGGTCATTGATCGAAAAAATGGATTGGATTTTAATAAAAAGTTAAATTGCCATTTAAATATGGATATATGACATAAAAATATAACATAAAGATGTAATGTAAATATATAAGGCAGGAAGCTCTTCTGCCGGTTCCCAATAATATGCAGAACAGGACACTGCATTACGGCTCTTTGCATGGATATCCCCGCCTAACCCCGCCTAATAAGGAACATCCTCCAACATACTTTTCAGCCGCTCCATCTGTCCCCGATTATCAGCAAAAATTGTGATATGATAGCCGCCTCTGACCAGTTCTCGGAGCATATCAGAGGCTTGATTCAGATGTCCTCCAACAGAGTCCTGCCCCTTGATTTCCATCCGTTGATGATAGGAGACATTCTCCACCGGCGGTCGCAAGTGCATCCATGTCATGTCGATACGAATTCGATCCTTGCACTGCTGGATCAGAGAATCAGGGTTGACAAAAACTATTTCAGGTCGCGGCATGGGACGACGCATTGCCCCGGATTTGATATATTGTTGTTGAATTTTTTTCCAAAAACGATTGCCGCTCTCTATGACGTCCGACCGCTCGTCAAAAAGGATATAAGCCGATTTTGGCAGATAATCGATAAGCGTTGTCAATTTTGGGATGAAAAAGGGAAAGTATTCCTCCTGTCCTTCAAAGGAGATATTTTCCCGGAGTTTGTCGATCACTCGGTCAGGATCGCCGTCCACCATATCAAGCATACGGTCCGCCTCCTCCTCCAATTCAAAATCCTTTTTATCCTCAAAAGCCGCTCGGCGATACTGTCGTTGGTCCTGCTCAAATTCCCGCTTGCGTTTCGTGATCCCCTGCAAGCCGGATTCAATATGGTCAGGCAGCAGGAACAGCTCGCCCGCGGGCAATATCGCTAATTCATTGATTGGCTCGATTGATCGCTGGTTATAGACATCAAATAATCGAATGTCGTCGATATGATCGTCCCAGAACTCGACACGCACCGGATTTTGATGGGTATAGGTGAAAAAGTCAAGGATATCTCCCCGAATCGCAAAACTGTTGACATCCTCCACCTTTTTCTCCCGCCTGAAACCGATCTCGACAAAACGCTGTATAAGCGTCTCTAGATTATAACGCTTCCCCTTTTTCAGATAAATCGTCGCGTCTAACAAGAAAGCCGGCTCAGGGATTCGGCGCGCCAGAGATTGGACTGTCGCCACCCAGATACAGTTGTCGTTGCACAACATACGGTGCATTGCATCCAGCCGAGCGCCCAACGCGCTTTCATGCGGAGAGCGCCCTTCATAAGGGGTGATCTCCCAGTCCGGGAAATAGATCACTCGATCCGGTCCGAGGAATGTGGTCAAATCGTCCACCATATTCTCCGCAGTATCGATCGTATTCTCGATCAGGAGCATGGGACGGGCGGTCCGTTGAAAAATATGCGCAGTGAACAAGGCTTTTGACGATCCGGTCAAGCCCGATATCCAATAATCAGAATTATCTCTTAATTGATCAATAAATTGATCAAATTCCGGCAGTTGATGATTATCAATTAATTTCTCATAAAAGGGACGCGTGTGCTTTTTTTTCATTTTTTTTTATCGCCTTATTCGGTTCAAGATAATATCTTAAGTTTAGAATCCGCTGATTGCGCTGATTTTCGCAGAAAGGCTCACGGAAGAAACAGCGTGAACAGGTGTAGAATGTAACCAAGTGACGCTGTAAATTGCAAGTGCTTTTAAAAAAAAAAATGTAATTGATTCTCGAAGAAACGCTGAGAACACGTGGCACAAATCTGGAGGTGGAAAAATGACGGAAAAAGAAGCTCGGAAACGGGTCAAAGAGTTAAAGGAATTTTATAACCATTTGGGGTCCTACCTCATTGTCAACCTGTTTTTGATGGCTTTGAGTTTGATGACCAAAAGTTTTTGGTTTATTTTCCCCCTTTTGGGATGGGGGATCGGCATACTTAGCCACGCGGCGAAAACCTTTGGATTATTTGGTTATGGGGGATCAAAGTGGGAAGAGAGAAAGATGCAAGAGCTTATGGGACGCAGCGGGGTTCCCGCCGAATTTCAGAATCTCCGACAACGCATCCAAAATCTGGAGATCATTTCCAACGTCGATGAGTCGGGAGATCCGGTAGTGGCTGAGGATGGAAAAGAATCGATGACCAGGGAGGAGCTGATTTGCCGTTTGCAGCAATTGGAGGCGTCAGTCGCTGAAGATCGAGAGGAAGATCATATAAAGAGAGATTCGGAACGCGCTTCTCAAATCCGAAACCAACAAAGAAATTAAAGGCTCGGCATGATCCGTGAGGTCGAACTTTAATTTTATAAAAGGGTAAAGGACGCCTGCTTTTAACGCATCTCATACCGAAAAACAGAGAAAGGAGCGAGAAATGGCTGATCGTCGTTTGTTATACACCTCTATGATAATATCTATTATTATCCATTTGATTTTTTCAATATTTGCCCTGCTGATCACAGTGATGATGACTCCGGATATCCCGGAATTCATTGACATGACCTTTGGACAGCCGCAGACAGTGCGGTCGATCTCCAAGCCTTCTCCGGTTTTGGAAACGCCGCTGCCTCATGTCGCCGCTGCCTCGAATCCGATCCCAGATCAACCGAAAGTCGACCGGAATCCACCGCCAAAAGTGAAATCCGAGATCCCGCCCCAACCCAAACCCCAGGATAAACCGGCTCCTGCAAAAGTCGAATCAAATCCGGTCAAGGTGACGGTTCCCGAGGCAAGTCCGACTCAGTTGGAGGAAAGCGTCGCTATGCCCTCAAAACCCAATCCAAAATTTGAGCGTCCCACGACCCGCCATTCTGCAACGGATCACACGGGTCTATTGTCCGATGATGAGAAAACGATTCCGAGCGTAGCCGATTCTGAAAATTATCCCTCATACACGCCCTCCGGCGACAAGCAAAATGACCGATCCAACGACGATTCGACTGGCGGCGGGTTGGTCGCGGCTACTGTCGGGGAAAAAGGCGGCGTGGATGCCCCTGCTATGAACGATGGACGAATCGGTCCGCCCGCTCCAGTCGGAAATACGAACCTCCCTATCGAGATTGACGTCGATGTGACCGGTCGCCGAGCTTTGAACAAAAATTTTCCAAATATCAGCGATCAGATCACCAGAGAAGGTTTTGTCAAATTTACGATCGTATTGGCTCCGGACGGCACAGTCGAAAAAATTCGATTGGCAAAACGAGGCGATCCCGCTGTGGAAGCCGCAGGTCTGGAATCGATCAAGAAGTGGCGTTTCACACCGATTGAAGGCGGAACATCACAAGAAGGGACCATCACCATTTACTCGAAACTGCGCTGATTTTTTATACATTTCTGAGCATACAAAGGGCTGCCGCGTTTCACTTAACGCGGCAGCCCTTTTCCTTTTCAAGTTGCTTGTCGCGACACGTCTGTCGGGATGGAGGGCGAGATAACAAGGCGATTAAAACTTGACTTTTATTCGTCAGTCTATTACCTTGTTTCTTACTCAAATTTCTATTTAGCATATCGGAATCGTTACCCCCGAAACATGAGGAAAATTCTATGAATTACCAAGAGATTCAAGAGTATTTGAAAGATCATAAGCTGGATGGATGGTTATTATATGATTTTCAAGGTACAAATCCGATCGCCCGAAGCGTTGCACAGATCGAAGGAATGTCGACACGTCGTTGGTATTGTTTTATCCCCAGCCGCGGCGAATTGCAATGGATTATTCCGGCAATTGAGCGGCATCTGTTCGAGAGCAAGCCTGGGCAATTTCATATCTATAAAACATGGAAAGGCTTATGGGAAAAGCTCTCGAACATACTGAAGAGCCGATCCAAGATAGCGATGGAATATTCTCCGAACTGCGCGATCCCATATATCTCCCGCGTGGACGCGGGAACGGTGGAGCTGGTTAATCAGATGGAGATAGAAATTGTCAGTTCTGGGGACTTGGTGCAACACTTCCAGGCTCGGCTGACAGAGAAGCAGTATGAGAGCCATCTGAAAGCGGTCGATCTCGTCTATGAGGCAAAGGACAGCGCGATCCACTTTATTCGGCACCAATTAGATGATCAGTTGGAGGTCTCAGAATGGATGACGCGCCAATTTCTCGCTGATGAATTTAAGAAATTGGGATTGATCACCAACTATCTACCGATCGTCGCAGTGAATGAAAATGCCGGAAATCCCCATTATGAATCTATGGGCAAAAAAAGCAGCCTGATTACAAAAGGCGACCTGGTTTTGATGGATATTTGGGCAAAAATCAATGAAAAGCACTCAATCTACGCGGATATTACCTGGATGTCTTATGTGGGCGAGGAAGTCCCAACCGATGTGGAGAATGTCTGGACTATTGTCAGGGACGCTCGAGATCGAGGCGTGCAAACGGTTAAAAACGCTTTTATCGCCAATGATGAAATTCGAGGCTATGAGATCGACGACGCCACCCGTCAAGTGATCCAAGACGCGGGTTACGGGGACTATTTTATCCATCGAACAGGTCACAATATCCATGAGGAAGATCATGGAAACGGCGCGCATATCGACAATTTTGAAACGCACGACGCACGATTGATCGTTCCCAGAACCTGCTTCTCCATAGAGCCGGGCGTCTATCTGCCCCAGTTCGGCGTCCGCAGCGAGATCAATGTATATATCGACCCGGTTCAGGGACCAATCGTTACAACGCCTCCTCAGACTGGATTGACAATCGTATAATTGTTAATCTGATTTCTGGCTTATTATGAAAAAATGAAAAAATTATTGACCCCCGCCTATTTTTATTTTGCAACCATTGGGTTCAGCGCGGTTCTGTACGGGATATATCTTATAATACCCCATCTTATTGATATTCCGAAAAATAGAATCGTTTTTTTTGTCATTTTTATAGCGGTCGTCTCCTCCTCCATGCTGTTTCGTTTGATCCATTCGCAAAAAGAGGGATTTATTTTTGTCGATCAGATGAATTCCAAACGGAAACAGACGCGGCAAAAATTCACCAAAGAATTGACCTCGACGATTGACCTGAAAAAAGTTTTGGATTTGATTGTTAATACGATCTACGACGCGATAGAGGTGGAGAATGTATCGATTCTGCTTTTGGACGAAAAACGAGGCAGTTTCCGGATAGTGAAATCTAAGGAAGCCCTGACGCGTAGCGTTGAGATTCCTGTGCAGGACCTCATCCCGGACTATCGCAAAGGTCAGACGGTTCATTTTGACGTGCAATCGATGTACACGCATATTGCGCCCAAATTGGAGGAGATCGGTTTTGATTATTGTTTTCCACTCGAACATAACAAAAATCTGTTGGGCACATTGAACATCAGTCGCAAGGATGATTCGCCTCTGTCCGAGAACGACGTGGAGTGGCTTGGCTATATTATTGATATGGGAGTGGTGAGCATTTCCAACGGGCTGATTTTCAAGCAGGCTATCAAGAAACAGCGGATCGAACTGGAAAATGATAGCTTAAAAGAATTAGATCGGCGAAAGACTGTTCTGATCAACACGGTCGCCCATGAGTTGCGCAACCCGTTGACCGCTATTCTGAGCTATTCGCAGCGTCTGGTCGAGGATCGGAATTCCTTATCTATAGAAAAGCAAGAGCGCTACCTGAAGATCATCAACGACGAAAGCCGACGGCTGGCTAATATGTTGACCCAAATGCTCGATTTGGCTCGGATCACCTCGGGTCGAATCAGTATGAATTTGGTCGAATATAGCATACGTTCCTTGATCGAAAAGGCGTTGGTGATCGTGACCGCGCAGGCTGAGGGGAAAAATATAGCCATCGTGACAGATTTCCCGGAAGAAAACGTCGAGTTGTTTATGGATCAGGATAAAGTGTTGCAAGTCATGCTGAATCTATTGAGCAACGCGATCAAATACAGCGGGAACAACGGAAAGATCACCATCAGCGTAGAGACTTTGCTCGACGCGGATCTGGCGGGCGGCAACTTAACGGATTCGAGAGAGGATATTCAAGGGCTGGTCAAGATATCGGTCTCCGATACTGGCATCGGAATGAGCAAAGATGACACAGACCGGATTTTCGATGAGTTTTATCGAGTGAATAACAATATTACAACTGAAACGAGAGGCAGCGGGTTGGGGCTGCCGATCTGCCGGAGCATTGTCGAGGCGCATGGCGGCTGGATTTGGGCGGAGAGTGAGAGATATCTCGGAGCCACCCTGAATTTTATCCTGCCGATTTATAGCTCTATCCAACCAAAACATGATTACGACCACGGCCCTTTTATGACAAAACGTTGAGACGGAGTGCCATTATGATCAAAAGTATGACTGGATACGGTCAAGCTAAGTCGGAAAACGAAACATCGATCGTCTCGGTCGAGATTCGTACAGTGAACCATCGATTCTGCGAAATATCGATCAAATTACCCAAGACTTTTTCTGGATTGGAGGCGCGCGTGCGACAAATCGTCCGCAACCGCGTGGCTCGAGGCAAAGTTTATATGACTATTAGCTGGGATAACTTGGTTGAAGAACAATTCCGTATGATCTTGAACCAAGATGTTTTAATGAATTATCTCCATATTATTGAACAGCTTAAAGAAATACTTCACGTCGATTATAGCGCCAATTTGTCCGCTATTTTGCAAATACCCGATCTTATCAAGAGGGAGACCGCGGAAGCTAACCCGGAGGATGTGTGGTCCTTGTTGGAGACCACTATTGGGAACGCGATCCATAGTCTTGAACAGATGCGAGGTCAAGAAGGGAAAAATTTGGCGGAGGATTTCCAGAAGCGGATTCACAAAATCGACGATGCTCTTATTAAGATCGAGAGCATGGCTGCAGACCAGATGGGATCGATTCGAGAAAAAATGACAGCCCGTATCCAGAAACTTCTGGACGTCGTTGATATTAATGAGGATCGCATTGCTATGGAGGTCGCTGTTCTGTCAGAAAAGGCTGACATCACTGAGGAATGCGTGCGCACGCGCAGCCATTTGCAGCAGTTTTCGGCTTATCTGCAAGATGAAAAACCGTCGGGTCGTCGGTTCAATTTTCTGCTGCAAGAGATTAACCGAGAGGTAAATACCTTATCGTCAAAAGCGGGCAACGCCGGGATTTCCCAATTGGTTGTCTGTGTGAAAGAAGAGCTTGAGCGATTGCGAGAACAAGCGTTAAACATTGAATAATTAATAATTATCTTTAACAAACAAGGAGAAATTGATATGTGTGATAAGTTAGATAATAAACGAGGACGGGTTTTTAGCGGTATGAGACCAACGGGTAAATTGCATATCGGTCATTGGTTGGGCGCGCTACGAAATTGGAAAAAACTTCAGCACGAATTCGACTGCGTGTTTGGAATCGTGGATTGGCACGCCCTTGCCGGCGGCGGGTGGTCCAAACGGGACAAGTTGTCGGACAATATTTATGAGATGGCGATCGATTATCTGACTGTCGGGATCGACCCAGAAAAAGCACCGATCATCGTTCAGTCACAGATGAAACATCATGCCGAGTTGCATGTCATTTTATCTATGATTGTGCCGACGCCGTGGCTTCTGCGCAATCCCGCGATCAAGGAGCAAGCTCGGGATTTGGGTCTGGTAGGCGAGGATGCAGACCTCACCAAAATCGACTACGGTTATTTGGGCTACCCTGTGTTGCAAGCCGCCGACATTCTGGTTTATGGAGCCACGCATGTCCCGGTAGGCGAAGATCAGGCTCCGCATATCGAACTCACGCGGGAGATTGTCCGCCGATTTAACCATATTTTTGGAAATGTTTTCCCAGAACCGAAGACCCTGTTGACCTTGACGCCTCGCATTTTAGGCACGGATAATCGGAAAATGAGCAAGAGTTACGGCAATTGCATCTATATCGGCGACGAGCCGGATAAAATTCAATCACAAGTACGTCGGATGATCACCGATCCCCAAAAAGTGCGGCGAAACGATCCGGGACATCCCGATGTATGCAATGTTTTTTCGTATCATAAAATTTTTAATAATGATGAAACGACTAAAATCCGAACCCATTGCGAATCCGGAAAACTCGGCTGCGTCGCGTGTAAAAAAAATCTCTCCGGCAGGCTGTCCGACCAATTGCAGCCGCTCCGAGAAGAGCGGAAACGGTGGGCGAAAAGCCGAGATGAGATTGATCGCGTTTTTAAAAAGAGCGCGGAAAAGGCTGTGGAAACCACATCAAAGGTCATGGAGAAGGTAAGAAAAGCCGTCAACCTGTACGCCTGATTCTCGCCCCTTATCATCGCCGTCATGTATAACTAACCATCACGTATGAAGGAAGAAGTTATGAGATTTTATCTGATCCGATTGACTTTGGCGTTTCTGTTATGTCTCTCCTCTTTCGCTCATGGATTTGACGCGGTCGCCGCGGAGACTGAGCTGTTTTTCACTCCTGACAAAGCCGCGGCTCAAGCTGTAAAGTCGGCTATCGATTCCGCGCAGAGCACGATTCACATACAAGCGTCGGCTGTCACCCATAAAGCAATTCAACAAGGATTGGTGGACGCGGCTGAGCGCGGCGTGGAGACTCTCCTGATTTTAGATCAAGCCGCGCATCAAGGCGGGGAATACACCAACGCGGATTTTTTCTCCGATTGGAATATCAAGACCTATCTCTATCTTGACGGCACCTTACGCGACTATTGGGTTTTGATCGATTCAACGATCGCATTGACAGGCACGTTCAATTTTTCTGGCGCAACCGAAAGGGATTTGGCGACCCATCTCTTTATAATTAAGGATAATCCAGAGTTGATTTTGCAGATTTTTGACAATTTTTCAGACAGGCTGTCAAAATGCCGACATCTCCCGCCGAAACGTCGACGCGCGCTGGCAGATACAGAGCAATTGATCAGCTCTGAAAATGTCGCTGAATCGCCGCAAAAGGAACAACCTCAAGTGGTAGCCAAAGAAAAGATCACTTTTATTGGCAACACAAAAAGCCTGGTCTTTCATAAGTCGAGTTGCACCAGCGGAAAAAAGTTGAAAGCAGGAAATCGGATCGATAAAAAAAATCGCGAATATTTTATTGAGCAAGGTTATAAGCCTTGCGGTCGTTGTAAGCCATAACGAATCGCGAATTGAAGCAACTTAAAGTAAATTATGAAGGGAAGCGCGTTATTTCCTTTTTATATAATAAAATAAGTATTGACAGATCGACGATTTCGCATTAAAATAAATCATAAGCGCGATTGTTCGGAGCGCGTTATCTATGTTGATATTTATTTGAGGAGGAAACTTTTGCATCGATTTCGACATACCTTTCATCTTTTTCTGATTCTTCTTATCCATATCCCAATCTCGATTCCAGCCGCGTCTCCATCTCCAGTCGCGGGCAAGCAAGGCATGGTGGTCTGCCAACACGAGCTGGCAACGGATGTCGGCGTAGATATTTTGAAGTCTGGTGGAAATGCAGTGGACGCCGCGGTGGCGACAGCTTTTGCTCTGGGCGTCACAGAGCCGTATCACTGCGGTATCGGCGGTGGCGGCTTTATGATTGTCAAAATGCGGGGTCAAGACCCGGTAGTGATCGACTTTCGAGAAGTCGCTCCGCAACAGGCTCATCGGGATATGTTTTTGGAAAATGGTCAAGTCAATCCCATGCTCAGTCGAGTCGGCGGACTGGCTTGCGCGGTTCCGGGAGAAGTGGCGGGTCTGCTCTCGGCTCTCGATAAATTTGGCGTCAAAGAGAGGGCGGAGATTCTGACGCCGTCGATAGAAATTGCCGAACAGGGCTTTCCTCTGAATCATAACGATTGCGAATTTATCCAATACAATATCGAAAAATTGAGAGGGTTTAACGAGACCGCTCGCATCTTTCTGACCCCAGAAGGAAACACGCCAGAACCAGCCAGCTTGTTGATTCAGGAAGACCTGGCTCGGACATATCGTCAGATCGCAGAAGAGGGCGAGGCTGCTTTTTATCAGGGAGAAATCGGCGAGAAGATCACCCGGCACATTCAGGAGAATGGCGGGATAATAACGATGGAAGACCTGGCGGCATACAAAGTTCTGACGCGTGAACCTGTGCGAGGCGTCTATCGCGGGTATGAAGTGATCTCCATGCCGCCGCCCAGTTCTGGCGGCGTGCATCTGATCCAGATGTTGAATATACTCGAAAATTCTCCCATTTATTGGCTGGGACATAACTCCACTCAGAAAATACATCTCGTGGTCCAAGCCATGAAAGCCGCGTTTGCTGACCGCGCCTATTTCCTCGGAGACCCAGATTTTGTCAAGATTCCTGTCGTTGGTTTATTATCTAAAAATTATGCAAATATGTTGTCGAAACGGAATCATCCCATCTTATCAACCGATATAGAAAATCACGGGGAGCCTCAAGATTTTATGAGAGAGACCGACGGTCATACCTCGCATCATGGATGACTTTAGCGCGCAACCCGGCGCGACAAATGCGTTCGGACTTGTGGGCGGAGACGCAAATAGCATCGCGCCCGGAAAGCGCCCGTTGAGTAGCATGACTCCCACAATCCTTCTGAAAGATGGAGATCCGGCGTTGATTATCGGAAGTCCGGGAGGGCCCCGGATTATTACCACAGTGCTACAAGTCGTTATGAATTTGATAGATCACGGCTTAGATATCCAAAGCGCGGTGGACGCGCCCCGTTTCCATCACCAATGGCACCCTGACTATCTCTTTGTAGAGCATGAGTTTCCGTTAGAAACGATCAAAAATTTGAAATCTCGGGGACACAATGTATATCGGCAATATCATTGGAGTTCCGCTCAGGGAATTTGGGTTGACCCTGAGACCGGTTGGTATTATGGAGGGAGCGACTCCCGCTCAAACGGTAAAGCCGCAGGATATTGACCCGATTTTCGAGTTATTTAAGATCATAAAAAAAGCACGCGGAGTTTGATCCATGAAACTTGTTGTTCGATTTATATTTTTCTTAGCCATAGCCGCAACGTCTGCAAGCGTTTCCGCCGATATCTCCGTTCAATATCATGATGATCGGGAAGATCGACGTATCCAAGTGGCTGAGATGAACAAGACCATTTACGTACCGATCTCAGCGGTCAGCGAGATATTTTCAGCGGACAAATATTGGCGGCAGGAATCCCGTCAAATGGCTCTTCATATTGGGGATAAACGCTTTATCCTGATTGTTGATAACCCCATTATTGAGTCCGCAAGCGGTCTGCATCATCTACGAACGCCGGTTCTCTACCGATCCGGCACAATTTGGACGCCAATCCAATTCATCGAATCGGTGATCGACTCCTTTGTGCCGGAGGACGTTGTTTGGCATCCCGAAATTAATCTGCTATCGCTGACCATTCCAAAAGATAACATCACGATCTTAGATATGGAATTTACGGCTGAATATCAAGAGACGCGCGTGATTATCCATGCCAAGAAACCGCTACGCTTTCTGACCGACAAGTCAAAGCCTGGGCATTTGATTGTGGAGATCAAGGGGGGGCAAGCCGATGCTCAAAAATTTACATTCCCAGATCCGAACGGCTTTATTATTGATACGAGTGCTGAAAACCGTGACGAAGACTTTGTTTTAGATTTCCATTATCATGCAGGCGCAAAAAGCTATCGTATCGAATCTTATGACGATCCGCCCCGAATTGAAGCGCATTTTTTTGGATACGATGTGGACGAGGAACCAGAACCGCCGCAGATTCGCGACAGAAAAGACAATACCACCACCCGAAATTATGTGAGCGACTTCGATCTGATCGTGATTGACCCCGGTCATGGCGGAAAGGACCCCGGAGCAATTGGACCAAACGGGACTTATGAGAAGGACATTACATTGGATATTGCCCAGCAAGTGGTGAAACAGATCGAAAAAGAGCTGGGTGTGCGAGCGGTTCTGACCCGTACCGACGATTCTTTTGTCTCGTTGAGAAAGCGGACGGAAATGGCGAACCGTATGAACGCGGATCTGTTCATCAGCATCCATTGCAACGCGTCGCCTTCTCCCAAAGCGCATGGAACCGAGACCTATTTTTTGTCGTTGGCAAAGACGAATGAAGCCAGGGCAGTCGCGGCTCGGGAAAATGCTTCCCTTAAATTCGAGATGCCGGGAGACGCTGTCGAGACTATGGGCGACTTGGACTTCATCTTGTGGGATTTGGCTCAATACGAGTACCTTGAAGAAAGTAGCATGTTGGCGGAGATCGCTCATGAGGAATTGGCAAAAAAGTTGGATATCACAGGACGACGGGTCGGACAGGCTCCATTTTATGTCCTGAACGGCGCGTACATGCCCGCTATTTTGGTCGAAACTGCTTTTATAAGCAATAAAGAGGAAGAGAAGTTGCTCAATACCGCTCGTTTTCGGGAACGAGCTAGCGATGCCGTTGTTTCTGCTATAGGCCGCTATAAACGGTTATATGATAAGAAAATGGCAAGAAGCCAATAGCTGTAAACAAGCCAATGACGCGATATTCGGTTTTATCCATCAACCCGTAATCCCACATTCTGCCAGAACCTCTCAACATTTCTATCAGGTCGCCACGCCTGAAAGTGACGAGCTTCTCTCTTTTTTACAGGATCAAAAAGAGTAGCCACTGTGACGACAGCTCCGATTCAGATCAGAAAAAAGTGAAACTGAGGAGGAATTTCTTGTCATAGATGGTTGAGGGGTCTCCACTCATTGGAAAAAATTTTCTGCAAATTAAGGTGGAAACTTCAGGCTGAACTTTCCATTAAAAAAGGACATTCTATCATGAAATTCCCATACGGTATCTGTGATTTTCAAAAAATCATCACCGAAGATTATTTCTATGTGGATCGAACAGATCAAATTCCGCGAATCGAAGAGGCGGGAAAGCAACTGCTTTTCCTGCGGCCGCGCCGTTTTGGCAAGAGCCTGCTGTTATCGATGCTGGAAAATTATTATGATCTGCGCCAAGCCGACCAATTTGAAACCCTGTTCGGGCATTTGGCCATCGGCAAAAATCCGACGCCCATTCACAACAAATATCTCGTGATGAAATGGGATTTTTCGATGATTGATCCACAAGGGGATGTGCAGAACATCAAAATGGCATTGCATAGTCATATTAATGATTGTATTGATGGATTTTCCGGTTATTATGCCGAATTCCTGAATCGTCCGATAAAAATCAATCCGACCAATGCCATATCTTCGTTTCAATCGCTGTTAAACGCAGTCAGGCTCTCTTCTCATCGCCTCTACTTGCTTGTCGATGAGTACGACAACTTTGCCAATGAAGTGATGATGAGCCGCCGGAAAAACAAATATCAAGAAAATAAGGATAAAGAAGATCGGTATGAGAGTCTGCTTTATGGCGAAGGCGCGCTTAAAACCCTGTTCAAAGCCGTCAAGGCCGGAGCCGCCGGGTGGGGCGTGGATCGGGTCTTTATTACCGGGGTCTCCCCGGTTGTGCTAAGCGATATGACCAGCGGCTATAATGTGGCGGAAAATATCTATTTGGAACCGCAATTTAACGGTCTCTGCGGATTTTATGAATCGGAAATAAGAGACGCTATCACGACGATTGTTGAGACGTGTGAACTTCCGTCTGAGCAGGTTTCGGAAGTTGGTGCGATGATGCGGGCCGTGTATAACGGCTACGCATTTACATTGACCCCCAAAGCCTATGTTTACAACCCCACCCTCGCCCTCTATTTCCTGAAAAAATTTCAGAGCCAATGCCAGTATCCGAATGAAATCCTGGATAGCAATTTGGCTATGGATCGGGGAAAGTTGCAATACATTTCCAGACTGCCCGGCGGAAGCCAGTTGATCTTAAATCTCATCGCCGCGGAACAGCCTTTCAGCATTCCAAAACTATCGACTCGCTTTGGGGTGGAAGATGTACTGAGAACGACAAAAGATGTCACTTTTATGGCCTCTTTGCTATACTACTTCGGTATCCTGACACTGGGCGGCAGAACCGCGTTTGCCGAAACCTGTCTGAACATCCCCAACCAGGTGGTGAAAGGACTATACCTGGAACGCATTCGAGAAACACTTCTGCCGGAAGCAGAACATTGGACCCAGACTGCTCAGGCCGCGAAATTGCTCTACGGAAACGGTGATATGCAGCCCTTGTGCGATTTCATCCAATCTCATTATCTAAAGGTGTATGATAACCGCGACTATCGTTGGGCTAATGAATTGACTATTAAGACCCTTTTCCTCAGTTTGCTCTATAATGATCGCCTCTACATTATGGACTCCGAAGGAGAGTTGGAACGGGCATACGCAGACCTGATTCTGATTGTCAGGCCAGATATGCGCGGCTATACCCTGTTTGACATCTTGATCGAATTCAAATACGTGAGCCTGAAAAAAGTGGGACTGAGCGGAGACCAGGTTTCCAAAATGAGTTTGGCTGAATTAAAAAAGCTCCCGCCTGTCAAAAAAAAATGGGATGAGGCACTTGTCGGCTTGTCCAAATATGAAGCGGTCCTCCATAAAAAATATGATCCTGCGCTGAAGTTGAAAAGTTTTGTGGTGGGAGCCGTGGGTCTGGATCGGATTATATGGGAGGAAAAGGCATCATGATCCGGTCATTCAGGATCGGGGACGCGGACAACTTAGATAATTCATACCGCGATGGTCTCTATCAGACCTCGATTCTGGACGGATTCACGATTGCAGAGGGCAATTCCTCCGGAGCGCATTTTTTCCGGAGAAACCCTAAGGGTTTCAAAAACCCTTAGGGTTTTCTTCTCTATAACCCGCTAAAGTCGATTCCCTCGAATAACATGGAGGGGCGTCTCCAAGACGAATAAATATATGGGTCGTTCCCAACCTCAACCAATTGCTTCCAGAACTCTTTGCCATTTCCGGTGATATTCATCTCATGAATCGGTTGCACAAGTTTGCCGTCTTCGACCAAATGACCGATGATGCCGGTCGAAAAGTCTCCGGTAGTCGGGTTGCTGTTACCGCCGATAAAGCTGGTCACATAAATTCCCTTCTTGATATCCTTGAGCATCTCCTCTCGGGATCGCGTGCCCGATTCAATAATCAAATTTGACGGAGAGCCAGTTGTTGGGTCCATATTCAATTTTTTGCTATAATAATTGTCGATAAAGTAATATTTCAGCTCACCTTTATCGATCATGACCCGACGCTTTGCCGCCAAACCCTCGCTATCAAAATGTCTCGAGCCCAATCCTTTTTCGATAAATGGATCGTCGATTATGGTCAACGCTTCGGAAGCGATTTTTTTACCCAACATGCCTTCGAGATAGGAGCTTTTCTGCTGCAACGACTCGCCGAACATGGGTCTCAGAAGACCATAAATTATCCTGCTGGAGACTCGATTTTCAACCAGCATAACATACTTCCCAGACTCAATTTTCTTCTGACCAATCTTACTCACCGCGCGCTGCACCGCCTCCTTTGCCAGAGTCTCAGGGTCGGGTAGATCCTTATAAAAACGAGATCGGGCATAATACCAATCGCTTGGTCGTCCACCCGCGCCGTCCTTGACGGTCACCTCAGTCCCGGCGGAAAAGGACGTGCCTTCCTTCTCGCCGGAAAAACCATTGCTATGCAACTTGATCGTTTGAAAATAGACGTCGCTATACCCGGCTGTCGTGGAGAGAATCTTATCGCTCTGCGCCAATGTTGCGCGTTCGATCTTCTCAGCCCATTTCATCCGATCCGTGGATTCTATCCGGCTATAATACGGGTCCAAAATCTTAAAATCCGCAGGCTTTTCTTTTGGATAGAACTTGGGATCGGGCAAAGCTCGATACTCATCTTCTGTCAAATACTTGGTAGCGGAAACCGCTTCTTCAATAAATTTCGCAAGCGAATCTTTGCGCAGATCATTAGTCGAGTGAGAGGAGTATTTATTTTGGACGTAAATATTCAAACTCAAAGAATTTTGAGTTGATTCGACCAATTTATCTACTTTTTTATCTCGGAATTCAATCTCCACACTTCGATCTTTAGAAATCGTCACTGCGGTCTGGTCTGCGCCTCGTTTCAACGCCTCGTCCTTTGCCCATTCCGCCAGAGCCATTCGTTCCTTATTAGTCATCTTATTTCCTCTTGGTTACTTGATAATAACGCCATATTAACTCACGCCTCCAACGGTGATTTTTGATACCTTGACCGTGGGCAGTCCCATGGAAACCGGTACAAATTGACCGCCCTTTCCGCAATTCCAACCGCTTTCCGAAATCTTCAGATCGTCGCCTACCATGACAATATCCTCCAACACCTGAGGTCCATTGCCGATAATATTAATATCCTTGACCGGACTGGTCAATTTTCCATCCTCGATCAGCATGCCCGATTTGACATAAAATGTGAAATCTCCAGGACCGATGCGCACTTCGCCGTTTGTGAAATATTCTGCGTACAGACCTTTTTTCACACTTCCGATAATCTCCTCTTTTGTATGAGGTCCCGGAAGCATATAGGTATTGCGCATTCTCGGCAGGGGCGAAAATCGGAACGACTGACGACGACCGTTTCCTGTTGGCTTCAGATTATAATGCCGAGAACTCAACCGGTCGTGCATATAACTGCGCAGAATTCCGTCCTCGACCAGCATGGTCCGCTCAGTATCGTTGCCCTCGTCATCGATATTGATCGATCCGCGAGCATTGCTATCTCGCCCATCATCGACGATCGTGACAAATTTTTCTGCGACTGGCTTACCGATCTTATCGCTGAATATCGACTCTTCCTTTCGATTGGCGTCCGCCTCCATTCCGTGACCGATAGCCTCATGCAGCAGGATACCAGAACTTCCCGCAGCCAGAACGACCTCCATCTCGCCACCTTCGGGCTTGATCGCTTTAAACAGATCGACTGTCTTCCGCGTCGCTTCTTTTACAACCCGATCAATGCTCTTCGGGGTGAGAAATTCGATGCCGTTACGACCCGATATCGTATATCCGTTCGACTCCCGTTTGCCATCTTGCTCTGCGGTACAATTGACAGAGATTGCGCCCATGGGCTGATAGTCATAGGTCAGACGCCCCTCGGAGTTCGCAAACAGAATATAAGACGTCTCGTTGCTAAACCAGATATTGGATTTGACGATCCGCTTATCCGCGGCAAAAACTTTCTCGTTAATTTCTTGGAGATAAGGAATTTTTCGATCGATTGGGACATCTTCCCACGGCGTTTCAATCGGGTAATAATTGGGATGTGTATGGAGTTTGAATTGAACGGGATCGACTTGCTTGCTCGAATTTGCGATCGTTGCCGCGGTTTTAGCCGCGAGCTTCATCGCCTTTGGAGTGATCTCTTCGGTAAATGAATATCCTGTCTGGACGCCCTTCAGCACGCGAATTCCCACGCCAAAATCGACATTGCTATACGCGCGGTTCACGGCCTTATCCTGCAGCCCAATATAGTTATTGATCTTATGCTGGAAAAAAACATCGCAATAATCGCCGCCATAAGCCAACGCCTCGCTCATGATCCCCTTAAGAATCGACTCATCCACGATGAAATGATCGTAATAATCCTGCAACCCCATCGAAGACGCGGCAAATGCGCTGCTAACGTTGGATTGTAAAAAGTAAGGGACTGTCGCCGCTAACAGAATACCCTTCGAACCTTGATCTAAAAATTCCCGTCGAGTTATTTTGGTCGCCATCTCTCCTCCTTGAGCTCAAAGACCGGAATCGTACCTAATTTAAAAAAAATTTAAAAAAAATTTAAAAAAAAATAACGCATAATACGCCAAACCCTTTCAATATGTCTATCTTATTGGATAGACTCAACTAAAAAATTGCAATTACGAAAATTTTCAAGAAAAAGTTACGTATTTCAAAATGATTTGCTTGGATTATTCGCCGCCACGGAACTCGATCCGCAAATTATCGCAGATTGAGATAGAATACTCAGATAAAAGACTTGTATTTCCATGACGTCAACCCTTTTTTATATCTTTCGATAACACGAAACGTTTGCGGACAATAACTTATTTTATATTTCTCGATAAAAAGTGAGTGAAGGAACTGATGAACCACGATAAAAAAATTTTGATTATTACGCCAACTTATAACGAAAAGGATAATGTCCGAGAGATTGTGACTGCGGCATTGGATCAAGACTCTCGCATTGATGTGCTGGTTGTAGACGATGGATCGCCGGACGGGACTGGCGATATTGTCGAGGAGATGCGGAAGACAGAACCCAGAATCCATTGTCTCCATCGAGAGGGGAAGCTGGGATTGGGAACCGCTTATCTGGCGGGATTTAAATATGCGTTGGAGCGGGACTATGACTTTATATTTGAGATGGACGCTGATTTTTCGCACGATCCGAAATTCATACCTGATTTTTTAGAAAAGATCGACCAGGGGTATGATCTCGTGGTCGGCTCCCGTTATGTGCACGGCGTGACCGTGGTTAATTGGCCCATCAAGCGGCTCCTGCTTAGCTATTATGCAAATGTTTATGCCCGCCTGGTCACGGGCTTGCCACTGATGGACGGGACCGGAGGTTTTAAGTGCTTTCGCCGATGCGTGCTGGAGGCGATCCACCTCGACAGAGTGCATTCCAACGGCTACTCCTTCCAGATCGAGATGAGCTACCGAGCCTGGAGCAGAGGGTTTCGCGTCGCAGAAATTCCGATCATCTTTGTCGATCGAAATATCGGAATCTCCAAGATGTCCACAAAAATCATCCGAGAGGCGATCTGGATGGTGTGGTGGTTGCGGATGTTGAAAATATTCAAAAAGCTCTAATGATATTGTTGAAATGATACTTTTTTGAGGGAGGAAAGATGAGAACTTTTAGAATTCTTTTTATTTTATGCCTTGCGATTGTAAGCCAGGTTTCAGCCAACGGTGTGGCGATTGTGGACGGCGAATTGGGGCATTGGTTCCACAACTGACGTCCAGCGAAGTGGAGGTCACGGTAGAGACGCAGGTCTCGATCACGACCGTAACCCAGGTCTATTATAACAATCTGGGATGGAGCGCGAACGCCAAGTATGGTTTCCCGATGCAAGAGGGAGCGAGCGCCACGGAATTGCGCTGGTATGTCAACGGGCAGTGGAATACTGCAGATTTTTCGCACACACCGCAGGATACCACAATTCCCGGCGGCGGAAGTACACATCCGGATCTCACGTCGCATCTCGGTACAAATCCGCTCTATTTTTCTCTTACCGATCCGATTCAGGTAGAACTTTTGCCCTATTCGTTCGGTTCTGTCGATTATTTTTTCCCAAACGATTATAGTTTGATTCAGTCAGAGCCGCTGGAATATCAGAATCTTAAACTCGACCTTTATTCTGATCGGACAATCCTAAGCGTGTGCTTATTGAGTCACGAGCCCTCTCTTTTATTCAATGATGGGCACGAGGCGCACATCGAATTTGAAGCCTATGAGTCCAATGCGATCGACTACGAGGCGCAATATGTGCTAAACTCAACTGAGCTGGGTCTATTTGGCTTCAGCACATATTTACCCACGGATCAGACGCCCGACCCATACGGAAGCGGCTATTTTGCCTTTATCGTCGAGCCGGATCCCACCGAGAATGTAGACGCGATCGACAAGGTGTTCACATTTATCATCGACCGGTCTGGCAGCATGTCTGGAAATAAGATAGTCCAAGCCCGAAATGCGGCAAGTTTTATCGTGGAACATCTGAATGAAGGGGACCGCTTTAATCTGGTCTCTTTCAGCTCCATGGTTGACAGTTTTGAACCGGACCATGTTTCATACACTCCTGAGACCGAAGAAGCGGCTCTCGCCTATATTTCATCGCTGGGAGCCGGCGGATCCACCAATATCTCCGGCGCGTTTAGCGAGGCAGTGCCTCAGTTTGACGCAAACGATGAGAATACCGCAAATATCATCATCTTTTTTACCGATGGAAATGCCACCGCGGGTATCACAGAAACGGAACCGCTCCTGGATCATATCAATGATCTCGTTGTCCAATCCGAGACCGATCTAAACATATTTACCTTTGGCGTGGGGAGCGACGTCAATACCCAACTGCTCGCTCGAATCGCTATGGAACACAACGGGCTGGCAGAATTTTTGGGCGATGAAGAGTTGGAGGAAACAATCACCAATTTTTATACCAGAATTCGCAATCCGGTATTATTGGACACAGAGATGAGCTTCTCTCCAGACGTGATTGTCGAGACCTATCCCTCGCCCTTGCCCAATCTTTACAAGGGACAACAACTTATTCTATCTGGGCGCTACTCTGAGCCGGTTCCGGTCACAGTAACGTTAAGCGGTAACGCGTTCGGTTACCCGGTCGAATATAGCTATGAAATAGACCTCTCTTCTACCCAGGATGAATCGTATGGATTTTTAACAAAACTCTGGGCAAAATTGAAGATTGAACATCTACTGATGTTATACTACACTTACGGAGAAGATACGCCGGAAGCAGAAGAAATACGGGACGAGATCGTCAATATCAGCATATTGTACGGCGTAATAAGCCCCTTCACGAGCTTTGACGATGAAACTCCTATCGACGATCCAGAGAATGAGGATATCACCGACGACGGGACATACGCGGAAATTTCCGAGGTCGAGTTGCTGGGGAATTTCCCGAATCCGTTTAATCCGCATACCACGATCCGATTTCAGGTCAACAAAAATCTGCATGAGACTCTGTTTATCAAAATTTATAACACGGTCGGTCAATTGGTTCGGATCTTATCCGTTCGATTAGACGGTAGCGGCGTGTATGAGGTGGAGTGGGACGCCAAGACCAAATATGGCGACAACGCGGCGACTGGCTCTTATTTCTATGTGATAAGCTTTCGAGACGGGTTGGTTTCGGGAAGGATGACGTTGCTGAAGTAGATTTCAGATTTCATTGATCTACGCCCCTGAGCCAGCATGACTACCAACCGGGGATTGGCATTAACAGCCGATCTCCGGTTTTGTATTTTGATGCAGCCCAAAATTTCTTTATCCCACCACTTCATGCGAAAATTTCAATTTCTTATAATGAGATTTTTTCGTCTTTTTAGAGCTAATATATGGCTATTTATGGCTATTTATGGCTATTTATGGCTATTTTTGGATAAATTTTTGTAATTAAATTACCGAACATATTGTAATATAATAAGTTAGCGCATAAGATATAAAAAAAGCCAAAAAATTAGCATAAAATCCAAACCGGTTTCTTGTTGGAACCCTCGTTTTTTATAGAAGCGTCCCGCCGAGACATTGCATAAAGTAGATTTTTTACCTTATTGCGTTTTTGCTCTTCTCCCAATTTGTTAGAAAAAAAGTCAGTCAGCAGCAGATTAATTTCTTTTCGAGTCGCTGAATTGTGGAGCCTGAGATAGTCGATAATCACCTGTTTCAAATACGCGTTATCAAAAGATTTTATTTTCGGTTTACCGATAGCTTCAGAAACATACTCGGTAAATTCGGTCTCATTTTTTGAAAACGTATGCAGCTCCAACAACCTTTGCTCCCTCTTGGTCAAATCGATCCCTTTCTGAATTTTATCCAATGCAATAGCCATATTGAGACTCATATCCGGATACGCGGCCAATATCCGGCAGAAAGTCGGATTCAAGATTCGGGCATAAATCCGCACTTTTATCCGATTCTTTTCGCTCAAATCATAGTCTGGCATAGGAAAAAGGCGTTTCTTTTGCGACAAAAATACTTTTTTGATACCACTTCCAATAGTATCGATCATATTCAGATTGACCATCGCTTCCGCCAGAAATTTATTTCGGTAATATTCCGGAGGCGCGTCTTGATTGATTATCGCTTCCACGCTTTTGGGAATAAAACTGCCCAGGTTGGTAAAAATCAACTCTCTATCGGTTTCCACCACATTGATTCGACCCCCTAACGTATAGTCCTGATGCGCGATACAATTATATAAGACTTTTCTGATCACCATAGGATCAAATTTTTGAGCTTCCCCAACAAGAGGAATCAAATCGTCGGGAAATCGGTATGGTGCATTCTGAATTTTATCCAAAATTGATTGGGCATGAAGAATCAACGGGGGTCCCAGATGTGCATAATCCTTTCCGATCGTCTTGTCGTCATGGTGAATCCAACTGATTTTCGCCACGGCAGGACCGATAAAATGCTCGGACTCATTTTTTCCTAATAATAAAATAGATGTATTGGTTATTTTCCCCTGCTTACTTAATTTTGCCTTGCTCAAAAATCTCTGGTCGTCCCAATAATCGATATACTTGGCATATTGAGGGAATTTTTTGGCAAACTCCCTCCGAGCTTTTTCCAAAGCCACTCGATCCAAATCCTTTATAGACGCGCCCGCGCAAATTTGCGAGGACCAGTCGCCTTGATGGCGAAACGAGTCCCCAGATTGCCCAGACCCAGTCCCCGAAACTTTTAATTCCATTTAGCGTCTCTCTTCCAGCTTATGAAGATGCGTCCCATAATCACTCTCATAATTTATCCTATTTCGTAGAAATATGCAAGCAATGCCTATCTTGCGACCCATTACGTAGAGTGTTTCGATCAATTTTTTTTTCTTTTACGAGAAAAAATTTGATCTGTTTTAAAATCAATCCCGTCCCATTACAATATTCAAGGTATTCAAGGTATTCAAGGTATTCAAGGTATTCAAGGTATTCAAGGTATTCAAGGTATTCAAGGTATTCAAGGTATTCAAGGTATTCAAGTTTAATAAAGAAGTAATTTCATATTATGATAAAATTATTTATTTGATTATTTGTTTCATTGTTTATTTGGAGGGGGAAATGACTAAAATTTTGGTAATTGAAGACGAAATTCAACTTAGAAAACCGATTAAACACATCCTTGAATCCCAATCTTATATCGTCTTAGAGGCTGAAAATGGAAGAGCCGGGATTGAAATGGCAAGAAAACATCTTCCGGATTTGATAATCTGCGACATCCTGATGCCGGAGATTAATGGTTATGAAGTGTTGGAAACCCTACGCAACGATCCAGAAACGGAAAATATGCCGTTTATTTTCCTGACGGCAAAGACCGATCCAACAGAGATACGCAAAGGTATGGGGCTTGGAGCAGATGATTATCTGACCAAACCATTTCAGATAAAAGACTTGCTGGACGCGGTTCAGGCTCGGTTGCGGAGGCGCGCGATCAGCCAAAAGCCGATGGAAGAACTGCGCTTTCATTTATGCAATATGCTTCCCCATGAATTTCGAACCCCATTGACCGCGATCTTAGGCTATGCCAAATTTTTGACGGATGAGAAGATGCACTTAGAGCGGAATATCATTCAACAGTTTGCCGGCGGGATTTATGAAAATAGCGTTCGATTAAAAAGAATCGTTGAAAATTATCTGCTTTACTCACAATTCAGATTATATGAACATGATTCGGGCAACTTGACAGACCAAAACGAGATCAGACCCTGGACCGAGCGAAATATCGTCAATATTTCTCGACTAATTCGGGATGCGGCTATAGATCTGGCGAGCGATTATGGGAGAAGTTCTGATCTGATCATGGACATGCCCAACGTGAATCACAGTTTGTCGATCAAATCTTTTGTAAGAATTATTGAGGAAGTACTCGATAATTGCTTCAAATTTTCCGAAATTGGCACGCCGGTACGTCTCCAAATATTAATTCATGGCGAACGGCTCATCCTACAGATTACTGATCAAGGACACGGTATGTCCGAGGCGCAAACAGATCGAATCAACAGCCGAAATTCGTCCGATGGTCGGGAGTATGAACAACAAGGCGTGGGGCTGGGATTGGCGATCGTGCAGTTATTATGCAGATTGACCCAGAGCCAATTTTTGGTGGAAAGCAAGCCGAAAAAAGGAACAACGGTGACAGTCATTTTCCACTCAGAAAATTTGAAAAGAGTGGAACTATGACGGAATACCGTCGATTCCATAAGGCGGAAGTCCTGTTCGGCCATCTAAAAATAGCGACGAGATTCCTCTCAAAAAAAAAGTGTCTCGTCGCTATGATATATATCCTAAAGCTATGAGTTTAATCGAGATGTCACATCTCCATAGACCATGCGAGATAGAAACTGCGCCCCGGTTCATAGAGCTCAAATCCCCGTGAACGAGTCAGATGATTCTTATATTGCGAGTCTGTCAGATTCTTGACACCAAGCGTCAAACTATGACGGATATTCGTCAGGGCAAAGCCTTTATAACCAGCCCTGATCTCTATGATTTGGCTGCCGTCAGTCGTCGCCTCATCCAAAGCGACGTCATTCTGATCCGCGGTTATCGAGAGACTTGCTTCTGTCCAGAATCCCTTGTCGATCCCGTATCTCATTCGGAAACTTCCGGTGAGAGGCGAAATTGAAGGGAGATTCTCATCTTTTTCCGTATCGCGTCCGCGGATATACGACATGTCGCTGGAAACCATGATATAAGGCGTGAGACGGTACGCAGCCTCCAACTCGCCGCCGTATAATCGAGCCGCGCCGGCATTGGTTTTTTGGAGCGCTTCCCGATCCTCAAACATCACCTGCTTTTCAATCACCAGGTTGCGGGTATTATTGAGAAACGCCTGCGCGGTTGCATGAAATTTCTCATTCTCGAAGCGGACGCCGGTCTCAAAAAACCAGCTCTCTTCCGGGTCTAATTCAGGGTCGCCCAGCTTGACCAAAGACCCCAGGTCGATATAGTTGTAACGTTCTTCCAATGAAGGAGATCGAAAGGCTCTGGCGATCAGAAAATTGACCTCGATTTCTGGAAATACCCGATAGAGCAATCCAGTTTGCAGACTCCATGATGTGTCGTGGTCCTCTCTCTCGTCCCAGATAATCACGTCCGAAGGAGGCGTATAGGTTTTATACATGACGTCATTTTCAGTATGAATCCAGTCGATACGCGCGCCAAAATTTAAGGCAATCGGGTCGCTCAATTGGAACTCGTCTTCGGCAAAAATACCGATCGGTCGATATAGAGCGTCAGGCAAGGCTTTATCCACGATCGTATTGCCCTGAATCTGTTTTATCCGTTCACCGGTCAACTCTTTTTGCCACCACTCAGCACCGACAACAAACCGATGCGATTCTGTGGCGAGTTGATTCTGCCAGCGCGCTCCCGTTCCGTCATGGTCAGCTTGAGGCATGATCTTTTTCGCCTCGCCTCGATTTATTTCCGCCCGGCGCTCAATAGGCTGATGGAAAAAGTGAACCTCGGATTTTTCCCAGACCTCAAAGCTCGGGAAAAAAGTCCAACCCAACTCGAACATCTCTCGTCTCGTCTCGGGATATCGCACTTGATCCTGGTCTTTAAAGACTCCGCCAGCACCGGGTATTCCAACGTCTATCGCCTTTAATAATTGATACTTAGCCTCGATTTTATGCTGGGATCGCAGGCGATAACCCAGACTGATACTGGTCTGACGATCTTCGAATTGGCTATTGGAAATTTCCACGCCGTCGCCGGCTTTGTAGTTGTCGTAGTCCCGGTAGGATTGCGTTGCCAAAAAGTAAAAATTGGAACGATTCAGTCCGATTCGACCGTATGCACCGACGCCTTTTGCCGTGCTTTCATACGAAGATTCAAAGGCGATATCCCAGTCCGATTCTGATAGAAATTTCCCTTTACGGGTGATCGCATTGACCACGCCGCCGATTGAACCGGTGCCATATAAAACCGAGATCGGTCCCTTCAAAATCTCCATCCGGTCGATATCCTGCGTCGCCACCAGACCGAATTGAGCTGCCACCTCGGTAGCTGTTGAGACGCGGTTCCCGTCTATGAGAAAAACGACCTGCTCCTTGCTGAGTCCGCGAATATTGATCCTGGAACCCCATGGCATATCCGACGCTTTCGAGATACCGGGGACTTGCGCCGCGGCGTCTGCCAGACTCATCGGGACTTCTTCGCGAATATGACGCCCCCTGACCACGCCGATTGACCCTGGCACGTCTTTCAGCCGAGTGGTTCGACCTCGTGCCGTGACAACGATTCCTTCGGATTGAATAACAGAGCGAACAAGATAAAAATCGATGGCTACCATTTTTTTCCCAATAACCGTAACTTGTTTACTTTCGGTATGATAGCCTATCCGACTGATTGTGATTTTATACGCGCCTTCCGGGACGCCATCTATCCGATAAGTCCCATCATTACCAACAACAGCCCCGTAGGGCGTGTGATCCAACGTGACGTGAGCACCAGATAATCCATCGCGGCTCACAGCGTCAACCGCTTCTCCTTGAATTGAGCCAGTATCCGCCGCAAACGCGCCAAACCGTGTGAATGCGATAAGCAGACCGATAATACATGTGAAAATGATTCGATTACGGATCAAAATAACCTCCTTTTTTCGGGTCGGAATACTTAGTCAAAACAGATTTGGCTTGCAATCCGTCTAATCTGCCGATTCGTCCAGTCAAGGAGCCGATTCGATCCGTAGAGCCTTCCACAATAAACGAAATCACGCTCATATCGCGCTCGATCAAGGGAAGCCCTTGTCGTGCGATAATAATGTCCGCGTGATTTGAGATAATCGTATTGAGTTTCGGGATGTTCCGGCGACCTTTGACCAGAACCACCACCGCGCCGATTCTCTTCTCCATCAGAAACGCCTTTGGATCAGATTTTTTGCTTTAAGATTCCTTGAAACGGATAAATCCATCTCTCAGAAAAGTCGAATACAAGTCGTAAAATTCGGGATAAAATATCTTTTATTGCGCGCTTGTCAAGCAATTTTTTTTTCGGGTAACAAAAAAAAATTATCCTCGCGGCGCGACGAACCGGATGTCTTTGATAAAGCTACCATTTAGGAATCGATTAATTTGTGTGACGATATCCCGTTTTCTGTATTGCAGTTCATTCATCCACGTAGGAGAATCCACCTCCACGAAGAGAATGCGATCTCGGCAACTCGTTGGAGTGGTATGCCTTGCCACTCTTTCGCCAACAACTTCCTCCCAATAAGCAAGCACCTGCCCCTGTTTGTAGCGTTGGAACATGCCGATCTGCCGGAAATAGTCCTCAAACAGAGAGCCAATCCGAGTAAAATTTTCACGGCGCGGTTGAGTCATTTTTGAAGAAAATCCCCGTCTTGAAGATGAAATTTTTTTGCCTGCCGAGGGAAAATTTTCGGCTCCTGGGGCGAGACAATAAAAACCTGGTCGAACCGCAATGTCATTTGGAAAAGAAGCTCCTTGTGTTGCGAGTCCAGTTCCGCGAACACATCGTCAAACAGGACGACTGGACAATCCTCATTTTCTTCTTTGAGATAAAGTGCCTGACTGAGCCGCAACGCGGTGGAGACAAGCCGATGCTGTCCCTGAGACCCGAAACGTTTGAGGCTCAGCCCTCCGAACGCAATGCGCAAATTGTCCCGATGAGGGCCTGTCAACGTATACCCTTGCTTCAGCTCCCTCGCGCGGTTATTCGCCAATTTTTCCCGAAAAAGGGTCTGAATTCGCTCCAACGAGACCGCCTCCGAGAGACCGAATGGCGTGTAGGAGAGACTGATATGAACCGGATTTGAGCTGAGCGAATGATACAATTTGTTGACCAGATCGACCAATCGGTTGATAAATTCGAATCGCTTGAGAATCAGTCGCGCTCCCCATTCAACCAATTGATCGTCCCAGACCCCGAGAAGCGTAGGATCCGGGACAGATACACCGCGGAGCAGCTCGTTCCGTTGGCTGAGCACGCGTCGATATTCTTGCAGCGCATGAAGGTAAGAAGGCGCGGTGAGCACCAGAGCCATGTCCATGAAATGACGCCGAATCAAGGGACTTCCGCGGGTAAGCTCAATATCGTCCGGCGAAAGTTGGACGCAACTGACCTTCTGTAACAGCTCTGAAATGCGATCTAAGCGTGTTTTATTCAGCTTGACCATCTTCCTTCCCTGTTCCGGAGAAAAGCCCGTCTCAATGCGAATCCTGCCCTCTTTCGTAGCAATATAGCCGTCCAGACGGAAATAAGTCTCATCAAACATCACCAAATCCTTGTCAGGGGACTTGCGATGCGACTTACCGATTGTCAGATAATAAATCGCCTCCAGCAGATTGGTCTTACCGCTGCCGTTTCTGCCGGTGATCAAATTGATCGACGGATCGAAGGTCAGGTCCGCGTCTTTGTGACTGCGGAAGTTGGTCAATTTTATTTTATCGATATACATAAGTCAAATTTTTATAGATTTCATCAGAAGTAATTAAATATTTATGCTCTAATCCTCCAGTCGGATTGGCATGATAAGAGTCAGGAAATCATAATCCTCCTGAGGCGGATCCGGCAGAATCAGTCCAGCCGCAATCGAATCGCCCAACTTGAACAGCACATTATCGCTATCGAAGTGAGTCAGGATGTCGATGAGATACTGGGCGTTATATCCGAATGCAAGCTCCTCGCCTTTGTATTCAGCCGCGATTTCTTCTCGCGCTTCGCCCTTTTCTGGATTATTGACGCTGAGCTCAACCAGTTCCGGTTTGACGCGGAAGATGATCTGATGACTGAGCTCGTCAGCCAAAATCGCTACCCGGCGCACAGCTTTCAACAAGTCCATCCGATTGGTGCGAACTTCCTTATCGTTTTGATATGGGATCACCTGATCGTAATTGACGTAATCGCCCTCGATCAGGCGGGAAAAGATCATATCTTCGTCGCCTGTGAACAAAATAAAATTTTCGTCAAAATAAACGGTAATCTCCCCATGCTTTCGCAACAGTCGATGCACCAAAGAAAGTGCTTTCGGAGGAACAATGACGCCGATTTTCGAGCCCTCCGCCTCACTTTTTTCATCCTCGACGTCCTGTTCATTCTCAGTATTTTCAACGATTATTTCTTCCGGTGCCAACTGGTGTCGTAGCTTTGCGAGTCGGTGGCCATCCGTGGCGACCATCACCATTCCGTCGGCGTACAACTCCCAAAAAACTCCGTTCAACATAGGGCGCATTTCGTCAGTTGAAACTGCGTAAGAAGTCTTCCCGATAAGGTAGGAAAATTGTTCCGCGTCTACCGTTATTTTTTTCTGTTTTGAGGCGTCGGGAAAGGAGGGAAATTCATCCGCTTCTATCCCGATCATTTGATAAAAACCGCGGTGACATTGCAGCCGAATTTGAGCCCCGGAAGTGTGAAAATCGATAGGTTCATTCGGTAGCGCGCGGATAATTTCATATAAGCGTTTCGCCGGCGCAGTCAGGACCCCAGTCTCGTGCACCTCAGCCGCCGCGGATACGCGAATTCCAATATTAAGATTCGAGCCAGAAAAAGTCACCTTGCCATTTTCTTCCGCTTGGATCATAATTTGAGTCAAAATCGGCAAGGTTGATTTTGATGGAATAATTTGGAGAGTTGAAGAGAGTAAAAAAAAAAAAAAGTGAGTTATCCACAAATGAATTCCTAATACGGCTAAGTTAAATATAAATACAGTAGTAGTAGTAGGGCCTGTGGATAAGTGGATAACTTCGTTTTCAGCGACCCTTAACTTCTTAAATGACAGCTAAATAGCTAAAAAAATTTTCTTCAAAAACCTGTGGATAACTATGTGGATAACATGTGGATAACTCCAAAGTTATCCACACACACCCCTCCGCGGAAAAGTTATCCACATGTTATCCACAGGTTTTTCGCTAGTTATCCACAAAGTTATCCACAATTTTAAAAAAATGATTGAACGTTAGTTAACAGGATAAAATATTCGATAAGTCAACCAATTCGGTGAGGAATTTTTCCTCTTTTTTTGTTTTTTCCGTGATCTTTTCAATAGCGTGAATTACAGTTGTGTGATCGCGTCCACCGAGAGATTTTCCGATCTGGACCAGCGAAAGATCGGTCAATTGTCGAGCAAGATACATCGCTATTTGGCGTGGAAACGCGATCGCATGGGTTCTTTTTTTTGATAAAATATCGTCCTTTGAGACGCGATATTTTTTGCAAATAGACCTCACAATTCGATCAATATTGAGCGGAATTCGGGACTGCGTATTGATGCCAGTCAAAGCCTCTTTTGCCAGGTCCAGCGTCAGCTCTCTATTAGTCAAAGAAGCGTGCGCCAACAGACGGATTAAAGACCCCTCCAACTCACGAATATTTGTGGTGACATTGTTGGCGATAAACAGCATGATTTCGTAGGGAAGAAGGATACTATCCTGCTCCGCTTTTTTGTTCAAAATCGCTATCCGAGTCTCGACGTCTGGGGGTTGAATATCCGTCACCAATCCCCACTCGAACCGGGATATCAGCCGGTCTTCCAGAGTCGGAATCTCCTTCGGCGCTCTGTCGCTAGTGACGATAATTTGCTTATGCGCGTCGTAAAGCGTGTTGAAAGTGTGAAAGAATTCTTCCTGAGTTCCATCCTTCCCCGCGAGGAACTGGATATCGTCAATAAAAAGTAGATCAATAGATCGATATTTCTCTCTGAAACTGAACGAATTTCCCTGTTGGATAGCATAAATGAGCTCATTGGTGAACCGCTCGGATGAGACGTAAACAACCGTCTTTTTTTGCGAATGCCGCTTGACTTCGTTGCCAATAGCGTGCATGATGTGCGTCTTTCCCAAGCCCACCCCGCCGTAAATGAACAGAGGATTATAAGACGCGGCAGGGGATTGCGCGACCGCTTTCGCCGCGGCGTGCGTCAACTGGTTGCTTTTTCCAACGACAAAAGAGTCGAATGTATAACGCTTGTTGAGATTGGATTTTCTTGGAGGAAGAGGGGGGGGGGTATGCCTCGTTTTATCAGACAGAAGATGTCGGATCGGCTCCTCCGCGCTTTCCGAAGAAGGAGAAATTTTATAGCCCAATTTAATTGGTCGTCCAGTCACCTCCGCGGCAATTTTTTCAGCCAAATGGACATACCGGGCGTCTCCCCACTCGGTAAAAAACACATTGGGAATCTCGATCATTAGCTTATTTCCCTCTAAATTCAACGCTTTGGTAGGGCGAAACCATGTCTCGTAAGCCACTTTGCTAATATTTTGTTTAATGCGGCTCAGGATGGTTTGCCAGATTTCTTCATAATTGGATGACGACATTTTTAACGCCTTTATCAGTTCGATTATCTAATTATAAGTAACATCAACCTCTTCATTACATATAACTGACATATAACCATTTAAAGTTATTTTAAGATTTAAATTTAGTTTTTAGCCAAAAATAACGCTTTGGGTTGCAACACATCCGCCTTAACAATAACAATAATTAAAATATAAGTAGCATATTAAGATAAAAATCATCTAAATTAATATTTAAACTACTATTTAAAACAAATCAAAACCACCGTTTTTCCACGATAAGTTGTCGAATATAGCCAAGTTGTGATCTAAAAAGATCGAATTTTTGTCACTGTGGGGTTAAGCGCAGGTTTTTTTTTTTAAATTTGCCAAACGGTTGATAAGCAAGAGAAGATATAGAGAATGAAAATAGCTGTCAAGCAAAAACCGTATATAGAAAAATTTCTTGACAACCCCATTTTCATTCTGTATCTTTCTTATCGTCTATTCTGTCACAATTTAACATAATTTAAGAAGTTCTTCATGTGATAATAAAATTGAATTGGAAATAATTCGGAGGAAAAAAGAGAATGAAACGGACATTTCAACCAAGTAACCGTAAGCGAAAAAATGATCATGGATTCAGGAAGCGGATGGGTACCAAATCCGGTCGTCGAGTTTTAAACCGCCGTCGCGCTCGTGGACGAAAGGTATTGAGCGCTTGACAGCGAATTTTTTCCCAAATCCCGACGTTAAGCGAGTATTTCGTTTACAACGCTATCGAAACGTGTTTTTTTGTATCATCCGATCTGGTGAAATTCATAACTTCGGAGTTGCAGAAGAATGAAGATGAGGTCTTTGGCGTCATTTGAGTTCAGAATCGCGATTCGATCCGGCGTTCGTAAAAGTCGGTCAGGCATTACCCGTTATTGGTTCCGTTGCCAGGGAGTGGAGCCCTTTGGTTTGGGCGTCAGTATTGGCAAAAAAGTCGGAGCCGCAATTGTCCGCAATCGGATAAAACGTCGGGTGCGGGAAACGGTGCGGTTATATATCGATCGTCTGGAGCCAGGGAGCGCGTTGGTTTTCATTATCCGACCCCATGCGACCCAACTGACTCGTCGGGAACTGCGCCAGACTGTATTGGCTCTGTTACCGTTACCAGATTCTCGCCTAATCCTTGACCGCAAATGAGAGCGATTTTGATCAAATTAATTGGATTTTATCAACGCTTTATTTCTCCCCTTTTCCCGCCGGTGTGCCGCTTTCGACCCACTTGTTCGCAATACGCAATTCAAGCTTTGGAAAAATACGGCATATTCAAAGGTTTGTTTTTATCCGTACTTCGAGTTTTTCGCTGTCATCCTTATTGCAACGGAGGATTTGATCCGGTTCCGTGACCGCGCGATATCATGATTTACGTAAATCGTAAATAGGGAACGGATAATATAGCGACGAATAACCCAAGTTAAGAGGTTTCAATGGAAAAGCGCCTAATTCTGGCGATGTTGTTGATATTCATTACTATGATGGTTTGGTATTCGGTCATGACGCCGCCGAAATCAAAGTTCACTGACCGAATGGCGACCGACCCTGATTCAACTCGAAGCGATTCGAAAAATTTACAATCAAATTTACAATCAAGAGGTCGAGAGGTTAAGCGGAATTCTTCCGAGGACAGTCTCTTGTTCTATGCTGATGCCGATATGAGCGATCTGGGGGACACAACCGCGGCAATTTTCCAAGATTTCGATTTTAGATCTCCTGGAGAGTCGATATCTGTGAAAACCGATTTTTATCAGGCTCAAATTCAGACGCTCGGCGCATCCCTGGAATCATGGGTACTGAGAGAATTCAGGGGCTATGTTGACGGAGAACGGGTTCTGGAACTGCCGTTGATCTCGAGCCCTGATCCCAGAAAGAATGAATGCAATCTCAGCTTCCGGATGAATGTGGATGAGCGAGATATTGACTTTTCGCAGGTGGTTTTTACGCCGGATAAAAAGAAAATTGATCTCACTCAAGGAGCTGAATCGGATACATTGACATTGACTGCGGAGAGAGGTCTTCAGCGGATTACGGTCAAGTACTTATTTTCTAACGGTCAGTATTCGTTCGGACTCGACATAGACGCGCAAAATATTGATCTTATCGACAAAAAAATAGAATTTCAATGGGATAGCGGTCTCAATTTGACCGAAAAGGAGACCAAAATCGACGTTCAAAATCTTGCCGCTTTGGTGGACAATGCCGGCGACATTGAGGACTTCGATCAAAAAGACGCGACAAAAGCGGGAGGCGAGTTGACCATTGAGGGTGCTTATCGTTGGCTGGCTCTGAAGACAACCTATTTCGCCTTTATTGTCTCGCCGTTGAATACCAATTTAGAACAAGCTGTTTTTATCAGCTCTGAAGAGACGCCCAATCGCATATCGGCTCGGTGGCGGTTGCCAGCGGAAACCTTGGGTCACAATCGAGAGGATTTCGAGATATATTTGGGTCCCCAATCCTATGATGTCCTACAAAAATACCATCGCAATTGGGAACACGTTGTGGATTTCGGTTGGAAATGGATCGAGCCTCTCAGCCGCATGATGCTGTTGGTTTTCACCCTGCTCCATGATTTTATTCCCAACTACGGCCTGGTGATCATTGCTTTTTCCATCCTGATAAAATTGATTTTTTATCCGCTTATGCAAAAGCAACTTAAGTCTATGAAGGCGATGCAAGAACTGCAACCAGAGATGGAAAAGCTCAAAGCGAAACATAAAGACAATCCGCAAAAATTGAATCAAGATGTGATCAAACTGTATCAAAAACATAAGGTTAATCCTGTAGGCGGATGTCTGCCGCTCGTTGTCCAAATGCCGATTTTTTTGGCACTGTTTAATGTTCTACGAACCACAATTCACCTACGGGACACCCGTTTTTTATGGATTTCCGATCTCTCGCAAAGCCCTGAATTCTCTTTGTTAGGCTGCCTGCTCCCCTTGGTGATGGGAGCCAGCATGTTCGCCACGCAAAAGATGTCGTCCACTTCCGCGGCAACGCAGCAGCAAAAGATGATGCTTTATCTCATGCCGGTCATTTTTACTGTATTTTCATTTCAATGGTCAAGCGGTCTGATCCTCTATTGGTTTGTGAGCAATATTGCCACGATTCTCCAGCAGATGATGATCAACCGATATCGAAAGGAGGAGAAAAAAGACCCTGTAGTTTCGTAAGATTAAGCTGTCAATTTTTTTTGAGACACGGCGACTAAATTGGTATAAAAAATGTTCGGGAAGCCCCAACGGTTGGCAATAAAAGTCAGTTGGACTCGTATAAATTATTATTTGTTTGTTATCAAAAAAGACCGAGATTGGTCACATGAGCTTTTTTTGTTTTTATAAGCTCCACCCAAATTTTACCGATACAATCTCGAAGTTGCGCTGTGTTCTCATTTTCCCGAACAAATCAACCGAAAGATTAATAGACCCTTAAGAAAGGAGATTTGAATCATGGATAAGATTATGATAAAAGGTAGAACAATTGAAGATGCTATTCATCTTGCCTTAAAAGAATTGGAGCTGACTCGAGATGCCGCAGAAATCCGAATTTTATCGGAAGGGCGGTCGGGATTGTTCGGTTTGATAGGTAGAAAAGACGCGGAAGTGGAAGTCGAAAGAAAAGACGACCTTGTTTTTTATCAAGATATGTTGAGCCGTATTTTGAAAAGCATGGGTTTTTCCGTGGATGTGAACACCAGCGACTCCAACGGCACCGTATATTTGAATGTGGAGGATACAAATGAGCTGGGCGGACTCTTGATCGGAAAAAGCGGCAGAAATCTGAACGCGCTGGAGCATCTGATAAAAAAAATCGGGATGAACAACGGTTTTAAACAAAAGCGTGTCATCCTGGATATTGAGAACTACAAAAAACGCAATGAGGTGCGGATTCGCAGCAGACACAAAAGAGGCAAGCGTCACATGTAGTCGTCTCGTATAGCTTTTTGCGCAGAGTCAGCCCAAATAAGGGTTCTGAAATTCTCATAGAAGCTGAGTTCTCTTGGAAATGTCGTTAAAAATAGACTTTAACCCATTAAATATCAAACATCTTATATCTCTGGTTCTTCGAGGCTTATGAATAATGCAGGGTAAAAACCATGAAATTTGAAATAGAATTTGACGCCATAGCCGCTATTTCCACGTCGCCAGGCGTTGGAGCCATATCGATTGTCCGTCTCAGTGGAGCCGACGCCCTGAAAATCGCCGACCGTATCTTTAAGGCAAGGATAAAACCCTCCTCAATGAAAAGCCACACAATCCGTTTTGGTAGCGTGATTTCCGATCAAGAGACCATTGTAGACCAGGTCTTGCTGACAGTCATGCGCGCGCCGTCCACATTCACCGGCGAGGATACGGTAGAAATCAACTGCCATGGGGGACAGGTCGCGGCTCGCCTGATCCTGAAAAACTTGATCCATAACGGTGCCCGAGCAGCCGAGCCTGGAGAGTTCACGAAACGGGCTTTTCTGAACGGAAAGTTGGACCTGACGCAAGCCGAAGCTATCGACGATTTGATCCACGCGCGAACGGATTCGGCTGGATTGCTGGCAGTCAAGCAACTCGCTGGTCATTTATCTAAATATGTCCACAATTTAAGACAAGGTCTGCTGGAGATTGCCAGCCGGATCGAACTCGCAATTGATTTTTCCGAAGAAGAACTTGATCCATATAATCCCGAGCAGATAATCTCGCTTCTCACCGAGACCAAGCGCGCAATCCAATTGATTATTGGCAATATCGAGCGAGGGCGGATCATAAAAGAGGGCGCGTCCGTCGTGATTTGCGGCAAGGAAAATGTCGGGAAATCCAGTATTTTTAACGCGCTATTAACGAAAAAAAGAGCAATTGTCAGCAGCATTCCCGGAACAACTCGCGACGTGATCGAGGACTCTGTCAATATCTCGGGCGTCCCTCTTCGATTGTTTGACGCCGCAGGTATTAGGCAGAATACTGACAACGAGATCGAGGATGAGGGGATTTCTCGTTCTCGGAGAGCTGTGCAAGAGGCGGATCTGGTGCTTTTTGTCCTGGACCAAAGCCAAAATATTGACCGAGAAGAGCGGGAACTTTATCAATACGTCAAAGGGTATCCCCACATGGTTGTTTGTAATAAAATAGACCTGATTTCATCTGGAGCGCATGTGCTTCCTATCGAGCCAGATGTTGTATTCGTTTCAGTCTCTGCACTAACCGGACAGGGGATCGACGACTTGACCCAAGCAATAGCGCAATGGATCGCCCGTAATGATCCCCATTTTTTTGACCGAGCTATCGCGGGGAATTTCCGTCAAGAAACATGCCTCCAACAAGCTCTTGAATCGATCCGGCTATCGATTTGCTCGCTTCGAGAAGGCAATCCACCGGAATTGGCGGCGGTAGACGTGCAAGCCGCTATCCGTTCTCTTGGAGAGGTCATTGGCGTTGTGAGCCACGAAGATGTCTTAAACTCTATTTTTGAGAAATTTTGTATCGGTAAGTAATGGGAGATCTGGCATGACAGCTACATTTGAGTATGAAATTTTGGTCGTCGGCGGGGGACATGCAGGAGTCGAAGCAGCGTTGGTCGGAGCCAGACGGGGTCATTCCGTGGGTCTGCTAACCATTCGTCGGGAGGACGTCGGAGCTATGTCCTGTAATCCAGCCATTGGCGGATCGGCAAAAGGACAGGTGGTGCGGGAGATCGACGCGCTGGGCGGAGAAATGGCCCAGGTGATCGACGCGACCGGTATCCAATTCCGCATGTTGAATCTGAGCAAAGGTCCCGCGGTCTGGGCACCGCGAGCGCAAGCAGATCGGGAGCTATATCGACAAGAGACGCTCCGTCGCGTGGAGTCCCAGCCGAATTTGAGACTGCATGAGGAGTTGGTCGAGGAGTTGATCGTGGAGAATGGACAGATCGTGGGCGTGGCGACGGAAAGTCTCGCTTTTTTCCGATCCGAGACCGTGATTATTGCCGCGGGAACATTTTTGCGGGGACTGATACATATCGGCGAGGAGCGATTTCCTGGAGGTCGGATAGGGGAGAGGCACGCAGAAAAATTGTCCATAAGTTTGCAGGGTCTCGGGTTTCGTCACGGTCGGATGAAGACCGGCACTCCCCCGCGAGTGAGAAAGGGTTCCATCGATTTCAGCCAAATGGAAGTTCAGAAAGGAGACGTTCCGCCGCCGCGTTTTTCTTTTTCCACAGTTCAAATAACTCAGCCCCAGATTTGCTGCTATACCTCTTACACGAACGAGACCACGCATCGTATTTTGTTGGATAATTTACATCGGACGGCGATGTACGCTGGTCGCACTCAGGCGGTTGGAGCGCGGTATTGCCCTTCGGTAGAGGACAAAGTCGTTCGTTTTCGGGACAAGCCCAAGCATCAAATTATTCTGGAGCCAGAGGGCCTGGACAATGATCTGATGTATGTGAATGGGTTTTCTACCAGCATGCCGAAAGAAATTCAAGACCGGGCGATCCGAACGATTCCAGGATATGCAAACGCGGAGATCATCCGATACGGCTATGCCATTGAATACGATTTTATCCCACCGATCCAATTGACCCCTGGGTTAGAGACTCGGGTCGTCAAAAATCTTTTTCTTTGCGGGCAGATCAACGGCACCTCTGGATATGAAGAGGCGGCTGGTCAGGGCATAGTCGCTGGGATCAACGCGGTGCAGCGGTTGCGAGGCGAGGACTTTTTTATCCCGGATCGATCCGAATCTTATATTGGCGTGATGATCGACGATTTGGTCACAAAGAATATCGACGAGCCGTATCGTCTTTTTACATCTCGAGCAGAGTATCGGCTTCGCCTGCGTCAGGACAATGCAGACCTGCGGCTGACGCGTTACGGCCACGATTACGGACTGATCAACGACGAGCGGTACGAGGCTCTTCAGATGAAAGAAGCCGAGATTGGACGCGTCCGAAATCAATTGGATCACATAACTGTCTCCCCTGAGTCGGTCAATCCTGTCTTGTCAGAATTGGAAAGCTCGCATCTCCGTTCCAAATGCGCGTTGTCCGACGTTGCCAGGCGACCGGAAGTGGGGATGAGCGGCGTGAAGCGGATGGGCTACTTTTGTAATCTCTCTGAAGATGTGGAGTTCCAGGTGAACTTGGCTTTGAAATACGAGGGATATATCGCGCGGCAAGATCAGGAAATCGGTCGCTATCGTCAGCTTGAGCAAAAGCGAATTCCCGACGGGTTTGATTATGATCAGGTGAAAGGGTTGTCCACGGAAGGTCGGATGAAAATGAAAGCGATACAGCCTGCGTCCATCGGACAGGCGGGTAGGATTTCCGGCGTCACGCCCGCTGATATTTCCGTTCTATTAATCTCGCTAAAAAATCGAAAAAGAAAAATGATTCGAAACAATTGATTTATTGCTTTCGAATGTTTCACGTGGAACATTTTGGATAAGATTATGTCAAAAATTGACTTAAGCGTGCTAAAATCTGCATTGGATTTCTATAAAATTGGTTTTTCGTTGATGCAAAAAAATCAATTTACTCGATTTTACGATTTTTTACTTGTTTCCAACCGCCGGCATAACCTGATTTCGTCTCAGGACGAACAGCGACTCGTCATCCGTCATTTTGTCGATTCACTCTTGCTTTTCGGCATCCCTGATTTCCTCCCCCGAAAGATTTTTCATATTTTAGACGCTGGTAGCGGCGCGGGATTTCCGGGAATTCCGTTGAAGATTTGTCTGCCAGAAATCCCTATGATGCTATTGGACGCGCAGCGCAAGCGGGTTGCATTTTTGAAAAACGCAGTTCGTAAATTGGAATTGTCCGAGGTAGAGATAGTTCACTCTCGATTGGAGTGCCCTCGGTTTCAATCCGATTTTGCGGGTAATTTTGATCTGATTGTGAGCCGTGCCGTTGAAAATTTTGACTTAATTCTAAAAAATTGCTTGCCACTTTTAACGCCGGATGGTATCTTACTTCTTTATAAGGGGGGTTGTGTGGAAAAGGAACTTGAAACTGTTGATCAAATAATAAGTTCCGCTTTTACGTACGTTGTCATAAAGCCCCATTTACCTCCAAATTTTCCATATCAGCGGTTGTTTTTTGTAGTCCGAAAAAATTCGCTATCTATTTGATTTGAAGGGGAACCTGTGGGAAAAGTAATTGCCATTGCCAACCAGAAAGGCGGGGTTGGCAAAACGACAACAACGGTGAATCTGGCGGCATGCCTCGCGGTTGCTGAAAAGAAAACATTGTTGATCGATATTGATCCGCAAGGAAATGCTTGTAGCGGCGTCGGTATCGATAAAGCATTGGTCAAACGCAGTATTTACGACGCTCTGATCGGTAACGCAACGCTAGACCAAATCCTCATGGAAGCAAAAAATGATATAACCTATTTGGATGTTGTTCCTTCTCACAGCAATCTTGCCGGTGCTGAAGTTGAATTGGTGAACTTGGAGAATAGGGAACGCCGTTTGAAGCGGCTTTTGGAGCCTATAAAATCCGATTATGACTTCGTGTTGATCGATTGTCCTCCCTCGTTAGGGCTTCTGACAATCAACGCTTTATCCGCTGCAAAATCTGTCCTGATACCGATCCAATGCGAATATTATGCAATGGAGGGCTTGAGCCAATTGTTAAATACGATTCGCCTGGTGCAAAAGGGGCTGAATCCCCAATTGCGGATCGAGGGCATTTTGATGACCATGTATGATAAACGTCTGAATTTGTCAAAACAAATTATTAGAGAGGTTCGGCAATGGTTTGGAGACAAACTTTATGAAACCATTATTCCGAGAAATGTGCGGTTGTCCGAGGCTCCCAGTTTTGGGAAGCCGATTATTTTATATGATATTCGCTCTGTTGGGTCGGCAAGCTATTTGCGATTAGCAAAGGAAGTGATGCAGAAAAATGGGTAGACAAGCACTTGGAATGGGACTCAAAGCTTTAATTCCGGACACAGATCTTGTAGAGGATGTGAAGACACATTTGCCTAACGATTCGGTTTTGTCGTTGGATGTGAACCAAATCGTTCCAAATCCTTATCAGCCCCGGCGAGATATTGATCCGAAGAAATTGCAAGACCTGGTGGAATCGATCAAAGAAAAAGGAGTGGTCCAACCGATTTTGGTTCGTCGAAAAGGCAATCAATACGAGCTTATCGCGGGTGAGCGGCGCTTTCAAGCAGTCAAAATTGCCAAATTTGACGAGATTCCCGCTATTTTAAGGGATGTAGACGACGTGGAGATGCTGGAGTTGGCACTGATCGAGAATATTCAGCGAGAAGACCTGAATCCAGTTGACGAGGCAATGGCGTATCGGCAGTTGATGGACGAATTCGGACAAACCCAAGCAGAAGTTGCCAAGCGTGTGGGGAAGGAAAGATCGACGCTATCTAATTCTATGAGGTTACTTAAGTTACCTATTAAAGTGCAAAACCGGCTTCGATCCGGATTGTTGAGCGTTGGCCACGCGAGAGCACTCCTGGGACTCCCCACATCAGTGTTGCAGGAGAAATTTTGCGAACAGATTATCGATAAGGGTCTGACTGTTCGAGATACAGAAAAGATGATCCGTCGGGAAGTCCAGAAAATGAACGCCAAATCTCATCAGCCTCGGAAGGACTCACAAGTGCAACGGGTCAAGGAACAGCTACAACAACATTTCCAGACAAAAATCGACATTCGAAAAAGAGGGAAAAAAGGAAAGCTCTATATCGAGTTCTATTCATGGAAGGATTTAGAGAGGGTGCTGGACTTAATGGGTCTTTCGGTTGATGAGCTCTCATAGCCGACTAAGAGTTTGGTAAAATTTTTAATTCGGGTGCAATTTATTTTTTACACAAGTGGGCGGTGATAACGCATGGAAAAGAAAAAATTAGCGTTTATTATTATTCCGCATGGGCAGGAATCTGTTAATTTCAGCATATCTTATAAAATTTTATGGGTTTTAGGCGGATTCGGTTTTGCCGTATTTATCGTGGTGATCTCATCGTTTATCTCATTAGGCTATTTGACTCAACAAATTCATGAGGTGGGTGCTTTGAAGCGAGAAAATCAAAATTTGCGGCTTGAGCGTGAAAAAGTTGCCGTTTTTGCGGATGAATTAAAGCAATCGCAATTTAAACTTAATCAAATTAAAACGTTGATGGGAGTCGATACAAGCAACGTAGTCAATCAGGATTTGGATATGGGGGATGGTGTATTTAGCGTGAGCGGCAATAGGAGAGGTATGCAAGAGCGATTGAACAACTTAGGCGTTCAATTTGATAATCAGGAGTTGGCAAATTTATACCCCCAGGCACAGAACGCCCGCCGATCCGTCCCGAGCATTTGGCCCACGCGCGGCATTGTTTCTCAAGGTTTTAAGTGGGGCGAAGGTTATATGAAAAAACACCCCGGAATCGATATCGCCACAATGGAAGGCACATCCGTTGTCGCGACTGCAGATGGTCAGATTATCATGGCAGACTGGGATAATGCCCTGGGTTATACTGTGATGATTGACCATAAGAACGGATATATCACGGTTTACGGTCATAATTCTCGGTTGCTACTCTCAAACGGACTATCGGTGAAACGGGGCGAAACCATTGCATTAAGCGGAAACTCCGGTAGAAGCTCCGCGCCTCATTTGCATTATGAAGTGCGAAAAAAAGGCGAACCAATCGACCCGATGGGATTCCTAACCAATTAAATTAAAATAGATTAAAAGTGAGATATAACACATGATGAATACGATTATTGACGCCTCTGATTCTTGCGTGGGGACGATTACCGGGCAGGGGATCATTCGTGTGGACGGGAGTTTTGAAGGTAGCGTAAAAACAAAGGAATTGGTTGTCATCGGTGGGTCTGGTCAGATAAAGGGAGACATCGACTCAAAGGATGTGATCATTGGTGGCAAGTTTGTCGGGAAAATTTTGGCGCGTCAGAAGACAAAAATAGAAGCTGGAGCAAGGGTGGAAGGTGAGATCAAGACAAAAATACTTCGGATAGAGGACGGGGCGTATTTTGAAGGTCGCTGTAATATGATAAGTTCATAACTTCGGAAGGAGTTCTTAGAATGACGATAGATATCCAATTTCTTGAAGATGAAAATATTGAGAAAATTGAGGACGAAGGAATTTCGGAAAAGCTAAGATTGGGAGATATTCTGATTAAGTATGATCTGATTGACGACACGGAAGTCCCCAATATTCTGGAGAAACAAACCGAAACCGGGCTCCGTTTTGGCGAGACCATCTTGCAAATGGGTCTGTTGACAGAAGATCAGATTAACTGGGCGTTGGCGTATCATCTGGATATTCCTTATGTGGATTTGAAATTCGACATGGTCGATGTGAATTTGGCTCGATCTTTTCCGATTAAAATGTTGAAACAGCATATTATTGTGCCGGTAGCTCATTTTGAAAATGAGATCACAGTGGCGATGTCGGATCCGACAAATCACCAGGCAATCAAAGATATTAAATCGGTTACCGATCGTGATGTAAAAGTATCGATAGCACTGCGCCAAAAGGTCTTGAATGTATTGGATCAAGTCGAGTTTTTAAAGAGCGACGCTCGTGATGTGGATAGTATCAGCTCGGATGAATTCGAGTCTCATAAAGCAAAGCCCTCCCAGCGTCAAGATTTTGCGGAAGGTACATCCGGATTAGCCTTCATCCATTTCCATTTAATGCAAGCATTAAACTATGAAGCGACTGAGATTCATCTTGAGCCGTTTCAGGACGAACTGCGGATACGCTATCGTATTAATAGAACGCTTCGTTATGCAAAATCGGAACCCAAATCGATTTATTTTGCTGTTATTAACCGAATTAAAGGGTTGGTTGGCATTCCGGTCTCGGAGGCGGTTCCACGTATGGGTTATATGAAAAACAAGATAGGCGAAGAAGAGTTGACGGTCCAAGTCTCTTTTCTTCCCGGAATTTGGGGCGAATCCGTGGTACTGCGCATCCTGCATCCGGTTGTTCCGCAGATGTTGGAATATCTGAATTTTTCGAGCGACGATCTGGATTATATACGGAGGCAGTTAGATTCCCTGTCCGGCCTGGTTGTAGCGACCGGTCCTTTGGCAGAATCTCGACGCCAACTTCTTTATACATTGGTGAGCCATGTGCAATCGAGAGATAAGCGGATTATTATGATCGAGAATCCGGTCAGAGAGAAGTTCGATTTTGCCACTCAGATCGACTTGATGGATAATCCCCACATCTCCGCTTATGAGATTCTTAAAATGATTGACACGCAATCGCCAGACGTGATTGTCGTGGATCGTTTGGATGGAGAAGACGGTACGTTGTTGCCGCTATTGGTCGATTGCGCGGTGAACAATCGGTTGATTCTTGTCGGTCTGCCCTATTTTGATCCGTATCATGCCCTCCAATATTTGATCCAGAACTTACCGTTCACGATGCCGATCGCGGCGAATCTGCGCTTTATTATATCGCAAAGTGTTTTCCCAAGATTATGCGATGAGACGAAAGAGACGTATCAGCCTTCGGCGCGGCTGTTGGCGGAAGCCGATTTGAAAGATGCCAAGGACGCGAATTTTTATCGTCCGGCTTCCGAGAAGGGTTTGCGTTCTTCCGGTTATTGTGGCGAGGTAGAAATCTTTGAACTGTTGAGGTTATCCAATGAATTGAAGGATATTTTGTTCTCAAAGGTTCCCTTTTTTAACCGGACGTCAAATCAACGAAAATTTCGAGAGGTTATTGAGAGCAGAGAGAAACGAGGCGTGTTTGAGCAAGCTATCGAGAGAGTTTTGGAAGGCGAGTTGTTTTTAGAGGATGTTCTGGCTCGGGTCGTATGATTGCGCGTATGGGGATTGTCGCGTCAAATTTTGATACTATTTGAGAGCATAATTTTTTTATAGACTGACAAACAGATGAATTTGGGAGGGTTTGATAGCGATGGAAATTTCAGAATTACTCATTTTTATGCATAAGCAAGGAGGGTCTGATCTTCACATAAGCTCGGGCGTTCCGCCTATGATACGGGTTCATGGGGATATTAAAAAACTGAATGTTCCAGCTCTGACTCAGGAACAGTGCCATGATATGATCTATGACATTATGAACGATGTGCAACAAAAAACCTTTGAAAACGAAATGGATATCGATTTTGCAATATCTTTAGGTGAGATCGCACGTTTTCGAGTGAATGCTTTTTTGCAGCATCGGGGTCCTTCGGCAGTCTTTCGGATCATCCCCGCGAAAATTTTGACTTTTAAACAGTTGGGGCTGACTTCTGTTTTCGCGGATATTTGTAAGTACGAAAAAGGCGTGGTGCTGGTGACCGGTCCCACCGGAAGCGGCAAGTCCACCACTCTTGCGGCAATGGTCGATTATATTAACGATACTCAGCGGGGACATATTCTGACGTTAGAAGACCCGATCGAGTTTGTTCATCAGACCAAAAACTGTCTCATAAATCAGCGGGAGGTGGGCCCACACACAAAATCTTTTTCTCGCGCTTTGAAGGGTGCTTTGCGCCAGGACCCAGATATTATCCTGGTGGGAGAGATGCGTGACTTGGAAACCATTCAGTTGGCTCTGTCCGCGGCGGAAACAGGTCACCTGGTTTTTGGAACCCTCCATACCAGCAGTGCTCCTAAGACCATTGACCGTATAATCGACGTTTTTCCATCAGAGGAGCAAGAAAAGGTGCGCACCATGCTTGCGGAATCGCTCAAGGCGGTGATAGCCCAAAATCTCCTGAAAAAAATCGGGGGGGGACGTGTTGCGGCGCACGAAATAATGATTGGCATTCCCGCGATAAAAAATTTGATTCGAGAGGCGAAAATTCATCAAATACCATCAATGATCCAAACTGGGACAAAGTATGGCATGCAGCTTCTTGACCAACATCTCAAAGATCTGCTGATGAAAGGAATTGTGGCAAAGGAAGAAGTGATGATGAAATGTATCAATCCCAAGTTTTTTGATGGCGTAGAAGGACCTCGTAAAAAACGTCCAGAAAGGAGAAGAAGATGACAGTTAAGGATTTATGCGCGTACATGATCAAAGTCGGATCTGCCGATATGTACCTCACGACCGGACTGCCTCCGGTTTTTAAGATCTCCGGGCAAAGCAAACCCGTAGGCAAAACGTCGCTGACATCCCAGCATACCGAGCATTTCGCCAACTCGATTATGAATGAAAAACAGCGGATTGAGTTTCGGGAAATAATGGAAATGAACCTCTCGTTGAGTTATCCTGATCTCGGTGCCCGATTTCGAGTCAATATCCTTCGGCAGCGGGGCGACGCGATGATCGTGGTACGTATCATTCCCGGAGAAATTCTCTCTACTGAAAAGCTGAAACTTCCCTCGACTTTGAATAAAATGATCATGGGGAAGCGCGGTCTATTGTTGGTGGTGGGCGGAACCGGGTCCGGAAAATCGACCACCCTTGCCGCAATGATCGACTATCGGAATCGGAACGAAGCTGGACATATTATCACTGTGGAAGACCCCCTGGAGTTTGTGCATCCCCACAAAAAATCGGTTATCACCCAGCGAGAGATCGGGACAGATAGCCTCAGCTTTAAGAACGCGCTGCGCAATATGTTGCGGCAATCCCCGGATGTGATCCTTGTGGGAGAAATTCGAGACCTGGAGACAATGGAGGCCGCGCTCACTTTTGCCGAGACAGGTCACCTTTGCATCGGAACCCTTCACGCAAACAACGCCAATCAAGCGGTCGAGCGAGTGATGGGCTTTTTTGAGCAGGAACAACATAAGCAAATTTATCAGCAATTGTCGTTGAATCTGCAAGGGATTATTTCCCAAAGATTGGTGCGCACTCCAGATGGGGGACGCGCCGCGGCGGTCGAGATTATGATCAATTCGCCTCGTATTGCCGATATGATCATGCAGGCGAAGATCGGCGAGATAAAAATGGCAATGGAACAAGGGGCCCAAGACGGTATGCAAACCTTTGATATGGCACTGGTGAAGTTGGTAAAAGAGGGAAGAATTGATCCTGAACAGGCAATTGCCAACGCTGATAGCGGTAATGAAGTGCGCCTGCGTCTCAAGATGGATAAGTTAGAGGGCGGCGGCGAAGAGGCTATGGATGAGTTGATGGGAGAAGCAAAAGGGTTGACTTTTAATGAAGCGAAGATTGTGGATCCGGTTGAAGAAATGAAAAAAGAAAAAGAGCGGAAAAAGCGTCAAGAGGAGATGAGAGAACAACGGAAGAAAAAGAAAAAATAGATCATGGTAATCGGAATTACCGGTCATACCGGTTGTGGAAAGTCATATATTGCTGCGATTTTTCAGCGCTTGGCAATTGAAGAGGGTTTTAGATCGGTAATTTTTGACGCGGATCAAGCGGCTCGAGAGTTGCGAGACAAATCTCCCGAGGTGAAGTTGCGCATAAAAGAGCTGTTGGGAGAGGACGTCTATGATGAAAATGGCGTCAGCGTTCCTTCCCTGATCAATGAGCGCATATTCGGAGCGCAAAACGACGCTGTTCGACAAGAGTATGAAAAAATATTTACTCAAGCGATTCCGGATCGGGTGGAACAGCGGATTCGGAATATGACCGAAGATTTTTTATTGCTGGATTTTTTTCTGATATTCGAGTATTTGAAACCCTGCTTATCCATGATCGACCTGATGATATTGGTCGTATGTTCTCATGATGAACAGGTGCGCCGGCTGACAGTGAACCGTTCTATACCTTTATATCTGGCAATGGCTCGTATCTCCAACCAGTCCCGACGTATGCCTTTGGATTCTGTTTTTCATCGAGTGGATTATATTATTTCTAATGGAGAAAATTTAGAGAATCGTATCGCCGAAATTTTTCGACTCATAGCAAAAAGATAAAGCCTTGAATTTCAACGAATTCAAGGCTTTTTTTAAGGCTTTTTTAGTAGAGGAATCAGGGACGCTTATTTTTTAACCTTGACCCATAAGTGCTGTGAAAAATCCCAGACCCACAGTCATTCCGAAAACAATAATGGGAATGAGGCAGCAGAGAACAAGCGGTATTATGACCGCTATTGCGGATTTACCTGTGTCCAATTTATGAACAACTTTTCCGCCTACAATGAGAAGCCAAATCTGATAAAGCCCGAGTATGCTTCCGATGATGGGGACTCCCAAAGAGACCAAACTTATCGCATTGGTATAACCAACCATTTTGATCGTGGACTCAATCTCGCCAGTCCCGCCGAGAAGCTTAAAGCAGAGATAATATATAGCACCGCTGATAAAAGTCCCGATGATCAATCCAATTGGATACATCACAATCGCTAATACGCCGCCGCCCAGAGTGAAAATTGTGAGGAGTATTCCAGCGAGAAGCCCGCAGATAGCGTTCAATAATAAAACCCGGGTCCAATCTTCGCTTTGATCCCATTCTTGGAAAAATTTTTGGGGATTCATAATAATCATTTTCCAAAGTTCGATATACTCTTTAATGTCCATTGCATCCATATCCAAACTCCTTTTGGTTTGAAAAATTAAAAAAACAAATCAACCGACAATTCGCCGATTTTTTAATAAATAGTCAATACTAAATTTGTCGTCCCGAGAAAATAAAACCGGCAACGCAAGCGCGAGATTCAATATCAATACCGCGGAGCAAGGTGATGATGATCGCAGCCATAAAAATCAGCAGCAGACCCCCGATAATACGGATGCTCCCCGGCGTAAAGAAGCCAGCGATTAAACCGATTCCGGCAAACAATTCGATCCAGGGCAAAAAAATCGCCATCGCATTGATGGCGAAATCTGGTATGAGCTGATAATTGTAAATGCTTTTGGCAAATTGTAGCGGCATTTCGATTTTGTACACGCTGGCATAAATGAAGACAATACCCAATATCCAGCGGCAGACCAAAAGTGTAAACGGATGTTGAATAAGTTCACGCGCTTTGTCCATGCCTATTGCCCCTCCTTTATCGGATAACCGGCTGCGATCCATGCCGGCTGACCTTCCTCAAAAAGCATCAATTTTTCATAGCCCATATATCGCAGATTGTCCGCGAGTAACACGCTCAGATCGCACCCAGAACCGCTGCAATATATCACCAGAGGATCGTCAATCCGAAACAGATGCGCGACTTCCGGATAAAAATCGTCGAACATATCGTTTGGAAGATTTATCGACCCTGGAATATGCTCTGTAATGTAATCGTCAGGATACCGCGCGTCAATAAAAATCGCTTTTTTCGAGACAAAAAGGCGATGCGCTCTATCAAGGTCTATGTTGTAAATTTTTATGTGATCCGGATCAAAATTCGGTAGCGGTGGATTTTGATCCAATTCGGATTAACGAAATTACTCAGAGTGCCGAATAGAATTGAAATAGCCGTCAATATAAAAATTTGGCGAATGATTTTTTTATTTAACGTATTGACCTCCTTGCTTCTCTACGCCAATAGTCCAAAGGTTGAATTTGTTAGCGATCGTTAAAACAATCACAAGCTAAATTTGTTTCGCTTCTCAGCGAATCATTGCGATCAATTATTCAGATTATGTTTTCGAGCAGAATTTTTTCCGGAAAGTTTGTAGATTTACGATGGTTTCCTCTCTGCTCCGCGCTTTCAAAATTAGAGGGACAGGAATATCTTCGGGAAGAATTTCCAATAGCGGTTTAAATTCGATCTCTCCGGATCCGAGCGGGAGATGGTCGCCGGTTTGGTCCGCGTCATGCAGAAAGCAGTGGCGGATCGATTTCCGATTTCTGACAAAATAATTCAGTTCGTTCGCATCTGATCGGAAAAGATTTCCGATGTCGAGGCACAGCCATAACTGTTCTTTTTTGATAAATTCTTTCAAGCAGGCGTTCACCACAGGGTCGGTCATTAATCCCGGCGTGTTGGAGATGCAGACGTCTATTCCATCAGAAAATGCGTATAAAATATGGAGAGATCGGGAGAGCGCGTCGCGGATTTCTTTAGGATAGACCTCTGTGATCGGTAGGAATCCGTCCGGGTGGGGGAGCCGAATCCGCGGGGGGATAGAAAAGACGACGCTCTCCGCGTCCAGAGCTTGCGCCAATTCGACGACCTCGATGGTTCGGGACATAACCGCTTGGTGGATATTATGATGCAATGAAAGAAAATCCAAATCTTTGGGCGCGCGAAACGACGTGCGAACTTTTTTCTTTTTTGCCAATTTTTTGATCCCATGGATCGTTTTCTTTTTCATACGCTCGGGAGACATGTCCAGATTCAAAAGATCGAACACCACGCGGCGAACCTCATACTTCGCGGCAAATTCGATCATGGCACTGGCGTCTCGCTCTTGCCAACTCGCATAAAACCCGACTCGATCTTTGACCTTATCCCAGTTGAACATATTTTTCATGCCCGAATCTGTGCCCGATAGATTTTTCGGATGTGCATCAATACCGACTGATATTCTTCAGTTCGGTAATCTAAAAATGTCCACGGCACGATCTGAAACTGTTTCTTCCGAAAGGTCAGTTCCAGCTCCGCGTAGATGTTTTTTTTTAAATAGATGCGATGCGCATAATTTTTTGTCGAAGCCAGTATAAAAGAAAAAAGCGTCAAGTATCCCGAATCTAAGTTGACATGTCGATGTAATGTGTTCTCTCGAATCTCCCCAAATTCCTCCTCGATTCGGTTGGTCGTCAACTTGACGTCAGCCAGGCATTCGGGATCGATCAGTTCCTCAAAGCTGATAAATTGTCGATACAACCGATCCCCCATTTCCTGGCGGTAATACTCGGTGAAATCGAAAGGAATCCGATGGCTTGTAAAATCGATCTCGCCGAACTCTTTTATCAGAACTGGAAAAAGTTGCTCGGAGGAAATATGTCCGTTAGAAATCATGGCAATCACCAGTTTCACTTCTTCTACCTGACGAATTTTTCCCATATTTGTTACCTAATCGATTCGTACGCCGTGGGGTTTTGAGATACTTTATCTCGTCCTGTCGGTTTATGGATGGGTTTTCCAAAGAGCCTTAGCTTTAAAATTTTATTTCATATTGACTAAAAAATTATTTTGACGCATAAATCTCATATTTTTCGGCTTATCAAAAATTATCAAAAAGCAATAAATCAGTCATTTTTATTCTCATCAGGCTCCTGCGCTTTTCCTGTCATGGGAACGAACCGCACCGGTAAGATAGATTCTTGCGATATATTCCCCTCTTCGTCTTTCATCACCAGTGTCAATTCTTGCCAGAAACTCCCGACAGGTATAATCATTCTCCCTCCATTTTTGAGCTGATCGATTAAAGCCTGAGGGATGTGATTTGGCGCGGCTGTCACAATAATGCAGTCGTAGGGGGCGTATTTAATCCACCCCTCATATCCGTCGCCAATTTTGAAAAAGATGTTGCCATAGTTCAGGTTGCGCAATATCTGTTGCGCCTTGATCGCCAGGGAGTCGATAATTTCGATCGTGAAAACAGAGTCTACTATTTCCGCCAGCACAGCCGCCTGATAGCCGGACCCGGTGCCGATCTCCAATACTTTTTCCTGTCCGGTTAGCTGGAGTTGGGCGGTCATAAACGCTACGATGTACGGTTGAGAGATAGTCTGGTCATATCCGATCGGAAGCGGATAGTCGTTATATGCCTGCGCGCGCCATCTTTCTGGCACAAATAAATGGCGAGGCACTTTTTTCATCGCTTCTATAACCAACTCGTCTGTCAATCTGCGCTTTTGAATCAACTCGATCATTTTCTCTCGTTTCGAGCTAAACGGGTCCTCCGATGGAGTTTTCGAAGGGGTGATCGCGGCTGTCGAGTCTTCTGGATCCATTTTTTGTGAAAAAGAGTCTCTAACGGATGTTGTTATCAAAAAAAGAATAATACATAAAATCGATCCAAAACGTCTCATACGATTCCCTCCGATCTTATCAAGTCACATGTCCGAATCAATATCACACAAAAAGCACCCTATAAATTCTAATTGATTCTTGAAAAGTTGTCAAGGTGAATCTATCGATCTGTTTCTGAATACATAGAAATGGTTGATCGTGAAATTAAAAATGACGCCGATGTCGGCCAATCCGAATTTGATGATTCTCAATACGTTACGGAGTTTTGGGCGCGGGAGGAGCATCTTTCGGCGTATCATCTATTTTCGACTCAAGTGGAAGTGATTGAGGCGGACCTTTATAGTCAAAGCATTTGGTGAGATAAAATTTTCTCACAGTAATAAAATTGCGGACAATGGTTAATGTGTCGCAGTCTTCCACATGCTCAAAGCACTTCGCCAAAATGTCTCGATCTCTGCCTCGAATTTTCATGGAATTGCTATGAACCAGAAGTGCGTCTTTACCGATCGCGTCGTCGAGCGGCAGCCAATAATCGAACTGGAGCGCGGGCTTTCCCAGGATATTTTCCGCATAGATCATATCGTCCGGATCGCCGTAAAATTTCAGCTCGCTGCTGATTTTGTATGAAGGAGAAAAAATAAACGTTTCTCCCTCGAGTTCGGCTTTCACCTTTTTCACCCGATCGGCAAGTTTTTCCCATCCAGACCAGGTGTCTCCGCTGCCGACCGGGACAAAAGGTGCCAACAGAAGCAGATGCGCTAATAGTACCAGAGCCATGCCGACTGTTAATCCCGCTCGGACCCAACGCTTCCAAATATGTGGGAAATCCTCCGATTTTTCAGAGAAAAAATAGACCATGCCGATCACCGCTGTGATATACGCGGGCGCGAGCCAGTTCATTTTGACCAATGCGCGTAAACTGACGAGAGAGAAAAGCGCAATAGGCGGAACTGAGTAACTGAGGATGAACAGGATGTCGTCGTCGTGAAACGCCTTCCATTTTTGAAACAATTTGTATAACGAATAAAATAAACCGATGAACAGGATCGGGGTCAACATTGCGGCTTGTGTTCCGATCATCTCAAAAAAGTGTTCTGGTTTAAATACGCCCATCATTCTGACTCGGCGTGTGGATTGGAATGCGAACGAAGCCCATTCATGTTCGATATTCCAGATGATGACCGGCGAAAAGATGATAAAAGCCAGGACTAACGCCATATAGGGGTGGACTGAGATCAGCCAATGGCGATGTTTTTTGGAGGCAAGGAGGAACAGGAATGTGGATCCGACCAATAGACCAGAGGTGTATTTGCTGAGAAAAGCGAGACCCAGTGAGATTCCCGCCGCGTACCACCATGGCCATTGGGAGGTGGAGATCGCTCGGTGAACTGAGATGAGGACGAGCGTCCAGAAGAAGATCATTGGGGTGTCTGGGGTGAATATGACCGAGCCGATCGCGAAGATAAGCGCGCTGTTCATTGTGATAACTGTCCAAAAACCAAATTTTGGTCCTCTCAGGATCGATCTTGCCAGATAGTAAGCGGCAATAGACGCGCCTGTCGAGTAGAGAACGGCTCCGAGTCGGACAAAAAAATGGGTGTCTCCTCCGAGATGTGTGAAGAAAGCGATGGTCCATGCTGTGAGGGGGGGATGGTCAAAGTAGCTGAGATCAAGATGCTTTGCATATAGCCAATAATACGCCTCCTGCGGGACCAAATTCGGGAAGTTTATATAAATCGATCGGAGCACCGTGACAATTGCCAAAAATATCCAAAAAGATCGACGGTAGTTTGTCGGGACATGCATGACTCTATCAGCGTAATTTTTGAAATATTGGTTCATCTATATAATTCCTCGCCGGTCTCGATAAACAGGACGACCCCGCCCTGTTTATCGAAGGGGGACGTGTTGAAGAAAAAATTTAGCCCAGAGCCTGAACAGCGGCAATAGCGGCCGTCATCACAATGTCTTCCGCGTTGCAACCGCGCGACAAATCATGACAGGGTTTGCTCAGACCCTGGAGAATAGGTCCGAACGCGTCCGCGCGTGCCAACCGCTGAACCAGCTTATAGCTGATATTCCCCGAATCCAGATCAGGGAAGACCAGCACATTGGCTTTCCCCGCGACTTGGCTGCCCGGTGCTTTGCGACTGCCAATCGAAGATATGAGCGCGCTGTCCCCTTGCAGTTCGCCGTCGATTTTCAGATTCGGGTCAATCTCGCGGGCGATTCTTGTCGCTTCTATCACTTTATCGACATCCTCATGCTTTGCGCTTCCCTTTGTGGAAAATGAGAGCATAGCCACGATCGGATCTTCTCCGACCAACGCTTGGTGGGTTTTGGCGGTGGAGATCGCCACATTTGCCAATTGCTCGGCGTTCGGATTCGGCAAAACTCCGCAATCGGCAAAAGTGAATATCTGCGAGTCAATGTCTTTGATCTTTTGGGGCAGAACTATGATTAAACAACTGGAAACCGTCTTGATACCCGGCGCGGTTCCAACGATTTGGAGAGCGGCTTTCAGCACATTTCCGGTTGTGTTAACCGCGCCCGCAACCGACCCGTCCACCATTCCCTGATGCACCATCATGGTGCCGAAAAAGAGGCTGTTTTTCATAACTTCACGGGATTTTTCCCGAGTCATACCCTTTGCTTGGCGTTTTTGATAATAAAGATCGGTAAATTTATCGAAATTCGGATCGTTCTCAGGGGTGATAATCTTCAATCCGGAAATATCGACACCCAAACCCTCGGCATGCTGATTGATTGTTTTCTCATCTCCCAACATAATCACGTTTGCCAACCCTTTCGATTGGATTGTCGCCGCGGCTTGAACGGTTCTTGGGTCGTTTCCCTCCGGCAAAACAATGGATTTACCAGCCTGTTTCGCCTTTTCTCTAATGGATTCGACAAAATTCATATATCCCTCCGTAGTGGTACATTAAGGTATGTAATGACAAAAAAAGCGTTTATGATAAAAAATCAGGGAATCGGGTGGGACTCCCTCTAACTTTTATAATTTCCTATAATCTCTATTTGGTTGCTTGGCAAAGTTCTCGTAACGCAGAGCTCTGTTCTGCCGTGAGTCAATAATAGATTCTCTCTTGCAGGTTGGCTATCCACCTTACATCTTTATCACACCTCTTCGTCTCAATAAAAAAGATAAAATTTAATAATTGTCAAGGGTAATTTCATAAAAGAATCCTGCCAATGTAAATTATCCGAGCGCGCTATCAAACTTTTCCCGTTAATCACCTTGACAGAATGGAAAGAAATGTTTAAAATAGAATCAACTTATTGATTCTGACGGCTCTCTTCCGGTTATTTTGTTGTGATATTCGTGATATTTTTTCACGGTAATCCAGAAATAACCCAGGAAGAGGAAAAAAGTCGTTATCTCAGGTTTCGGTAATTCCGAATTTTCCTTGCATTTTTTTAGATAAAACTTGGAATGTCAAGCCGTTACCAAATCTATCGAAGACATAACGCGAAGGAGAAGATATGCAACGACCCATTGAGCCTTTTCGGATTAAGATGGTAGAGCCATTAAAAATGATCGGGCGACAAGAGCGGGATCAAATTATTCGGGATGCCGGTTTTAATATTTTTAAAATTTCCGCGGAGTCGGTTTTTATCGATCTTCTCACGGATTCCGGCACCTCGGCAATGAGCGATTACCAATGGGCTGGCTTAATGACCGGCGACGAGTCCTACGCTCAGTGCCGCAATTTTTTTCATCTCCAAGAGACTGTCCAGGACATTACGGGTTTTGATCATCTGATCCCTACCCATCAGGGACGGGCGGCGGAGAGTATCTTATTCAGTACGATCCTGAAAGAAGGGGATTGCGTACCGAATAATATCCATTTTGACACTACTCGGGCTAATGTGGAATATCGCCGAGCCGAGGCGTTGAACACCGTGATCGACGAGGCGTACGATCCGGAATCGGAAGTCCCGTTTAAAGGCAATATCGACCTGGAGAAACTGGAAAGTGCTATCAAACAATATGGCGCGGATCGAATCCCAGTCGTGATGGTCACAGTCACAAACAACAGCGGCGGGGGACAGCCGGTCTCAATGGAAAATATTCGTCGGACAAAGGAACTCTGCCGCAAGTATGACATTATGTTCTTTTTCGACGCATGCCGGTTTGCCGAAAATTGCTACTTTATCAAACAGCGGGAAAAGGGCTATCAAGATAAATCGATCAAAGTTATCGCGCAAGAGATGTTCTCTTATGCCGACGGCTGCACCATGAGTGCCAAGAAGGACGGGCTGGTAAATATCGGCGGATTCATCGCACTGAGGGATGAAGACCTGGCTCGCCGATTGAAAAATTTGCTGATCCTGACCGAAGGATTCCCCACGTATGGCGGTTTGGCAGGTCGCGACCTGGAGGCGATGTCCCGAGGCTTAGAAGAGGTGTTGCAAGAGGACTATCTGCATTATCGCATCCAACAAACCGCTTATTTAGGTTGGCTGCTCGATCAAGCGGGCATTCCGGTTATGAAGCCGTTCGGGGGTCACGCAATCTATGTGGACGCCAAGAAACTGGTCACCCATATTCCGCAATCCCAATTTCCCGGACAAGCGTTGACCGTCGCTCTTTATCGGGAAGGCGGGGTTCGCGCAGTCGAGGTCGGGAACATGATGTTTGCCTCGCGGCACACAGAAACTGGAGAATGGATATATCCTGACCTGGACCTGGTGCGGCTGGCTATTCCTCGTCGGGTATATACTGCCTCGCATCTGGAATACGCGGCAGACGCGTTGGTTCGGATCAAGGAAAATATTGACGCTCTCAAGGGGTTAAAAATAATTTATGAGCCCCCATTCTTACGACACTTTACAGCGATTCTCTCGGAAATCGGATAGCCGGAAAATTCGGACAATGTGATAAGTTACGCTTGGTTGTATGAATTTCTAGATTTAAGCGAATCTTGGACATGTCTCAAATGTGCGGTGTGGATTCAAATATTCACGATTAAGCGGAGGTTCACATGAGTTTTTACGGCGGCGGGGTTCTGGTTCATTTAAAGGAAAAGTAGCTCTTGAAGCGATCAAGTAAGATAAAATTATGGATGGAGAAGTAGCTCATATTTCTCCATCCCAAAAATAAATAACGTAGCAGACGCCGGTTCAGGACAATATCCCGCACCCATCAGAACAATATTTCAAAATTTCTTTTTGTACACATGACAGTATGGAGTCTGTTTTTTCTTTTCGTAGTAATCCTGATGATATTCTTCGGCTTTCCGAAATGTATCGGCGGGAAATAATTTTGTTACGATTTTATAACCTTTAGCTCCAAGTATATCTATTAACTTATGAATAATTTCTTTTTCATCGTCATTTTCATAAAAAATAGCAGATAAATATTGCTCTCCAATATCCGGTCCCTGACCATTGACTTGCGTCGGATCATGAATCTCAAAGAAAAGTTTGGCAAGTTCCTCATAATTCACTTTAGTCGAGTCATACGTGACTTCGACAGCCTCCAAGTGACCGGTTTTTCCAGAAGTCACATCCCGATAGGAGGGGTTTTTCATGGAACCTCCCATATAACCTGATATTGCCGAAATGACCCCATCTTTACGCTCAAAGAAATATTCTACGCCCCAAAAGCACCCTCCGGCAAAAAAGGCTGTTTTTATATGATTCTCTGGCGTAAATACCAATGAAATGGAATTGACACAATGTCTGATATTTTTTTCTGTCAGACCTTCTCCTTCAAAAATGTGACCCAAATGCGCCCCACAATTTTCGCATAATATCTCGATTCTTCTCCCATCATCATCTTTTTGTCTTCCAACGGCTCCTTTGATTTCATCATCAAAGCTCGGCCATCCGCAAGTCGATGCAAACTTATCTTCTGAGCTATAAAGTCGTGCACTGCATTGTTTGCAGTGGTATGAGCCGTCTTCAAAAAAGTTGTTATATTTCCCACTAAAAGGAGCCTCTGTGCCTTTATGGACAATGACTCTCTCTTCTTTCGCTGAAAGCTTGTTGTAGGATTTTTTATCCATAGCCGGTCCTTCTGTGCATGAAATTAGATTGAAAATTAGCATTATTAAGAATATAAACTTCATGTAATTATACATACCATGCCTTTCCAAATATAAAACCCCGCGATCCTAATGAATCACGGGGTTTTTGCAAGTTCTTATTCTATATTATTCCTGAATCTTCTGATAAGCCGTTTTTTCCAGCTTATAATTTTCCGGTGCTTGGAAAAAATCATCTTTAGCAGACGCCGGCTCGATCTTAATAATTTTGAATTGGCTTTCCAGAAGGACGCTGGGTTTATCGTCATCTTTGTCCTTTTTCTTGCCAAATAGCCCTTTAGCGATACCGCCGAAAGGCTGCGTGGAACTGCCTGAATCGTCAACCTGTTCTTTTTTCTCGCCCCAACTCTCGTAACGGGTTTCGTTTACCCAGGTTGTACCATCTAATTTTTCCAACTCTTCCTCAGCTTTTCCCATAGCGTCAGCCAGTTCGGAATTGTTTGCCATCAGGTTATCCATAACACCCTTAACGCTGGTAATAGTGGGCGTCATCCCCAACTTTTCCACTAAGAGGAGGTTGAAATCATCAAAAACATCAATGCCTTCCACCTTTTCGGATACCCACATAGTGGAAATTACATTTACGCCGCCTTTACCTGTTTCGGTTCCGGTTTCGGTTTGTTGCTCAGCCTCGGCTTCCATCTTAATAGTCATGATCATTTTTTCGGCGCTATGGCTATTGAAGTCCTTCTTTTCCCCGGTTGCTTCCACGGACAAATCAGCTTTGAATTCTACCTCTGTTTCTGGCTCATCATCGGGCGGTTCTTCGCCCTCATCCACAGGGGCACCAAGCTCCCCAAATCCAGTTTCCAGCATTTCTCGCCACTCGGCAAAGGTCATTTGGGTATACTTTTTCTTTTTATGATCCAGAGTAATAAGCAGTTCGTTATCAAGGTCAATAATATCCGACGATTGTGCTTTTTCACCTTTTTTGTCCAAGGTGTCGATACGACGCTTATTACCAACTACGGTTTCAGCCTGAATAATCGGTTTTTCCGCGCCACCCATTTTCATGATCGCGCCCAGAGCACCCTTAAAATCCAGCTTAGTTTCGGTCTTCCGGGACATTCCTCCCGCATCAGCCTGAACTATTGTGATAAGAAACATAAAAGCAGTAAAAATAAGAATCAGTTTTGATAAACGCATAAATACTCCCTTAATTAGAAATTAGGAATTAGAATCGAACTCATTTATTCTTAATAAGCGTGGATAGCGATATACATCGTTCTGATCATTTATATGTATATCGCTACGTTAGAGCTAATTGGACGCTGGTTTAACTCGCTCAGGGTAAACCGAGGCTTTCTTTTTAGATTTACCGACTCGCTCGTATTTGACAAAGCCGTCGATCAATGCAAAAAGGGTATGATCTCTGCCGAGACCGACATTTTCACCCGGTTTGATCGGAGTTCCACATTGACGAACCAAGATATTTCCGGCTCTCACCTCTTGCCCGTCGTGACGTTTTATACCGCGGCGTTGCCCTTGACTATCTCGCCCGTTTCTTGAGCTTCCTACACCTTTTTTATGAGCCATAGTTATTCATCTCCTTTTTTTTGCGTCAATTTTGTCGAATAGCAACGAATTTTCTTGAATTTCCCCCGAACGTGGAGCGTCGATAGAAAATTTTTGTTCGTCCGACAAAAAAAACGTTATTTATCCAGAATAATAAATCGCTCTAAAATAACAAATCCGAGCTGATATGTCAAGCGAAATTGACGATCTGTATTTCATTTCCATGCCGAGACGCGGGTATAATCCTTATGGCTGGCTTCTTGAGTGAATCGTGTCTTTTTTGCTTGACAAATCCGCGAAAATTTCGATTATTGGAAACGTCGATTGTAATGTCACTCTTTTATGTATCCTCTCAAAAAACGCGGTTAATTGGGTTTGGTTCTGAGTCCATTGTCCCTCTCTGCGTAATCTGCGGATACTTTTTTGATAATTAACGGAGGTCAATTATGGCAAATGCGTTTTTCAAAGTCCCGGAACCGAAAAATGAGCCCTATTTACAATATGCGCCGGGTTCTCCTGAGCGTGAGTCGTTGAGGGAAAAAATTGCCGATCTGAAATCACAAGAAATCGAAGTTCCGCTGATTATCGGTGGGAAGGAAGTTCGCACCGGCAATATGGGCGATATGGTTATGCCGCATAATCACGGACATAAGCTGGGCGTTTATCATAAAGCGGGCGAAAAGGAAGTCAACATGGCTATTCAAGCCGCGTTGGAAGCCCATAAGATGTGGGCGGAAATGCCGTGGGAACATCGGGTTTCGGTCATGCTGAAGGCTGCTGATCTGTTGACTGGTCCACACCGTATGACCTTGAACGCCGCGACGATGCTGGGGCAGTCTAAGACCCCATGGCAGGCTGAGATCGAGGCGGCTGGCGAATTGGCTGACTTTTATCGGTTTAATCCTCATTACTATACGGAGTTGATAAAAGAGCAACCCTATTCTCCCCCAGGTATGTGGAATCGGACGGAATACCGTCCTCTGGAGGGTTTTGTTTTTGCTGTCACGCCGTTTAATTTTACGGCTATTGCCGGTAATTTACCGACTGCGCCGGCATTGGTCGGCTGTGTTTCCTTGTGGAAGCCTGCGTCCAGCTCGGTTTATTCAAACTATTTCTTGATGAAAATATTTGAGGAAGCCGGATTCCCTCCTGGTGTGATCAATTTTATCCCCGGCTCCGGAGGACAGGTCGGAAATCCAGCTATGGCAAGCCCGGAACTCGCTGGAATCCACTTCACTGGTTCCACCGAGGTATTCCAAAATATGTGGAAAACCATAGCGAATAATCTCTATAAGTACAAATATTATCCGCGGATCGTTGGCGAAACTGGCGGAAAAGATTTTATTTTTGCCCACGCCTCCGCTGACGTTGAGGCACTGGTGGTCGCGACCATTCGCGGTGCTTTTGAGTATCAGGGTCAAAAATGCTCTGCGGCTTCCCGCATGTATATCCCCAAGTCGATCTGGCCTCAGTTCAAGGAAAGGTATGTCGAAGAAGTCTCCAAAATCAAACACGGAGATGTGGAGGATTTCGAAAATTTTATGGGCGCGATCATCGACAAATCCGCGTTTGATACCATCACGTCCTATATTGACTATGCCAAAGAGTCCAAAGATGCGGAGTTTATCACCGGCGGAAATTATGACGACTCGACCGGATATTTTGTCGAACCCACGACGATTGTCACAACTGATCCGAAATTCAAGACAATGGAAGAGGAGATTTTTGGACCTGTGATGTCAATTTATGTCTATGACGACAATAAGTTTGACGAGACTCTGGAGCTGTGCGACTCCACATCGCCATACGCCTTGACCGGTGCTATTTTTTCTCAGGATCGTCAGGTCCTGAGAAAAATGTCGGACTATCTGCGCAACGCGGCAGGCAATTTTTATATCAACGATAAACCGACCGCGGCTATTGTGAACCAGCAACCGTTCGGAGGAGGTCGAGCCTCTGGAACAAATGACAAGGCTGGCAGCGCAATGAATCTGTTGCGATGGATGTCTGTGCGTTCGATAAAAGAGACTTTGGTTCCGGCAAAGGACTGGACTTATCCCTATATGAACGCTGAATAGTTTGCCGCAGATATAAAAAAAGGGAACGCCGAAAAGCGTTCCTTTTTTATATCTATTATAATTGCTCATGTATTTTTTTTGATCAATCCGATCACTTTTTATCTGCTTGTATGAAGGGCATCTTCATTATGTTCATCCGATTTCAATCGATTTCAATAGAGACAGGACAATAAAGGGCATCCAAAACCGTGTGTTTGGATGTAAACATAGGTTGAAACCCAAAAGCACCTTCACTAAATGCCAAGTAACCAAGTTGCCTCCACGTCTGGCTCATCCGTTACTTTGCTAATTTTTGCCTCTCTCGCTTGTTTTTGCTCATTCTGAACATATCGCCTGACCGTTTTTCCGTTGACTTTATCAGTTTGTCGGCCTTTCTTGGAATCGTGGACAACTTCAAGTTGCTCATCCGATAAGTCTGCAATTTCGGTGGCTTTATTGTTAATTTCCTCAATTGTACCTGATCCCCCAAGCATTTTGAGTGCCTGAATAATCGGGTTCATAAGCGTTTCAAATGTGGGGAGAGCTACGTTTGCCAATATTAACCTCACGGAAAAAAGTTTACTACTTGATGATAAACCACATGGACTATTTATGCAAGATGAATAAATTTTTAGAACTAAAAATTTCTGATTTTACGGAAACGACCTTCCAAGAAGCTCATTACATGTTATGCTGGAATACTCTCCCATTCTTTGATTGGCTGATGCGTCGTTCGAAAACGTCTTATGACCTCGTTGATTTCATGGTATCGTGTCGTGTGCTTCAACTCATCAAGATACAAACACCGCTTTGCCACACCTGCAAGACGGAAACCCCAATACATATTCATCAGCGGGTTAATCCATAGTGTGCTTCCCTGAGTTCGGAATGTCGCGTGGTAATCGCCATATTCACCATTGACGGCTGAAATAATGGACGTCGAGACAATGCTTGAAAATCTCATCCGCTCCTCGACAAAGGTATATGCCTCCTGATACAAACACACCTCCTCCATCTCTTTCAGATACGAAAAGACTCCAAGAAAATCCCCTGTTTTTGATAAGGCTGCAACCGCCTCCAGATATTGAAAATGATTGATTCCATGAAATCGATCAACCCCAAATGCGGTACACACGACAAATGCCTGACTTACGTCCACCTCATCAACAGCGGCAATACTGACAATATCTTCCTGGGGCGTTCCTAATCCGACTTCATCACCACGCATGAGAATATCAGTTCCCCCATCAACAAGGATGATTGTATCAATCTGCCATTGTTCACAAATCCGTGTATAGCCTATAGTAACAGGGATCGCTCCAACCAGGTGGAAACAACAGATTTCGATATTTTCGCCACGTGTCCGAAACCATTCACACAGATATTTCTCAGGGAAATAACGGTTCGCTCCTGTTGAATCCGCATTGACCAGAAGAGCCGCAGGAGAGAGACGAGTACCCGTTGCTTCAGACAAATTCGAAAATGACAAATTCGCCAGAAACACATTTTTCCCCTGGTTTCGAAGTGCAAAATAGAGCGGCAGTCCGCTTAAAATATCAAATCCCCCGCCAGCACCGGCAATTAAGACGTTTTGACTGGCATGGAGTTCGTCAAATAATGGAATACATGTAAGATTCATATATGTCTTCCTCCTTGTATAATAGAGAGATTACATGTTCACTACTGTCGTGTTAACAACTAAACTCAGGCGCGGGAGGCATCGGACAAACTTTGAGCGGGATGATACCCTTTCAGAATTGCACCGAACTTGGAGCGGACAAAGGCCGCCCGTCGCCTGCAGCACCATGTTAGCGTCAGTTTCGATTTGCAAATGAGCTTAATAAATTAGTGGGTGAGTCTTTCTACCAGTCGAACGACCATTTTAACATCAGATGACTTAAGTTGATACCGCTGCAGGACATTGATTAAACTATCTTTCTTTGGTGGCATAAACCATTCAGCATCACTCCAAAACTCTTCGGTTGTTTCAGGAATGTCGGAAAAATCGATGTCTTCATCCGATAGTTGATTAACTCTTGCCCAATCGGTTTGAGAGATATTTTTCATAGGTTTTCCTCTCTTGTTTTGTTGCCTTTCGGATTGATATGATACGGATTGTTTCTCCATCTTGTTCGGTGTAAACAACCAAAACGACGTTTCTATGAGTTATACCCAAGCCGATCCACCGTTCTTCACCATAATACCGTTTGTCGATTTTGGATAGCAAAGGATTCTTGAAAACTTCATTTGCTTCGGCAAAATCAATACCGTGCTTTTGTAAATTGATTTGGCACTTGTTTTCATCCCAATCGAATTTCAACGTTAATTTCCTTACTCATTGCTACGGATTTACCGGATTAAAACCAGCGGCCTCGATTCGACTTGAGCCCCAACATGCAGTTGATAGAAGTAGACACCGCTACCACATCCATTCCATTACTAGCATTGCCATCTCATGTGCTGGAATGTTAATTATGATTTCACGCGCGCTTGACATGATGCCTCGCGACATCCATGCCCGAAGGTTTCTACAACTCCGCTGACGGTCGCTTTGAGTCGGTGGGACTGGCTTATCAGATGATAAACGCAGATAATGACAAATTTCTAAAAGCTATGCTTTATCCCAATGTCTCGGGTTTTGCACGGCACACGCATGGATTGCTAGCATCATGCTATGGAATGAATAATCTACCGCAACCACGATAATTGCTTATATTTGTTGCTATTTCAAATATTCGAGCAATGCAGCGTTCCCGATATGTTTTTTCAGAAAGTCGGTCGATATTTCCAAATGTAAGAATGGGCAAGGATTCAAATGTGCCCTCTCGCTCAATTGTTTGTTGAAGCGAATCGACGCCCTTGCTGTTTCGGTTGTTCGTGAGAAGCAAAATTTGATGTCTTTGAACAAGTCGCCAAATTTCATCATCCGGGCTATCCATTGACAAGCCAACATCTTCGAGTTGAATGAACTTAATCAATTCTGGATTTGAACTTCTTTTTGCGTCCACAGTCCCCTGTAAAAGAATCAAAAAGCCACGAATGTTATGGTCAAGTAAAACTGAAATCATACAATCCCCAACTCAGCTTTCCAACTCTGAACAAAGTTCCAAAGTTCTTCTTTGCCAGGGGGCGGACCCATTTTCTTTATTTTTTCAATTCTTTCGCGATTGCGTTCTTCCCAATACTTTCGGTCTTCTTCAGCATCTTTTACAACGTCATCGTATTCAGCTTCAAATTTTTTTCGATGCTTGTCGATGTATTCCATTACGCAATCAATCTGTTCATCAGTCAATTCCATCCAGTCCCGAACGAGTTTTTTGGGCCATTCAGCTTTGATGAGATCCATTATCGTGTAAAGTGTTTTGCCTGTTCTGGCAACGCATAGGCCTCGATCACTCCGACGAATGACATGCGGTGGATAAACCATTTCTTCTATTACCATAAGATACCTCACTTGCTTTTAGCGGATTAATACCAGATTCCTCGTTTTGACCTGATCCCCAACGTGCAGTTGATAAAAGTAAACCCCGCTGATAACGTCCAGTCCCCTGCTATCTTTACCATCCTATGAGACGGAATGTTCAGCAACCTTTCGGATATGCGATACGAAATGTCAAGGTTGCCATTCTGCAAGCAGAGCTTGTTAATGAATTCTACCTGCTCAATCCGCAACATAATAACCCTTCAAAATTTGATATATTTTCTTTCGTTTTTCCAAGGATGATTGTAGGACAAGTGCGTAAATGTGATCTTCTTTGTTGTGAATCCCCATATACTTTGGAAAAACTAATCTATCCTGTTTTATATTTAATGTGATATTTTTGTCTTTCGGAATTCTCCATATCCAGATTAGAGTCCCTTTGTATTCTCCATCGTGGATTCGAACGTAGAAATAACAACAATTCATTTCACTTGGAGAAATGTTAGTATTGTTAAAATAGATCAAATTGAATTCACCCCTACCTCCGCCACAATTTGCATTAAAAAGAGACTCAAAATTATTATGTTGCTCAGTCGATTTTTCTGGAAGATCATCCCGGTGGGATATATCCACAGGTGGTATAAGCTGCTTATTATTGCAATACGAATAAAAATCATATTCTTCGGACAATGTTTTTATTTCAGAATCAGTTATTTTACTAATCTGCTTGTCATTTTTAACATCAATACTATCACGAACCAAGGCATAAGCTGTATCTAAATCTTCCTGCCATTTGTCATAACCAGCATACCAACCAAAACTCAGTATAACAGCAGGTGAGCAATCATCAGATTCAAGCAATTTAGCATAGATATGCGTTTGTTCACGGAATGAAGCTTTCCTCAAAATTTTTCTTTCAGTTACTTTTGATACAAATTGCTCAGTATCTACATTTTGTGGTTTATAAAGAACAGTAATCCCTCGATCACCTGAAAATGAATTCCCTGTTATGCCAAAACAAATAATTATGGTGATAATCCACATTTTTATTTTATGTACGTTTTTCCACGTGAAAATGTCCTCAACTTTGCTCGCCTAACGACTGAGTTAAGCGGCGGCGTCTTTTTGCTGTCCGCTTGAACGATTTGTTAGGCGTGCTAACCAGGCACAAAGATTGATACGAAGTAGGAATTAACGTCGTAAGGTCATATTTTTACGTCAATGATTTTGCTCGTGTCAATGCCCAGAATGTCCACAACTTTTACCATCACTTTATATTTGCCTGTCTGTTTGTATTCATGGGGAACAGATTTAAACTCCAAAGTCAGGTTTTTCTTTGTGCGAAAACTTTGCCATTCATTTTCAAACAAATAATTGCCTGTCCACTGTTCTTCTGTTTCGCCTTTGCCATTTTTGATTTTGATGATTTCTTTCTTGTCTTCATAGTTAAAATCTATGGCCCAATAGTCAATCCAGTCATGCCAATTTTCGGTTAATAACGTGCGGTTGATGCTGCTGTTTTTATCTTTTTCGAGTTTGAAAATTTGTCCATCTTCAATGACAACTTTTCTGCCTTTTCTCATGGATTGCTGAAGTTCTTCAATATCATCCTGGGTGTAATGCGTAACAAAGTCTGTCAGTTCCACGGTGATTGTTTTGCCCTTTTTCTTGATGGCTGCGTTCAGATAGGCAACATCATAAAAACGCACCTGCCCTTTTTCTACGGCGCGTTTGTCAAAGACTTCTTTGGGAATATATTTGAGCGTCACAGATACGCCTTTTTCTCTGAGTTCCTGAATGAACTGCGGCGTTAAGCCCATTTCGAATTCAAAACCCAGCACATCAACCTGAGTATAAAGCTTTTGCCTGCATTCTTCAAAAATATCCTCCAAACGGCTTTGCGTAACCGGCACATCTAAGGGACCGACGTGAACAAATCTGCCTGCTTTACTGCCGTGCAGGGTGGAATGACCTTCAATGCGCTTTGCCTTGTATGCCTCGAGAATGAGATTGACATAAATTTCTTCTTTGCTTTTTCTTGCACCGTTGCTTAGGTCGTCCATAAAAAACTGACGCTCGTATTTGCCTAAGTTCAATATTTCAAAGGCTCTGAAATCTTTGCCGTCTTTTTGCAGTTCTCTTTGAACGCCGATCAATCTTTTTCGGGTGGTGTGAATGGCAAAACGCCCCA
>NBMB01000057.1 GCA_002084765.1 Candidatus Cloacimonetes bacterium 4572_55 | reverse complement strand
AAATGTGATCCATGATTTCATTATCTCGCAAAACCTCATTGATCTAAAAAATCAATGAGGTTTTTTTCTTGTAGCTCGAGCTTATCGAAAAATTTACGAAAAAAATCTTGACATAAATCAGAAATCGGTTTAGAATTACCGGCATGGCGAATATTTTTGTTAAAAAGTTTACGATTCTCACGGTTTTACTTGCGCTTATTGGCTTTTTTTCAATAAATTGTCAAAAAAAAAATGCTGTGCAGGATCGGCAAGCGGATAAATTTATTACGTTTGACGTGAACAGAGAGCTTCTGGAGCCTGCTTTTCAGGATCAAGAGCTGCGAATAAAATTCTCTCCTCCTATGGGATGGAAAGCCGCTCCGGATTCGATCATTCACGCGTTTCCCGTTATCAAAAGCGCGCCTTTTCAGCTGAGTCCCAGGCAGATTTTTATGAACGACTCGCTGCAATGCGGGTGCGTGCTTTCGGGAGTGGATTCTGTCCACATCGATAATACCGAAGAGATATTTCAATTCGCAGATTCTCAGTTGAAAAATGCTTTACCCCAGGCTCAAGTTCAGAGCTCCGAATTTTTCACCGATTACTTTCGGGTGCGCCAGACCCTGGCAATGACTTCTGATTTGGTTTGGTTCCGTTTATTATTGGACCATCCCGACGCCGAAATATTTGAAATCGATTATATAATTCCTCGCAACTCTTATCCAAGTCAGGTAAAGGCTGTGGAATCCTCAATCGGATCTATCGCTCCGGTCGGAAAATAGGAATGAAAAGGAGGCTGACAGACTTAATCTTATTGAAAAATATTGGTCAATTTTATGTTGTTGTTGTGAGTTATTTTTTTTAATTTTTTTTTTAGTCTTTCTGATTTAAAAGGAGAAGGTCCATGTTGAAAAAGTTTGTAGTTCTTGCTGTTTTGTTATCCATGATTTTTGCCACTGCTGGGTGTTATACCCATATCCACAAAGTGGGTAGCGGCGCGCAAGGTAATGACGTGCAACTGGAGCGTCAATGGTATGTGCTGTTTGGTCTAATTCCGCTGAATGACGTCGATACCAACGCCATGGCAGGTGATGCCACCAATTATGAGATCACCACATCGTCAACGTTCTTGGATATGGTTATCGGATTTTTCACCGGTATAGTCACTGTAGCTCCGAAAACTGTTAAGGTGCAAAAGTAGCTTTTTTCGTTAGTGATAAAAATAGCTAACCCGAACAGGGTTAGCTATTTTTTTGAAATGTTGTTTTATAAAGATAAAGGGGACGAGAGAGATGAAAAAGTTATTTCTATTAATCGGCGTCATAATAAGTCTGGCAATCGGCGGATGCACGAAAATAGAAGAAAAACCGCCACAAAAGCAACTAAATGCGGAAGATAGAGCGGACCCGCCAGATGTTGAAGAGATAGAAATGAGCTGGAAAAGTCTCGCGTATGAAGAGGCGTTGACGACTGCTCAAGCTGAAAACAAACGAGTTATACTCGATTTTTATACCGATACGTGCAGTTGGTGCAAGAAGTTAGATAAAAATACATTTACCGACGAAAATGTGATCCATTTTTTGTCCGAGAATTTCGTCTGTCTCAAGATAAACTCTCGCGAGGGTCAAGGAATCGAACTGAACAAGGATTTTTCTATCTCTGGACATCCGACTATTGTCTTCCTGGAGAGCGACGGCGTTGAGATTGACCGGATCACGGGGTATGCTCCGCCGGATAAATTTTTATCTATCGCCAGGGATTATCACGCGGGCACAAACACCACAGCCGATTTTCTGAAACGTCTGGAAGCGCATCCTGACAGCCTGCATTTTTATTTTACCCTCGGTAAAAAATATTTAGAACGGAGCGCGTTTGAATCCGCGTCTGAATATTTGAACAAGCTGGTCGCATCCGATACAGAGAATTTATCTGGAAAAAAAGATCATGCCGAATTGCTGCTCGCAGAGATGTCTTATCGCCAAAAAGAGTATGACAAAGGGATCGAGAAACTCACCGAGTTTGTGCGAGGGGACCGTCCAGAAAAATTGTTGAAAGAGGGCTTTTCCTACCTATCCCGTTGCTATGAGGCGGTGGAAAAATATGAAGAGTCTGCCGATACCTATCGGGAAGCGATCAAACGGATTCCAGAAAACGCCGGATTATTGAACGGATTCGCCTGGTTGCTGGCTGAACAGGATTTTGCTTTGGAAGAAGCGTTGGAAGCGGCAAAAAAGGCGAATGAATTGGATCCGGAAAATACCAACATTCTCGACACGCTGGCTGAGGTTTATTACAAATGCTTGGAATATGAGTCCGCTATTGAGACGATTCAAAAAGCATTGAAGATCAAGCCGGACGACAGCTATCTCAAGGAGCAACTCCTCAAATTTAAGTTGGCAACTCAGGACGCGCAACCTACAGGAGACGTTTGAGTTCGGGTGAATTCATCAGCCTATTTTTTATCGGTAACGGAGGTATGGTATGCGGATTTCCGCTAAAAAGGTCTCGGAAAATCCAAAAATTTTAGACGATATAGTCACGTCGCTTCGAGAAGGAGGCATTATCTGCTATCCGACCGACACGGTCTATGGATTGGGATGCGACGCTTTCCATGCTGAAGCCGTAGAGCGGTTATATCGGATAAAACAATCGGAACGGCACAAGCCGATGAGCGTCATTTGCATGGATATTATGGACATTCATAGACAAGCAGTGATCCCAGGATATGCGTATGCAATTTTGAAAATGAAGCTACCTGGACCTTACACCTTCATCCTGCCCCGCAAAAATCCCAAACTGAAAATACTGTTGAGAGAACACCCCCAGGCTGGTATCCGTATGCCCGATCATCCACTCTGTATCCAACTGACGAAAAAACTGGGACGACCGCTTGTCTCTACCAGTGCCAATATCTCTACCGAGCCCACGTTCTCCACCGCGGAAAAAATCGAAAGTGCTTTCCCGAATCAACTGAGCTATATCATCGATGCGGGAGAGCTGAACTCGCCGCCTTCCAGCGTGATCGACTTGACTAAGGACGTGCCAAGAGTGATTCGGGAAGGTAAGGGGGGCTTGACAAATTTTTTGTAAATACGTATAAACTCTGTAACTACTTAAATAACCGCTAATGAATGTGAATATTTTTAAGAATAAAGCGCTAATGTAGGATAAAATAAGATGGAAATAAAACTGCGGAACTCCCCAGAAAAAATCTTGACCCTGCTATTGATCGTCGTCGCCTGCTTGGTAATATTCAACTCTGTGGGTCAAATGATACGATTTTTAACAGGACATGGGAAAATTTTTGGATTTGTCCCCTTATTTCACCTGAACCAAGAGGGGAATATCCCCACATGGTTTTCTTCCGGTATCCTATTTATTGCTGGAGCACTTGCCGGGATGATCGCTCTCATAAAAGGGAAGATGGAGGATACATACTATCTCTATTGGATTGGACTGTGCGGCGTCTTTATCTTTCTATCCGCGGACGAAGCGGCAAGTATACATGAGACCATATCCGAGCCGCTCCGTAAATTAAATTTAGGAGGTCTGCTATATTATACATGGATTGCTCCCGCGAGCATCCTTGTGTTCTTTATGGGACTGATCTATCTCAAGTTTTTTTGGTCACTGCCCAAGCGCACCAAAATCTTATTTATCATCTCAGCCGCGCTTTTTTTGACAGGCGCCTTAGTTGTTGAGTCAATCGGAGGCTATTTAGACGATCAATCCGGTCGAGATACGCCGGTATATGAGCTTTTCTCCGGGATTGAGGAGACTCTTGAGATGCTCGGAGTTTCGATTTTCATCTATTCACTATTAGACTACATGAAGATCGAATTCGGCAACTTCAGAATCCGTCTCATATCCGACAAGTCAGACTTGGATGATGGATGATCAGGCTTTTTTCTCTCTGCAAAATCAGCGAAGGGCGACCGTGATAATCACCCTCCCGATAAAATAACGCGGCTCTTCTATCGTCGGACGTGTCGCAATGGGAGCTAAATTCCCAAAAAAATAGATATTTTTGTTGCTTTAAGGAAAAAAAGCCTTGACAAATAGGAAAAATATGATAGATTGCCGTTAGCTCGAAAGAGTTATTCTAAAAGATTGGACGCGGGGTGGAGCAGTTTGGTAGCTCGTTGGGCTCATAACCCAAAGGTCGTTGGTTCAAATCCAGCCCCCGCTACCAATCTTTTGATATTTTAAAGGCGGTTTAGCTCAGTTGGTTAGAGCAGCGGAATCATAATCCGCGTGTCCGGGGTTCGAGTCCCTGATCCGCCACCAAATTTTAAGCCCTTTTTCGTTTTCGAGAAAGGGCTTTTTTTATAGGTATTTTTGAAATATTCCGTATTCAGGAGGACGCGCCAATGAAAAAAACAATCTATCTGCTTTTTATTTTAATCTGTTCCTGTCAAGGGACTGACCAGTTGACCGCGCAGAACACAATGCTTTGGAATGGAGAAACCGACGATATCGAGTCATGCGATTTTTCGTACGGACAGGCGAATAACACCCAGGCATATCAAGGGGATTGGTGTTTTGAAGGCGTTCCAGATCCATGGCATGAGCCTCGCATCCACCTTGCTTGCCAAGACAATTTCCGTATCAATATGGCAAATTACGACATCGTCACTTTTTATGCAAAATCCGATACGGAAGGTCGCACATTCGATTTTACGGTCAAAGGATGGCCTCACACCAGCGCGGCTGTGAATATTGATCCGTATATCGAGGGCGGTCAACTGGATACGACATACCGGCTGGTTTCCATTCCGATCGACTCGCTCAAAACAGACGCGTATCGTCTGGAATCGGTCGAGACGCTCTCTTTTGGTAAAGCTCAGCCGGAAGATGGACACCATATTTTTATCGACGAGGTCTGGGCAATCGATTTTACGCCGAATCGAGTCGATTCCATTGGTATTTTGTCAAATCGAACCATCAAACTGTATGTTGCCGAGCGATATGATACTCTTGCCGTAAAAAATCTGGAAAATTATCAATTGAGCGGCTTGGATGGCTCGAACTTTTCCCCTCCGAGGCACCCGATAGATGTGGGTCTTCATTATTTTACGGATCACTTCTCGGAAGAGGGTCCCATTCCGATTGTCAACTTCGAGCTGTTTCTCATATTTGATCAGGATATGACAAACGATCAGGAATATCATCTGGAGATCGCGCACCTGGTCGACGAGGCGGACAACGATCTGCCCGAACCGGAATTATACAGCTTCACTTTTGACGATGCTTCTTACATAAATGGATCGGTCAAGGTCAATCAAGTAGGTTATTTGCCGAATAGTTCAAAATTTGGCTATATAGGCAACTATCTGGGCAGTGCTGAGATGATGGATATCTCCCCGACCAGTTTTGAGATTCGAGACGCGTCCGAACATTATTCCGTATTGACCGGAACTCCGACATTTCGAGGCGATGACCTGCGGCTCAGCGGAGAAAAGGTCTATGAGTGCGATTTCAGCGATCCGATCGCCAACGGGACATACTATCTCTATGTGCCTGGAGTCGGCAGGAGTTATGATTTCGAGATCAGCCCTGACGTTTATGTCGAGACCTATCAGACATGCAGCCAGGCTCTATATTTTCAGCGGTGCGGCGTTTCTCTCCCGAACGGATACGCGTATCCATGGACACATGCCGCGTGTCACCTTGAGGACGGGATCATCCACGAATCGCATGAGGATTCGCCTTTGTATAACGGCGAGCCGATTAACGGCAGAATCGATGCAACCGGAGGATGGCACGACGCAGGAGATTATGGGAAATATATCCCTACTGCCGCGACCACTCTTTTTTATCTTTTGACGTCGTTCGAGCTGTATCCCGACGCGTATCTTGACGGGGACCTGGATATTCCAGAAAGCTCCAACTCTGTGCCGGATATTTTGGACGAGATCAAGCGGGAAACGGATTGGATGCTGAAGATGCAGGCGGATGATGGCGGGGTCTATTTTAAGGTCACAACAAAAAGTTGGGCAAGCGATATGCCGGAACTCGACGAGGATCCTCGTTATATCTCGGAGAAAACGACACATACTACCGCCCTATTTGCCGCGTCGATCTCCGCGGCGTATCGTTCTTTTTTCGTCTATTTCCCCTCTTACGCGGACAGTTGTCTTGACGCCGCGCAAGCCGCGTGGCAATTCCTGGAAGCGCATCCCGACGTCTCCCCTCCGGATGGATTTGATAACCCGGACGGTATTGGGGGTGGGGAATACAGCGACCCTGAGGGCGATCGAGACGATCGGGCATGGGCCGCGGCGGAACTTTACAAATCAACTGGAGATTCGATGTATCACGAAGCGTTTCGGCTCTATTGGCCAGAGCATACACCGACCTGGGGATGGAATCGTTTTCAGCATCATCAGCTCAAGGCTTCCTGGGCGTATGCGACGACAAGCTATCCTATTGACGACGAATCCGTAGCCGATTATTTGCAGGATCTGCAAAGGAAAATGGATACCTTAGTCAGTCGCACGGATTCCAATATTTATCGCAACGCGTATCGCTCAGACGTTTTAGCCTGGATCGGATACGGCTCTTTTTCTCACTCCACATATTATGCTTGGAGGCTATTGACCGCCGCGCTGCTCCTGAATCGAGCGGACTATCTTAATTACGCCAAGATCAACCTTGATCCGCAGTTAGGCGCGAATCCCCAATCAAAATCCTATATTACCGGAGTGGGGAGCGACTCCCCCAAACGACCTGCTCATAAGCCTTCTACCGCTGACGGAATAGCGGAGCCGGTTCCGGGATTGCCCGTTTTTGGACCCCATAGCCACATGTCGCTCTCGAACAGATACCACGCGGAAATCCAAGACCCGGAAAATCTCTATCCACGAGGGCTGCACGACGACGATCCATACCCCACTCTGCGCCGTTACTTCGACATTGAGAAGGCAATTCCTATGAGCGAGTTCACCATTGTCCAGATAGCGCTCGCCTCTTCTTGTTTCGCCTATTTTCGATATTCCGATCAGGTCGCGGTCTATCCCTGGAAAGACGATCTCTCCGACGACGGGCAGAAAGGCTCGGTCTATCTGTATCAAAATTTTCCGAATCCTTTTAATCCAAAAACCACGATACAGTATGAGTTGCGGAAAAATAGCGGGGTGCGACTATCTGTCTATGACGCGGCGGGAAGACTTGCGCGTATTCTGGTCGATAGTGCCGGCAGCGGGGCGACCGGTCAGAAAGCGGGGATTCATCAAGCGGTTTGGGACGGCAGGAATGATCAGGGCGACCGGGTCGCTTCTGGGCTTTATCACTATCGGTTGGAGACGGATCACGCTGTCCAGACTAAGCAGATGCTTATGCTGAAATAAGGAGGGTTTTCTGATCGTCGTGCGTCTCTTTTTATGTAAAAGGGAGAGGCTCAGCGTTACGCAACCCGATCCGCACATTCCGTTGAAACCCGTCAAATTTTGCACGTTTGATCGGACTTTTTCCAAATTTCTGTCGGAACTGTTCCTCTGTGAAATCAGCCAACTCTTTCAGCTGAAGATCGACATGTATCGGATTCGGCAGAAATTCCTTTTTATTCGTGACTGTCGCTCTCTGGATATTCCAGGGGCAGACTTCTTGACATATATCGCAGCCGAATATCCGATTTCCCATTTCGGAAGCCGCGTCCGGGGGGATTTCTCCCCGATGTTCGATTGTCAGATAAGAGAGGCAGCGATTTGCGTCCACGACATAAGGGGCGATAATGGCTCTGGTAGGACAAGCGTCGATACAGAGGCGACAAGAACCGCAACAATCCGGTTGTGGTTCGTCCTGTTTCAGCCCGATATTGAGAAGAATTTCGCCCAGAAATACCCAGGATCCAAACTCTCTGGTCACGATAAGACCCTGTTTTCCCATGCCACCCAATCCCGCCTGAACCGCCCAAAATTTCTCCATAATCGGCGCGGTATCCACAAAGAAACGACCCTGAATCGATTCTGACCACGACTTTATCTCGGACAGCAGACCGAGTGCTCTTTTTTTTAGAATTCGATGATAATCATGGCTGAGCGCATATCGAGAAATCCGGGCGCGGCTCGGATCATCATGAGAAATTCGACCCGGATAATAATTCATGGCTAAGACCACGATGGATTGCGCACCCGGCATGAGACGAGTCGGATCCAGCCGCTTATCGATATGATTTTCCATCCAACTCATGGATGCGTGACAGCCTTGATCCAGCCAGCTTCGCAAGCGGTCGTCTTCCCCTGTCGGTGCAGCCGAGGCAATACCGACGAGGTCAAACCCCGCCTCTTTAGCCGAAATTTTTATCCGATCGGTCAAGGTCTTATTCATTATAGCCCCCAAATTTTATCCGCAGATTACGCGGATTTACGTATCCGCAGATTTACGCAAGATTCCCAAATAGAGTTAAAAATATTTATGGAAAAATGTCAATAACTTATGTCCATTCGCTATCGTAATCCTGCGCATGGGCAAAAATAAGCGGCGTTTTCAGAAAAAATAAATATTTCCTTATTTTCAGATATGTTGTATATATTGTAACGGCGAGAGCCTCTCTTAAAAATCTGCGGAATTACGAACCCTTGAAATAGGAACAAGATATGCCAACAATTATAGCACCCGATATGAGCACTAAGAGCAGCAATAGTAATAAGGATAGAACCCGAATCCCAGGGTTTTATAAACTCTCGATACCAGAACGATTGAAGCTCTTGCATCAGCGCGAGCTGCTGTCGAACGAGGATTTCAATCTGCTGAAAAATAGCACGCATCTTCTTCGTCCTGAGGATTCGGATAAGATGATCGAGAATGTGGTCGGGGTATTTGGTCTGCCGCTCGCTGTAGGCTTGAATTTCCTGGTCAACAAAAAATCTTATTTGGTTCCGATGGCGGTGGAAGAGCCTTCTATCGTCGCGGCAGTCAGTTCTATGGCCAGGATCGTTCGGGAATCCGGAGGGTTTGTCTGCGACTGCGACGATCCGATTTTGATCGGGCAGATTCAGGTGGTTGACATAAAAGAACTGGATAAAGCGCAGCGCGCGATCATGGAAAATAAGCGGGAGATCATTAATCTCGCAAACAGCCTGCATCCCAATATGGCGGCTCGCGGAGGTGGAGTTCGGGACGTCGAGACGCGTCTATTTCCCGACTCCTGCCATCGCGGGGACATGTTGATCGTCCATCTGCTTGTGGATGTGCAAGAGTCCATGGGAGCCAATCTGGTGAACAGCTTATGCGAGGGCGTCGCGTCTTTGATCGAAAAAATAGCTGGAGGCAGAGTTTTTCTGCGAATTTTGTCCAACCTTGCCGACCGTTCCTTAGCGCGGGCCCAGGCAGTGATTCCCATTGAGCTGTTGGGCGGTAAAAATTTCTCTGGAGAAAAAGTGCGTGACGGTATTATCCTGGCAAACGAGTTCGCTCTTGCCGATCCGTATCGAGCCGCAACGCATAATAAAGGGATTATGAACGGAATTGATCCGGTTCTGATCGCTACCGGGAACGATTGGCGCGCCGCGGAAGCCGGAGCGCATGCGTACGCAGCGCGAAATGGGCAGTATCAGGCATTGACCCGCTGGGAGAAAAATGCAAACGGCGATCTGATCGGAAAAATCGAGCTACCGATCCGAGTCGGCATTGTGGGCGCGCAACTGGAGAGCAATCCTGCTGTGTTGGTGGGTTTGCGTATTTCCGGCGTGCAATCTTCCGCTGAATTGGCGCAACTGCTCGCGGCTGTGGGATTGGCTCAAAATATGGGCGCGCTGCGAGCCTTAGCTACTGAGGGAATCCAACGCGGACACATGAGTTTGCACGCGCGCAGTGTTGCCGCGGCCGCGAATGCAGGTCCGAAATTTTTTGATATCGTGGTCGAAAAATTGATTGATTCCGGGGAAATAAAGGTCTGGAAAGCAAAGGAAATTGTGAAAAGTTTGAAAGAACAATTACACAAGTCTGGCAAATCGGAAAAACGGGAGGAACTCTCTGAGGGATTAAAAAAAGACGTGTCGACCGGATTCGGAAAGATCATCCTTTTCGGGGAACATGCCGTGGTTTATGGCAGTCACGCCATTGCCGCGCCCATGCCTCTGGGCGTGCAGGCAAGGGTTTCGGATGGCGATAACGGCATCCATCTGATCATTCCTCGTTGGGGCGTGGAAGAGCGGCTGGATAAGAAAAAGCAACATAAATTCTCTATATTTCAGGCATTGGATCGGATATTGAACCGGCTCGATCTCCATGATCGTGATATGCGGATCGAGATGTTTCCGCACCTCCCACGGGCAATGGGTCTGGGCGGATCAGCCGCGCTTGCGGTCGCGATTATCCGAGCACTTACCCGTCATTATGGAATCCCGTTTGACGACGAAGAAGTCTGCGATCTCGCATACGAATCCGAGACTATCGTGCATGGCGCGGCGTCTGGTATCGATAATACTCTGGCGACATACGGACGTTTTTTGCTGTTCCAAAAAGGAGATCCCCCAAAGATGGAAACGCTCATCATGGATCCCCCTCAAAAAGAAAAAAGCCTGCCCATTGTGGTCGGTTTGACCTGGGTGGAGAGTCTCACCGCAAAAATGGTGGCAAAGGTGCGCCGGTTATGGGAAGATAATCGAGCCATTTACGACCGAATTTTTGAGCAGATCGATATGCTGACGATCGAAGCCGCTGACGCGATCCGCTCATACGATCTGGAAAAATTGGGCGAGTTGATGAATGTGAATCAAGGCTTGTTGAACGCGCTCCAGGTCTCTACTCGGGAGATCGAGGAGATCGTGAGTATTGCCCGATCCAACGGAGCATTGGGAGCAAAGTTGACTGGCGGCGGCGGTGGTGGAGCCGTAATCGCGCTATGTCCCGATAGAACAAAAGAGGTCGCCGAAGCGATCCAAAAGGCGGGATATAAAGCCTTTGTCGTGGATATCGCTTAACCGCGTTTTCTTTGTTAAAAATGGAGACGCTATGGCAACGGATTTTATCAAAAATAGCGTGACGCGCTATCGCTATCTTCAATCCTACTTAAGACCGCATTATCCCATCTACTTAGTTCACTTTGTCACGGCTCGCTGTCCGTATCGATGCCCGACGTGCTTTTATTGGAAACAGTCCGATCAAGCGGACCCAACCCATGAACTGTCGGCTGAAGAAATCGCGATCCTTGCCCGACGTCATCCCTATCCCTGGCAGGTGACAATAACCGGAGGCGAGCCCTTTGTCCGACGGGATTTGGATCAAATTTTGACCGCCTATCTGAACCAGAGCAAACCCCTTGGCCTCTCGATACATACGACTGGTAGCTTTCCGAATAGAACAGTAGACGCGATTGAGAGGGTTCTTTCCCGAGCGGATTCTCGGAAAAATAAAACGAAATTAACCGTTCATTTTTCTTTGGATATGATCGGGAAATCGTATGATCGATTTTGCGGAGTCACAAGCGCGTTCGACCGGATGAACGAGACATACAGAGGACTAAAACAACTCCAACGCGAGTATGAAAGCATATTTCTCACTGTGGATACGGTCTATTCTTCGGCTAATCAAGACGCGCTTTCTCAGGTTCACGATTATATATCCGAGCAGCTTGAGCCGGATCGGAAAAATTTAATCTTAGTCAGAGGAACGACTCGAGACCCCCTGGTGAGAAAGATCGATGTTCAGCAATATCGAGAGTGGGCGGCGCATTGGCAATCGGATCGCACAGGCGACCGAAATTATACGGATCGCTTGAAATCCGAGATGGCGCGAGCTGTCTCGGATCAGATAGAAAATATCATGCGCGGAAAAGCCACATCTTGCCACTGCGCCGCGGGAGATAAATTCGTCGTGATCAACGAACGGGGCGACGTGTTGCCTTGTGAGATGACGCATTTGATACCCGGCGCAACCTATATGGGAAATCTGCGAGAGCGAGACCTCACGCTGAGTCGTCTGCTTTGTTCCCCACAAGCGGATAAGATACGGCGGGCGATCCGAGAAGGCAGTTGCGCTTGCACATATGAATGCGCGCTTTTCGCCTCTATTTTGACGACCCCGACTGAGATGGCGAAACGCGCCCTACTCGCCTCTGTAAACCGAAATACGAACAATCGATAAAAAGCCGCTTGTCACGAATGAGCGGTTATCAGCCCGCCCAAAAATGGCTCAAGGAGAGGAGAGGACGCGCGTTACGTTTTGACAATATTTTGCATTATCAGAAAATTGTTGTGGTTTTAACCAAAACAGATCATATTATGAAGAATATTGATAAATTAAAAACGACGTTTGGAATTGGATAGTTGAAGTAGGAGAACAAAAAATGGAAAGTAAAAAGCGTATGAAACTTCGGGATAGATTTTTGTTCCCTATCTCCGGGATCGTGATTTTTATGATGATTTTGATCACGCTTATTGTGACGATTCGGGTGAGAAGTATCTCAAGAGAGTTGACGTTGCAGGGCGCGGAGGATGTGGCGTACCGTTACGGCAATGTGGTGGAAGCCGAGTTGGAGACTGCTATCGACGCGGCGCGCACATTGGCGCAAGTTTTGGAGGCACTGAAAAACGGCGCGCATCAAAATCGGGAAAATGTCAACCAGATTTTAAAGAGAATTCTGGAGGGCGATCAAAATTTTGTGGGCGTTTGGACCTGCTGGGAACCAAACGCGTTTGACAACATGGATAGCCAATATGTGAACCAGCCCGGGCATGACGAGACGGGTCGATTTATTCCCTATTGGTATCGGAACGGCGCGCGCGTTGATTTGGAGCCGTTGGTCAATTACGACGTTCCCGGCGTGGGCGATTATTACCTTTTGGCAAAACAGACCGGCGAGGAGACCCTCACGAATCCTTATTATTACAATATAAACGGCAGGCAGACTTTTATTACCAGCTTGGTTGTGCCGATTTTTTATCAAGGGAAAATGGCAGGCGTTGCTGGAGTCGATCTAAGGTTGTCGCTTTTTGAGGAAATGATTGGTGAGATCGTCCTGTTCTATACCGGGTATGGCGGGATTATCGCTAACGACGGCACGATCGTGGTGCATCCGAATATAAAGTTGGTTGGTCAAAACTTGCTTGACGTGGTTGGGGATCGGGCAAAGGCGGAGAGAGAGTTGAAAGCACTTCAGAGGGGCGATCCTTATGTGAGCTATCGAGAGTCTGTTATCAATGCAGAGGAATTTCTCTATTTTTATGTGCCGATTTATGTGGGTTATTCTTCCACGCCCTGGGCGTTTCATGTCTCGATTCCCATGTCCGAAATAATGAAATCTGCAAACGAAACTCGAAATTTTATTATTCTTATTATTCTGATTTTTATTCCGATATTGATTGGGATAATCATCTATATCTCCAGCACTGTGACCAGACCCATTGCGGAAAGCGCGTCAAACATCTCCTCTGCCGCGAACGAGATGGCAAGCTCGGCGAATCAGCAGGAGCGGATTATTTATCAGCAGAGCGAGTCGGTCGGCGTCACGACCACGGCCATGGACGAGCTGGGAGTCTCCTCAAGTCGATCCTCGGATCAGATTCAATCCGTCGCCATTATCAGTCGAGAAGCGGTCGATCTGACGAAAAAGGGCGGGACCATCGTGGAGGCCACTCTCAATGATATGAATGGGCTGAAGCAAAAGGTGAAGGATATTGCCGAGCAGATTTTGCAATTGAGCGAGCATACGGGTCAGATCGGAAATATCACGGATATTGTGCGAGATATTTCCAACCAGGTCAATCTGTTGTCGTTGAACGCAGCGGTGGAAGCCGCGAGAGCTGGAGAACATGGCAGAGGATTTGCCGTTGTCGCGTCGGAGATTCGTAAGTTGGCGGATCAGAGCAAAAAATCAGCGGAGAGTATCAACGCTTTGGTTGGAAAGATTCAGAATGCGACCAATTCGACGGTGATGGTGACCGAAGAGGGAACAAGGATGGTGGATAGAAGCGTTGCGTCCGCGCAAAAAACGGGCGAGACGTTCCGAATTTTGTCTGAGTCGATCAGCGGCTCGTCGGAGAATATTCAGCAGGTCGCGGTCAATATCCAACAACAAGCCGCCGCGATTCAGCAGGTTGTGGACGCCATAAACTCTATCAACGCCGGGTTTAAGGATGTCGCGGCTGGGATAAATCAAACAAATTTGAGCGTGCAAAATTTGAACGAATCGGCTCAAACAATGAAAGAAATGACTTGATGAACTGAGAATTCATGTCTTGTCCTGAATGACAAGCACCTTAAATTATTGCGAGAAAGGACTAACCCTGTGAAAGAGACGAATCCCATTCCGCTGCATTATGTGGCTTTTGACTTAGAGACAACCGGGCTGAATCCGAGAGAGAATCGCATCATCGAGATCGGCGCGGTGAAAGTGATCGACGGATCGATCACAGATGAGTTTGACCAATTGGTCGATCCGAGAGTCCAGATTCCGTATCATATCACCCGGCTGACCGGCATTACAAAGGAGGATGTCAGCGGTGCTCAGCGGATCGAGCAGGTGCTGCCAGATTTTTTAAAATTTATTGAGAACCTTCCGTTAGTCGCTCATAACGCGCCTTTTGACGTCGGGTTTCTTGAGCGATCCATGGCGGATTTGGGTATGAGGACCCCAATGTCGAATAGAGTGTACGACACTTTTGAATTGTCGAAATTCATTGTTCCGCAGATGCGCCACCACAGCCTCTCCTCTCTATTGAGCTATTTTAATATCCGGCTGGAAAACGCGCACAGTGCTTTTGACGACGCAGAAGGCGCGGCATATCTGCTCTACTCCCTGATCAAACGTTGGGAGACGATCGATCTGAGTACGTTCAATCTGATCAAGACTGTGGTCACAGGCGCAGACTGGCCTTTCAATGATCTGCTGAAACTCAGCCTGGAACGGTCGAAAAAATACGCGCTGTCACGGAAAATCGGCGCAAAGACCTATAATAAAGAGGAATTGATCAGAGCGGACAATGTCTTTGGCAACGGCAGTTGTCAGGAGCTTGACAACCCCACCCGGATCGCCAAAAAGGAAATTCAAGAGGGATTGACGCGGCTCAGTGAACGTATGGAGGGATACGAAGTTCGCCCCCAACAACAAGAGATGAGCTTCCTGACAGGCGAGGCGTTTAATCGCAATCAATTTCTGGTCGTGGAAGCCGGCACTGGGACTGGGAAGTCTATCGGCTATCTGATTCCCGCGATATTGAACGCTATCCGCCGCGGAGAACGCGTGGTGATCTCCACAAATACCAAGAACTTGCAGGAGCAGCTTTTCTATCAGGACATCCCTACTCTGCATCGGTATTTAGACAAAAATTTCAAGGCGGTTTTGCTGAAAGGACGGAATAATTATATTTGTCGTCGACGCTGGTATGAAGTTTTGCAGAATCTGGATGTCGAGTTGATCCCTGATGAGCGGCAACACCTGCTCCCGCTGGTCGTTTGGGCGCAGGAAACAACAAGCGGCGACGTCACGGAATGCAATGGCTTCAAGGTCTATCAACACCCGTCGTTATGGACAAAAATTAACGCGGATACCAGCAATTGCTCGAGCCGTGAATGCCCCCATTTTCATAATGGCTCCTGCTTTCTCTATAACATCCGAAGGCAGGCAAGCGACGCGCATTTGGTGGTGGTGAATCACTCTCTCCTATTTTCCGATCTCCAAAGCGAAAACTCAGCACTGGATCAGTACAGCCGACTGATTATCGATGAGGCGCATAATTTGGAGCGGGTCGCGACCGATTTTCTCGGAAATTCCTTGTCTGTTTGGACATTAAAGGCGATTTCGCAGCGTTTATACACCAAGACGGCTCGGGGCGAGACGGGTCAATTGGTGAAGTTGCGGCAGGCAGTCGCTATGTCCCGATCGGATTTGAATTGGAAAGGTATGATGCAAAGCCTGATATTTCAGACCGTAACGGATTCTCATAAATTATGGGAAGAAAGCATGGCGTATTTCCAAAACCTGACGGACTTTATTCGAGGTTTGGAATCGGCTAAGGTGTATAAAGGCGCGCGAAAAATAAGATTGCTGTCCAATCATCCTTTCTTTTCTAAATTTAAAGATCCCACAGATGATTTGAAAATTCATCTTGAAAGTTTGAAACAGCACCTGGATCGGCTGAAAGAAGGTTTGGAGGACGAAGACAGTAGCCGGATCGATCACTACGAGACCCTGCGGCAGGAGACGGCTGGCAGGATCGGAGACATCCAAGGGTTGATCGATACCTTAGATTTCTTTTTTAAGCCGGATGAAGAACTCCATGTGTACTGGCTGGAGGGGGCAAGAAAATCGGACTCTTTTGACTCATGTTTGCGCAGCGCGCCTCTGGAAGTCGGGCCGATCCTCAAAGAGAAGTTGTATGACAATCTCAAGTCGATTGTGTTCACATCCGCCACGATTGCCGTGAACCAGTCATTTAAATTTTTTAACGAACGGGTGGGTCTCGAGCTTGTCTCGGTCGAATCGCTCACGGAAAAGGATCGTGTCGTCTCCAAGCAGGTCGGGTCGCCTTTTGATTACGAGCATCAATCGCTCATCTTGGCACCCTCCTATTTGCCTGAACCGAAAAGCCAGTCATACACCGAACATGTGGGGGAATTGCTCAAAAGCATGACCTTTTTCTCCAGACGCGGAACTCTTGCTCTATTCACCTCTTATGGTATGTTAAACAAAGTATATCATAATGTTAAGCACGATTTTGAGAGCAAACGAATCATGTTGTTGGGACAGGGACAGGATGGGTCTCGCACCAGCCTGCTGAATCGGTTCAAAGATGAAGGCGGCAACGCGGTCCTTTTTGGGACTGACAGTTTTTGGGAGGGCGTGGACATTCCGGGCAAATCGCTGGAAGTGTTGATTATTACCCGACTGCCTTTTCTCGTGCCGGACGAGCCGCTGACTGAAGCGTATCAAGAGGCGTTGGCAAAAAAGGGGCTGAATCCATTCGAGAAATACATGATTCCCAAAGCTGTGCTAAAATTTCGGCAGGGATTCGGGAGATTGATCCGCCGTCAGGACGATATCGGGCTTGTGATCATCACCGATATCCGGGCAACACGCAGCCGTTACGGATCCATATTTATGAACTCCCTTCCCACCAAATATTACCAGATTCGCTCGGAGAGTGAGATGTTGCGCTCGGCAAAACGTTTTTTTGACTATCACTCAAGCCGCGATAAAGAGCAATGAAAGCACCCCTCTCTATCTCTGAAAAAGTGCTGCTTTTTGGAGTCGAACATCTCGGTGCCCTGCTGATTCGGTTATTGGGCGCGTCCTGGCGAGTGAGACTGATAAATCGGGACCTTGAGCAGAATCTGAAATCCCAACACAGCGCGGTTATCCTCGCGTTTTGGCACAGCCAAATGCTGATCCCGACTTATACGCAGCGGCAACGTGATACCCGGATTATGATCAGCCAGAGCAAGGATGGCGAGTATATTGCCAGAACCGTGCAACGTCTGGGATTCACACCGGTTCGGGGATCGACCAGCCGACGCGGCGCGCAAGCGTTGGCTGAAATGGTCCGGCAGGGACGCGCAGGATATGATCTGGGTATCACGCCTGACGGACCGCGCGGGCCGCGTTATCAGGCTCGGATCGGCGCGGCGATTCTGGCTCGGGATTCTGGATTGCCTGTGATTCCCTGCGGAGTTACGGCAAAAAAGCGAATCGAACTCAACACATGGGACCGGTTCGCGATCCCCTATCCATTTACGACGGCGGTAGTCCGTTATAATCCGCCGATCTATGTCTCTCCCGACGCGGATCGAAAGGAGCTGGAGAAAAAACGGTTGGAGATCGAGAAAGCTCTGATACTGGCCCAACAGCAGGCTGAAAAAGACGTGACGAGATGAGATTTTGTCATTATTATAGAGTTCGATCCGCAGATTTGTCCGCAGATTATCGCAGATTATCGCAGATTAAGAGTTGATAATAAGAATTATATGACGCTTTAAAAATCAGCGGAAATCAGCGTAATCTGCGGACCCCTTTTAAATTCGATCCGCA
>NBMB01000056.1 GCA_002084765.1 Candidatus Cloacimonetes bacterium 4572_55 | reverse complement strand
GGTGGGAAAGCCCGCCCTGGGTTTTCACCGTAAACAGGTTGGCTTGATTATCTTCCCAGGCCAACTGATGGGCGTCATCATCGGCATTCCTGAATAGATAAAGCACTTCTCCGTCGGATAAAACAAAGTTGATGGTGTTGCTCGACGAATTGGACGTGAATGTGATTTTCAAATCATAATTCCCAACAGTTGCAGTCAATGCTTCTAAAACTCCCTTGAAGACGTCCCCATTATGAGCGGTCACCTTGCTCATAATCCAATGGAATCGCCTCCTTTCTCCCCCCGATTATAGACAAAAAAAATCCCCATACACGCAAATTACGCACACAGGGATTCCACATATTTAATATGTATCGTTAACAGGGGACATTCAATTACCCGCCTATTATAAACAAGGCGCGGTCGCCACTTGTTTATATAGATTTTTGCTGTCTCATCGATTAATCTGCATAACAAAGTTGTCATATTATTTTCTAATTTAAATCATATTTATAATTAGTAAATGCTTTCTATATTTGACGTTCAATCAACATAAATAAGATATAATCTTATTTTCTATTTGTCAAGCCTCAAATTAAAAAATTTTAGGCTCTTCCGTAACAAGTGTGGGAATGAATTTTGCTCTATGAAATTTGACGAAATCTCTTGGCGCGACACAGTGTTATAACTCTTATTTAAAGATTTTCTTTAAGCGCTATTTTATCTATTAATTGTTATTCAAAATTTTTCTCATATTTACACTGAAGAGAAAATTGCGATATTTCAGACCTTCCTATTTTGACAGCTTTTTGACCGTAGCAAATTCCGTTCCCACAATCTTTACGGAAGGTCCAGAATTAATAAGAAAAAGCGATGCGTTATTTTTGAATAAAAATAAAAAAGCGCTTTTTTTTGGAAAAGGCACTTTTTGGGGATAGTAGAATTGCTCGGTGATAACCAATCAATGTGGACGTAGAGACGATTTTCGCAGACGACTTTTTTCTTGATCGGTCAAATCGAACTGATAGTCGTAAATCGCTCTCGCCCACTCTCCGTAGAGCGGATTCGGTAGCAGGATAAAACGTTTTCCGAACTCCTCTTTCATTTGATCCACGGCTTCAGACCGCTCGGCAACCGATTCCTTCTCAAACACCGAAGAGAAGTCATTCAGATTATCTCCCAACAGAAGAAGGATATGATGCGTCTCCAGAATTTTTTGGCGTCGGGGTTCTTTTCCCGATTCTTCGATTCGCATAAAAAGATGGTCCTCACTCGCTTGCGGAAATCCTGCTGATACCAAATTTGCGAGCGTCCCATCTTTCCGGGAAATCCGACGATTGGTTACATAAAACACATCCACTCCCTGAGAAACCGTGTAATTCAGAAAATCAACCGATCCTGCGATCTGTTCGGCTGTCGCCATATCGACCCATTCCGCCCAACCGGTGGGATAGCTTTTATCATCAAGCGCGCATTCGATTTGATACGGGATATTATTTAGAACAGTCTCATCCACATCAACGACCACAGCATATTTTTTATCCGTTTGTGCCGAGTCCAATTTCAGCGCGTGGTCCAGACGAAATTTTGCCAAGTTATACGCCTGATAGCACAACGCTCGATATTCAGCGGATGTCTGCACCCACACCGTGGCCATGATCAGGTGCTCATTTTTTGGAAATGATCCCTTATTTATGTCCGTTTTCTCGGATACCGTCAGGCTACAACCGATAACAGCCAGGGCGACTATAATCAGCAATCCGTAAAATAAGTGCTTTTGTTTCATTCTACTTCTCCATTTTCAACAAATTCGATTCCAAACAAGAAGAGCCATCTTAAGATGGCGTCAAAAAACAAGTCAGACGCGGCGGATCGCTTTCGATCATGCGATTTTGAAACGATTGGTCAATTGTTGCAACTCCTCGGACAAATTTGTTAGATCAGACGCGATCAAAGAGGTCTGATTGGCAGTGATCACAAAATGTTTTGTCCCATCGTTGATCTCTTTCAAAGACGAGACGATTTGCTCGGAAGCGGTGCGCTGCTGCTGGGTAGCCAAAGAAATTTCCTTAGCCGAGACCGTCGTAGCTTTAGCCCCATTCAGAATTTCCTCCAATGCGCTGACCGTCAACTGAGTAAAGTTGACTCCTTCATTTAGCTGGCGGGTCTCCTCTTCGGAAGCGATGACCAGCCTATGGATTGCCCGCTGAATCTCATTAATTTTATTTTTGATCTCGGAGGTCGATCTTTCCACATCGTCTGCCAGACGGCGGATTTCTGTTGCAACAATACCGAATCGACGTCCAGATTCTCCTGCGGCAGACGCCTCGATTGCGGCGTTAAAAGCGATCAATTTCGTCTGATCTGTGATGGTGTTGATAATCTCCATGATCTCATGAATTCGTTCCGATCTCTTACCCAATTCGACAATTTCGTTGATATTGTCACGATTTTTAATCGACACCTCTTCCATTTTTTCAAAAGTGTCATTTGCCGCCTTCACCCCTCCTTGCGCGGCATTTTCCGTCCGTTTTGCCACATCGACCACCGAGTCGGAATTTTGGGCGATCTGACGGGAAGTTTGAGCCAACTCCTCCATTGTCGTCGTCGTCTCGCTAATAGACGCGGATTGTTCCGAGGAGGTGGAGGCTTGATTTTTCACGCCGTCCTGGATTTCCTTCATCGATCTATTTAATTTCTGTACAGCGTCTTGCACCTTTGAGATAATGGCTTTTGTGTTTCCCACCATCATGTTGAAACTTTCTGCCAGGTCTCCCAACTCATCCTCGCCGAAATCGATGATCAATCGGCTCAAGTCCCCTTGCGCGATATCTCTCATCACAAACATGGTTTGATTGATTTTTTTGGTAATATAACCGCTAATGTATACAGTGACCAGAATACCGATAATCATCAATAAAAGGCTGACCCCACCGGTTTTAATGTAATTATCCCGTATCTGCTTGTTGACTTCTTTTAGAGAGAGACCAATAGCCACTCCGCCCAACTTCTCACCGTTTTTTTGTAAAACCGGGGCGTAAACAATCAAATAATGCTTTTTTTCAAAAGCAAATATCTCGGATTGTTGTCCTTCTGTGTCTATTTTAAGATTGGGAAAAACGTCAGGGTTATAGGCAGTATACATGTATCCGTTTTTTTCGTATACATAGACAAACTCGACATCTTTTTCTTGACGCGCGTTCTCGATCGCTTCCTCCACGCCTTGCAGGTCTCGAAAATCGAGCGGAATTATACAATTGAACGCAGTCATCCGCGTGATACTGACCGCTTTATTTTCCATTGCGGATTGGGACTGTTCGCTCATCAAAGAAGGGAAATAAAAAATGACAGTAAAAAAGATTAGAAAGAAGATATATAGTAGGGGATAGAGAATCTTCTGTCGTATAGTCAATTTTCCAAGAATGTCGCTCAACGCTGTATCCTCAAATTTGTATTGATTATGGGAAATGAACGATAGGAACTGGGCGGCTTATTTACCGACGACTTTTGCAATACGAAGTAGCTTGGTGTCCAGATTGACACCTTCGGCTTTTGTAGCGACAAGATTGATAATAATTTGCGCCCTTTCGTCCTCAATACCAATTGCTATGCTGAGACCTTCTTCTGCATAGTCCGGCACGCCCGAAGCGGTCAAAATATGATGCAAACGACTTAATTCAGTGATAGTCGATAAGTTATCCCGGTTCCCTGGCATGACATATAACAAGTTGATTTCATTTTCCTTAAGATCATTTTCCAAGTCGCTTTTTTGTTTCCATCCCAATTCGAAATATTTGAAAGGCATGCCGCTGATTGTCTTTTTTTCGCCGAAATTTTTAAAAATCGATGTGATCTCATCTTTCCCATTCTCGGATTTTTTATCGCCCTCAACATACAAAATACCGATGTTTATTGATTCTGGACACCGCTCCAGCAACGCCCTGTCATAGGTGAGAATTTTCAGTATAAGCGAAACCTGAAGGTCTGGGGGAACAGGCATATCGTCGGCAAACATAGGCTCCGGAGATAAAAAGCCGAGCAATAGGAGCCAAACCCAGGCGGTAAATCGTCGAGGTCTTTTCGGATGTTGATGACTTTCAATCCAGGCATCATTTTTCATAAGAATCTATCCTTATTTTAGCCGCTAACTGCCATCAGCTAAGCAGTTCAAAAAGTTCCGATAAGTCCTTGCGCAACTCGAATAACAACTCGTTAGCTTTAATTTCATTAAAAGGAGAATCTATTTGACTGCTATCTTTGACCTTCATCTCTGCCAGCTTCTGCTTAGCTCCTTTTATTGTGTAACATTCGTTATAGAGAAGATGCTTGATAAGGTAAATTAATTTAATATCTTTAACCCGATAGGTACGATTTCCCGCGCTATTTTTTTGCGGACGTAACGCTTTAAATTCGGTTTCCCAATACCTTAACACATGCGGCTTAATATCAGTCAACTTGCAGACTTCACTGATGGAATAGTAGAGCCGTGAAGGATTTTCCACAGCTTTCCCCTCCCTTTATTAGCTTCTTGATCGGGTGCAATCAGAACGATAACGGTTTCAAAATAAATAGTTTTGGGAGTATACATTCAATTATTGGGAATTGTCAAGAAAAATTTCGTGATAATATGACTTGGATTGCCTGTCATAAACAATATTTTAGCAATTTAGCAATATGGATCGGTTTATCTATATTACGCGGTGCTTTATTTGATCTTACAGCACCAATTCTTTTTTGGAATTTATACTTTTTAACATTTCTCTCGCAACCGCTTTGATTACCGGCACAGTGACACTATTGCCAGTTTGCTTCCTTATTTGTGCATAAGGCGTTACAATCTTAAAAGTATCTGGAAATCCTTGCAATCTCATCAACTCCCTTGAAGTCGGTCTTCTGACTCCATTAACAACAAGATAATTATACGAAGCCCCCGCCCTTAATGCACATGAATACTCAAGCGCGGATATATGACCGCTTTTATTTTCATGCCATATTGAAGGAACAGGATAATTGGGTTGTACTTTCTCCATTCTTTTTTTTCGGATTTTTTCTGAAACAAAATATTTTTGGTCAATTTTTTCATCTTCCTCAAGAATATCCTTAAGGCTTGCTCTTGCGCCATGCGGTTTTGGAAATGCAAACGTGATATTTTCTCTGAATCCAACGATTATTATCCGCTCTCTTTTTTGTGGGACGCCAAAATCAAGCGAGTTTAGAACTGTGTGATGTACGAAATATCCTAAGTCTTTTAAATGCTTTATTATAATTGAAAACGTTTTTCCTTTATCGTGAGACTTTAAATTTTTTACATTTTCCAACATAAACGCGTATGGATTTTTTATTCTTAATATTTCTTCTATATTAAAAAATAAAGTTCCTCTGGTATCAAAAAATCCTTTTTGGTCGCCGCATATACTAAACGCCTGACACGGAAAACCCCCGAGCAATATATCGTGGTCAGGTATCTTATTTGGAATTATTTTTGTGATATCTCCTTCAGGTCTTTCGCCGAAGTTTGCTTCATACGTATCTTGTGCAAAATTATCCCATTCGGAGGAAAAAATACATTTGCCCCCATGGTTCTCAAAACCCAGACGAATCCCGCCAATACCGGCAAATAGGTCTATAAACGTAAATTTTTTTATTTCTATTTTATTGGATTGCATACGCTTATCTATTTTTTTTATATTCCGCTTTTAGAATGCCGAATATCATCATATCTTCATACGCATCCCATTTTTTGATATTCTGACGCAGACGCCCTTCGTAGCTCATGCCAATTTTTTCCATCACCTTGCCGGAAGCTGGATTGCGTTTGAAATATTCAGCATAGATGCGATTCAATCCGATCGTTCCAAAGCCATATTCCAACATTGCCATAGCGGCTTCCGAACAATACCCCCGTCTCCAATAAGGTTTTCCGATCCAGTAGCCCATCTCCGCCGCGTCGTGTGGATTTTTTAGGAGCAAGGAGATTGCCCCGACCAATTGATCGTTCATACGCAAAACGACGGCGAAAGTGACGGCTTTGTTCTGCTTGAAATCGGGTTGATGCGTCAAAATCCACTCCTCTCCCATTCCTTTTTCGTAAGGATTCGGGATATTTGTCGTCGTATCAGCGATTTCCCATTCACCGGCAAGTTGGCGCACGCGGGGAGCGTCGTCTAATGTAAAAGGGCGAAGGAGCAATCTTTCAGTATAGATAATCTTCTGTTCCATAATCCTTATATCTCTGATAATACTACTGTAAATTAAATAATTAAACAAAGCCGTAAAATCCCAATAAAACAAAATTTTAGGGCTTTTGGAATTTTTTAAAGATCTCGCACCGCCATCAGCCGAATTTCCGTCATCTCTTTCATGGCAAAACGTATTCCTTCTCTGCCGATACCGCTCTCCTTAACACCGCCGTAAGGCATGTGATCCACCCTCCAGGAAGGAACGTCGCCGATCACAACGCCCCCGACCTCCAGCCGATCCCACGCCCGATAAGCTTTGTGTATGTCTCGGGTAAAAATACCGGCTTGCAAGCCATAGACGCTGTCGTTCACTTCATCAAGAGCTTTGTCAAAATCGGAAAATTTAGAGAGGAGCGCGACCGGACCAAATGCCTCCTTCGCGCAAATATCTTCATGCTTCGGCACATTCTCCAATAGAGTCGCCTGCATCAAAGCACCTTTCCGATCTCCGCCGCATAAGAGCTTCGCTCCAGATTTTACAGCGGATCGAACCCACTTCTCCACTCGATCCGCCTCTTTTTCAGAAATCAGAGGACCGATAAATGTTTCCTCTTTCTTTGGATCTCCGATTTTTAGTGTAGCGGTTTTGGCAACCAACTGCTCCTTAAAAGATTCATAAATATCTTCATGGATAATGATACGCTGCACGCTGATGCAGCTCTGTCCAGATTGATAAAATGCGCCAATAATTACCCTGCTCACAGTATCCGTCAAATCAGCGTCTTTATCCACCACGCACGCGGCGTTTCCTCCAAGCTCCATGACCACGCTTTTGCGACCGGCTTTTGCCTTTAGGGGCCAGCCCGCGGCGGGTGATCCGGTAAAGCTGAGATGTTTCAGACGAGGGTCTTCGGAAAATTGAGCGGCTTGTTCTCTCGGACAGGGCAGAATCGAAAAAGCTCCTTCTGGCAGGTCGGTTTCCGCCAAAATTTCTCCGATCAGAATCGCGCCAATAGGCGTTAAGCTGGCAGGCTTGAGAATAAAGGGATTGCCGACTGCAATTGCCGGCGCAATCTTATGGGCGGCAAGGTTTAACGGAAAGTTAAAAGGCGAGATAAAAGAGCAGGGACCGACCGGCGTCCGCTTCCACATACAGCGATACCCTTCTGACCTGGGACTTATATCCGTGGGAAGGACTTCGCCGGTGATACGAGTCGCTTCTTCCGACGCAATTCGGAACGTGTCGATCAATCGGGAGACTTCCCCCTGACTGTCCTTGATCGGTTTACCCGCCTCGATACAGAGGCTCATTGCCAACTCGTCCGCACGCGCTTTGAACCTCTCTACACAATGAGATAGAATATCCCGACGTCGATGCGCTGGCATTTTTCTCATCGGATCGGTTGCGGAGACCGCCATAGAGATTGCTCGGTCTATAGCTTGGGTGTCCGCAACCGCCACGCGAGACGCGAGTTCGCCGGTGTATTTATCCAGCACAGCGAGATCAGTATTCGGCATCTCCGGTTTATTTGCTAAATAATAAGGGTAGTGATCTTTCAACATGTAATTATTGACCTTCATATTGTTGCGGAATACGTTTGCCGGCTTTGAAAATATAATTTTTTCCGTTGTCTAAGCCCACGCGCGCCAATATTCTATACTCAATGACATACCGTTTATTATCAATGGTATCTCGATAATAAACGCGCCCTTCCGCGTCATTCCAGGATTCCAACACTCCGCGAGATTTTGTGTTGTCCGCAAAATAAAAGGTTCCGCTTTGTTCCAAAGAATTGCTCGGCGGCTCCGATTGATATTGCTGTGAGGGTTGGAAAGAGGGAGTCGGCGGCGTATAGACAGGCTCTTTTCTGATCGCAACCTTTCTTCCACCCGGAAATTCATATTGATCGCCGTTTTTCAGATCCACCCGCTTTAAGTCCGTGTACTTGAACGAGTACGACATTTGTTGCTTATCGACATAGACCACCTTGGCGAGCGCGTCGTCCCATCGTTCAAAAACGCCGTAATAGAAAGAGCCGTCAACCGTGGTGAATTTATCCATGAGCGGCTCTGGCGTGTATCTCGTCGCCGGGTTATTAGCTGCGTTCGAGTTAGTTGCGTTCGAAAAAATAGGGGGATTGGTTTTTATGCCATCCGGCTTATACAAATTTCTCACAACTGCCTGCGCCCTTCTCTGTCCGCCGGCAAAGGAGAAACCGTCGCCAGAATTAAGGACGACTCTGTCCAAGTGTTCATATTTGATAAAAAAGGGTTGTTTATCTCGCAGATCATTATAAAGAACCACCTGATTTTCGTCATTCCAATTTTCAAATTTGGCTTGAAAGCGAGATCCGTCTGTAAAATAGAATGTCGCGGCGGTTTGGTTATACACGGAGCTGGCGGCAGGCGCGGAGCTTCTCCCGGCAATCCGAGTATTGATAATGTTTCCAATGTTGAACAGATACGAATCTCCAGAACCGAGATCGACCCGCCGTAGATTCAGGTAGCGGATAAAATACTCTTTTCCCTCTCGCCCTTCTTGATAGCTGACGATGCCTTTTCCGTCATCCCAATTCAGCAAAACTCCTTCATAAATCGATCCGTCTACTAAGAAGAAATGGTCGGGAATTTTTTGGCTAAGGGCGGGCTCATTTGGAGATTGGGGAGAAAAGGAAGGAACTCTATTTTCCTGCTCCAATAGCCGTTTTCCTCCATCAAATATATAGGAACTTCCAGAGTCCAGAGCCACTCTTTTCAGATTCTTATATTGAACAAAATAGAGCTTGCTGTCTCTGGCGTCCCAATAGGTAGCTTTTCCCTCGTCATCGTTCCAATCATCGAGAGAACCCTCGTAAGCTGTGTCGTCGATCAGATAAAATGTATCTGAAAAAGCAGAAGTTACGGAAAAAATAAGGACAAAAACCATCGCAATTGTCAATAAGCGCATTGTCGAACCTCCTCTTATCACGTTTTTAAATCAAGTTTCTAAATCGATTGCTTTTTTTTAACAGTTAGGGATATTATATAAAAAGGGCGTCGCATGTCCGCGCCCTCAGAAAATTAAAATTCCAGTTCATTATGAATTTCTCGTCCTTTACTTGGAGTATAGTGCCAAAAGTCTTCCTCCTGCGTTGCCATTGGAGTCAGATGGATATCGCAGGAACGGATCGGCTCCGTGCCTTTGACAAAAATTTCCTCTCTTGATCGATCGCAATAGGGACCCGCCAAAAAACCAGACCGTTCGCAGATCACCGCGTGGCTGATACCCTCCGTCAATTCGGCAAAATTTTGGACAGGCAAATCCTTGTGCGCGTTGATCATAAATTCCGCCCAAATCGGCAGGGCGATTGATCCGCCGACCATACCTCTTCCCATAGACCTCATCTTGTCAAATCCGACCCAAGAGCCAGCGACATATTGGGGTGTAAAACCAATAAACCAGGCATCGCTATAGTCGTTTGTGGTGCCGGTCTTTCCCGCGCAGGGACGGTCGAATCCTTTTTTGCGAACATTTCTGCCGGTGCCATGATTGACTGCGCTCTCCAACATACTTGTCATCACATAGGAGGCTTGTGGAGTGAGCGCATCATTTTTCCGGACTGCATTTTGTTCGATTACGCGTCCGTCCCGGTCCACAACTTTTGCGATGAAAATAGGCTCCACCCGGATGCCGTTATTGGCAAAGGTGGAATATGCGCTCACCATCTCGATCAAAGAAATCCCCGCGCTGCCCAAAGCCAGTGCTGGATAGGGGTCCAACTGCGCGGAAATCCCCATACGACGAGCATAATCAATGACTTGGCGCGCGCCCCCACTCATAAATTCATTCTCGTTTTTCCCCATAGATCTGCCCAATTCGCCCAACAGCTTAATCGCGATAATATTGATCGATTTGTTGAGCGCATGACGCAGAGTGACTGCTCCGTGCCACTCGTTATCATAATTGGTTGGCTTCCAGATATCGTCGCCCCACTTCTGCTCGATAGGCGCGTCCAGCATCACATCAGCGGGCGTGAAGCCGTTGTCGATCGCAGTGGCATATACTATGGGCTTAAACGCTGAGCCGACCTGACGTTTAGACTGAGTCGCGCGGTTCCAGTTACTTTCCTCAAAGCTGCGCCCCCCAACCAATGCCCGCACATAGCCCGTTTTTGCGTCAATGCAGATAAACGCGCCCTGAAGATACGGCGTCAGGCTGCCTTCTGGCGGGGTGTCAAAAAATTGCTTCACATATTCTTCACGAGTCGGTTTGAATCGACTCTTATAGTCGGTCTCAAATTTGACCAATGTATTTTCAACAGCGATCTCGGCAAATCGCTGCAGTTTTGGATCCAGGGTTGTATAGACTTTGTAACCCGCTCGGAATAACTCATCGCCATATTTCTTGGTCAGATAGGAGCGAACATATTCGGCAAAATAGGGTGCCATCGATTTTTTTCGCTTACGATACACCGGATGCACCGGCGTATCGATTGCTTCTTTATATTGAATCTCGGTCACTCGTCCATCCCGAAGCATCTCGTTCAACACCAAATCCCGTCTTTTTTTAGCTTTGGCAATGTCGTTCATCGGAGAATAGACGTTGGGCCGTTTGAGCATCCCCGCGAGCAGCGCGCATTCCGCTAGCGTCATCTCACTGGCATGTTTGTTAAAATAGAGAACTGACGCGGCTTCCACCCCATAGACGCCAAATCCAAAATAGTATTGGTTGAGGTATAATTCAAGAATTTCGTTTTTTGTATAGGCATGTTCGATCTCTAATGCCAACAACGCCTCGCGGATCTTTCGAGAATAGTTCTGCTCACGGCTGAGAAAAAGCGTCCGAGCCAACTGCTGGGTGATAGTGCTGGCTCCCCGAACCACACGACCTGCTCTGATGTTCTCCAGCGTCGCCTTAATGATCGAGTTTGTGTACACTCCCGGATGCTCATAAAAATGCTTGTCCTCGATCGCCAGAACCGCCTGAGACAATTCCGACGGCATTTTATCAAACTTGATTGGGGTTCTCCGCTCCTCAAACAGCTCCGAGATTAACGAACCGTCTGCTGCATAAATTTTGGTCACGGCCTTGGGTTCATAACTCTCCAACGGGGCAATCGAAGGGAGATCATGCATGTAATAGTTAAAAACGCCGTAAATCCCGCCAAGCGTCATAAAAAGCATGAAAATACCAATTAATAATCCCCAGATAAATAGAGCCGCCCAGTCAAAACGCTTCTTACGTCTGAATTTCGGACGAACATGTCGTGGTGAATAGACGACCTTTTCCATTTTGATTAGAAGCTCCCTCTACTTTTAATTTTTCTTCAAATGAAATATTATCTCTGAATAAGCTGACCTATCTTTTTCAACACGATTTAAAACTGGTCTTTTATATTCATTAACAATTTTCATGTGGGATAATTCAGAGATTTGTGGATATAGACCATACCTATCATTTATGATATATTTGATGGAGTCACATTTTTCCCTATATATTTGGACGCCCAGACACTTGCATCTTTTATTGTCATCAAGTCGTGCATATCTGACATCCCCCTACTTTGCCACAATACTGACGAGCTTCTTTGCTACCACAATCACCCGTTTGATCTTCTTTCCCCCCGTCCATTTCTGAACTTTTGGGAAATTCAGCGCAATTTTTTTCACGGCATCCGCGTCAGAGTCCGCCGGGACGGTTATTTGCGCGCGCACTTTTCCGTTGACTTGAATGGCATACGTAATTTCCTCTTTGATCAATGCGGCTGGGTCGTATTTGGGCCAAGATTGATGAAAAACGCTTTTCTCATACGTCGCGCCCCTTATTTGACGCCACAATTCTTCCGCAAAATGGGGGACAAATGGTCCCAAAAGAAGGACTAAAGTTTCCAGAATCCCGCCCATAACCGGATCGGACAAGTCGTCATGTTCTTTCAATTTATACAGCAAATTCGTCAGCTCGTATATTGCCGCGATGGCTGTGTTAAAATGAAAGTCGCTCATGTCGTCCGTGATTTTTTTAATAGCCCAATGCAATTTTTGGTATGCCGATTTGTCCGTTGGGTTCAGATTCGATAGGTCAAAAGTTTTGGGAAATTTCATTTTTCCGAAAATATCTTGATAATTATAGTATAATCGCCAAATTCGGCTCATTAAGCGCACGGACCCATCGACGCCTTCCTCTGACCAGATCATATCCCGATCTGGAGGACTGGCGAAAAGAATGGTCAGACGAGCCGCGTCCGAGCCATATTCTTGCACAAATGGCAAGACCGGCACTGCATTTCCTTTGGATTTTGACATCGTGGCGACGATCTCGCTTCCGTCCGGCATAATCTGTCTTGTCTGCACCATCCCTTGCGTGAAAAGTGCCTTGAATGGTTCGCTATGCTCGGTCAGCCCGTGGTCGTGAACCACCTTCTGAATGAATCGGGCGTAAAGCAGGTGAAGGATGGCATGCTCTACCCCGCCGATATATTGATCGACCGGCATCCAATGGTTTGCCGATTTTTGGTCAAATATCGCGTTGTCGTTGCGCGCGTCGCAGAAGCGGAGGAAATACCAGGAGGAATCGACGAAAGTGTCCATAGTGTCTGTATCGCGCTGCGCCGCGTCACCGCATTTGGGACAAGGGACGTTCACCCACTCTGAGTGTGCCGCGAGAGGAGATTTTCCTTTTGGCATATAATCGATGTTGTCCCCTTCCGGCAGACGCACAGGCAGTTGATCCGTATGGACTGGGATTTCGCCGCAACTGGGGCAGTGAATAATCGGGATGGGCGCGCCCCAAAACCGTTGGCGAGAAACTAACCAGTCTCGTAATCGATAGGTGACAGTCTGTTTTCCCCAGCCTTCTTTTTCCATCCGATCCGCGATTGCCCGCCAAAAATCTCTGTTGCTCATGCCGTTATATTCGCCGGAGAACACCATTTCTCCATCCACGACGCACGCGTTTTGCATAGATTTTTTGTCGATCACAAATCCATTTTCGTCAGTCTCCACATTGACAAATCCATTTTCTATCAGGGTATTTTGCGCGGGTTCGATCACCTTCCGGATCGGCAGATCATATTTGCATGCAAACGCGTAATCCCGCTCATCGCCGTAGGGGCAGGCGAAGACCGCGCCGGTTCCATAAGAGCCGATTACATAGTCGGCTACCCAGATCGGGACTTTTTCTCCGTTCACGGGATTGACGACATAACCGCCGGTGGGCGAGCCAGTTTTATCTTCGGTTGCTGCGAGTCGATTGATCTCGCTCATTTTTTCTGCGGATTTGCAGTATTCCGTCACTTGGGAGCGATATTTTTCTGTAGTCACGGCATGAACCAGGGGATGTTCCGGCGCCAGAACCACGTATGTCATACCGAACAGGGTATCCGGGCGGGTGGTAAATACCCGGATCTTGTCTGGGCTGTCCGTGACTTGGAATTCAATTTCTACACCGCGAGATTTTCCGATCCAATTGCGCTGCATAGTTCGGACGGTCTCGGGCCAATGTTCCAGCCTGTCCAAATCTTGCAAAAGTCGGTCAGCGTAATCGGTTATTTTCAAGAACCATTGAACGATGCTCTTTTTTTCTACCAATGCGCCAGAACGCCAAGAGCACCCCTCTGCGCTCACCTGCTCATTTGCCACAACGGTTTGATCCACAGGGTCCCAGTTGACCAGGGCTTCCTTGCGGTATGCCAATCCTCGACTATATAACAGCAGAAAAAGATATTGAGTCCATTTGTAATATTCCGGTTGGCAAGTGGCAAGCTCCCGATCCCAGTCGTATAGAATCCCCATCTTTTTAAAGGCACTGTGCATAGCGTTCATATTCTGCTGCGTCCAATCTTTGGGATGTCCGCCATTTTTGATAGCGGCATTCTCCGCGGGGAGTCCGAATGCGTCGTACCCCATCGGATGCAACACGTCGTACCCTTGCATTATCTTGAAACGGGTGATAAGATCGCCAATCGCATAGTTTTTCATGTGACCAATATGCAAGTCGCCTGAAGGATAGGGAAACATCTCCAGACAATAATATTTCGGTTTCCCAGTATCCGATAAACCCGCATTTGACAGCTTGATCTTTTCCCAGAACGCCTGCCATCTCGGCTCGGCTAACTGAAAGTCATATTGTTCGTTCATCAAACAGCTCTCTTTTAATTTATATTAATCGGTCAGAATATTTTCGATCCATAATAATATCCAGATAGGAATTTGTCGCTATTATATAGACCGTATCTCAAAAAAAAAGCATAAGCCATTATAAATTCGTGGGCTTATGCTCAATATTATCCGGCTCGGTAGGTTTGGGCGTCGGATCATGTTTAAGCGACTCACATTTGTCCGTACATATTCTGGGTAATTTACCTCTTAAAATCCGACCTGTCAAGTGATTTTTTCGTTACCCGGGGAACTGGCTTTTGGAGCGGTCCGTGGGTGTGAGCTGAGAATTTTTGCAGTGGGATGGTCGGAAAGGCGGTTCTCAACTTAGACTTTTTTAGATGCCGTCGCATGTAACCCCGCCCAAATTGACATTTTCAATCTCCCTTAAAGCGACGCGGACTTCATTATTTGGATAGGATAAAGTATAGGTTTCAAGCTCCCGATCATACGCCTTGATGGTCAGATAGCCGGTTTGGAAAAGCAGAGAGAAAATGTCAAAATTGTGTAAGGTGAACTTATCGAAAAAAGAATATTGAACCTTTAGTCCCTCCAACATGTTGATATTAATCGGCTTATCTTTTATAGCTTTGACCAGCAGAGTCGGGGTGCCTGTAGCGAACCAATAGTTGCCAAAATCCAGATCAGCGAACGCGTTTAAGATCGAAAATGGATTATAGACAAAATTTTTCCCGTCCCACGAATACCCATTATACTTATACCGGATTTTCTCGAACAATTGATCCCCATCCAGCTCTGTTTCGTGGCTAAGCATATCCAGATATTCCGGGAAATAGGTCTTGATCTCATCCTCTGTATACCCCAGCATTTTGGAATATTGCTTAGCGATTGTCAGGTCTCTCAGGTGATTCAGATCGCTAAAAATCGATACTCGGCTGAATCTCGACACCCCGGTGATAAATAAAAATCGAATATGCCTGCTCATATATTTCAAGCCGGAATAAAAATTTTTGAGAATCTCCCGATTTTCATCAGCCTGATCCAGATTATCAATAAAATCAATGATGGGTTTGTCATATTCATCAATCAGAATTACGACTTCCTTATTCCGGGACAGCGCGCGAATGAGTTCGTCAAATTTGCCCTTATTCATGCTGGATTCAAGCTGGATATTATTTTCTTCCGCAATATCGTCTAAAACTTTGTTAATTGATTCTCGCAACGGGCGATCTCGATCGACAATTTTGCTAAAATCGATCCGAATGACCGGAAACGTCTCCCACTCGATTCGATCATAAATCCACAGCCCTTTAAATAGCTCTCGATGACCGCTAAATATCTCCTCCAACGTCGAGATCAGCAGCGATTTCCCAAACCGGCGCGGGCGAGATATAAAGACTGCTTTTTCCAGATGGATCAATTGATGGATATATTCGGTTTTATCCACGTAAATGCAGTCGTCATCGATAATTGTCGATAAATATTGACGCCCAATAGATAGCTTTTTCATCTTAATTTTTTCCTTTTTACCGTTTTTCGCCCAGCTTGGATCATGGTTCTGGGGAGAAATTAGCGGACAAATATTGTCTCTCCAGCGCAAGAATTTTCTCCAAGCGACGGCGGAAACGCTCCTCGTCCACAAACATCGCGTCGAGAAAACTGCAGACGATTTCCTTTGCCAATTCCACGCCGATGATTCGCGCGCCCATGACCAACAGGTTCATATCGTCATGCTCCACGCCTTGATGCGCGGAATAGGTATCATGGCAAATCGCGGCTCGCACACCGACAATTTTGTTCGCTGCAACGCTGACCCCTACGCCGCTTCCGCAGAGCAGAATTCCCCGATCTGCTCGACCATCTGCGACCGCCTCGCCGACCGCCTTTGCATAGTCTGGATAATCGACAGATTCCACACTGTCTGTTCCCATGTCCCACACCCTGTCTTCCAGTTCGCCGATATACGCAACCAACTCCCGTTTGAGTTCATAGCCGGCATGATCCGAACCAATAGCCACTTTCATAACAAATTCTCCTCTCTACTTTTTACTCGACATAACCCATTAACAAATCATAAATTACATATTTTTCACAATACGGCGTTCTTTTTCATCCAGCTCATACAGATCGAAAACCATTTCGTCAATAATCGCATCCTGGCGATCGATCTCTTGTTTTAATTCCGAGAGTTCGGCTTTTTCTGCGTCAAAAAACTCCATGAGATCTTTTTTCTCTTTTAGAGAGCGTTTTTTGAGTTTCAGGGCTTTTTGGAAGGCAGGGAAATCAAGCTCCCAAAAGGTTTTTAATTTTTTTGGGATTTTTTTAAGCCCATATTCGCTTTGGAGAAATGAGAGCGTTTTTTGTGCCTTTTCCTGTAGCTCTTTGTTGAGTGAAAGTTTAAATTTGGCTTTTTCTATGAACATACTTTGCTCGCTATCTGATAACTTTTTTACAGGAATTCTTTTAGTGATAGCATTGTCAAAGTGCATTGTTCTTATTGCCTTAGCAAATATGAATCTGTAGGAATACCAATTGATTAAGTTTGAGTTAAAAAGACACCAAACATAATAATTTGAATAATCATTTTCGATTGATATTTGATTAATCGTATCAAGAATGACTGGCTCTTTATCCGGAGGAACACATGAGATTATTTTAATATGGTCTATTGGGTTTTCTATATGAGCAACTATGTTTTGAGCTAATACGGAATTTTCTGAAATATAAGCCTGTTCTTTAGTCACATCATCTTTTTTGATTCTCCCTTTTTTTCCTCTAAAACCAAACCTTCCAATTTCTGCACCTCCGATTACTGGCAAATCCCCTGTTTCTGTTACATGTTTTTGGAGTCCTGCACCTCTCCGATTGGTGGCAATATCATTTAGTCTAAGCTCCGCTGAATAAATTTTTTCTCCTATCTCAATTTCCCTTTTAGAAACACCATTTAAAAAGAAACCGAATTTTTTCGCGGTTTCTTTTCCTACGTAGTTCAATGGGTCTATGCTGTTTTGTATCAAAACCGATGACAAATACTCTTTTGATTTAGCTTTTTTTTTCATGTTAATGATTATTTGCTCAAGTTTTACCTCTTTCCAAACTTTCCTACAATCTACAATCCCCAAAATGTCATCCCAAACAAAAGACCGTATCTTTTTATAATTTGAGGAAAAAGTAAAAGCTTTGGGGATAATAAAACCTAAGAAACCATTGGTTTTTATTAATCCATAAGAAAGTTTGATAAACAAGATTGCTGTATCTGTAGAGCCAATATAAAACTTTCTGCTTAGATGAATTTGGTCATTTTTTGACAATTCAGCTCCATAAGGCGGATTCCCCACAACCACATCAAACCCACCGCTCCCCATGATCTCCGGGAATTCTTGATCCCATGAGAACGCCTTTTCCCCTGCGATGTCAGGATCGTCAATCAAGCTATTCCCGCACTTGATATTGTCTTTCAAATTCGTGAGTTTTTTCCCTTTGACAGCGGTTTTGAGCCATAACGAGAGCTTGGTAATCTCGACGCTCTCCTCGTTGATGTCCACGCCGTAAATATTATTTTCCAGCAGCGACCGGATATACTGCTCTTGGGTAAAAAGATCATATTTTTCCGGTTGCAGCTCTGTAATAATCTCATTGACCCGCATATTTTCAGCCAGAAGATAATCATACACCTTGACCAGAAACGCGCCGCTACCACAAGCGGGGTCAAGGACTTTGACCTTTTGGAGT
>NBMB01000085.1 GCA_002084765.1 Candidatus Cloacimonetes bacterium 4572_55 | reverse complement strand
GTGGCGGTGTTCTCCAAACGGCAGGTGTCCCGTACTCAGCACGAAGAGGCTGTTGGGCAAATCATGGATTTGATTTTCAATGATGAATTTTTGACCGAATTAAATAAGGTGCCGGGGACTCTCGGTATAAATGTAATTCTCACCGGGACCAGGACAAGAAGCCTGCACGGGGAAAATCTACGAGTCACCAGGCAGTCACTCACTGTGAACTGCTATACAACCGAGGAATAACGGATATGAAAAAGAAAATTGAAGACAAACTAAAAGAGATTTCAGCACGAACGATCCGCACCCACGAAGAATTGATCGTCCAAAAGGCGTTGATCGAGTGCCTTGAATCGTTACTTGTCGCAGAACCGAAACCAAACCGTGAACTGGAGAAGCCTATATCATGAAAAAAACGCTTATAATATTTGCTTTAGTACTGGTCTGTTGTGCCGGTCCTGTCTATGCCCAGCTTGATCCTGCCACCACGGCCATCACCAATATCCGAACCGATAGCGCAAATGCCTTTGTGCCGGGTGGTGATTTTTATAAGTCAACGACACTGAATCTTACCAACAATCTGTGTTTGATTGGCGGCACGGGCACCGTCCAGGACTTGACGGACATTACCGTTGAATTGAGATTGGGCAGCATCACCACCAACCTTGTCTATACCGGAAATGTCAGCGATGCCGCCGCCGGGTTGTGGGGCATACAGCTAACCACCCCGACCAACGCCAATCCGCGTGTACAGGTAAAACTTACGCACACCAACGGGACGATCTATATCTACCCGTGGAAGGTGTTGCGAACGGCTCAAAGTCTGGAATAAGGCTCAATAGAACTCAGAATAAGGAGATAAAACAATGTCAGTAGTACAAAAAGGTAAACAGTTTAAAATAGGGTTTGGTGCCCTCGAATTTGTTGGTTATCAGATCAAGGGCGACGGTTGCACCCACGCTCGGGAAGATACCACCGAGGAAATCAGAGGCGAACAGGACGAGGTGGTAACATGGATTTCGACGAATCCCACCGAAACATTAGTCTTGGATTCAATGATTGAAACGGATGGCACCATTGATCCATTTTCCCCGAATGATTTTGTTGCGGTAACGGCCCCAAATGCGGTTGCGGCTGTAAACTGGCGGGTAAAATCTGCTCCCATTGTCCATGGCCCCAAAATTACCACGGTCGTATTTACGTTGGACCGGCCTGATTCAATGCAAGCAGTGCTGGACGCATAGGGAATGTTGCAACAATGTTATATATCAGGATTGGATCGGCAGGCCTTTCATTGTTTGGGCTTGCCGTTGCATCCTTTTACCCTGGGACATGCCCGATTGTTGGCGTCTGTGGACTCCCCAATCATTGCGGATGAACCATGCACCGATATGGGCGCTCTGTCTGTGGCCGTATTTATCTGTAGTCACGCAAACGCCAAGGATGCACAATCCGCACTTTATGACATCACGGAAGCCGACTTTGCGGCATGGGGCGAAACCCTCGATATGAAGAATTTTGATGCGGAGGTGAAGACATTTACTGAATATCTTGCGTACTACGAGGCTACCCCTTTGCGCAATGATGCAGAAACGGGCTCAGCCCGTGCCCCATGGCCCTGGCTTTACGCATGGATTTTGTTGAAAGACGGGGTGTGCCATTCACGCGAAGAGGTTTGGCAGGTGATTTGTTCGGATGCCTTCGCGTGGAATGCGTGCAGGTGTGCATACCACAACGACAAGGCCCTTATGAGTGATAGAGAAGTTGACTTTTTAAATGAGTAAATTATGTCCAAAGCAAAAATAACCGCAACAATGGGGCTTGACCCTAGTAAATTCAAAGCCGGTGTTGCATCGGCTGGGCAGTCTGTTGATAAATTCAAAAGCACAAAACTAAAAGCACTCGCAGGCGCGATTGGCGGGGCTTTTGCTGTTGGCGCAATGGTTCGATTCGCAAACAATGCTATGAACACCGCTGACACTATTGACAACTTATCCAATAAACTCGATTTGAGTTATGAGTCCTTGCAGTCTTTACAAGTCATGTCGCGAGAGAGTGGAATTGAATTCGGGAAATTTGAGCAGGCCGTTTTGTATGTGCAAAAGGCTCAAGCGCAAGCGTTATCAGGCAATAAACAACTTGCTAATGCATTCGGAACTCTTGGGATAACCTCTAAAGACTTAAGAGATTTGAACACGGAAAAGCTGTTTGAAAAAGTGGCAAAAGCTATGGCTGATGGTGCGGATGATGCGGAAACCTTTGACGCTGTATTGAAGGTGGTCGGCACACGAAGCGGGGCTGAATTGAAGCAACAACTGATTGCGCTTGGTAAAGAAGGATTCGATCCACTTAATAAACGCCATGTTGAAACGGGCCAGATCCTGAGAGACGACGTCATAAAACCGTTAAATGATACGCAACTTGCAATAGAAAGAACAACAGCCAGCCTCAAAACGAAATTAGCTGACGCATTCGGATCGACCGTCGGGGGCCTTGTGATATTGGGCTCGACATTGAAAGGGGTTGTTGTTGGCGGAAAAAGTTTTTCGGATGCATGGGATGACGCAGGAAATGCGATGTTTAACGCGAAGGAACCGACACGCCTTTTAACGGCAACGGAACTTGCACTTTCGAGGGCGGCAAAAGAGGCGTCGTCTGAGTTGCAGCCTATTCCGATAGAAATGGACAAATTGAAAAACTCGGCTGATCCTGCTGCTGATAAAATCGGCAAACTGAACGAAAAAATAGCAGACCTAAACCAGAAGTTGAAAGACGCCGAAGCCACGGATGTCACATTTAATATCCCGGAAATGACCGGTCACCAACTGCAAATATGGCAGGATTTCTTCACGGATTTTCAGGGTGTCGCAGATACGGACGTGGGTATCGATATATCATTGCCGACAATGACAAACAGGATGGTAGCCATTTGGCGTACTTTCTTCGGAATGCTTTACGGGCAGCATGGAGCGACCGCGATTAGTGTACAGTTACCTACGATGACAAACAGCAGGGTGCGCATCTGGACCGATTTTTTCACAATGGTTTCAAATCTGGGAGTCAGTTCCTTTGAAATGATTATCCCGAAAATGAGCCAACAACAAATCAGACTATATGAACAGTTTTTTGATTTATGGAATGGCGTAGGAAATCAGGAATTAAAAATAAAATTGCCGCAAGGAATGGAAAACGGAATACCGTTGGATATATCGACGTTACCACTTGAGAGCATTAAGACCAGCCTTGAAAAGATTTCTTCGGCAGAAGGGATATTAGCATACTGACATGGCCGGTGAATTAAAAATCCTTGGATGGATCGGGACATCTCCTGAATACAGAGAGGTGAAAACGCCCATTGTATCATATACTCCGCAGGAAATCAGGGCGGGCCTCGACATCTATTTCCGTAAGCAGTTGAACAGAGAACTAATCTGTTTTTCCCAAAATGCCGAAAACCTCTTACAACAGCTCACCACGTATAATGCAGAACTCACCGTACCGGTTATCAGCGACGCCAACGGAACGCTGACAAACAAGGCATTTGGTGGCGGTTGGAATCTCACATATGCGGAGACAAACGAATACAAAAAAGCATTCAGTAAAATATATTTACGATATGAAAAACAGGTCACGGCGGCGTTCGAGTTTAACCTCCCCCCTGGATTGACGATAACCAACGCATCCGGCGTTTGTACGATTGCGTATGATGGGACTACCCTTGAAACGATTGATAGCGAAACCGGCACGACTACGAGCGGGTTGCAGACAAAGATAACAGGCGGCATGTCGGAAAAGAAACTGCCAATGTTTTTTGGTATATCTGAACAACTGGACCCCGCCTCTGTGGCGTTGACAACAAGAAGTTCGAACCAATGGGAGATTACTCATTATGAAATCGACATCGTATTTGCGTTGACCATTGATGGCGTAGTATTTGAGACGATGTATTTGAATACGGCGATGTATCCCGAATCATTAGAAACGGTTTATGCAATGCAAGGGACGGTAATCAGAATCAATCCGGCAGGCTCCGAGACCACCAGAACAGAACCACACACAATCATGCGTGTACCGGCAAACATAAACAAAACGTTGCGCTGGGACACAAGCGAAGCGGGGCACATCAAACTAGTCTTCTGGGATCATGCAGTCAGGGATTGGGACGTGAGTGGATTATGACAAACTGGGTACATGGACTACATCCTGAACAGGTGACAGGCGATCAGACTTTGCAGACGTTGAAGCCGGGCAAGAAGTCGTTTGCGGCGGTTGAGGAATTGCAATCAAAAGTAGTGGCGGCAATCAACGTCAACGGCGAACCACAAAGTATTGTTGACAACAGCGTTGATCTTGACATCGCCGACATTAGCGATAATCAGGATGGGTCAGATATCAACGTGATCAGCGGGTACATATATCTGGTGACGACCGATGGCATAGCGAAGCTGACGATCGAGGGCGGATATATAACCGGATATGATATTGACGAATCACCGGTTGCCGGAAATGTGATAACCGAAAAAGACGGCAGGTACGCCCAAGATTGGTTAAGGATGGTGTAGCATGACGGAAAAAGCAACGCGCCCAATTTACAGCACATACAGATTTAATGCCGCCGATGGTACGACGATGTTCTCCGGTGCGCAGCATTCGGAAACGCAAACAATTATCAAGGAAGAAAAAGGCCGATCATTCGTTACGGTGGTGGCGAAATACTACTATCGCAAGGGCATGACGGCAGAAGAAAAAGCGGCGCAGGAAGCGCTGGTGCGCAACGTTTACGACGGGGATAAGGTCAGCTTGGAAAACGGCGGCACATTCGCCTTTGCAATCATTGATGAATACGATGAGGACATTGTTCCACAACAGGGATCTACAAAGCAACACAAGGGCCATAAATGAGCATCCCCTTCACAGATCCGAATACGGTTGATCGGCTTAACAGCAGGATACTTGCTGATGAGATTGAACGTGCGTATATTGAACGGACTACGCTTGATTTGGCGGGTGATGTGGATACGTCTGATTTTATTGTGAACGACATGGATATGTGGAGTCGGTGGCAGGGATTATATACACATTTTCTTGATGAGATAACTATTGCAACCCCAATATATTGTATAGACATTTTGCCACCAGATGCTTCTTATGACAGCATGGCGCATGTGATGCAGGTGGCAGGGTTGCCGTATAGTAATTTTAGGGCATATACAACCCATCCAAACGAAGGCGGCTCGCCTGAATACCGTATGGCGCGAAAGGGCGACATCACCGGCATTTGGTTGTGGGAAGATTTGCAAGCAATGATGAGCGTGCTATCCATAAAGGGCGTACAATGGGGATTAGCTCAAGAACAAACAAAGCAAACATACAGGTCTACTTATACGTGGTGTGGAACAAAATTAGATGAAGCTGAAACAAAATATAATGATGGGGATTTTTGGTGGTCATACACGAACGCTCAATATTTGTCTTCGCGGTCGGGTACTGGATGTGGATCGCGTTGCGCTGCTTTTGGGTATAGAAAAATAAGCTCTGTTATTTCACGAAATAAATATGATTGGTATGCTCATAATGAATCAGCTTTTGCTGCTGAGGCGCTTTGTTATGCGCTAGTCTCTAAAGATGGGCGCTACAAATATGATATATTAGGCGTTTATTGGTACGACACATATAATGCATGGGGGGATCACGCCTTTAGTGATAGGACTTTTAATTTTGTCGGATCAGGACCCGTATCCGCTGGGTCCACTTCCTATATTTGTTCGCTTGGAAATATAAGCGATCCAGCCCCCAGGAGTGATGGAAACGAAGGCTATTTTTTGTCGTTCCCGTCGGTGTATTTAAAATACGATTTCACAAATTCAAACATATAGGAGAAATATAAATGAAGATAATAATGGTATTACTAGTATCAATGATATGCTGCGGGTGCGCAATGGCGCAGGTGCAGGACTTCTACTCAACCGCGTATTTTCACGAGAATGTGTACTTGCATGATGACACGAACGCGCCGATAAGCGCACGCATACCAACGGGCAATCTCATGCGGGTGCTGAGTGCTGATGTTGTGTCACCGTCGGGCGACTTGATTATCAATGGCAGTATTACGTTGCAGACAAATCGTATATTCCGAATGTTATACAAACCGACTGTTGATGCGGTGCAGACCAGCGTGACGATTAACGCAAATGGGGAACTTGTGTTAAATAGATTCGTCCAGGGTGTCGGATGGACTAACGTTATCATAAACCCCACGAATCCTTTGCCGTCGAGCATGATGTCCGAGCAAGACCCCGTGTACATGGCCGATCTTGCAGGCGGTGTGTTGGCGACCGGGCTACCCGTCTATGTCGAAACTGATCCCGTATGGACCCAGGCGCTCTCGTCTGGTTTTTCTATTGGTGGCCCCATTACAAATAATTTCGGAATATATTCAGCAAATGTTTCTGCTGCTTTGAGTGTTGCGTCAAATCTTACTATTCAAGCGGGGAATGGTCAGGAAGGGACCGAGAGCACCGGCGGCGATTTGATTCTTTCGGCAGGAGATGGTTATCATGCTGGCCACGTCATAATTTCCGCCGGTACTTTTTACGGATTACCTGCTTTCAGCGGCGATGTTCGGATTTATGCCCTCGGATACGAGTCAGAAATTATATGTCAAAGCCCCAAAAAAATTGAATTGACGTCGGGTGATGTTATTTTTATTGCCTCAAATGGTGCTGTTGATATCGATGGCTGTATCATCTCAAACGGATATATTACGGGCAACGGTGGTGGAATATCCAACATCCAACCGCCAAGCATCGCCCACGCATGGACCGGGTCATACATGGTTGACGGCACAAATTATTACATCACCAACGGGCTGATCTGT
>NBMB01000084.1 GCA_002084765.1 Candidatus Cloacimonetes bacterium 4572_55 | reverse complement strand
AGAGTCAGCCCAAATAAGGGTTCTGAAATTTTCATAGAAACTGAGTTCTCTTGGAAATGTCGTTAAAAATAGACTTTAACCCATTAAATATCAAACATCTGAGACCTCTGGTTCTCCGAGGCTTATGAATAATGCAGGTTAGAGGGATCTGGTTATATACAAATTCCCGCACGCTGGGGTGCAGCTCGAAACGGTCGCGGATGTCATCATGCCGCGCCAGAAAAGAAGACGAGTTGCAAGAGGGTCATGCCAGCGATAGTTTCGAATGGCATTTAAATTCTCCTTTTAAACGTTTTTTCTCCTTGCTGAATCCTTCCTTACGGGGTTCAGCAGGGATTTTCGATTTGTAAAATATGGGTGATCGCGCTCCATAACCGATCCGCTCCCAGACCGGTTACTGCAGAAAAAGGAATAACGCCCTCAACCCCGAAACTTTTCTTGATCGCGGCGATATTTTTATTCAGGTCTCTGCGCTTCACCTTATCTGTTTTTGTTGCGACAAGACAAAAAGGAATATCATAATATCGGAGATATTCCGTCATCTGCATATCGGATTTTTGCGGCGGAATGCGCATATCCACCAACTGCACCACGAGATGCAATGTCTCTCTCCGCTCCAAATAGGACTCGATCAGCCTGGCCCAGGACTCTCTCATACTCTTCGATACTTTGGCGTATCCATACCCGGGCAGATCGACAAAATAAAATTCCTCATTGATCAGAAAATAGTTCAGCAATCTGGTTTTTCCTGGGGTAGAGCTGGTTTTAAACAACTTCCGCCGATTCAGTATCTTGTTTGCCAGCGATGACTTACCCACATTGGATCGTCCAGAAAACGCAATCTCCGGCAGCCCAGTATCAGGCAGTTGATTCAGGGCGGCGACGCTCAAAATATATTCAGCCGATTTGATTTTCATAGCGTTCTCCCAAAAATATGATTGCCTGTTGCAGGTCCATTCTCCGTTGCTCTCCGGTTTTCATATCTTTCAGAGCCAGCTTATTTTCTTTCTGCTCATCGGGACCCGCCATAACCACGTATGGGATATTTTTTTTATTTGCATAAGCAAATTGCTTTTTTAACTTAACCGGTTGATAATAAATATCTGTGAAGATACCGGCTTCTCGCAATTGCTTGGCAATCTGTAAAGAATAGACTGCGGTCTCTACATTGAATAATCCCACCAATACGTGAATCTGATCCAAATTATCCGGGAACATGTCGAGTTCGCTCATCACGTCGATAATGCGCTCCAATCCCAGAGAGATTCCGGTCGCGGGGACGTTTCGCCTCATAAACATGCCGATCAAATTTCCATAACGCCCTCCGCCTCCGATGCTTCCGATTTTTGGCTTGGCGACATAGATTTCAAATATGGGTCCCGTATAATACCCCAATCCGCGCGCCAGTGTCAGATCAAAATCATATCGCTCGCTCGGTATGGAGAGTCCCTTTAGTGTAGAAAAAAGATACTCCAGATCATCCAGCGCGTCCTGGGCTGACGAAAAATCCTTCAAAATAGGGCGCAATTGGTTCAGCATATCCTCTGGAGAGGCGGTTTCCGATCGCTCCGTCAGCGTGATCAAGTCTATAATTTTATCTCGACTTTTTTCTTCTATGCCTCGGGCAGTCAAGTCTTTGCGCACCCCATCTATACCGATTTTATCCAGCTTGTCGATAGATATAGCGATCGCGTCTGCTTGGCTTTTCGGTACGCCGCTATACTCAGCAATAGCCGACAGGAGACGACGATGATTGATCCGAACTTTGAAATCTTTAAACCCAAGCCGCTCCAGCGCGTCGATAGCCAATAGGATCAACTCTGCATCGGCAAGTATAGAATTCACCCCCACGATATCCACATCGCATTGATAAAATTCGCGATAGCGTCCTTTCTGGGGCTTTTCCGATCGAAAAACTGGCTGGATCTGATACCGTTTAAAAGGCATTGTCAGCTCTTGTTGATACATACCGACCAATCTTGCCAACGGAACCGTAAGATCATATTTCAAAGCCACTTGACGCCGACCTTTATCCTCGAATCGATAGATCAACCGTTCCTCTTCGCCATATTTCCCATCCAGAATGTCGGCATATTCCATTGTGGGCGTTTCGCATGCCTCGAACCCGTACCGACGAAACAAGCTCTTGATCTTTGATATCACATACTGACGGCGGCGCATATCCGCCGGCAAAAAATCCCGCATCCCTTTTAGAAGTCTTGGTTTCACATAACTCATAAGAAATTCTCCCTTAATTAAACGATAGTTTACGCTATAAATTTATTACGAATTTCAGTCACGCAGAATCCTGTTCTGCATCGCCTTCATATCATAATTCCATTTTCATCAATATGCAAAGATTTTTTTGGTTCCTGGGGCAAGAATAGACCCAAACAGATTTGTAAAAATTTGACAATTCAAAAAATTTTTCGTCGTTTTGTCATTTTAGGGTGTAAACAGACAAAATTATTTAAGTCACGACATGCACCATGTTACTGCTCCTTATTAAAAATATCTAAATAAAAAAAGGGACTGGTTCCGAGGCAATGAGCAACTCGTATCTCCGGACAAAAATCGACCGTTTTATCCACCATAAATATACGGATATTTTCATCATCGTCCTGATATTACTTTCTGTCACGCTGGTGTTTATAGATATTGGTTTGAGTGATGATGATCCGTTTAAAACAGTTTTATTTTTTTCAGATTGGGGGATCATTGCCATATTTGTCGTGGAATTAAGCGTGCGTTTTTACATCGCTCCTCGCAAACGGAAATTTTTTCGCCGTTACTGGGTCGATATTATAGCGATCATGCCTCTATTTCGCGCATTTCGGATGTTACGAGTTCTGCGTTTATTGCGGATATTTCGTCTCGGACTCCTACTTAACCGAAGGCTATCCCGCTTCACTCAATTTTTTTCAGAGGCATACGGCGAATATCTTACCATCGGCATTGTCGTGATGGTTGTGATATTAGCCGGCTCTGTCAGTCTTCATTTGGTGGAAAACGAGGTGGGATCGCCCGAAAATCCGCATTTTAAACCTCTTACAAAAGCTTTTTTCTGGACTTTATACACCCTGATCGCCGGGGAGATGGGACAGGGCGAGCCATCCACTGTGACTGGAAAGGTGATCGCGATTATTGTCATGCTCAGCGGTTTGACCCTGTTTGCCATATTTACTGGGATCATTTCCGCGGCAATGGTACAAAAATTGAAACTACAATTGGAAGATAAGTTTATGGAATTAGAAGACCTGGAAGATCATACGCTTATTTGCGGTTGGAACCGAAAAGGGACGCTGATTGTCGAGGAGCTTCAGTCGGACAAAACCGAAAGAGATCGTTATATTGTTATTATCGCTGAACTGGAGTGCGCGCCAAAGTTTGATTCGAAAATCGTCGATTGGGAGATCATTTACTTTATGTCCGCGGATTATACGAGCTTAGACGTTTTGAAAAAAGCCAAGGCGGATAAGGCGACAAAAGCGATTATTCTCGCAGACAAAACAAGAGATCGCAGCGATCAGGATCGGGACGCTCGCACTGTCCTGACCGCGTTGACCATTGAAAAAATGAATCCCACGATTTTCACTTGTGCGGAACTGTTGAACGGAGATAATGAGGTGCATCTGGAGATGGCAGGGGTGGAAGAGGTGATCATCAGCGACGGGTACGCGGCAACGCTGATGGCAACTGCGACAACGACTCAGGGTATTATCCATCTGACCAAAGAAATATTTTCTGCAAAATATGGGAATCAATTGATCAAAATCCCATCGTCAGAAAGAATAAGCCAGATGACTTTTTCTGAACTCAGCGTCTATCTGAAAAGGGAACACGACGCGATCTTGATCTCTATTGAAAGACGGGACAAGTTCCATCGAAACAAGACCTTTGTCAATCCCTCATCCGATTTCCAGATATTGCCGGATGATTCTCTGGTCCTGATTTCGAGAGAAAAATTGATTAATGTGGATTGATCAAAATTGGCGGAACCGCATGAAAAAATCGGCTTTTAGACTGCTGATAATTATGATGATATCGGGCGGGTGCCAAACTGCGCCTCCCGAATATGCCGGAAATTTTCCACCAGGCGTTGAAATCTATGATTTTCAACTGAATCTCTCGGAAATAAATCACAAGTTGGATAATGAAATCCTGCACGCGGAGTTGACCTGGTGGTGGCGCACGCCCTATCGATACGGCGGCACAAAGCTCAGCGGGATCGATTGCTCGGCGTTTATCCAGCGGGTCTATTTCGGATTGGGATATCGCATTCCGCGTACCACCGGAGATCAAAAGGATAGCGGTAAGTCTGTCTCAAAAAAGAAGTTGTTGATCGGCGACTTGCTCCTTTTTGACATGTCCGGGAGAGGCATTTCCCATGTCGGCATCTATGTCGGAAACGGATATTTTATGCATGCAAGCAGTTCGAAGGGCGTCACATTAAGTCGGTTTTGGCGTAGCTATTATCAAAAACGGTTCCGCCGCGCCCGAAGGCTCGTTTGGTGAATTTTCTGACGATAGTAGGGTTCATACCAAACTTCGCAGATTTTCAAATTCAAAAAAAAAGCACGGAATCCAAAAAAATATGAGCATATTTTGTTAATGGGGGTTTAGATTCCGATGTGTAAAAATGGATCGCTCGGACTTTTCAAAAAAAAAAATGAAGAGGTGAATATGGCAAAAAAACCAATAGTAGCGTTGGTCGGACGCCCAAATGTGGGCAAATCGACTTTGTTTAACCGAATATTGCGTAAACGTGAGGCGATTGTAGATGGAATGCCGGGGGTGACCCGAGATCGTCACTACGCAGAGGCTGAATGGATTGGTCGCACTTTTATCATCACCGATACCGGCGGGATTATCCCATCCGCGCAGGGAGGCATGGATCTGTCTGTGCGGGAGCAGGCGGAGATCGCTGTCAAAGAGGCGCATGTCATTATTTTCGTGGTTGACGTGGACGTCGGAGTGGTCGAGGAAGACCTGATGATTGGTCGCCAACTGAAGCGCGTCGATAAACAGGTGCTTTTGTGCGTGAATAAAACGGACGGCGAGAAGAAAGAGATGGGGGGATACGGGTTTTATCAGCTTGGATTTGACGATCTGTTTTTTACATCTGCGGAGCATGGTCGCGGCGTGGCGGATATGTTGGATCGGTTGACGGAACTTTTGCCTCCCTGTACGGAAAGAGAGGACGATTTTCGGACAAGAATCGCTGTGGTGGGTCGCCCCAATGTGGGGAAATCCTCCTTAGTCAACCGGCTCTGCGGGTCGGAAAAAATGATTGTCCACGATGCGCCCGGCACTACCCGAGATTCGATTGATACGGTTGTGACGCATTACGGCAAGGAATATACTCTGATCGATACCGCGGGTTTACGGAAGCGCACTCGGGTCAAAGAACAGGTCGAGTATTATTCCAATCTTCGCACGCAAAAGGCAATTAAACAGTGTAATGTCTCGATTTTGATGATAGACGCCGAGTCCGGTATTCTCTCTCAGGACGTGCGGATCGCGCGTATGACAGCCGACCAACGGGTTGGTGCTATGATCGCGGTGAATAAGTGGGATTTGGTCAAAAAAGATACGCATACGGCAAAAAAATTCGTCGAATCTATCAATGAAAAAATGCCTTTTCTGACGTATGCGCCGGTCCTGTTTATTTCCGCGCTGACTGGACAACGGATTTCGAAAATATATGATCAGGTCGATGGAGTCAAGGAGCAATTGAACCGTCGGATTTCAACCGGAGAGTTCAATAAATTTCTGGAACCCACTATCAAGAAAAATTATCCTCCCGCGTCTCACGGAAAACATATCAAAATTTTTTACGGCGCGCAACGGGGCGTTAATCCGCCTACTTTTGTTTTTTTTAGCAATTACCCGGAGTATCTTCCGAAAAATTATCTGAGGTATCTCGAGAATCAAATTCGGTCGCAATTTGGTTTTTCCGGAGCTCCTTTTCGAATGCACTTCAACAAACGAAGGACGGATTGACATGCTTTCTTTCGGGCTATTACTCATAGCGAGCTATCTTTTAGGCTCGATTCCAACCAGCTATCTGCTGGGACGCTGGCTTAAGGGGATCGACATCCGAGATCATGGCAGCGGCAATGTGGGATCGACCAACGCGTACAGGACGCTCGGAGCAAGGCCCGCGATATTCACAGTCGTTGCCGATATTCTAAAAGGCTTTATCCCCGTATTTTTTTTCACATTTTATTGGAAGGGATGGGGACAAGAGATCGATATTCCGTATGTATGGGTTCAAATTTCGTTCGGCATCTGCGCGATAATTGGTCACATACGGACCATTTTTCTAAAATTTCGAGGCGGCAAGGGCGTAGCGACAGGCGCAGGCGTAATACTCGGATTGACGCCGATCCCAGCCTTGATCGCCCTGACTCTTTTCATAGCACTGGTAGCGGGAACCGGGTATGTTTCATTAGGATCAATCGTTGCCGCGCTATCGATTCCGATCGTACTGGTAGCCGGAAAGTTCAGCGTCGCGCCACAAATCGAGTGGGAGCTGATCAGTCTCGGAGTCGTTCTGGCGATCACAGTTTTGGTCACGCACCGATCCAATATCGGAAGATTTCTGCGGAAAGAGGAGAAAAGAATATGGAATAAAACGTAGCACTAATTGGTCCGCAGATTGGTCCGCAGATTACGCTGATTTTCGCTGATTTTCGCTGATTACGCGAAAAACCCCCTCGCAGGTTGCCCTGTGAGGGGGTTTTGTTATAGGGATACTATTGCAATTTATTCAGATTTTCATATACTTAAAGTACTCTCTTAAGAAACTGGTATTAACTATTTAATTGGTGGTCTATTAAATGGGTAGTCACCCTTTTATATGTTGTAAATTATTTTTTGAGGAATGGTGCGGGGCACTCACCATAAATAATAGTTCTTTGACATTCCAAATATGATCAGTCAATTTGGCAGCCATTGCGGGTGT
>NBMB01000055.1 GCA_002084765.1 Candidatus Cloacimonetes bacterium 4572_55 | reverse complement strand
AGTTGTTACACATAGCCGCGACCTCAACATGTTATAAGTAAAATAATGGGATGCGATCACTTAAGATAATACGTGAAGCAACAATATGCAATAGGGTGACTACCTAATTTCTTAATTTCTTAATTTCTTAATAATGAAGAATTCCTTGACAAAAAGAGCCAGGTTACTTATATTTTGGCTCTTTTCTACGAATATTGGATATCCTTACGTACTCAAAGGGGTAATGATATGGGCGGAATTGGTGTGCAAGAATTGCTTGTCGTGATGTTAATTATCCTCCTACTTTTCGGGGCAAAGCGCCTGCCGGAAATCGGACGGGCTTTTGGCAGCGGAATCCGTGAGTTTAAACGAGCCACTCGCGAAATCACTTCAGAGATTAATATCGAAGAAGATGATGCGAAGAAAGCCTAAGGGATCGTCAAGTCAAGGTAGTGGCGCAATATTAAGTGATGAGGGCAACACACTCCCTCATCACTTTTTTTTTGATGGGCAACCATGAATCTTAATCAACGTTCCTAAGTCAATTTAACACGGGATCAGCAACTCTCTCTCATCTATAATTTTTGGATTTTTATTTTGTCTTTTTTGACAAAACCGGTTGCCTGTCGGTTGTTGATAATAAGTACTTTTGTCGGGATATTTCTTCATAATCGCTACGTTGAATTTTCATTAATGACCACCTCTTGCAAATGCCAAGCAAGCCGATGAAAACAGAAGCTGTGTCCGCGGGTTCTTATGAATCGTTGTTATGGGGCGGCAAATACCCAAAAATACAAATATTGACGATTGAAGAATTGTTGTCTGGGGCAAAGATAGAAATGCCAACGGCAACGCGGGGTTCAAAAAAGCGGAGCGGATACAAAAAAACGTGCCGGAGCAGTGTCAAATGGATTTGTAAAGTAAACTGTTGCATTTCTCAACGGTCATTCGTGGAAGCCTGAGTTGTTACAAATAAAATCGACAAAAATAGAATCCGCTACCATAAACCCCTCACGCGTCAGGCGCAAATGGTCGCTCTTGATCTCGATCAAGCCGTAATCGTGATATTTTTTGATTGTTTCTGAGAATAATCGAAGGGGCGATTCCCCAAAATATTCCTCGAATCGACCCATCCTCAAACCCTGTCGTTGGCGTAGTGCCAGAAAAATCATCTCTCCCATTTGAGTCTGTTTGTCCAAATTCTCCATGCTTCCCGCCGAGCTTTGTTCCTGGCATGTAGACCGAATATAGCCCGCTACGTCCGCTTGATTTGTCCATCTCTTTGGTGAGACAAAAGACGCGGCGGAAGCTCCAACGCCCAAATAATTCTCATAATTCCAATAGGTTTGGTTGTGACGACTGACCTTCCCGAAACTGCAGTAGTTGAAAATTTCATATCGCATATATCCCCGAGATTCGAGAAACTCCACGGTATGAGAAAGCATTTTTGCCTCAAGGTCAATATCCGTCCTCTGAAGTTTTCCATTTTTCCATTGACGAAAAAGAGGCGTATTCTCCTCGTATGTCAGCATATAAGCGGATATATGGTCAGGAGATAGCGCGACTGCTTGCTCCATATCGGCATTCAATTCGTTTAGAGATTGACCCGGCAGAGCGGAAATCACATCCAGATTCAGGTTTTTTATGCCGGCATCTCTCGCCGCGTCGACCGCTCGAAAAGTGTCGGATGCCGAGTGGGTCCGTCCCAACAGGCGCAGCTTTTTTTCATCAAACGACTGCGCTCCCAGACTCAGACGATTCACGCCCGCCTGTCGCAACAAATTAAGATCAGCCGCGGTCACGCTTCCTGGATTCGCCTCGATCGTTACCTCGTTATCCGATGAAAGCGCAACGCATTCCTGAACATGGACGAGAAACTCAGCTATTTCCGCTCCGGAGAAGATCGTGGGCGTGCCGCCGCCGATATAGAGCGTCTGCACTGGAAGACGACGGAGGTCGTGCTCTTCCGAGAGTCGACTCAGTTCGACCAACAGAGCCGCAAGATATTTCCGCCTGACTGAAGCGTCATGCGCGGTAACCGAATAAAAATCGCAATACGCGCATTTGCTTTGACAAAAAGGAATATGGATATAGATGCTTTTAATAGACATTTCGTCTTAACCAAAAATTTCTAATAGCATAACTACGAGTGCCCTCGATCGAGTCTCATAATAGTCGAAAAATCCACAACCGCAATATCCCGATGAATCAGAATAAAGCGCGTTGTGGATTTTCTCATAGACAAAAGCAATTGATCGTTATGCGGTCTTTTCCTCGGTCTGGGGTTGATGGAGATGCACATCCTGCTGGGGATAGGGTATGGAAATTCCTTGGTCGTCGAATTTCAGCTTCACTTTCTCGTTCAGATCAAAAAAGACATCCCAATAGTCCTCTGTCTTTACAAAGGGACGGACTGCGAAATTGACGCTATTATCGCCTAACTCCAACACTGCCACCACCGGAGCTGGGTCGCTAAGGATGCGTTCGTCCGCTTTCAGCAGCTCCGTGAGAATTGTCTTTGCATCTGCCAGATCGTCTCCGTATCCAATGCCGAAGACCAGATCGACCCGGCGGATTTTCTCGGTGGAATAGTTGGTGATCTTTCCTCCAGTAATGGTGGAATTCGGTAAGATAACGATCTTGTTGTCCGGGGTCTTGAGAGTGGTATTGAATATTTCGATCTCCTTTACCCAACCGCTCGCGTCCCCAATTTCGACAAAATCGTCAATTTTATATGGACTAAATATAATGATCATCACGCCCGCGGCAAAGTTGGATAGCGAGCCTTGTAGTGCCAAACCCACAGCCAAACCCGCCGCGCCAATTATAGCCACAAACGACGCGGTCTGAATGCCCAAATTACTGAGCGCGGCTATCATCACAACAATCAATAAGCCGAAGTACATAAAATTGACGGTGAAGTTTGCCAGTGTATCGTTCACTTTGGACTTTAACATCAACAGTTTGACGCCGGCTTTGAGCAGACCCGCAATCCATTTACCAATAAAAAAGATTGCGATTGAACCGATTAATTTAAAGATGTAAAACCAGAACATATCGCCGACCGTTCCCCAAAAATCTACCATCGTTACTCCCTTCTGTTAAAAATATAAAAAAATATAAACAATACCAATCTTTTTGCATCTTTTCGTGAGCTACTGAAATAATCAGCTTCTCTCGAATATAGACAATTTAGCACAAATTTTCTTAAAATTCAATATGAATTCTTAATTATTCTCGGATTTTTACAAAGGAATTCGGAATTTCCCCGCTGTTTCGGTATGGCTTACGAGAGCTCGCTGGGAACAAAGTATGGGCAGAATATCGCTGAACTTTAAGAAAAAGACGCGGCGTTTTATATTTGCATTTTCTATCAGATTGAATTATAATAATTGGAACGTTATGACCGACTCAACTCCCCACTGACGGCTGACGCTGACAGTGAGGTTGTATTGCCTTTTTATCTCTAAAATTAAAAGAGTGACGAGATGAGGTTACATATTGCTCCTTCGATTTTATCGGCTGATTTTAGACGCTTGGAAGAGGAGATCACGGCTGTAGAACAAGCAGGCGCAGATTGGATTCATCTGGATGTGATGGATGGGACTTTTGTGCCGAATATCACCTTTGGACCCATGGTGGTAGACGCGGTAAACCGTTGCACGAGTCTGCCGTTAGACGTTCATTTGATGATCGAATCGCCGGAGCGATACATAGAGGACTTTGTTCGAGCCGGCGCGGATTATCTCACAATCCATGTCGAGACCGGCTATCATCACCAGCGGACACTTAGCCGAATTCGTCTATTAGGAGCAAAGGCGGGAGTCTCTCTCAACCCGGGAACGCCGCTTCAGAGTATCGAATATCTCTTGCCAGATTTGGACTTATTACTTATAATGACAGTAAATCCAGGGTTTGGGGGTCAATCCTTTCTTGAGCGACTGATACCAAAAATAAAAAAAGCCAGACAAATCATTGATACGTCGCCTTATTCCGTTCTCCTTGAGGTAGACGGCGGGGTGAATTCAAAAATAGCACCTCTGCTACGGTCGGAGGGCGTGGATGTATTGGTCTCCGGGTCCGCTATTTTTAGTAAGGATGATTATCAAGAGGCAATTGCTGCGCTGAAAGAAAGCCACCCAATTTGACGACATACGTAAAAATCTTATATATTTTTAAATAATTCGTGTTTTTGTTATAATTTTGTATAGGTCATAATTGTAGTTTGCTTTGTGGAAAATTGTGAGATCGGAGCGGTCTCCAATTCCGCTTTACAAAAAAAATGTTGAGGGAAGTTATGAAAAAAAGCTTGATATGCGTCTTCACCGCGATTCTATTTGTTGCTTTTTTTGGATGCAGAAAAAAAGAGAAAGAAGACGAGTTGTTATGTTATACCTCTATTCCGCTGGAGATAATGACGGAGATTAAAAAAGATTTTGAAGGGAAATATCCTGAAATCGGCCTGGTCATCGAGAAAATCTCAGAAGACGAAAACGCAGTGGGAGTGAATCTCAAAGTCTATCGGAAAGGAACCGGACATGTGGTTGCAAAATTGGCTGCCGAGCAGGAAGCCGGAGGGATAAAAGCGGATATTTTGTGGGTGGCTGAACCCTCCTATTACTACCAATTAAAGGAACGCAATCAATTGATGCTTTACGAATCGACAGAAGGAACTCATATACCGGCTCATTTCCGCGATCAGGAAAAAATGTTTTGGGGCGCGCGGGTTTTTACAATGGTGATCGCTTATAACACGGAAAAAGTGGACGATCCGCCTCAATCATGGAGCGATCTATTAGACCCCAAATGGAAGGACAAAATGGTGATTGCCAACCCCAACTATTCGGGATCGTCATTGATTTTCGTTGGCTCGCTCGTCAAAAAATTCGGCTGGGAATATTTCAAAAAAATGCACGAAAACAATGTGGCTGTGGTCAAGGGAAACACAGTTGTGGCAGCAAAAGTGGCGACTGGCGAATTTAGTGTGGGCGTGACAATTCATAATATTGTGCATGATATGAAAAAAACGGGCAGTTCGATCGATATGGTCTATCCGAATGACGGGTACGCAGTGATTGTGAGTCCGATCGCAATTTTAAAGAATTCCAATAAGAAAAAGTTGTCAAAAAAGTTTCTCGATTATATTCTCTCGAAGGATGGACAACGGATTCTGGCAGAAAAGGGAAATTTTATCCCAGTTCGAGAAGACGTGCTTCCACCTCCTGATACGCCGTCTCTGGATCAATTGTTAGATAATGCGCTTGATGATAGTTGGCTTCGCGATCAGGAGTATATCACGAATCTGAAGGGAGAATTTCAAAAAATAATGATGTTTTAGAGTCTTTGAACGTTCAATCAATGATAGGGTCTCGTATAATATTTGAATGCAAATCGAATCTCGCACAATTTTGCATAATAACGGGATGTTTATACGATCTTCTCGATTAATCTTTTTTTCGACTCTAAAAAATCGGAAAATCTCATGCCAACAAATCGATATATAAACTTTATTTTCGCGATTTGTCTATCGGCGATTTTGTTTATATTCTGTGAGCCAGACGACCACCGTCAAGTGGTCATGTGTTATACTTCGATACCCTTAGAAATTATGACCGATCTTAAAAACGCCTTCGAGGACAAACATACCTTGAATGAAGAAATCAAGGTCGATATGCGAATTTATCGGGAAGGCAGCGGGCATGTCATTTCCAAATTAGCCGCTGAGCAGGAGACCGGGGGGATCAAGGCGGATATTCTATGGATTGCAGAACCTTCCTATTATTACCAACTGAAAGAACGCGGGTCACTTCTCTCTTACGAATCTTCTTATGACAACCATATTCCAGATAGGTATAAAGATGAGGAAAAGACTTTCTACGGCGCGCGTATTTTTATGATGACGATCGTCTATAATACGGAGTTGGTCAAATACCCCCCCAAAAGATGGGAGGATCTGTTTGATCCAAAATGGTCTGGACGCGTGGTTATGGCAAATCCGATCTATTCCGGTGCCACGATGATCTTTGTCGGCTCTATGGTGCAAAAATACGGGTGGGAATATTTCACCAAACTTAAGGAAAACGGCATGGTCGTGGTCAAAGGAAATAACGGCGCGGTCACAAAAGTGGCTACGGGTGAATTTAGCGTCGGCGTGACTATCCATAATATGATCCTTGATCTGAAGGAAAATGGAAGCCCTGTGGACATAATTTATCCGGAAGATCATCATGTGGCTGTCACCAGCCCGATTGCTATTTTTCGCAATTCTAAAAATGTGGACTCCGCCAAAAAAATTTTTTGATTTTATGCTGTCCAAAGAGGGGCAGAAAACGCTGGTTCAAAAGGGCGGTTTTATCCCTGTCAGAAACGACGTTTCCCCCCCGAAAGGCGCTCCATCAATCAATGTATTGCTCAATAATGAGGCTGATATGGAATGGCTAAAAAATGATGAATATATCAATGAATTGAGAACCACTTTCCAAAATATGATTCTGTTCCATTAAAATTTCTACAGACGGAAAACCGCTCTTATTCTTTATCTAACCTGGATTATTCGTCATCACGGAACTCGGTCCGCAGATTATCGCAGATTAAGAATTGGGTAGTCACCCTATTGCATATTGTTACTTCACGTATTATCTTAAGTGATCGCATCCCATTATTTTACTTATAACATGTTGAGGTCGCGGCTATGTATAACAACTTAAGTTCGGTTGGTGATTTTTGTCCCAACCCCCACTGTCCCGATTACGGTAAACTTCAGCAGGATCAACCTGTGAAGAATATTATAAAATTTGATAAAAGTCAAGCAGGTTGCCAAATTGACTGATCATATTTGGAATCTCAAAGAACTATTATTTATGAACCGGCATTTCACGCTTTGAGTATCAACTCAACAGCTATTGATAAATGGTGGTCACGACTGAGTATTCAGTTTCGTACGCACGTCTTCTTAAAAACACATGCTCTGTTGCTAAGACGTCAGTGACACACTCCTGCCGAATACAAAGGTGTTTGACCTGCTCAACACGAGATTATGAGATATCTTCATTGAATCAGTACTCCTGCTTGTTCTCAATGTTTTTAGGATGACTTTCCGCTCCTCCTAACCTCGATTCCGCACGGAATCCTTATCAAAAAAATTTAAACTTTGCAACTTCTCAAAAAGTGCTGGTAAATCAGAAAAAACCTGTCAGGTCTGTTTTACTAAGATCTTGAAAACTCAAAGGTTTGTACCATGATTTAAAAATAACCTCTAAACATATATCTATTAAATATTTAAGATTCGTCAGATTGAATCGAATATTGGCACAATCATTTGTGGAATACCCTGTTTAACCATTGGTTCAAACTATCAATAGGAAAAGAATAACAGGTTTACCACACTTTTTCAAGGGAAACCATCACGGCTGCCGAGAAAAAACTATTGGATCGGATGCGGGAAACAATCCGCACGCGGGCTTTATCGTGGTTGGGGACTCTCTCCAAAGTAACGCACTTCATATCAAAGACTTAGCCGATAAAATATCAAATAAATCGACTAATCTCAATCAAATTTTGTAGTTTCCGTAAAAACTTACCAAGCCTGCATTATTCATAATCCTCGGGGAACCAGAGGTCTCAGATTTTTGATATTTAATGGGTTAGGTTCGATTTTTAACGACATTTCCAAGAGAAGAAAATTTGGCAAAAAAGATATAATTCTTTAATTATCAATTCTTAATCTGCGATAATCTGCGTAATCTGCGGATCGATTTTCGTGATGACGAATAATCCAGGCAAGAGCCATATAATATTTTCTAAAATAAAAATTGCACCGCAGAGATACAGAGATCGTTCCTTCTATCGTCATATTTCTGTAATTTCCCAGCGACGATGCGTTATCTCAACAGAGTCATTTTTCTCGTTGATAAATACGCCCCGCATTCTATTTTAGTCAAATAAATGCCGCTCGCGACCGGAACCCCGTTGTCATTATTCCCGTCCCATGTCACGGAATGTGAGCCGGCTGGCAGAACTTTGTGGACTAAAGTTTTCACCTTTTGGCCGGTCAGGTTATAGATAGAAATTTCCGTTTTTTCCATGCCAGACGAGGTGGAAAATCCTATCGTTGTGGAAAATGTAAACGGATTCGGGTAGTTTTTCCCATGAAAATCTTCATAAGAACGCTCTCGATCTTCGATCCCAATGCTCTGAGGATAATACAAGGCTCCAATATCGGAAATCGTGCTATCCGGATCCAAGGGGAACAAGGGATCGCCTGCGTCTATACAGGGCGAATTTTCAGTCAGGTGATAATCGTCAGCACTGGCATTGACAAACAAGGCGTCGGCAGAGATATTATTTTCGTAATCTCCGTCAAACGTGACGCCGTAATTCAAACCGATTGCATTTAAACCGCCCTGAACATTGTTGTAATAGAAATTTGGAACCACATTATCGGTGTATAAAAACGCCTGGTTCCCATGCGGCGCGGTATTTCCCCACAAAATATTATTGGTCAGATTTGGGCTACAGTTGGTATAAAAATCAATTCCGCCGCCCGCTTCGTCTGCAGTGTTGTAAACAATGGTATTATTAAATATCTCGGGGCTACTTTCATGGTAGCACTCAATCCCGCCGCCATCCCATAGCGCATAATTATCATAGATCAGGTTATACGAAATGATTGGATGCGACTCCAACATAATTAGCATGCCGCCCCCGACTGCCTCTGTGCTATTATTGCGAATAATATTCCTTGTGATTATGGGGCTGCTTTCTCGCATCGCAATCCCAGCTCCGCCGGGCGAATTTTGCAGACTATTGGCGCGGTTATTCTCAATCAAGCAATCCGAGATGATCAATTTGTCAAAATCGATAATGGCAATCGCGCCTCCGGCTCCATTAAATGGTCCGGGGGCATCCGTGTACGCGTTGCCCTGTTCCAGGTGGCAAAATATAATCTTGGATGAGTCGTTTGCCGCTGAGGTCGACTCGAACCTGATGGCATGCCAGCCCGTTTCGACATTATCCGCGGTAAAGTGAATCATTTCATCCTCAGCTCCAATCGCCAACAACCTGCCCAGAACAATCAGTTTATAATGCCCCTGAAAGCGAACAGAAACGCCCGGATCGATTGTCAATGTCTCTTGAATCGGGATGGTAATCTCGCCCTGAATCAAGTATGGAGAGCCGTCTATGCTCCAATTTCCGCTGACGTTTCCCCCAGAAATCTCCGTTCCGGGACCCTCGGCAATGAGAGTAAAATCGATATTATCGGTGATCGCTCCATCTTCCACCGTGACGTTTTCCACCGTGACCGGATTGTATCCGTCTAACGAAGCGGTCACGTTATATGAGCCTGAATCGAGTTCCAATATGTAGGCTCCGGCATTATCCGGGTTTACAGTTGACGATTGATCCGCAGAAACTTCAACATCTGTCACAATCCCGTTGCCGCCGTCTAAAGTCACAGTTCCTGAAATCCAGCCCGGCTCGTCTTCAAATCCGTAAGGGATGGCAAAAGCCGATATTTCCATAGAATTCTGGAAATCGCCGATTGTGGTGGCGTGACCCGTGTCTACATCAATAGAATAGAGCCGCCCGGGACCGCCAAAACCTGCCAGGTAGCAGACGTCGTCATCCTTGTCATAGCTCATATCCTGAGCAAAGTTGATGTCAATGCCCAATGGTCCGATAATTGTCCCAGCACCTGTTAGCGGATCAATCGAATACAAGTTATCGTCAATCATGTCGATTCCGTATAAATTCCCGTCATTATCGCACGCCATGGCAATGATGATCGCCGTGTTGCCAATGGGACCAATCAAGGTTGCATGACCCGTGGCGATATCGATAGAATAGAGATCGGTAAGTTCGACGCAATATAGGGTCTCGGTATTGTCGTCATACGCGATCGCGTCGCCGTCAACCCCATTGCCGCCGATCAGAGAAAACTGCCCGTCAGTGGTGATCGTGTACAGGTCGCCTGAGTAGAATTCAATCGCATACCAGACGTCTTGGATAAAAGTCGAAGCTGCCATCATATCTTCTGTCGGCGTCTCGGCAATAAAAGTGATGTGTCCGGGATTGTTCAATGTGAAAGAAACTACGCCTGCCGGGTATGTGCCCGAGGGGTCCCAGGCATTATAGGCGTAGACCGTATAATCCAAGTCACGGGTGTTCTCTTGAGACAATGCTGGGTTCAGATTTACCAGGCTCATTACAAAAAATATGAACCAAAAAATTGCAACATTTTTTCTCATTCGTTCACCCCTTAAGTCGTTTTTGTTCGTAAAAAAGATGACAATTAAAATTCAAGAGTGCTGAATATAGCCCCAATAACATCGGATGTCAACACGTTTTTAATGGCTGTGCGCTTTACGCCGCCATCAACAATATAAGCCCATTTCAGCCAATATCTATCGAATCAGTGCCATCTTCCGAGTCTGCGCCGCATCCCCGACAGTCAGGCAATAGAAATAGACTCCGGGTCCGACTTTTTCGCCGGATTCATTTGCGCCGTCCCATGTCTGCTGGTATGAACCTGCGGAATTAGTATTTGAGACCAGCGTTTTGACCAACTGCCCTGAGATATTGAAAATCTGTAGAGAGGCGACGCCGCGCTTCTCTACCCGGTATCGAATCGCGGTTTGATCCGCAAAGGGATTGGGGAAGGCGCAAAACAGAATAGGCTGGTCACATTGACTGTCCACATTCTCGGCAGACACGATTCCGGAAACTTCATCCGCGCCAATATCGACGATCACATTGATGATTCGGTCGTCGCCGTCAATGTCGGTCGATCCTATGATCTCTGTTGCGAGATTCTGACCCCGCTCTTTTGCCGGCGAAGACGTAGGGAGATGCAAGTCCCCATTTCCTGGGTCGATCAAAAACGGATCGCTATATAAGCCAAAAAGTTCCTGACCCACGGAGGTCTGGAAATCTTGAAAAGCGCTGTATTCTACGCTGTCCCATATCCAAATCGGGTCCCCCGCAGAATAATACAAGTTATAATCAAAGCTGTTATCTTCTCCGGTTTGGCTCTCGTTGATCAGAAGCGGGGTTCCAGATCGGGAATAAAAAATGTTATTTCGGATGGTATTGTCATGGCAATAAAAATTCTGCAAAAATTCCGCGCCCCAATCTATGTTGTCGGCATTGTTGTGATAAAACGTGTTGTTGACGATGTGACAATCAAACGCCTCGCCGCGCAGCTCGTCATATCCGCCGATTGCCAATCCGACTACATGATTGTCAAAAAGAAAATTGTTGCGCACAATAATTCCGCTGGTCGATTTATTTCCATGCTCGCTTGCCACCTCAAAACCGATATTGCACTGGTATGCAATATTTCGCTCAAAGATAATATTTTTTCCACCGTCGCTATAAAATCCGTCCGCGCTGGCTTCACCCTGATAAGCTGGATTTGAGCGGCTATCGATATTATAAACGATGTTATCAGCCACAATTCCGTTTCTTGCCTGATCCAGCTCTGGGTCTGGGCATGTCTCCTCGTGACCGATGCAGACAATGCCGATGTTATTGTTGTCATGCACTCGGTTATTGCTGATCACGAAATCGGTCACATTTCCATTTAAAACCAGGGACTCGCTCCAGGAAAGAGCGCAGTCCCGCACTTCGCAATGATCGATGATCACATCATGGATAGCTTGCGCCGCGCTTGTGCCATACACGGCAATGCCATGGGAGCCGCCATCCGACTCGTGATTTTGCTCTATGTGATGAACCAGCATGTCGCGGATTTCGATATGGTGGGATTCGCCAACAACCCATATTCCCGCGGGGAAAATATAATCGTTCATGGTGGTGAGATTGCGGAGCTCAAATCCAATAACTTTAACATATTCAATATGTTGCATCCGAATTAACCCCGGTTCCTCACTTGATTCGCCCAGGCCGGTCCCGTCGATGATTGGCGCGTGGTCTACGTCGTTTGTCAGCGTGATATACCCGCCATCTTCCGAGCCGGAATTGTGGAATTCCACCAGCTCATTATAAACGCCGTCCCGAACGTAAATTATATCGCCGGCAGCCGCCTGATCTATCGCGTATTGGATGGTCTGCCAGGGAGATTCGGACGATCCGTCATTGCTGTTGTCGCCGTTTGGATTCACATAATAATCTTCGGTTTCGATTTCAAAATACCCATCGCCAATTTCCGCCAGAGCAGTTAAAGGCGCGGCAATGGTAAAAAAAAGAAGGCAGGCGCAGATTAAGAATTGATAATTAAAGAATTATATCTTTTTTGCCAAATTTTCTTCAGGAAAACGGAGCTTTTGCGCGCATTTCACTATATTCGCAACAGAGTCAGCCCAAGTAAGGGTTCTGAAATTCTCATAAAAGCTGAGTTCTCTTGGAAATGTCGTTAAAAATAGACTTTAACCCATTAAATATCAAACATCTGATATCTCTGGTTCTCCGAGGCTTATGAATAATGCAGGTTAGGAAATGGGGATAATTATTCATCTCATACCAGACGCGGACAGCTCGGCTATCTGCGTTACATAACCAATAAAAAAAAAGCTGCAGCGGCTTCCATCCAAGATATTGAAATTTGGATGAAACCACAACAGCTTTTGTTCTGAATTCTGGAATTTCGGACACTTGCCAGACTACATCCGAAAGTCCTGCGCCACGGATTGGACGATGGATTTAATCCGCATTTTGGCGAGTCCCACTCCGGATTCGTCCTTTAGAACCAGAACCAGATGGATATGCGCCCTACCAGGCTGAGATGTTAAAGGATCGGTTCCTTCGTTATAGCACCGCACCAGGACATGCGCGCGATCAGAGATAATGTGGATAAACTCTCCTTTGCCCGCGCCCATCTCTAAGGCGGCTTTTTGCGCGTTCATCAGCACATTATTCGAAAGAATCCCTACTTCCTTCAAATTCAAATGTGAGCTTGGATCCTCAAGTTGCGCCAATGATTCCCCTGACGGAGTAAAAACTGCAACGCCCATGAACCCGTCAATTTCCTTAAATTTCGCCAACTTTTCTTTAACAGACATAATTCTACTCCTTATCAACTTCTCGGTTTTCATATAAATCAAACGTTATAATATCACAGCAAATTTTTTATCCGATTCGCAAAAGCATTTGCTCTTAATTTTGCCAATCCAAGATTGGCGGTTTTATTCAAAAGCAAGATTAATATAATTATTTCATGGAAATCAGAATTGTCTTCAAATATTTTTCGTATTAAAATATGTCCAAAACTATCATGTTCTGTTTGAATATGAATTAAATGATTCTCTCCCAATTGCATACGTTTCGCGGCGTGTTTGGCGTGGATCATCACATTGAGGGCGTGGCTTCCGACCAGATCCATTTCAATATCGAGCTTTTCCACTTGATATGTGAGGTATTTTTGACCGATCGAAGAGCGAATATTTAATCCTACAAGACCATCAAACTCGATCAGAGGTTTGATGTGTTCATCTATTATCGAACTATCAATATGTTTTGAATTTTCCGGCACTCCGATAGGTTCAGATTTCTGTTTTACCGTTTCAATAGGATATTCCGGAGACTCGGATTGATCGTCGTCTACTTGCTTTGAACTTTCCGGTTCTCCGATAGGTTCCAATTTAGATTCCAGCATCTCAGCGGCATCGGGAGAAAACCCAGTTTGGTCGTCGTCGCTCGCGCTGACAATCTGTTCGTCTCGTTCCGTCTCATCATTCTGCCATATTTTCGATCTCAATCTCAGTCTCGTCCCACACCACAATCTGATAAGCCGCCTTAAGACCTCGAAAATTCTCGGTTTCCGCATCCACGAGTTGTCCGTCTCTTATATGGAGATACCCCACCTTATCAGTCGATTTTATGCAAAGCGTATAAGTCTTCGCCTCCATCTCTACCAGTTGTAAAAAAGTCGCCAACGAAATTCCGTGCAAAAATCCTTTTGATCCAGCGGCAAGTTCCTCAAACACCCGATCCACAAATACCCGGAATTCCAGTGGCTTTTCTAAAAACTGAGACGTTCCCAACTTCTGAAGTTTTTTCTCGATCTCAGGCGTCGCAAAAGCGGTCATAACCAAAACCGGTATGGTTAAATAATACTTGGTCATGTGTGCGAGTAGCTGAAACCCATCCATAACCGGCATCTTTAAATCCGTCACGACCAAATCTACTCGACTGGATGATAATACCTCAAGAGCTTCTTTCCCACTGCCAGCGGTCAAAACCGTAAGTTTTTCCGAATAGGAAAGCAGGCCATCTTTCAGACTTTCCAAAAAGCTTTTTTCGTCATCTACAATTAAAAGGGTTTTAGACATTTTCCTCTCTCCATGAAGATCGTTATTATCTAAACGCAACTATGCTTTTGCAATTATCATACCAAAATTCAACAGCGAGACAGGGAGAACGCGAAGAACTAATTTAAAGCATAGCAATCAGCGCAATCTGCGGATCCCATACCTCTCTAACCTGCATTATTCATAATCCTCGGGGAACCAGAGGTCTCAAATGTTTGATATTTAATGGGTTAGATTCGATTTTTAACGACATTTCCAAGAGAACCCAGTTTTTATGAGAATTTCAGAACCCTTATTTAGGCTGACTCTGTTGCGAATATAGTGAAATGCGCGCAAAAGCTCCGTTTTCCTGAAGAAAATTTGGCAAAAAAGATATAATTTTTTAATTATCAATTCTTAATCTGCGATAATCTGCGTAATCTGCGGATCGATTTCCGTGATGACGAATAATCCAAGTTAGGCTGACTCTGCGCTCTCTGTGACTCTGTTGCGAATATAGTGAAATGCGCGCAAAAGCTCCGCGTTTTCCTGAAGAAAATTTGGCAAAAAAGATATAATTCTTTAATTATCAATTCTTAATCTGCGATAATCTGCGTAATCTGCGGATCGATTTCCGTTCCATTCCAGACGGTTCATTTTAGACCAGTGACCCAAAATGAACCACTTAAAGAGCACCATATTTACGCAATTTTCGTTTCAATGTCGAACGAGAAATCCCCAGAGATTTGGCGGATTTTGTGAAATTATTGGAAAATTTCTGTACGACAAACTGGATATGCTCTTTCTCAACATCCTCTAATGTCCTGATATTCTCTCTTTCAGATCGTTTTTTTTGATTTTGACTGCTTGTCAAAAAATTCCCTGAAAGCACACTAAATGGAGAAATTTTTCCAAATTTTTGAACCATCAGGGACCGCTCAATAACGTTTCTAAATTCACGAACGTTGCCAGGCCAATCATACGACTTGAGCCGCTCAATTTCATCCTCTGTTATGTCTATATGCGATCCCGGTGCCAATTCGTTGATAAAATATCTGCTCAGATCGCCAATATCTTCCAGCCGTTCTTTGAGCGGGGGCATGATGATCCGCAGCACATTGAGGCGATGATACAAATCCTTCCGAAAACGCTTCTGTTGCATTTCCTGATCCACGTCTGCATTTGTTGCCGCGATGACCCGAACATTGAGTTTCCGCTCGATTTTACCGCCAATTCGTCGGACTTTTTTCTCATCCAATACGCCTAACAATTTAGACTGAAGGTGCAGGGGCAACTCGCCGATTTCATCTAAAAATAAGGATCCGCCTTCCGCCAACTCGAACACGCCTTTTCGCTGACCAACCGCTCCAGTAAACGCGCCTTTCTCGGAGCCGAATAGTTCCGCCTCCATCAAACTCTCGGGTATAGCGGCGCAATTTAAGTATATAAATGGAGCTGACTTTGAATATTGCAGATAATGAATAGTTCTGGCAAGGATCCCTTTTCCTGTCCCGGTCTCGCCAGTAATAAATACGGTCGCGTGGGATGCGGCGGCTAATTCGACAAGCTCCCAAACATCTTTTAGACCCTTTTTTTTCCCGATGAGAACTGTCTGTTCGCTTTTTCGACGTCTCTGATAAAGTTGCACCTGCTCGATTTTCTCCAGCTTCAGGGTGCGCAGACTCTGATTAACCATAAGATTGAGTTCGTCCAGGTCAAAAGGTTTTGACAGAAAATCGTACGCCCCGGACTTGATAGCACTCACAGCTTCCTGAAATTCTGGGAATGCCGTGATGAATATGATCTTAGCCTGGGGGTGAATGGCCAAAATCTGGGGAAGAAATTTTGTTCCTTCGCCATCCGGTAATTTTTGATCGTGTATAATCACATCCATGAAATTGCGCGCGCATAAGTCCAACCCATCCATGCCGTTGTGCGCTATAAAAACCCGAAATGGCTTTGTGCTAAAAAAATCGTCCAGAACGCGACACAGGGATTTGTCATCATCAACTATTAAAAGCGCGGGTGCCAGACCGTCTCTACCCATTCTTATCCTCCATCATCATTCATTATCATTCGATTAATTATCTGGAATCGTAATTATCACACTTGTGCCTTCATCCATTTTGCTATTGATATGAATCTGACAATTCATGCTCAAGAGCATTTTTTTCACAATGACCAGGCCCAACCCTGTGCCGTTCGGCTTTGATGTATAAAACGGCTTGAATAAATTCGCAAGCTGACGATCCGACATACCGACGCCGTTGTCAATCACTTTTAACAGAGTTCCCGCTTGCTTTTTTTCCACGATAATCTTCACTTCAGGTTTCGATATGTCCCTGACAGCATAGCTTGCATTTGCGAACAGGTTCAAAAGTATGTGGTGCATGGCTTGGACGCCGATCTTCATGAACTTGGCCTGTGGATTCACAGACACAACAATTGATATCTTTTTCTTTTCAAAATCCTCGGTAATCAAGGATAAAAAATTATTTATAAATGGCTCGATAGCGATAGATTCACAATTTGGAGTGTCATATAAACTAAAATTTCTCAGGCATTTCAGTAAATATTCGATCCGTCGAATCTCCGATAAGGACCTTTTGATATATTCCTTCACTTTTTTTTCGGAAAAATCCGCATAATGATAATCCAAAACACTCAGCGTCATTTTCAAAGAATTAGTGGGGTTTCCCAACTCGTGACGAATGCCGGAAAATATATAGCCCAGATTGTCCATCAGGTTTACGGCTTCGGCAATAGACGTCAAGCGATTCAGCTTTGTGACGTCTTTTTTTACCGACACAAAATGAATGATATGACCGGCTTCATCTTTCACAGGCGAGATAGAGACTTTTTCATCATACACAGAACCGTCTTTACGCTTGTTTTTAATATTCCCTCGCCAGACATGACCTGACTTTATTGTCTCCCATAATTTTTCATAAAATTCAGGACTATGACGATTGCTCTTCAAAATGCGCGGGGTTTTGCCTAATACCTCATCCTGAGTGTATCCTGTAATCCGTTGAAAAGCTGAATTTACATATTGAATATCTCCCTGATTGTCTGTTATCATAATTGCGTCATGTAACTGTTCGACAGCGGTGTTTAAGAGCTTCAGACGTTCCTCAGTTTTTTTCTTGTCCGTTATGTCATGGAAACTGGCTGAAAGAAGCTTTTTACCACGAACCTCGATTGGGCAATAATAGGTGTCAATTTCTCGAATTTCACCATGACTCAACCGATGCTGGCACTGAAAAGACGACTCAGTCTCTCCATCTGCCAGCCCCATCCTTCTTATCATCTCCTCTTTAGGATGGAGGCATAGATTGAAGATGGTCTTTGTCGTTAGCTTTTCCCGGGAATATCCATAATAATCGCAGGCTGCGGGATTTGCGTCGATGATAGTGCCATCTTTTGGATTGATCAATAATTTAATCCTGCCGGTTTTCTCAAACAAAGCCCTGTATATTTCTTCTTTCTCCCGCTCAATCTTCGCAATTTTTTTTGTGTGGGTTATATTTTTTATAGTATAAACCAGGTGGATTACATCTGGCTGATCTTCCTTTGATAAAATTGATGGGAAAACCGGATATTGAGACATTTCGTACCATTCGCCATTTTTATAAATTTTTTTCGTCCTTTTTTGACCGGGTCTCTTATATTTTTTTGAAAAATAGGCGTGTACGTCAGAATAGAAAGATGAGAATATATCCCATAAGGGCTTTCCTATCAAGTCGTTAAACTCGCAACTGAGAAGACGGAGCATCGCTTTATTACAGCGAATAATTCGATTGTTGGTATCTGTCAAAATGACCAGATCCGACATTGCGTCTAATGTGGATTCGAGCTCCTTTTTGGCTTGCTGTATGACAATCTCGGATCGTTTTTTATCCGTAATATCCTCAATGATCGTAATAAAAAAACCCGCTTGCTGAGAGAATGCTGAAACGACAAACCACCGCTTGAAATAATTTGAGTATTTCTCGAATTTTAATGGCTTTCCATTTAGCTCCAAACCGAGAAACGCGTCAAAAAAGGGCTTATCAGACTTTATAAAATCCGGTAGAGCCTTGCTGGCATGCCGGTTAATAATCTGATCTCTTTTCAGTCCCGTAGCCTTTTCAAACCCGGCGTTGATTTCAAGAAATTTATAGTCGATCGGCTGATTCATTTCATTATATATGATTTTGTGATAAGCAACTCCATTCAACATATTTTCGAATAACATGCGATAATCTGCTTTACTCTGCTCTATTTTCATTTCCAATTTATATTTATTTAAGGCAAGGTCGATTGCAATGTGGAGGTCCTTATGATTTACTGGCTTGCGCAAATAGGCGTATGGAAAAGTCTTGGACGCTCTTGCGACGATTTCTTGGTCATCATGGGAGGTTAAAAAAATAAGTGGAATTTTTTTTAAGGAACGGATTTGTTCCGCGACGTCAATCCCATCCTGATCACCGCCGAGATCAATGTCCAATATTGCCAAATCTGGGGAATTTTTTTCTGCATACTCGATAGCATCTTCCGCTGTTGCGGCCACGGTCTGGGCATTATATCCAGAACTTTGCAATACCCATTGAATCATGCGGCCTACGGAGACATTATCTTCTACGATCAAAATATTTTCTTTCATATTCGATATCCCATTTAATTTTAATAATTAGTTTAGATCCTAAGTGTTTTTAAAACCCTTAGGATCTCTATTTTCAAGGTTCCGGGAGAGTATCGGCAGAGTAAAGGTAAACGTGCTCCCGCGATCCAGCTCGCTCTCGACCGTTATGACGCCGCCATGCGCCTCGACATAGCACTTTGCCAATGTGAGTCCCTGACCGATTCCGTCGGAAACATCGCCGATTCCACATCGCACTTGATAAAAAGATTTGAAAATATGATCCTGCTCGCTTTTTGGAATTCCGTATCCCAAATCACGCACCGAGACCGCCACCCGATCTCCTTGTACCTTGACGCTACATTGGATCCACAGCCGATTCTCCGGAGAGTAATTGATAGCGTTGGTCAGCAAATTTCCCACAATTTGTTGAATCCGATCCGGATCAACTTTGACAATAATCGACTTAATATCATTTGATATGTGAACAGTATAGTAAAAATTTTCCGTATGATGACGCTCTTTGATTGTTTGTTTGATGAGAATGCGACTGTGATAAAAAACATCTCTAAACAAATCGTCGGCGTCGATCTCCACAAAGGAATATCGCTCTTGTCCGGTTTCCAGCCGAGCTACAGCCAATAGCTCGTCCACCAATACGCGCTCGCGCTGAGCGGATTTCACGATCTCTTGCAACATCGGTTTGCGCTCTTCAAACGGCAAATCCATCTCTATCAACAATTCGGTATAGCCTAGAATCGGTGTCAGTGGGGTGCGCAATTCATGGCTGATCGCGTTGAGAAAGTTGGTCTTTGCCTGTTCCAGCTTGCGGCTCTCGGTCACATCTCGAAACACAAGAACCACTCCTATAATTTTCTTCTGCTGATCCCAGATCGGGGCGCCTGAGTCCTCTATATGATATTCATTTCCCATTTTCGAGATCAGCGTTGTATGGTTGGACAGTCCCACGATAAGACCGGACTTCAAAATTTTCTCAACAGGATTCACCACGGACTGCTGGGTGTGTTCATTGACGATATGGAACACCTCCTGCAATGGTTTCCCTATTGCGTCTTTCCGGGTCCATTGCGTCAGGTTTTCGGCTATAGGATTGATGCGGGTGATATTCCCCCGGATATCGGTGGCGATCACCGCATCGCCGATCGAATTGAGCGTAATACGCAGGTTCTCTTCACTCTCCCGCAAGGCTTTTTCCATACGCTTGCGTTCCGTAATATCACGCGCGGATTCGATGATTTGGACAACTTCCCCATGGGCGTCATAAATAGGGGTAGCGACCATTTCGATGACTATTTTGTCTCCCTTAGCATTTCGGTGATTATGCTCGACAGTAATTGGGGCTTTTTTTAGTGCCACCTGTCGTAATGGACACGGATGTTCCTTTCCACTACATGGGGACTCTAAGTTGTGGGAGATCTGATAGCATTTCGAATGCGTGGAAACCGGGTCTTTTCCCGCCATTTTGTGGACTGCTCGGTTCGTCAGCGCGATCGTATAGTCTCGGTTGATCACCATCAAATTCTCAGAAAGCCCGTCAATAACTGCCTGAATGAAGGTCAGTGCCTGCTCTTGCGCTTCCTCAGCCAATACGCGTTTGGTTATATCCTGGCTGAACAGCGCATACCCTACCAACTTGCCCGCAGGACTTAGCACATCGGATACCCTCGAAGAAAGCATTTTTTTTCCGTTTTGTAATTTTTGAGTTATAAAATAATTGTATTCACCTGTCTTCTTAACTAATTCTATTGCTTTCTGAAGCCGTTTCGGCGATACATTTTCTTTTAAATGCACCTCCATGACTGTTTTTCCCAAAACTTCCTGGGCGGTATAACCAAAAAGTTTCTCTGCTACCGGATTATATGAAGTGATACGCAGATTGGAATCGGTTGTAGCAATTGCCACATTGCTCGCCCTATTTACTATATTATCAAGAAGCATTGCTTTCTTGGTCAACTTCTCTTTGCTATCTCGTAAGAATTCGAGCTCTTTTTCTAATTCTAAGATTCGTTTTTGCAACTCGCTATTGCTTAATTTATCCATTCTACCTCCCCCCCCTTGAATAAATAATATATGGCATGCCTGTAAAGCAGAAGGCTATTCTGTGTCGTCCCGATATCCTCATAGCGCTTGCAAATCAGCTCTCTGCATGATAGCCGGCAATGTAAATCGAAAAGTACTGCCCTCTCCTTTCTGGCTTTCCGCCCAGATATTCCCGCCATTTTTCTCTACAAATTCTTTGCACAGAATCAGGCCCAAACCCGTGCCTTTCTCATTGTCTGTGCCGATATTTTTATGCCGTTCACCGATTCGGAATAATTTTTTCTGACGGACTTCACTCATCCCAATGCCCGTATCTGCGACGGAAATCTCGACAAAGTTATCGCCAATAGGTTGTTCGGTAATGACGATCTCATCGCCTTCAGAACAAAATTTGACCGCGTTATTAAGCAGATTGCGGATCACGGTCTCGATCATGTCTATATCTCCATACACCGTTGTATCCGAAGAAATTCGGCTTTCCAACCGGACGCCTTTTTGATCCGCCCGTGTCCGGTACATATCCACACCTATGCTGACGATTATGTGCAATGGAATCAGGGTCGGAGCGAACTTCATCTGTCCTTGTTGGATATTAGCCCAATCTAACAAGTTTTCAAGCAATTTAAACATATTTTTTGTCGAGATTTCTACATCCTTTATCCAATCGTTCAGTTGATCCGCGGTTAGCTCAAGCTCGATTAGAGAAATTAATCCAAATAACGGATTTCTGAGATCATGAGCGATGATAGAGAAGAACTGATCTTTGGTAGCGTTCAAGTCCATAAGTGCTTTTTTTTGGCTCTGGATGGTCAGGTGGGCTTTCACTCGAGCCAACACTTTTTCCAATTTGAACGGCTTGGTAACGTAATCCACGCCCCCCAGTTCAAAACCGGTCACCTCGTCCACCGTATCGCTCAGCGCGGTCATAAAAATGATCGGGACGTCTTTTGTGCGTGCATCCTCTTTTAAACGACGACATGTCTCAAAACCATCGATACCCGGCATTATTACATCCAAAAGAATAATATCCGGCGGAGATTCTTTTACCAGGGCAATCGCTTTTTCACCTGTCAACGCGACAGAAATAGCATAATCACGCCTTTTTAGAGACGCAATCAAGACGTCCAAATTTTCAGGTTTATCATCAACGATGAGAATTCGACTTTTTTTCAATTTTTCCAAGTGCATTATTTTACTCCTGTTAGGCAACTAAATCAAACGACTTCAATGGATTAATTATCAAAAATTTTAGGTTTAATAAAATCCATAATTTTTTCGAATTGATACGTGCTCAAAAAATTCTCAATCCTCATGAGAAAATGCAAATATTTTTTATCTTGCGCTTTAATTCTATTCATACAGGATTCGATTTCGGTTATCTCTCCCAATCTGGCGAACTCAAATAAAGCCTCCAATTCAGACCGATGTGGAAATTCGACCGACGCTGCTTCCGGCGATCCGGCCGAATCAGTATCCAGTGCTTCTTCGTAAATCCATTCAAGCCCTAAATGTACATGCAACCGATCGAAGATATCATCTATTTGAAAGGGCTTTCCAATAAAATCGTCACATCCGGCGTTTAAACTTTTTTTGCGGAAATCGACGTGATTATCCGCAGAAATCATGATCACAACGATCTTCTTACACGTAGGAATCTGCCGAAGCTGTCTGGTCGTTGCAAGACCATCCTGACCGGGCATCACAAAATCCATAAAGATGAGGTCCGGCATAAACCCAACCGCTTTTTCTATTGCTTGACGACCGTCTGCCGCTTCTGCAACGTCAAAGCCAACTCGCATAAGAATCAATCTCAAAACACCGCGGTTTTCCCGATCATCTTCAACACCACATGCAACTCGCTGCTCATCAATCGAACAAATTTTTGGCTGATGGAGAGACCCAGTCCGGTTCCTCGAACTTCTTCAAGCTGGCCTCTTACCTGAAAAAACGGCTCAAAAATTGTTTCTAATTTTTCGGGAGAAACCCCGATACCTGTGTCCTGCACTGTAAAACGAGCTATTTCGTTATGATAATTCACACGGAATAAGACCTGGCCCGCGATAGTAAACTTGACCGCATTGCAGAGCAGATTCACCAACACCTGGTGCAAAAGTCGATTGTCTCCTATAACGCCTCCCGGCAAATCAGGTGCCGCTTCATACACAAAAGAGATATTTTTTTGCTCAGCCTGAACCTGGATCATTTCGACAAGAGATTCCAGAGAACCGAATAGATCGAAATGAACGGGCGACAGCTCCATTTTTCCTGCCTCAATTTTAGAAAAATCTAAAATTTCATTAATCATTTCCAGGAGATGTTCCCCGCTGTGATACATTGCCTGGACATGTTTTTCGTATTGTATCATCAGATTTTTATCCAGAAGAAAAATTTGGGCATATCCCAAAATAGCGTTAAGCGGGGTGCGCAGTTCATGGGTCATATTTGCCAAAAAGAGACTCTTGGCGCGATTGGCGTTTTCTGCGGCGTTTTTAGCGACTTTTAGCTCCCTCTCCATAAGTGCCCGATCTGTGATGTCTTGTGTCAGGAACAGAACCTGATCCACGCCGCAGGGGGATGCGCGAGAATAAAAAACTCGGGGAGAATCTTCACCCGGGAATTGCAATTGATAGCTCACTTTCTGAACCTCTCCTGTTTCTAATGTCTGTTGAATAATGGACAGGCTTTTTTTGGCAATATGTAACGGGAGAATTTCTTCGACACTTTTGCCAATATACTCCTCCTCCGGCAAGTAGAGCCGCGCGTTTTTTTCCGGTCGATACTCCAGAAAGACGCCGTCTTTGTTCAGAACAGCAATCGTGTCGGGAATGGCGTTCAGTAGTGCCCGGTTTCGGGCTTCACTTTTTTGTAGCATCTCTTCCGCTTGCTTGCGCTCGGAGATGTCGCGTAATACAATTTGGATTTCGGTCACTTTATTGCTTTCTGATATGGGAATATAGGTATGTTCAACAGGGAATGGTTTCTTATTCTTTGGTTTAAATAAAAATTCAAATCTTCCACTATTCCAGGTTATTACCGCTTTAGAAATCAGTTCCATAGCTCGTATAACATCTCCTTTTTTCTCAAAGTATTTTGATATATGACTCCCAGTTTCGCTTTCCGGATCGTACCCGCCAAATTCTTTAATAACCGGACTTACATATAATATTTCTCCGGATATAGAGAACCGGATAATCACATCTTTCATAGATTCCGTCAAAAGACGATATTTTTCCTCGCTTTTTCGTAACGCATCCTCTGCCTGTTTGCGCTCCGTGATATCGAGTATAATTCCCACCAATTTAGTCGAATTCCTCTTGTCGTCAGAAAAAATCTGGGCTTGATTTTGAATAAACCGAGTCGATCCATCCGGAAGAATGATCCGGATGTCATTTTTGACTTCGTCGATTTCAGCATTTTGAAATTCCTGCATGTGTTGCAGGACTAAGGGCAGATCATCCGGATGCACGCGTTCCACATAGCTCTCAAAGCTCGGGGTGAACGCCTGGGGGTCAAGTCCGAAGATTCGGAAAGTTTCGTCAGACCATTTTGTCTCACCGCTCATGAGGTCGCGCTCCCAATGACCCAGATGAGCGATTTTCTGAGCATAAGCCAGCATAGATTCGCTCTCCAGCAGTGCCGCCGCCGCCTGTTTGCGCTCGGTGATATCAGTGGTCGAGCCGACTATTGAGACAGTTTTTCCATTAATAACGACCGGTGCTTCACAAATTTCAACCGAAACCTTTTTTCCGTTTTTGTGAAGCAATTCCAGTTCATAAGGAGGCTGGCGTTGTCCTGTTTCTATTGCTTTTAAAGTATGTTTAAATCCAATTTCATTTATAGGATTATCCGAAGTAAGTTTTGTCCAGTTAACTATTGCCTCTTCTTGTGTATATCCGAGGATATCTTTCACTTGCGGACTTAGATAAGTAAGGATATGCTCGGTCGTATGGGAATAAAAAAGATTTGTGCTGTTCTCAAAAATATTCCGAAGTTTTATCTCGTTTTCCTTGAGGGATTTCTCGGCATGCTTGCGCTCCGTGATATCTGTATGTGTGCCGATCATTTTTAAAGGCTTTCCATCTTCTGTCCAGGAAACAACCTTGCCTCTGTCTAATACCCATTTATAAGCGTTATTCTTGCACAATACCCGATGCTCGTTTAAGTAGATTTCAGTTTTTCCTTCTATATGCTTATGTATATCCTCATAATATTTTGATTTATCATCAAGATGCACTCTTTTATCCCACTCTTCCGGATTGCCGGAGATTTCGTCCTCCTCAAATCCCAGCATTTTTTTCCATTGTTTTGAGAAAAACACCTCATCTGTTTGAATATTCCAGTCCCAAAGCCCTAACCCGCTGCCATCAACGGCAAATTCCCAACGCGTCTCACTATCAAGTAATGCGGCAGTCGCGCTGTTGACTTCGCGGGTTGTCCAGTGGGCGATCATCATGGAGAGGAGTACAGCCAAAAGAGATGAGATTGCGGCAATCGCGATAACCCTCGCCAACAAGGACATAACCGAGCTATCCATTTTGTCGGTAGAATGACTAATATGGAGCGTCGCTTCTGTATCGCCGATCTGTACGAAAAAATTATGGAGATTCTCGCCGTTTTCGTCCTGAAAATAGCATTCATTTGGGATCGGCGACGCGGATCGTCCAAGAATTGTTCGAGGGACGCGATCTGGTAATGTCTGGGTATCAGGCTGATCTCTCCACTCGATAAAGGCATAACTCACGCAGTCGTCGATCTCGACTACAGACTTGAGCAACTTTTCTACACCCTCCTGATTATCGGAGGGCAATAAGCGCTCCAGACCTACAGCCCAAGTAACGATTTCAATGGCATATCGCCCATCCATCTGGCGATGGTGGTAATTCTTGACGTGGATCGTGTGGTTCGTCACAATCAGGGCTATCAAAAACAGACTCAGCGTAGCACTGCGGATGAATATTTTCCTTCTCAAGCTAATTTTTAGATTCATTTTTCCTTTTATTCTCCTCCTCTTAATCCAAAGACCCTAACCTGGATTATTCGTCATCACGGATAATCGATCCGCAGATTACGCAGATTATCGCAGATTAAGAATTGATAATTTAAAGAATTATATCTTTTTTGCCAAATTTTCTTCAGGAAAACCGAGCTTTTGCGCGCATTTCACTATATTCGCAACAGAGTCACAGAGAGTCGCAGAGTCAGCCCAAATAAGGGTTCTGAAATTCTCATAAAAACTGAGTTCTCTTGGAAATGTCGTTAGAAATCGAATCTAACCCATTAAATATCAAACATCTGAGACCTCTGGTTCCCCGAGGATTATGAATAATGCAGGCTAAGGGTTTTCAGAAACGTTTAGGGTCTGGTTTTTTTTTATCGGCAGGGTAAAGGTAAACAGGCTGCCGTGATTCAGCTCGCTCTCGACCGTTATGGCGCCACCGTGAGCCTCTACATAAAGCTTGACCAACGTCAACCCCTGACCAATTCCGTCAGAAACATCGTTGCCTCCGGTTCGTATCTGATAAAAAGATTTGAAAATATCCATCTGCTCACTCTTGGGAATGCCGCGCCCCCGATCTCGCACAGAGATCGCCACCCATTCTCCGTTTAGTTCTGCCCGACATTCGATCCACAGGCGGTTCGACGGGGAATATTTGATAGCGTTTGTCAGCAGGTTTTCCAAGATATGTTGAATTCGATCGGGATCGACCTCGACAGTAACGAATTTAAGATCATCCGATATGTGGGCGGTATAGTTGAAATCTTCCGAGTGATAGCGTTCTTTTATCGTTTGTTTGACCAGAGTATGGCTATGGTAAAAGATATTTTTAAATAAATCATCCGCGCTGAGCTCCACAAAGGAATACCGCTCTTGTCTGCTTTGCAGTCGGGCAACAGCCAGCAATTCGTCCACCAATTCTTGCTCGCGCTGAACCGATTTGGTAATCTCTTGCAGCATGCGCTTGCGTTTTTCAAACGGGAAATCCATCTCGGACATGATTTCCGCATATCCTAAAATCGGCGTCAGAGGGGTGCGCAATTCGTGGCTGATCGCATTGATAAAATTAATCTTTGCCTGCTCCAGTTTGCGGCTCTCGCTCACATCCCGAAACACAAGAACCACCCCGAAAAGTTCTCCGTGACGATCCAGGATCGGAGCGCCCGAGTCCGAGATATGATACTCAGAGCCATTTTTAGCGATAAGCGTTGTATGATTCGCAAGTCCTATGATTTTTTTATCTCTCAGAATCTTTTGAACCGGATTTACCATTGGAATTCGGGTATGCTCGTTGACGATATGGAATACTTCCTGCAGCGGCTTTCCCATTGCGTCCCCTGCCGACCATCCAGTCAGGCTCTCCGCCACGGGATTCAGACCCGTAATATTGCCGCCCTTATCCGTGGCGATCACCGCATCGCCAATAGAGTTCAGCGTAATGCGGAGGTTCTCTTCACTCGCTCGCAACGCCTCCTCGGCGCGCTTACGCTCGGTGATATCCACAAGGAGTCCGTTAAAACGTGCAAAAATTCCGTCAGCGGATTTGACCGGCGAAGATATCGCGCGAAGCCAGCGCCATTCCTGTTTCCAGATATTATACGTCAAAAAAGTTTCGTCAAACACTTTTCCGGTTATCCGAGACTCATGGTGAGAGGCTGTCACACGATCCAGATCATCCGAGTGAATATGCTCGAACCAGTTCGCGTTCTCTTTGGGATTTTCGATGCCCAGTATCTCCTTTATGGAAGGGCTGAAAAAAACAGTTTGGGTTCCGTATGGCTGATCTTCGGCGATTTCGACGCAATAAACGCCAAATCCTCTCGCATTTTCCATGAAAGCGCGCAAATTTGCTTCATTTTCTTCCAGATTTCGAAAAAGAAGCAAACTGCTCAGCCCATCGCCGAGCCGCCGTCCGATCTCTCGAAACAAATTCTTCTCGTCGTCTGTCCAGTCGCGACAATGGGAACATTGGTGGACGCCGAACACCCAAGGTTTGTCTGTTCGTGTATGCACAACCGTGTGCATCTGGGACAAAGTGAAAAATCGCTTGTCTGTCTGCTTTAGCGAGTCGGGGTCTTGAAAATTGAGGGTGACCACGTCGTTTTTTTCCAGAACTTTACGAAACACATTTCTGACTTCTGAAAGCATTGGGATGTCCTCCCCAAGAGCGAGCGCGCCCGGGAACTCTGGGCGTGTGCGCTCCATCGGCACGCTCCATGACTCTGCATCTGGATCGCACGGATAGAGTAGCCAGGCGCGATCCGCCTCGAAAATCTCAAGCGTGGCTTGTAAAAAATCGGACATCATCTGTTCCACATCGGTCTCCTGCCGGATCACACGGTCGATTCTCGCCATATTCTCAAGAAAGTGCAGATGCAAGCTGCGCGCCATCTGCTTCTCAAAACATCGCTGGGATCGCAGCAGCAACTCTTCCGTGTCGCACGGTTTAAGAAGATAGTCGTCCGCTCCCAAGCGGAGGGCTTCAATCGCTGAACTTATGTCCCCATATCCGGTCAGAATGATCACGATTACCTCTGGATTTTGTTTTTTCGCCGCCTGAAGCACAGCCAATCCGTCCACATCTGGTATGATAAGATCGGTGACTATCAAGTCAAAATAGTCGCTCTGGAGCTTTGAGATCGCCTCCTTTCCATCCATGACAGTGATGACATGGAAGCCCTCACGCGTAAAATACTTGCAAAAAAATTCGAGGGTGAGAGCGTCGTCGTCAACTAACAAAATTTTCTTTTTTCGCATTGTTTTTCCTTTTTCTCCCTTTTAAGGGTCATATAAGAGCTATAAACTTAATCAATATTTTGAACTCTACACAAGCTCATTTTTCACATGTCCAGACGATGTAGCTAATAAAAAAAAACTTAAAGTCTCGGACAAACGGGCGTGGAGATCAGCATCCGCGCTCGTTTTTTTTTATACGTTTCCTTTAATTGGAGAATCGAAGCTCTTGACAAGTTGACCTTATTTTTGTATTTTATTGCTCTGTATGAACAAAAAATTGATTGCTAAAAATTTGAATAAAGGATACCCCGTGAGCAAATGGATTATTTTTCCCGACCCAAATCCGAAAGCCGAAATCCGGCTGTTTTGTTTCCCTTTTGCCGGAGGCGGAAGCTTGGCGTTTCGACCCTGGCAAAGAGAACTGCCCGACTCTATCGAAGTGTGCGCAGTGCAGTTGCCCGGTCGAGAGAATCGGCTGAATGAGCCTCCTTATACTAGACTTTCTCATGCCTTGTTGCATGCGTCATTCACTGAGATTTCGCCCTATTTGGACCGACCCTATGCGATATTCGGTCATAGTCTCGGCGCGCTGGTCGGCTTTGAACTGATACGGCATATCCGCCGTCAAGACTCTTTTCCTCTACCGGTCCATCTGTTTGTTTCTGGCAGACAAGCACCTGATATGCCGAGCTCCGAGCCACGAATTCATCATCTTAGCGACCGGGAATTTATGAACCATCTGCGCAATCTGAAAGGCACGCCCGACGCGGTATTTGAGAATCGGGACTTGATGGAGTTGCTGCTGCCTCTCCTTCGTGCAGATTTCAGCGTGAACGAAAGCTATCTCTATACGGAGGAGCCGCTGCTGGACGTGCCGATTACCGTATATGGCGGGGAGGACGACCCGGTTTCGGACAGAGATTCTAGCCACGGTTGGAGCAGACACACCTCTCAGAAATTTCAAATCCAGATGTTTCCTGGGGGCCACTTTTTTATCCAGAGCCACCAGAGCGAATTATTGAGATCGATTTCCGATTCCCTGGATATGAAGTGACAGCGGGAAACAAAAAACGTATGCAGGCTGTCAAACAAGAACCCATGTATCGATTTCTGATCATGTTGACAATCGCCTCGACTGTGGGTCTGCAGGGTTGGCGCACACTTTTCAATAATTTTGCCGTCGAAACCGTGGGTCTTGAGGGCAACCATATCGGTATGATCCAATCGGTTCGGGAAGTCCCTGGTTTTCTGGCATTATTGGTCATATTTATCCTTTTTTTTATCAAAGAGCATCGGTTATCCGCTCTCGCCATCATTATTACCGGCGTGGGCGTGGGAATGACCGGATTCTTTCCGTCGTATCTCGGATTGATCGTCACAACCCTGATTATGAGCACCGGTTTTCATTATTATGAGACGATCAATCAATCGCTTACCTTGCAATATTTTCCAGAAGATCGCTCTCCGTGGGTATTTGGTAAACAGCGTAGCTATGCTGCGGCAACCAATATTTTTGTCGGGATATTCATTTTTGCCGCGATTCCATTTTTGAGCTATCTATCTATATACCTGACTATTGGAGGAGCTATTGTCGTGATTGGGATTTGGGGATTTATGCAGGATCCGACAAAAGTTGGAAAAATCACCCAGCATAAACGAATGATTTTGCGCAAAAAATATTGGCTTTTTTACCTCCTCACTTTTATGTCCGGTACTCGACGCCAGATATTTGTCGCTTTCGCCATATTTCTGATGGTCAAGGTCTTCGGATATAGCGTGCAGGAGGTGAGCGCGCTGTTTGTGATCAATAACATCATCAACTATTTTCTCAGCCCTCTAATCGGTCTGGCGATCATCCGATTTGGCGAGCGAAAAATGTTGTCATTGGAGTATATCAGCCTGGTCTTTATTTTTTGTGGATACGCTTTTACCAGCTCTAAGAGAGTAGTTGCAGCTCTTTATATTTTAGACCACATTTTCTTTAATTTTACGATCGGCATACGCACGTATTTCCAAAAAATAAGCACTCCGAAAGATCTGGCATCCAGTATGGCAGTCGGTTTTACCATCAACCATATTGCCGCGGTTATTATCCCCGCGCTCGGGGGGCTGCTATGGGTTATCGACTACAGAATTCCCTTCTTAGCCGCAGCGGGAATGAGTATAATTTCTCTTATCTCGGCGCAATTTATCCGCGCAACCGACTTCGAGATAACTCCGCCGAGATGTTCCGAAAATGTATCAAACGAAAAGCAGGAGACTCCTATACCAGGCCGCTCCGCTTCCGATACTTGATCTCGATTCGCTCGGCTTCATCCGAGACCACGCCAATTTTCTCCGCCAACTCCAACACCTGCTGTTTGCTATCCGCGGTCCAAGCACCTTTGGAATAGAAGTGGTCGATCGCCCGGTCGATGATAAAATCCCGAGCGAATTTTTTCACTTCATTCGCCCTTTTCCCCGGAATCTCCAACCCCTGTTCATACTCTGCCAGCCTATTTTCCTCTTCGACATCCAGATCGTCGGTCAGTGCCAGCGCCCAGGCCACCATCAGCATTGTCTCACGGCTCTCGTTTTTTGCGGTCTCTTCCAGCTCGACCCTTGACAAGATCGGTTTTTCCGATAGCTCATCCACTGTCCCTACTTCCGACGGAAAAAATCCAGAGAGAAACTCTTTCTCCTCTTGGCTTATTATGCCGTCTGCGTTGGTGATTTCCGCCAACATTCGAGCCATAACGCCCTGATCGTATTTCCAAAGGATCGGCGAGGATTCCATCTGTCGCACAAAATCGGTCGTCACATCCTCGCCCAACTGCGCGGAAATCCAGCGGTTATGCCGACTGTCCCATAGAAATCGATTCGCTACCTTACGAAAAGCCTCCTCAACAGCCGCTCTTTTCTCCTCTTTAGAAAATTTATAACTTCCGCCGCGGTGTATGCTCCGTTGCGCTTCGGACATTGCGGTTCGCACCGCTTCCCGACCGATTCTTCCGGCAATCCCGGAGCCTAACAGCCCGCCTACCACTCGGGAAAGCGCGCGTCGGACACTATACATTAAGCTCCTCTGAGTCGTCTGCTTGACACGATCGGCGACTCGATTACCGGCGCGTTCCCGTTCCTTGCGAATCGTTGCGTGAGAGTCCACGGTAAGATCGGAAATCGAACACTTAAACACGCAGTACATCACGCGCTCTCGCTGCTCCTCTTTAATCAACAACGATTTGATTTTTTTATAAGTCATATTTGACACGATTTTGTCCTTTCCAAAATAATCAAAATAATCAAAACAATTCAGATCCGTGAGAACTCGAAAAACAGGATACTAATTTAAAAATTGCGGATTCAATTGAGAACGTGATCATTTCCGATCTCCACGCAACCTTTGGATTGTCTCATATCCGTGTTGCTCACGAAATTCATTCCTCTCATTTTCTGTAAATCCTTCATAATCCAGCAATTTTGCCGCCTTCTCGATGATCGACCGATTCCCGTTCATCCGAGAAATATCGCCGCCTATCAGACTTTGTCGGAACAACTCAAGCCAGCCCTTATATGCTTGGGAATCTGCGGATGGGTCGTCGTCGAGCCCAGAGCCGTCAGAACAGGAATCAGGGTGATGAGGATTAATCCGCAGCAGACAATGAGAGGATTTTCCCTCATTGGCAACAGACGATATAAGCGACAAACCCAAACCTGTGCTTTTCCGAGACGTCAATATCCCGATGAGACAAACTGTCGGTTTATTCATATCCGTTCTCTCATGACAACTTTTGATCATAGCATGAAAGTACGACAGAAAGTCCGATTCGGAGATGTGAAAAAAACGCATGATGCCAATAATTCGAGATTGACCAAGATCATTCGCCGTGCAATCCAGCGCGAAAGAATCAGCGTTGTCCGATCTCGTGACAATGCTATCTTGGAATCGGATTTCAGACGGTTCAAAAACAAGACCGGTTATATCCGTCACAAAGGCGGATAAAATATCTCTCTCAGAAAATAATCGCTCAAAAATTATGTTATTATCTAACGAGGCAAATTTCATTATTACCACCTTATTATTGCCTTTTCGTTTACCAAAAAAACTTCTGGTAGTGACTATGTAACGCAGAATGCTGTTCTGCACCAAATTCTTTAACCCAATTTACACAAAATAGAAACTAAAATCAATTTTTACAAGTGTTTTGTATAAGAAAATCTTGACATCAAGATTTCCTCTCTCTATTTTGCTGATGTCAGGAAATTTGAAAAGTGATCTAATTTATTGGCGAAATATGCGCTTGTCTAAAAAAAAGAGGAAAATATGAGAGAAGGAAATACGAGAGATCGAAGAAAGTATAAACGACTTCCTTTGAACTTGTCGATTGAACTTTATACTAAGAATCACCCTATTGACGGGAAATATGAAGGCAGGATCGAGAACATGGGCTTAGGCGGATTGTTGGTCTCGCTGGCGGAAGAACTGACGCCAGAGCCGAATCGGGTATTTGTTTATTTCTATTTTCCGACCGGAGAGCGATTTGAATTCGTCCGCGCTCGGGTTGTTCACGGCTTCCGCTCAGGAGATCGTTTTGTCTACGGCATCGCTTTTTTTGTAATGAGTCCAGACCGCAAGCAATCGCTGACTGGTTGTCTGCGTGAATTGGAAAACAGGCCTCGCGCATGATCCAAAATCACCCCTCACCCCATGGCGTTTAAGACACAAAAAAATCTCTTGACAAGAAGTTTTTTCTTTATATTTTGTGTCGTTGATATAACGAATGACGCCTGTATTCTGGCATCCATTGATGCTTTTCGAGACGACATATAGATAAAAAAATCAGATGGGTACTTTTAATTAATTTATTTGTAATTATTAAGTTAGGTATATTTTTTAATCATTTTCTCAAACTGTTTTCTTAATGGAGGAAAAAATGGGAATGTTCTGTTTTCAATGTCAAGAGACATTAAAGAACATTGGATGTAATGTAAAAAAAGGGATGTGCGGTAAGCCATCCGACATCTCTGATTACCAAGACCTGCTGATCTATGTTTTGAAGGGCTTGTCTATCTGGGGCGAGCGCGCTCGCTCGCTCGGCATACGAAATAAACAGGCGGACATTTTTGTGATTGAGGGACTATTTTCCACGATCACCAACGCCAATTTCGATCCAGAGGCAATAACGGAATTCATCAATCAAGGATTCTCGTATCGCGATCAATATAAGGAACTGTTTCTCAAAGCCTATTCGGAAAAAACAGGTCAATCCTTTGATGAAGACGTCCATGACGCGGCTACATTTGAGATGGATCCTGAGAATTACCTGCAAAAAGCCGCAGACGTCGGAATTCTGGCAACGGAAAACGAAGATATCCGATCTCTTCGGGAGCTGTTGATCTACGGAATCAAAGGCGCGGCAGCGTATGCGGATCACGCTTATGTTCTCAATCAGGAGAATCTCGATGTCACGGATTTTATGCAAAAAGGCTTGGCGGCTACGTTGGATGACAGCTTGACCATGGCAGATTTGATTGGGTTGGTGATGGAATGTGGTCGGATATCGGTCGATGTGATGGCTCTATTAGACCGTGCCAACACAGACGCTTACGGCATTCCAGAAATAACGGAAGTCAATACTGGCTTGTCTCCCGAACCGGGGATATTGGTCAGCGGACACGACTTGCTGGATCTGGAAGAACTGTTGAAGCAGTCTCAAGGAAAGGGCATAAAGGTCTACACCCACGGAGAAATGCTGCCTGCAAACGCGTATCCAGAACTGAAGAAATACACACATCTCGCTGGAAATTTCGGTTCGGCCTGGTATAATCAAGCCAAGGAATTCGAGAAATTTTCCGGTCCTATTGTGATGACCACAAACTGCCTGATCCCCCCGAAAAAAAGTTATAAAGATCGTTTATATACCACTGGCGTTGTGGGGTGGCCCAATATGAAGCACATCGCAAAAAATGCGGGGGGGTCCAAAGATTTTTCTCAGGTGATCGAGCAGGCTCTGGCTTGTGGAAATCTTGATGAGCAAAAAGGCGACAAACTGACAATCGGGTTCCATCATCAAACCGTATTGAGCCTGGCAGGTCCGATTATTGAGGCGATAAAAGGCGGCGATATCAAGAGATTTGTCGTGATGGCAGGGTGCGACGGTCGTCATAAAGAGCGAGAATATTTCACGGATGTGGCAAAAAAACTGCCTCAAAGCGCGGTTATTCTGACAGCCGGATGCGCCAAATACCGCTACAATACCCTTGATCTGGGCGATATTAAGGGGATTCCGCGTATTCTCGACGCGGGTCAGTGTAACGATTCCTATTCATTGGCAGTCATTGCGCTGAAGTTGAAAGAGGCTTTTGGTCTGGACGATATTAACGATCTGCCGATTTCATACGACATTGCCTGGTATGAGCAAAAAGCGGTTTGCGTGCTATTAGGGCTGCTCTATCTCGGCGTGAAAGGCATCCGCTTGGGACCGACGTTGCCCGCGTTTTTGTCCCCGAATGTGATAAATGTGCTGGTGGAAAATTTTGACATCAAGCCCACGGGAGAAGCGCAGGCTGATGTCGACGCAATAATGGCTGGTGCCTAATTTTCGCACAACCCGTTCTCAACCAGAGTATAATTCCAAGGAAGATCGACCTCCAGACGCGGAGGTCGATCTCTTTTCAAGACCTTGATGCTTCCGCCTTATATTAGTCTCACTATAATTAGTAATAATACCAAACCGGGGATTACCGATGCATTTTATTCCGAAAAAAATGATAGCGGCATATTGTGAAGGAAGCGATAAAGCCGTTTTTAATCTGTTAAAATATTCTAAAGTTCCGATAGACGTCGTCTATTTGGTCGATTATGCCATTCCTGATGCGGAAAGAGAGAGGCTTTGTGGGTTAAAACCGGATCTGATTTTTACGGATAACATCATGGAAGCACTCTCCACAGATGGGGACACGTTGCTCTGGACGCGTGAGGTTTTTGTCTCTGAAGCCGATTATAAGAATTGGCAAAAAATACTCTGTTTGGCGGCTGAACATAAAAAAAATATATACAATCTGGCGCGCCTGATCCAGGTCAAGGACAATCCTTTGGTCAAATACGCGATCCGGCAGAATAATGTGACATATTTCGACGCTTCGAGCTACGCCCTCCACATGAGCGAAATCATCCCCTTCGGCGACTATCCACCCGGCGTCACAAACGCCAAAGTCGCGCTGATCCTCGGCATGGAGCGTCGATGCGGGAAGTTCACTACGACGCAAGTCATCCACAATCGTCTGACCCAACGCGGTTTTCAGGTGGCGGAAGTCGCTACAGAGCCGTATGGTCTGCTCACCGACGCGGATTATGTGATCATCCCCCAGATCATGCCCATGTGGCGAGCAACGCCTGCTGTGCGTCATATTGTTTCTCATCTGGACAAAACTTTACGCCCGGACATCATCCTGGTCTCTTCTCAATCAGGGGTAAGAGCCTCGGCGCTGGATGCCGCGGGCAGGTGCGGCGGGATCATAGCCCATACCATCGCGCTTGGTGCCATACCCGACGTATGTATATTAAGCGTCCCCTTTCATTCGATCTCTTTAGCCGCCAAAGAACGCACTTTCCTGGAATTCTTGCTGGAAAAACCGGTGGCGGGCATGGCTATTAAAGGATTAGATCAATCTCGCGAGAGAGTTGCCCAGACAATGTCCGAGTTAAGAGCCGACTTGAAAATTCCGGTATTTGACCCGATCCGAGACCCAAATACTATTGATGAGTTGATCGATTCTTTGGTTGATCTTATTAAGGAATCTGGCGAATAAGAATGTGGTCCCCAACCCTCATCATTCCTTTTTTCCTTCCCCTTTCCTATCAACTTCATCTTCCCTATCAGGAGAGATATGGAAAACTATATTCTCTCTAACTTAGGCTCCGCACTCAATGTTCGAGAGGACGAATGGGCAAAAGCAGCGTTGCTCTTTTGTCTCTATTTTAATATCGGCGTTAGTTTAGCAATCGGTAGAAATTTTTCGGAAGCCGTTCTTGTCGCGGAATTGGGCGTGGAAAAGTTGCCGATTATATTTGTTTACAACTCAATTGTCGTGATCCTATTTTCTCTTATTTATAACATATTCGCCGACCGGATCAAAAACCATCGCATTCTGATCTATATGACCGGATTCATGGTTGTGATCTTAGCATGCATCCTGATCGCAATCGAAACCCTGTTCCAGGGCGAAATTTCCCCGATATTGATCTATTTCATGTATGTGGCGTTTGTCGCGTTCAGCATCCTTATTCCTTCCCATTTTGCCACTTATTTGCAAGACCACTATGACCAGTTGGACTCAAAGCGCCTCATGCCGATCATCCTCACCTCCTCCAGATTTGGCGGGATCATCGGCGGTATTTTGGTCTCCCTGATCGTGACGCACATGAAAACGACGAATCTGCTCTCTGCCTGGATTTTTTTCCTGGTGATTTCAATCGTGTTGACAAGCCATATCGAGCGGAAATTTCCGACTTTTACCGACGTAAAACGGATGGCAAAGGCGGATTATCGCGGCTATATCGACAACCTGCGGGAAGGATACAGATATATTGCCAATTCTCAATTTTTGATCATTCTGGCTCTATCTGTTTTTACCATGTATTTCATGCGTAACTACTTGGACTACCTGAACAATGCCATGTTCGCGAGGCTTTACACCTCCCGGGAAGAACTGATAGAGTTTTATGGAAGATTTTCCGCCACAGCCGATGCAGCAGCCGCTCTCCTACAACTATTCATAGTGCCCCGATTGATTTCCCGCTTACGCGTCGGTCCTGCCGGACTGGTTTTTCCTTTTACCACCGTTGTCGCGATGCTGCTGATAGCGTTCGTCGTTTTTTATCCTGGATCCGGATTCCTATTGATCTGGTGCGCCGCGGCGTACGCCCGATTTAATCGCTTCAGCATCTACCCCGCGTTCAACAATCCGGTGTACGCGCTGTTCTTCAACGCGGTTCCAATAGAGGTCAGAGGACGCGCCAGAGGGGTGATCACTGGCCTGGTTCTGCCCATGGGCACATTGATCTCTGGTTTGATCATGCTTTTTCTTGTCAATACGAATATGTCTGAAAAAGAACTCTCCTCGATCATCTCGATCTTAGGCGTGCTTTCCGCATCGGTGTTTCTTTATGTGTCCCATGTCCGGTCAAAAGAATACTCCAAAGAGCTGATTCGCCTACTGGAAGAAGGCAGGTTTGACGAGTTGAAGCTTGCCGAAGCCGATCTCGGAAGCGGATTTGATAGACAAGTCCAAGATCTTTTGATCAACACTTTTCACGACGCTGAGGACGAACTTGCCCTTTTCAGCGCGGAAATTCTCGTGGAAACCGCGCCTCAAGCCCTGTTGGAAGAAATTCCGAAAAAGGTTCTCCATCCCGACGCCAGCAATTTTATCCAAGAGAAATTGGTCGGCCTATTAGATCGTATTGAAGGCGGAGAAAAAATTTTGGTTCAGGTCAGTCAAGCTATGATAAATGATGATTCCGAGGATATTCGCGCTTTGACGATCGAGCTTCTGGATCATTACCATGTATTGGAAGTGAAAAATTTTGTGATAGAGAAATACCGTCACGGAACCCCGCTGGTTAGACGTATGGCAACGGTCTACCTGTTGCATCACGGGAACTCGAAAGAAAAAAAGGAGGCGTATCAATACTTGCTCGATCTTATCGACGACGATGATCCAAATACGTCGAAATTGATCTATAAAATTGTAGGTAAAACCAAAGATAAAAGATTCTTGAAGCCACTTTTCAAAAAGGTCGATATCAGCCAAGAAGAATCGGCTTTAGTGCTTATGCAGTCGATTTATGATATTATATCCGAGATGAAAAAAACAGAGCGAATCCATCAAAAAATTCTGAGCGAAAATTCGGAAAGCGATATTGTCGATATTTTTACCAAATCCTATCACAAGACAAAGCCAAACGATTTGCCGATATTGGCTCTACGCCTGCTCTCTCTTTTTGATCATGTCGATTCTTTCTCAGAGTATGGACACTATATTGAAAAAAAAGATGTTTATATAAAAGAAGAGGGGATAAGATTACGAACTTTTAAGACGTTAGCCGGTTATATCGGCGATCGGAGCTACAAGCTAAATGACGCGCTGATCCATTATTATCGTAGCCGGGAGAAATTCGCGCATGAGTACCTATCTCGCTTCTATCTTGAAGAAAGTCTTTCCCAAGAAAAATCTCGTCTCTTGGGAACCCGAGCAAAAGATGCGATAGCGATTATGATAGCCCCAGACTCTCGTTTTAAAGGCGTAATCAGACGCTATCTGGAATCGGAGCTGAGGCTGACCTATCAGCGCGCGGTGGACCTCAATGTGATGCTGGAATATCGTATAGGGAAAATAGACGATCCCATTATTCAAACTATTTTGAATACGATCGATTTTTTCGAAAGCATTTTGAGCAAGAAAAGCTACCAAGCGATCCAAAAGGTGATCCGTATTCTCGGAGAAGTCATGAACGACTCCAAAAGAATGGAGAGTATCCGGCAGGTGATTAACAGCGAGAACCCACGGCATCGCGCGCATGCTCTCGAGACGTTGGAGAACAATAGCATCGCCTCGGTTGTCAAATTTTTGCAGCCTTTAATGGATTCGCGGCTCTCCGTAACGGATATGAATAGTTTTGCTAGAAAGACCTTCAATATTTCATCTTCGTCGCCGGCTGATATTCTGCATCGTTACACACAAGATAATGACAGTTGGATTCGGGCTGTGGCGATCGAATTGACAGGACTGATTGTTGGCAACAATTTCCCGCCCACTTTCTTCGCGGAATTGGATAAAGTTTCGAATGCGATATTTTTAAAGGGATTAACAGACCCCAATCCTTTTGTCAGGGAAGCTTCTTGCGTCGCAATCCGCAGAAGGGGATACGTCTATTTTGGTGCCAAAAAATTTGAAGAAGCAACCGGTCCACTGTATGAAACGCTTTACGAGTTTGATCAACTTAACATCGTTCGGATGCAAGCAATCCAGACCCTGATCCATTTGACGAGGGAGCATGAATATCACACGATGAGATTGCTTTATGAGGAGGAACAACCCTCGGAATTTCGACTTGGCTCCATCCATATATTCGATGATATAATTCAGGAACAGAAGCATCTGGCGTTACACCCCAACGAGGAGGCATGGATAGATATGCTATCAACAATTGAAAAAGCGGTTGCTCTACGAAAAGTGCCGATCTTCACCAGCCTCTCGTTAGAGCAGTTGAAAACGCTCAGCACGATTTGCACAGAGAAGCAGATCAATAAAGGAATAAAACTTTTCTCTGAAGGTGAGCCGGGGGACCGTATGTATGTGATCCTCGACGGTGAAATCGATATTATCAAAGACTATGGGAGAAAAAATCAGATATATCTGACCACGCTCAAATCTTCCGCCTCAATCGGTGAAATGTCCATATTCAACGACAGTGAGCGCAGGTCCGCCAGCGCGGTTGCTCGAGAAAAAACGCGGCTGCTGATGATCGAAAAAAGAGAGATGAAGGCACTGATATATCGCTATCCAGATATATCCTTCAGCATTATCCAAGGACTGAGCGATAAAATCCGCCAGTCAAACCAAAATATCCAAGATCTGGAAGCCAAGTTGGTATCTCATCAAGATCAAAATCGACCAGATAACAAAAAAAAGAAAAGAAAAAAGTGATAGTTTACGATGTACCGGATCGCGAGAGTATCAGATAAATTTATAAAATTTATATTGAAAATTCGATCATTATATTATATCTTACTTAGCTTAAAAGCGGAATACTTTTAAGGAGTAGCGATCATGTTTTTATCGCGAGAAGCGGAATATGCTATCCAAGCCCTGCTACGGCTGACGTTGCATAAGGATGAACATTACGTCTCAATAAAAACGCTGGCAAAAGAGCTGAATATCTCGGAATACTACTTGAGCAAAATCTTACAAAAATTGGTCAAGAAGAACATCCTTAAATCCCACAAGGGACCAAAAGGCGGGATTGCCTTTTTCGACAGCCCCGAAAAAATCAGTATGCTTGACATCGTGGTCGCTATCGACGGAAAGGAGATATTCGAGGGCTGTGTGCTGGGGTTGTATCGCTGCGAGTCAGACGATCCATGTTCTTTACATGAACGCTGGCTCAAGTTGCGGGATCAGATACAGCAGATGTTCTCGGATGAATCTCTGGCTCAACTCGGAGAGAATCCAGAGCTGATTCGTCGCTCTCAGAAATTTATTAATATTAAACAAAAAGCTTCTAAATCCAAAAACAAAATAAGTTGATCACGGCACAGTCTCGATCAAATCGAAAATCATGCTTGCGATTTATAGAATTTTATATTATTTTTAAGGCTCGTCAGATCGGCACCCGTGTGTTTTTTGTTGATTCTGAGCCTTTTATTCTTTTTTCCTCTTTCTTTAATATATTATTATTTCTTTAATATATTATTTTTCTTTAATATATTATTTTTCTTTATATATTATTTTTCTTTAATATATTATTTTTCTTTAATATATTATTTTTCTTTATATATTATTTTTCTTTATATATTATTTTTCTTT
>NBMB01000054.1 GCA_002084765.1 Candidatus Cloacimonetes bacterium 4572_55 | reverse complement strand
GTCGCGACCCGATTGGCGATCGCCACTTGCAGATCGGTATTGCCGGAAAAATCCCATTGGATTTGGCTATCGCTGTCCTCATCGTCAGTCACATAGTCATCCAACGGAATCTGGGCGAAATTTGACCCTTCCGCGATAGTTTGATCCAAAATATCCGAGACAACCGGCGCAGTGTTTGCCGCGGTTCCTTCATAATATTCAATATGAAGCTCTGGCGCGACATCGGGACCGTTAGGATTGAGCTCATAAGCCTTTGCCACCCGTTCACCGGAGCCGGTAATAATGAGTGCTATGGCGTTTCCACTATTCCAGCCGGAGCGATCCACGATCTCTTGAATAATCGAAGAAATATCTGGAGTGCGTTGATCCTCGCCGTTTGCATCTTCCTGATTCCATGCCGGCGGATTCCAGTTGACCAGAGCGTCTGTCACGGTTCTTCCGGAAATGTTCCCATTGGAATTAACGAACGTGGACGCGTTGTTCACGTCATTCCCGCGGACCTCCAGGGATGTGGAAGTTGATGTGGTTTCGTCCACCTCAAACTGCACATACGCATTGGTCACAGTAGCACCTTGAGGCACGGTCACGCCGGTGAAACGCATGCCGACGGTTTGGGAGCCGCTTGATTCATCCTCAACCAGTTCCAGATCGCTGCTTGTCAGGTACACCCCACCGCTCTCCGCCTCTTCTGCATCGTCGCTGCCGGTGTTTATTCGGAGATTCAGGATCTCGGTCTGTCCGCCTCCATCATCGTCTTGGATCGTCACTATCGCGGAGGTGGGAGAGCCCGCGTCGTCGGCTCCCACAAAATTAGATAGGGTCAGGTTTATAGTCTCGTTGCCTTCGACAGCACTATCGTTTAGGATCGGCACATCGAAACTTTGGGACCCGGACACTCCGTTTGTCCAGCTCAGGGTTCCGGAGGTTTGGGTATAATCCGATCCGCTGGTCGCGCTGCCGTCAGAAGTCGCGTAGGAGACATGTGCGGATCCTTGGCTCCCACTGGTTCGGGTCGCGGAGATAGAAACGCTTCCACCTGCCTCCGAGACCGAATATGTCGCAGAACTGAACTGAATATTGCCAGGAGTTGGTCCCACTTCGCCGGTGATCGATATTGCGTCAATCGCGGTGTCGGCTTGAGACCCGCCTCCAGTATTGGCGCGGAAACGGAGTTTGACAGTCTCGCCCTCGTATTCTGACAGATCAATGGTTTCCAGACTCCACTGATCTCCCTGGCTTCCAGATTGGGACTGGAAGATGTTCTCCCAATTGCCGTTTGAGAAAATATCGCAGCGCAGTCGCTCTAAGTCGGAGCCATATCTATGATAAGCAAAGCTCAACTGGGGATTTGTGACATTGGTGAGATCGATACAGGGGCTGACAACAATCGCGTCGTTGTTTCGGTTGCCCGAGCCCGACGCCTCCATATAAAGATAGACGCCGTTGCCAGTATTATAATCGCCGGAAGGTCCCGTATAATTGGTGTCGGTTCCTCCTTGCCACGGAATCCAGTCTGTATCGTCGTCATCGTCGTTTACCAAATTTTCCCAACCTGCGCTCAATTCCCATTCATACGGTCCCCAGGTGGGAAGATCGCCAGGGATTTGGGGCAGTGTAAAACTCTCGAAATCCTCTGAAAAAGGCACAGAACTGCCCAGAGTGACCGTGATATAGTTGCTTTTCGACACCGTAATCGCGCCAAACCCATTGGAAGCGGTCAAGGAGACCGTATAGCTTCCCTCGCTAAGGAACTGGACTTTTGGGTTCTGCGAATTTTCGTTGGTATTATCGACATAAGTCACATCGCTCGGAGAGAAACTCCACTGCCACGATTCCGGGCTGGACGTGGTCAGATCTGTAAAAGAGACAGTCCGCAGGTCTCCGCCGCAATTGGAAATATTGGTCAGATCCGCTTCAAAATCCGGGATTGGCGGCGTTGGCGCAAAGCTGTCCATCAGGATGTTGTAATCCTCCCGCGACGGTATCTCATCCTCAGAAATCGGTGCCAACGACGGGTTATAGGTCGCTGTGCCATTGACGTCGTCGATATCATAGACCTTTGCATTGGGTCCCACGCCGATCTGCAGCTCTTCGATGGACGCCATATTCATATATCCGGTATAGTAATCGTCCGTAATTCTTTTATAATTGAATGTTACCATACGCCGCCCCCCGGGACCCGTATGATAGCTGTGATAACGCGCCATGGGATCATTCGCGGTCGGGGGGTCTATGTATCGTCTCCCCAGATCGCGTCGCCAAACGAGCCGGTACCAAGAAATCGTCCCCCAGTCCATGAATTGTCGGGTCGATTATTGTCCACATACCAGAAAAAGATGTCGTCGCCTCCGCCGCCCATGACTCGGTTATCAAGCCAGTTGCCGTCCGCGACAATGATGTCGTCGCCGTCATGCTGGTCAATGCTGTCGGTGCTTCCATCATTTCCATTTCCCAGATCGACCATAGATCGCGTCATATCTTTCATAAAGACAAGGTCGTTTCCGGGACCGGTATGCACTCCGGAGGTCTGGATCGGAAACTCGCCGGGGGACTGTATCGCATCATACCCAGCAATCACCAGATCGTTGTCGTTATCATATCCGTCGATATCCGAGCCGACACGCCAGCCAATAGACCAGCTTTGCGTATAGCGGATCATATCGGGACCATCTTGAAATCGGATGCTCGCGGTAGAGTGTATCGATCCGTTCTCGCCGTAATCGACAATATCTACGCCGTCCGACCCCTTATAAGAGGTCGAGGTCATCTCAATATCCGAGCTATTCCCTATCAAACGCCACCCAAATTGATTGCCTTGGCTGTCCAACAGCGGATCAAAATGACCAGTTCCGCTTTCGAATCCGTTCCAATTCGCCAACTCGCTAACATCGCCGTTATTGGGGTTCACCCAATCCCAATCCCCTTGCGGCAAAATAGGAGAAGGCTCACCGTCCACCAAATGCCCGTCATAATAGACGTCGTCGAATAAGCCGTCAGGCGGAAGTTGGCTCGCGGACGGACTCCAACTGCCGTCCCATGAATAGGCGTTTGGGGGGTCTGGCCAATCCAGAGTCAGAGTCTCCCCGCCACCGTCCGGGTCCCACCCTGCGAGACGCGCCATCAGCCACCACATTGCTCTTGCCAATCGGGGCGCGCCGGAAGTTTCGTCATGGGGTCGCAGATGGACATTGTCCTCCTGCGCATACTCTGGGTACATCACATCGCAGTCACCATCATAAACTGGAGAACCGTCCGGCGCATGTCCCTCAATATCGGCAATGTCGAGCAGGACTTTGTTATGCTCCGAGACATATTGGCGCACAAGTGTGTTGTATTCATATCGGGTCTGATTGCTGCTGCCACAATAACTTGCCGCGGTGACCGGCATGGTCCACCAGACAAACACAACGTTTGGATAATCGGATTCCAAGTCCTCGATATCGTCTCGCAACCGCTCAAACAACTGCGTCGGAGATTCGCCGTCGTTTTGATCCAGATGCCCATACTTCATCATAGCGACATCGACCCGACTGCCATACAGAGCGATATGATCCGAAAAATTGTCCCGTTTGTCCCACGGATTGTCGTTGCTCAACACGCGCCATCCTACGATCCCACTATTGGAGTCAAACCATTCTGGAGCGGGCAGATCAATACCGTCGCCGCTGTGATAGGATTCGATAATTGTCAGGTCGTACCGGCTGGAATTGACCTGATCGCGTAGGAACTCCATGCCGTGGGTCACGTCTCCGCCTATCGAGTTATGACCAAAAGTAATATCTAACTGCCGAGCCGCGTTCAGATATTCCATCGGAATGACCGTGTCGTTTTCGTCAATACATGTATGATCCACGACAAAGCCCTGCGCGGAGAGTTCACCGGAAAATAAGATTAAGAAAAAAATCAGCCACTTGTACGTCTTCATAATTCCCCCTTTGAAGAATATTTAATAGTTGCATTCATATATATTTGAAAAAATCTATGATTTCCAATATTTAAATTTTATCCAAATCCCAACAAGGTCCCGCCTTGATAAATAATGAAAGCGAGCAGCCATGCCAAAACAAATTCATATCCAATAACGAGCCACATCCATTTCCATGATCCAGTTTCCCGCTTGATTGTGATGATCGTCACGAGGCAGGGCGTATAGATCAGAACAAAGATCATATACCCGTACGCGGCAAGCGGAGTGAGTCCCGATTCTCTCAGAGCCTTTTGCAATCCCTCATTATCTCCGGCTTGATGGAGCACGCCCAGGGAGCTGACCACGATCTCTTTTGCCACAATTCCGGTGACAAGAGAAACGCTCATGCGCCAATCAAAACCCAATGGCTCCATAATCGGCTCAATCAGCGCGCCAATTTGCCCGATGTAGGCATTTTTCTGCTCCTCGGCTGTGCGCGCCATATCTATAAGAGCGATTTTTTGATCCATCTCCTGTCGGAGCTGGTCTCTCCTCGTCGACACATCCGACGTTTCTCGAATCAGGGGATCGTAGCGATCTTGAATCTGTTGAATCTGCTCTTGGTAGGGCTGCGAGTATGAGACGGTCCTGGGATATTCGCCGAGATACCAGATAATAATCGACGAGATGAGGATCACGCCGCCCATTTTTTTCAGATAGACTGAACCTCTGTCCCATACGTGAAAAAAGAGGCTTTTCCAGGTCGGAATGCGATACGGCGGAAGCTCCAGGACAAAGGGCGTGGGATCGCCTCGAAAAAAACTTTTGCTGAATAGCTTTGCCAATCCCATTGCCAATAAAATACCCAATAGATAGATAGAAAGCAAAATGTTGCCCGATGCCGATTCGCTGAAGAACGCCCCTGCGAACAGGATATAGACCGGCAGCCTCGCGCTGCAACTCATTAATGGATTGACCAAGCTGACGATAATTCGGTCTCTGGGGTTCTCCAATGTCCGAGTCGCCATAATCGCCGGGACATTACAGCCGAACCCCATCACCATAGGAATAAAAGACTTACCGTGCAGCCCTATACTGCGCATGACGCGATCCATCAGAAACGCGGCGCGAGCCATATAGCCGGTGTCCTCCATGATGGAGATACCGAAAAATAGGATCAGGATATTGGGTAGAAAAATGATCACGCTGCCAACGCCGCCGACAACACCGTTCACCAGCAGATCTCGCAAGGGACCGTCGTGGAGCAGATTCGCTATCAGGTCCTGGCTCCAACCGACAGCCGCGTCGATCCCGGACATGGGGTACGCGCCTACGGTGAAAGCGGTCTGGAACAACGCCCATATAAAAAAAATGAATATGGGAAACCCCAAGACGCGGTTGGTTAAAATGCTGTCGATCACTTCCGTGAAATTCATCTCTTTGTGCGCGGGGAAGTAAACCGTTTCTCGACAGGCACCGTGAATAAAACCGTATCGCCGTTCTGCTATGATTGTCTCTGCGTCCTCGTGATAAAAGGACTCGATACATTTTTGGCTACGGTCGATCTGTGCCTCAATTTTTTTTAAATCGGGTAAATTTTCTAAGGATGTCCGCGCTTCCATATCGTTTTCGAGCAACTTGATCGCCATCCATCGGGCATGATCCGGCTCATGATCGTAATCCTGCAGCAATCGGCTTAAGGAGAGAATTTCCTGATTGAGCTCGAGTCCATAATCAATGGGGTTGTACTTGGGTGGAAAACCCTCCTCGATGACCGAGAGCGCGCAGTCCAGCAGTTCATCCGTATTTTTATTCAGCCTGCCCACTGTCGGGACAATAGGCGCGCCGAGCAACTCGCTTAACTCCTTGAGTTTAAAGCGAAAACCCGCGCTTTGGGCTTCATCCCATATATTCAGCGCGATCACAATTTTTACGCCCAGCTCTCGCAACTGGGTGAAAAGATACAGATTGCGCTCTATGTTCACCGCGTCCACGATCTGGATGATCACATCCGGCTTTTCTTCCAGAATAAAATTGCGAGCGATCACCTCTTCCAGAGAATACGCGGTCAAGCTATATGTGCCGGGCAAGTCCACAATATGCAGGGAGCGATCCTTATATGTCCGGTGTCCCTCCAGCTTCTCGACTGTGACGCCGGGCCAGTTCGCCACCTTATGCCGAGCACCGGTAATGTTATTGAACGTCGTTGTCTTGCCGGTATTGGGGTTGCCAGCCAGCGCAATCCGATATGCCTGTTGTCGAGCCAAACCCGGTGAGTTGGGAACTAACATTTTTACGAACCTCCTTGTGAGACCGCCACTTGAGCCGCCTCGCTCCGTCTGAGACTGACGTGATACCCCTTGATCACATATTCTACAGGATCGTTCAGCGGCGCGCTTTTCTGGACATAAATTTTGGTGTTTTCCACAAAACCCATCTCGATCAGCCTCTTCTTGAATCGCCCTTTAGCGTTTACTTTTTTGATAGTCGCCCATTCCCCAGCCTTGATTTTATCCAAGCTCAACGGGTGTTCCATAACGAACCGACTCCTCTCTTTTTCGCATAAAAGTTATATCTATGACAAAGACCCTAAAGGTTTTTAGAAAGCCCTTAGGGTCTAACTATTTACATTTATATCAATTATTTCGATGTTGTCTAAACCGTCCAAATCCACACACTTACAAGCGACTTTATACTTTCCCTTTTTAAATTTCTTTTCGGCAAAGCCTGTTTTATCAAGCAAAATATCCGGTTTAAAATCATCTTTAAAATCAAAATCCCAACTGAAAAATTCAATCCCGATTTCGCTTTCTGTTTTTGCCGCGTCAAATTTAAATGTATTTCCTTGATTTTCAATATTCACATCAATTTTTGGTTTTTTAGAAATCGGTATAAATGTCTTTATTTCAATAAGTTGAATATTATAATTATCTTCACGTTTCAGGCGGGCAATTTCCGAAATCGCACCCCTTCCAAAACTCCATGCCAAAATAAAACCGTTTTTTGATTTTTTCCTATCAATTGCTGATTTAAAATTATCCACAACATTTCTTCCGATCTTTTTTGATTGTTTCACTTGAATATAAAATTTTTCATTATCAATGATTTTTATTCCATCAATCCCAAGATCGCTCCGCTGTTTTTTATTTGGGATACCTCCAAACTGCTCAATCGCAAAATGCTCAAATTCAAAAGCGTTCATATTGTTCAAGTTATCAAAATCATACTTGTGAATTTTTACGCTAAAAGGTCTTTGAAATAGATTTTTTTCTTTATAAAGCCGATTTTCCGTCACTTTTATCGCGGCAACAGAACTATCGACGCCAATCCAATTTCGATTGAGTCTCTCTGCAACAATAATGGTTGTTCCGCCGCCAACAAAAAAATCGGCAACGGTATCATTTTCATCTGAACTTACTAAAATTATACGTTCTAATAACGCCTCCGGTTTTTGGGTGGGATAGCCAATGCGTTCTTTAGCTCCACGGTTTAATGCATTTAGAAAAATAATGTCTGCCGGTTCAGAATTCATTGCTTTTATATCTTTCCAGCAATCATTTCTAATTTTAAATTTATCTAAATACCATCTATATACTTTTCCTGTATTTTTATCTGTTTTCTCATAAAATTTTCTTCCATTTTTATCCTCTCCTAAACGCATATGATTGGATGCTTTTCTCTCGATACCCACTCCTTTAACATTGCCATTAAAAGTCCATTTTTTGCTATTTTTACTATACCAAAAAATATTGTCATGTTTACGATTAAAATTTTTCTTGGTTCTACCCGCTGTGTCATAAATCCAAATAATTTCATTCCTAAAATTCTTCTCTCCAAAAATTTTATCCAAGATGTGAACTCTAATATAAGCGTTTGCGTGCCAGTCACAGTGCAAATAGAAACTTCCTGTGGGTTTTAAGAGCCTGTGTATTTCTTCAACTCGTTCATAAAGCCAATTTATATACGTTTCAATCCCACCCGACCAAATATCTTTAAAACTTCTTATTTCGCCTTTATCACCCCAAATAACCGCATAATTTCTATTTGAAAAGAATGGCGGATCAATGTAAATCAAATCTATACTTTCACTTGGCAAAGTTTTCATTATTTCGAGATTATCGCCGAGAATCAACTGATTGCACATAATTCAGCCTTTTTTTGTTATTTCTAAGTGAGGAGCGGTTTTAATTCTTTATTTTTATCAATTATATGAAGCAAATTTATATGAAGTAAATTGATAAAATTTGTTGTAAAATATGATCATATCACATAGATACTTCGGCTGATTCCCTTACCGATAGCGATATTGCTTCCATTTGATTTGACAATCAACTGCCCCCCGCCGCTTGATCCGACGATTCTGAGCAACTGCCCGGGAAGTATTCCCATCGCAGCGAGACGAGACTTCATCCGTCTCCCACCATTAATCGCGGTGATGATCATATCTTTACCTGTAGTTGCCTTGGTTAACGGCATATTTCGCTCCTTTTCCGGTTTAATTAGCCGGTATAAATAAGATTAGTTGCGGCTAACTTTTTAATCCAAAAAAAAAAATTACAAATTTTTTACATATCCAAACAGGAATCACAGAAATTGCCTTCTTCTTCGCTTATACACTGCGTGATCAATTTGTCCCATTTATTTTTTAACTTGGGGCATTGCTCGATAAGTTTCATTAGAACTTTCAACCGAGAAGTCGCTTCCTCGCTGATCACATGCTCGATCTGGCATGCGTCATCCTCGGCGATCTCGATATTCAACCGAAGTACATGGACCAAAAATTGCTGTAGCGCACGGCGTCGCTCCATCAAATGCATAGCCGTGTCACTCCCCCTATTTGTCAATTCGATATAGCCGTATGGCATGTTCTGAACAAGTTTTTTGTCTCTCAGAGATTTGACTGCGTTGGTCACACTTGGCATGCTGACATCCATAAAGTGAGCGATTTCTTTTACGCGCGCAACCTTATTTTTTTGCTGGAGCAAATAAATCGATTGGAGATAATGCTCCATATTTGGCGAAAGAGTTCCGGGCATAGTGTTGATCTCCCATGAGTTATGATCGTGAGAATCGGTCGCTATTTTCGTTTACCATGCGGCTTTTGATACGACGAATGCAATATAATATCAAATCCGTTAGAAGGCAATGAGATTTTTTTTGACCTGATTTTTTTTCATCAAATATCTCGAATTTGACGAACGATTTATTTCTTGTTTTTTTTTCGAATCTTTTTATATTAACACCGGGAAAAGATGGTGTTTTGAAATGTTTTGAATTATGCATCCGTAACATGTAAATTCTGAGATGAAAGGAGAGATCGATTATGCGTCGTGACGTATTTTTTATGATTTTTGCAGTGGCAATTATGTTGCCGGCTCTTGTTTTGGGGCAGGGTTCGATCATGCTGGTAGGCGGGGGAACCGAGAGTGAAGTCCCTGGAGATTGGTCTGAGGCCCCCTACAATTGGTTTGTCGAGCAAGCCGGGTATGGAAAAATAATCAATATTGATGTATCGAGTCCCAGCCCGTGGTATCCCGACTATTTTCTGAATGTGCTTGGAGCGGATTCCTCGTCGCACATGTTGGCAATCCCGACTCGGGAGGAGGCAAATAGCCAGGAGATATACGATGATCTCGCTTCTGCTGATGGAATTTTTATCGAAGGCGGGGATCAATGGAGTTATGTCAGCGTCTGGAAGGGGACGGGCGTAGAGGACGCCATCCATGAGGTGTTCAATAATGGCGGTGTTATCGGCGGGATCAGCGCGGGAGCCATGATTCTGGGACAAGTGGTGTTCGACGCCCAAAATGGCTCAATTTTTTCGGATGAATTGGCATACAATCCGTATGATCCTCATCTGACATTTACGGATGATTTTCTGGATATTCTCCCCGGCGTCATCGTGGACACCCATTTTCAGTGGCGCGCCCGACTGGGCAGATTTGTTCCCATGCTCGCTCGTCGGATTCAGGATTTTGGCGACTCGGATATCATTGGATTGGGCATTGACGAAGATTCGGCGGTCTGCATTGACGCTGACCGTATCGCGACCTATTACGCGGATCAGGGAGGCGGGTCCTTGACCGTGATCTATCCCGATTCAGAATCCGATATTGACTGCCGGGAGGGTGTTCCGCTACGGTTCACCGATATCCACTTTGATCTGTTGCTCAACGATGCTGTCTATGACCTTAACACCATGACTCTAATTGACATGGGATCATATCTTCTCCCGACGAACGACCCGCCGGATGCCCCTGAATATACGGATGTGACGCTCGAAGGATGGGACGATACGACCGGAGAATTGGGCGAGATTATGGTGACAGGCATTGAGGACGACCCAGAAGGCTGGTGGTCTGGGGACTTGGAGTTTGTCGATGGATCTGGCGAGATACCTCAAGCCATTATTATCCCAAAAATTTGGGACAATCTCGATTTTTCTCCCAATCGAATTGTCGCGGGCGAGAAAACTATTGCAGAAAATCATCACTATATGGCGATCTATCTGGACAACAACAGCTCCGCGGATATTACGACTGCCGGGATGCTGACCGCGCATAACTTGACCTATATTCTGGACGGATACGGATCCACGTACGCTCGGGTCACGGAATACAACATACCTGGGGTTGTCGGCGCGAAGCTCCATTTCCTAAATAACGGGGACGTGTACGACCTTCTGAACCATTACGCGACCATGGCGGTGGAGGAGGAGGAAAATAGGACAGGAGATCGCTTTATCCTTTATGAGAATTATCCGAATCCCTTTAATCCATTGACGACGATCCGGTATCAGCTCCCAGCCCGTGTTCGGGTGGCACTTGGCGTCTATAATATCTCAGGGCAGTCTGTCAATGTCCTGGTCAATGATTATCAAGCCGCGGGGAATTATGAAATCAAATGGGACGGGACAAATCGAGCGGGAGATCCGGTTGGATCCGGCGTCTACTTTTATCGACTCGAAACAGTCGGTCCCACTCCGGCAGACTTTTTTAGCGACCAAAAACAGATGACCTTATTGAAATAAGCCATAAAAATGAATCTTGATCTGGATGAATTGCAAAGCAATTAAGCCTTAAACCTCGTCTAATCTGAACACAATTTTTGGCTGAATAATGAGACTTTTCGATTCAACTCGGTGGACAAAACCGATGGCTAAGACCTGCTCCATAAGATTCATAATCCGGATTGGCTGACTCTTATCAAATTCAAAAGAGGGGGGAGTAGAGACCTCGACCCGATTCCCGTGTGTGACTTGCTCCTCGGCTTGTCGAGACAAAGAAAGCGAGGGGAAATGGGAAACCACTTTCTCCAAAGGTATGATTCTATCCTGCGGGGATTTTTCCAAACATGGCAGCGTTATGCACTCATCAATGGAAAACATTCCGTTTTTGACCCGTCGCAACCCGCTCAGATGCGCGCAGCAACCCAACTCCTGTCCCAGATCGTGCGCCAGGGAACGGATATACGTCCCTTTTGAGCAGGAAACAGAGAGGCGCACAAAAGGTATTTTGATCTCAAGAACGTCAATTGAGCGAATCTCGACCCGTCGCGGTTGGCGTTCCACTGTCTGTCCGCTACGGGCGAACTCATACATCCGTTTTCCACCCACCTTCAGAGCCGAGAATATCGGAGGAACCTGGTCGATCACACCCACAAATCCTCTCAAAGCGGTTTCCACATCTTGGTCGCGGATATGAGACGCGTCCTGAACAGAGATTATTTTTCCTGTCGCGTCATAGGTGTCGCGTTCTTCGCCGAGGCGCACTTCCGCGAGATATTCCTTTTCCCCTTCCTGGAGATACGGAACCAGCCGTGTCGCTTGATTGAGACAAACGACCAGCACGCCGGTCGCAAATGGGTCTAATGTGCCGGTGTGTCCCGCCTTTTTTGTCTTTACAATCCGCCGAACACGGTTCACAACGGAAAAAGAGGTCAGTCCAGCCGGCTTATCTAAAGCTAAGATACCGTTCATAGGGAATCTTCGGGGTGTTCGTCAGGTTCAGAATGATATTCGATTGTATCGATCAATTTGCCAATATAAATCGCATGTTCTGCGTTTTCGTCGTGAATAAAATGCAGCTCCGGGATCATGCGTAGCCTCAAATTCTTCCCCAATCGATGCCGGATAAACCCAGCACTTTTTTTCAAACCGATCAGCGAATCATCTTTTTTGTCTCCGTCCTCCAGCACGCCAACATAGACCTTTGCATGGCTGAGATCATCAGAAACCTTGACGCGGATGATGGTCACAAAACCGATACGCGGGTCTTTTACCTCTCTCTGAATCAGGTGGCTGATCTCTTCTTTGAATAAGTGATTTAATCGATCCGTCCGCTTGAAATTTTTCATGGCAATTACTCCGGCGATAAGAGAAATATTTTTCGGTTACATGGAACTCACAAAGCCTTATAAAACCGATTTCTTGATCAAAATGTTCCATAGCCCATCCTATTTCAGCCGGTTTTCTTCATCTCATTCAACTCCTTGCTCAAGAGCCGCTGATGTTTTGTGCAATCCGTTGCTTCTTGGAATTGATTTAGTTTATAATACGCCCGCCCCAGGTCCCCCCACACATGGATCAATTTTTTCAACTGTTCTGGATCGGCTCCGTTTTGATAATGTGCTACCTGCTTTTGATAATAAAAAACCGCGTCCTCATATTTTTCCATCCGAAAATAGAGTTCGCCCACCAAACCATATCCAGCGATCAGGCTCTGATCATCGTTCAATCGCTTTGAAAAAGCCACCTGTTGCTTCGCGTATTGAATCGCTTGAGGAAATCGCCCGCGTTGGAGAAAACAGTGCGCGATAGCCCCCAATAATCGACATAATGCGACAATTTTTTTTGATTTTTTAGCAAAATTAAAACTTCGCGTATAAAAAGAGATCGCTTTCTCATATTCTTCCTGCATCTGATAGACCGATCCGATCTGCTCCAAAATAAGAATTTTATCTTGCGCCTTGCCGAATTTTTCCGAAAAATCCAGTTGATTTTCATAATGCTTGAGAGCTTTCTCATAGTCGTTGAGCCGCGCGGATAGCTTTCCCAAATTTCCCTGAATTTCAATGATCTCCTGATTGGAGCCAGAACTTTTTGCCAGCTTCAATCCGGTCTGGTAACATACCAAAGCGTTTTTATAATCTCCGAGCTCCTCATGAACCTGCCCTGCTGATCTATAAGAGGGTGCCAGGTTCTTCATGTCGGTCAACCGCTCCAAGATATGGATCGCCTTCTGATAAAAGTCCAAAGCCTCCTCAAGCCGATTTTTCTGTTGCAGACGATTGCCCGCTTTGTCATACAATGAGGCGAGCCTGGGCAAAGTTTTATCCAAATGGGGATGCTTTTTTTCATCCTGTTGATCAGAAGGAGACGCCGATTCAGTGAGACGCAACAGTGCCTCGAAAAAAGCGACAGCGCGCTCCTCTCTACCGGATTCAAAATAGAGATGACCCAATTGCAACGCGGCTTTCATCGCTCCTTTCTTCTGCCCCTTAGATTGGTGATAGCGGAAATTTTTCAGATAGTAAGCCTCAGCCTGATTTTTGTCCCCGGATTTTCGATAGCAATTCCCCAGCAACGCGTATAGCTGGTTCATTTTTTTCGGATCCTTCAACTTTTTTGCGGCTCTCATTGCCTGGCGGAAAAAATCTATCGCTCTCGAATATTTCGACTGCTTAAAAAGCAGAATCCCCAGGTTTTCATTTAGCCGAGTTATCTCTTTCACGTCGTTAATTCTCATGAAAATTTTCAGACTTTTTTGATAATATTCCATAGCGTTGTTTATATTATTTTGTCGATCAAACATGGTGCCCAAGCAAGCCAGTGCGTCCGCGATCCCTTCCTGATTATCCAATTCTTGATTGCGCTTTAAGTAAATATGCAAAAAATGATACGCCTGTTTATGCTCCTTTTTCGCAATATGGATCATTCCCAAATATTTTGCGGTTTGGGCAATCCCCCGCTTATCGCCAAGTTCCTGGGAGACCTGGAAATGCTCATTGAAAAACGCCAAAGCCTCTTTCAGTTTCCCCAGGCGGCTGTATACCATCCCCATACCGCTGTATGCTCTGGCAATCCCCTGCTTATCGCCAAACTCCTTGCACACCTTCAGGTTCAGTTCATAACAGCGCATTGCTTTGGCATAATCGTTGGTCTGGGTATAAATATCGCCAATATGACAAAACATATGCGCCACCGGCAGCCTATCTCCCACCTCCACCCCGAGAATAAAGGCTTGCTCGTAATATTCCATTGCCTGATCAAAGTCCTTTTGTCCCAGAAAGAGCTTTCCCATATTCATCAGCGCGGTGGATAGCTCTTGCTTATCTTTTTGCTCTTTGCTTAAGCGCAATGTTTTTGAGAAGCAATCTAATGCTTTATTATAATTTCCATGATCTAAATAGATCAAACCCATATTTCCAATAGCAGACGTCATTTGCTTGATATCGTTTGTCCGCTTGCATAACCGACGCTGCTCCTGATAATAAACCATAGCAGTTTGATTTTCGCCTTTCAGATAAAACAACCAGCCCAGCCGCCCGTTCGCTGTGGATAATTTCGACTCATCATGATACTGATCCGCAATTGCATACGTCTCCTTCACACTAACTATAGCTTGATCCCACTCGCCGATATATTCCAATATCTCGCTGCGAGTCAGCAGCGCGTCCATAATTTGACGATCCGTCTTTGTGATATGCGGAGAGGCACTATGCCGCGCCGGATGGGTAACAGTTGGCTCTATATCCACACGATACGAGGATTTCAGCGCGTCAAGCATCTCTCTGAACGCATCCTTCGGCTCCTCAATTTCTGGCTTCTCCGGCACTTTTTCAGGTACCTTTTCCTCGTCGGGAAAACAGGCGCGTAGCATAAGCAACAGCTTGTCGTAATAATAAAGAGCCTGTTCATTTTGATAGTTTTTGCGCGCGTGTTCGCCAGCCGCATTGAAATAATAGATCGCCTTTTCCGAAATTTCGGCGTGATCATAATGATAAGCGATCTCGCCATAATACCCAAACAACTCCTCCTGAAAGACGGTCTCATAAGCCCGCGCCGCAAGCAGATGAAGATGCAACCGTTTGGATTTCAACTGCATATCATACGCTGCATCTCGCAGAAGCGCATGTTTGAACAGATAACGAGATTGGGAAACCGAGTGCCAAATTTTATCCGTCTCGCCTTCTCTAATCTTTGAGTCCAATTTCGGGTCTCCATTCATCATGTGGAGGAGAATCGGAACGTCAAATTCGCTGCCCAATACAGACGCGGTCTGGACTGCCTGTTTGAGCTGTGCGCTCAGCCGATCCAGTCGAGAGATCAGAGTCCCGCGTATGCTCCCGGGCATCATGATCTCGGTATCTCGAGCAACCAGACCCTGATCGGTTTCGCCCAGCAGATGCATATCTCGTAAATAATAGAGCAGTTGCTCGATATAAAAAGGATTTCCGACAGTCCGCTCGCATAACTCTTTCGCCAATTCGACAGAGACTTTATCGTGCAAAATCTTTTCTGCAAATTTGATAATATCCTCTTCGGAAAATCCCGTCAACTTGATCGCGTCTTGACGCACTTCCGGGTTAAACGCGTCTGGCTCTCTGTCCAAACGAAATGCCGCGATAATCGCAATCGGGTATTGCTCGATATTCCGAATCAAATAATTGACAAATTGGATGCTGTCCACATCAAACCAATGGCAATCTCCCAGCTCAATAATGATCGGACTGATCAAGCTCTCGGCTTTAAACAAATGTTTGAGCGAATCCAACATATTCTCAAAGCGAGACTGAGGCGGCAATTGGTCATATAATGATTTTTTCCAAAAAAGATCAACCAACGCAGCCAAAATCGAACGAGTTCGGTTCAGTTCCCGCATCAGATCTACGTCTGTTATCTTGCCGATTAACCCATCCAATTTCCGGTCAAAGTCGCGTCTATTTTGGGCGATCGATTTTAACTGAGATTGATTGAAATACCCTCGAAGAAAGTGGCGAAAGGGATTCAGCGATTGGCGAACAATCTCGTCCGAGGGGCAAGAGTGCCATCTTAAAGAGGAATCCAATTGATCCTGATCATTTTTTTTAAACTCCTCGATTAGACGACTTTTACCGATGCCTGCTTCTCCGTAGATGCTGACGACGCCTGCAAATTCTCCTGAAAAAATGGGCTTGATAAATTTCTCCAACCGTCTCAGCTCTTCCTGGCGACCTGTGATCTCGTCCTGAGAAAAGGAAATCTGCTGGGAATCGAGGCGTTCGATCAGCTTATAGGTGGACAATTTTTCCGAGAAACCTTTGTAAGAATAGTATCCCTGCAGCTTTGCCATGAACCTCTTTTCAGCTAAGAGCGCCACCTTATCGTCCAGCCATAGCTCCCCCCAATCCGCAGCCATCATCTGCCGTGCGGCAAGGTTCACTCCGCGACCGTAACAACTATATTCCTGGCGGATGTCCGAGCCGATAAATCCCGCGTACAAAATCCGATAGGTGACGCCGGCTCGGAAGGGAAGCAAAGACGCGGCTTTTAAATCCAGCGTAAAATTTAAGGCGCGATCCAGATCATTCTCCTCGCTTTTTGGCGCGCCCCAGAACATCAAAATGGTGCAGCCCTTATCATTAAATTCGACCTTGTTGAGATACCCTCCGTATCGGGCGTGCAGTCGAAAAAAGGGATCAAGAAAAACTTCCAGATGCTCATGGCTGAAAATATCCTGCAAACTGAGAAAAACGGTGATCACATTCCGAGATTCGCCCCGACCTGGCTGGCTCAAATTCTCTGGCAAGTCCAAAAGTTCTGGAACGATAAACGCGGCAATAGCGTCGGGCGTGGGCTGATATTTCTGGACTGAGATTGGCTCCGGCGGATTGTTGACTAACCCGGTCATTCTGAAATATGCGCCAGACCGCTCGCCTGAGACCAAATAGCGAGATTGGTTGAACATTTTCTTCCCAATAAGCACTTCTCCGCTCTGCGCGATACCCTGAGCATTGCCCGCCCCATCGATGGAATCGCCTCTGAAATAATAGATGCACCGGCTCTCGTCGCTTGCGGGACGAATGATCCCCCATTCTGTATGACCGCAATCCAACCCGGTTTTGATCCCCAACTCGAAGACGCCGTAACGCGAACTGAATCTCGGTTTCCGCAACCCGTATTGTTGGATATTGTACGCGACGCCCAATGCCCGATAGAGAGCCAATTGCCCCGGCTCGCCGCTCAGACATGGGAAAAGCGCAATAAATCCATCGCCGGTGAAGTTGCATATAAAGCCCTGTCGCTCATAGACGCCCTGCACCAATGGGTCAAAAAGACGATACAAAATATTCGCCAGTGCTTCGGTTCCCTCTTGTCCGTATTGGGTTAAGGTCTCGGTCATGACGGTAAACCCAGAGATATCGACAAAAAGACACGCAGCTTCCAGATCGCCCCGAAATTGATTGGATTCAAATTTTTCTAATATGTAGTGAGGAATTAGAGGTAACATCTTTAAATAAAACTTGTTATGCTATAAGCAGTTGGAAAGAAAATAGGGGGCGCAATCGAAATCGCTACCAGATTTCCGATCTGTTAATCTAAGTCTGTAATTATCAGGATGCAACTTTTTTCTTGCATTGATCGCTTTTAGCCTGAATAACTCGCCACAGAGCTCACGAAGAGTGGGGATATCCCGCTCTTGACGCCTCTGTTCTTAATGCCCTGTGTCAGAAAAAAAATGCCCCGAATCACTCGTATTATTGAAATATTCATACACATTCCCGGCAATTTGTGTTGTCATAAAATTTTTAAATAATCGCGTATGCGCAAAAATTATTCCTATAAAAAATGTCGAAGAGCCGCAAATTTTTTTTTGATTTGATAACCTATGAGCTGTCAATACCTAATACAAAAGCCAACTTTTTTCCACAGAGTCGCCCGCCAATTTTTCCTTGCAAATTCCAAAATCATACGCCATACTTTTGATAGATTGTATACGTAAGGATCGGTTTAATTCCACTGTAACTACCTGGTAAATAATAACTTATATGATAAATATTTATATAGACGTTGTTTTTCCACTGCCTTTTCCGCAGATTTTCACCTACCGCTGCCCTGACACGTTTGATTATCCGGTCAAGGTAGGAACGCGCGCACTTGTGCCTTTTCGCAGCAGAAAGTTGATCGGTTATGTGGTTGGAAATGGCGATAAAAAAAATCGTGTGATTGATCGAAAAATCGAGATAAAGGATGTGATCCGACCTCTGGACCCAGAGCCGATCATAGACACCCATCTTTTGAAATTGACAAAATGGATATCGCAATATTATCTCTGCTCGTGGGGAGAAGCGATCCAGAACGCGCTCCCGACCGGTCTGAATATGAAGCATAAGGAAATTTTGGTATATCAACCGCATCGGTCCAATCCATTATTAGACCAGTCAATCGATATGTCCCATCCGCGCGGAAAAATGCTCCATATTTTAAAGGAAACCGGACAGATTGAGCTATCGGTTCTCAAAAAAAGGATGAACGGAACTCCGGATTTTCAACAAACGCTCTCTCGGTTGATCTACTCTAAAGCTGCAACAATGCAAACCAAGTCGATTCATCAAAAGATCACAGCGAGGTTCGAGAAAACGGTTCAACTGCTTATTGATAATGAAAAAGCGGCTGATTTGGTCGAACAGTTTGCGAAAAAAGCTCCGAGACGTTCCGCGTGTCTGGAGTATTTGGTTGCGTATCAAGATGAAATTTCGCTTAGACAGGTCGCACAAGCCGGGTATTCCAGAAGCATTGTCTCTTGGTTGGTGAAAAATGAGATCGCTCGATATGGTCGCAGAGAAGTTTTTCGAGATCCACTGCAAGAGCCGGATTCGGACTTTGATCTCTCGCATCGGATGACACTGGATCAGGAGGCGGTCTGCTCACGGGTGAGACAGGCTATCAGATCGAATCGATTCCAGACCCAACTGCTACACGGCGTGACCGGAAGCGGGAAAACCCGAATCTATATCGAAGCCTGCCGCAGTGCCTTAAAACAGAATAAGCAAGCGTTGATACTTGTGCCGGAGATCGCTCTGACGCCCCAGACCGTGAGTCGATTTCAGGCTGCGTTCGGCAAACAGGTGGGGCTATGGCACAGCAGATTATCCGATGGAGAGCGATACGACATCTGGCGTCGAGTCCGACAAGGTGAGTATGATGTGATGGTCGGGGTGCGTTCCGCAATATTTCTCCCGCTCCAACGCTTGGGACTGATCATTGTAGACGAGGAGCATGAAACCTCTTTTAAACAGGACTCAACGCCGAGATATAACGCGCGAGATACTGCGATCATGCGGGCAAAAATGTTGCATAGCGTCTGCCTGCTGGGGTCTGCCACGCCCTGTCTGGAGTCGTATCGAAATGCAACTCAGAAGTGCTACGAGCTTCTCGAACTGCCCAAACGGATCGCACGGAGACCCCTGCCCAAAGCGACGATCGTGGATATGCGACGTCATCCTGTATCGGGTCGTATCTCAGGAATCCTAAAAGAAAAAATCGAACAGCGAATCGAAAATCGAGAAGGGATTATTCTGTTTCTGAATCGGCGCGGTTTTTCCACGCTTGTCCTCTGTCAGAAATGCGGTCACTCTTTTGAGTGCGTCAATTGCCATGTCACGTTGACATACCATGCGTCCACGGCTCGGATCAAGTGCCATTATTGCGATTATACAAAACCCGCGCCCCAGAAATGCGAGAGCTGCGGAAGTGACCGGCTCTCTTTTCGCGGTGCTGGCACTCAGCGCATTGAAGACGAGGTGCAGCAGCTTTTTCCCACTGCCCGGATCCTCCGAATGGATGTGGATACAACGTCGGCAAAAGGCGCGCATCATAAGATATTGAGCCGGTTCCAAAAAGGATTGGCGGATATTCTTCTCGGCACACAGATGGTGGCAAAAGGGCTGGATTTTCATCATGTCACGCTGGTCGGGGTGATCTCCGCGGACGTCAGCCTGAATCTTCCCGATTTCCGATCCGCAGAGCGCACCTTCCAGATTCTGACACAGGTCGCAGGACGCGCAGGACGTGGAAAGAAAAAAGGAGAGGTGGTGATACAGACATACGCGCCGAATCATTACGCGCTGCTGTATGCAAAAAATCATGATTATCACGCGTTTTACAATCAGGAAATGCGGGATCGGGAAGAGCTGGCATACCCTCCATTTAATCGAATTATGACGATTCTGATATCCGGCACCCAGGAACCTCTCGTGATCCAAGCCGCTGAAGAGATTAATCAGGAAATCCGACGCGTCTCGCATCCATCGGTGGCAGGGATCCTGGGACCAGCACCAGCGCCAATCTCCAAAATTAAGGGAAAATATCGCTGGCAAATATTTATCAAAAGCGATAACAATTCAGAATTGAGGTGGATCATCCATAGCAAAGTCCTCCCGATTCACGCCAAATATGAGAACGTCTCCGCAGTGGTTAATGTGGATCCTACCGGGATGTAATACAAATTATGAGTTGCGCGACAGAAAAAAAGTTCATCCAGCAACCAACGCAAGAACCCCATCCAATATCTCCGCATTTTTCTCCGCATCGGGGTGACCAATAGAACGCTTATAATCCACCAAGAACTGCATCAGTTCTGCGGCGCGGGCATAGTCGCCCTGCTTATCCCCGATCTCACGGGTAAAGTTCGTCTCATCTGTGGCATCGCTATTTAGCCTGGATTATTCGTCATCACGGAAATCGGTCCGCAGATTACGCAGATTATCGGTCCGCAGATTACGCAGATTATCGCAGATTAAGAATTGATAATTAAAG
>NBMB01000083.1 GCA_002084765.1 Candidatus Cloacimonetes bacterium 4572_55 | reverse complement strand
CTGAGTCGTCAATATCGGAAAAATCAAAATCTCGAGGCAGTGCTATCCGAATATCAAACCGAACTGGATAGACAGCGAACATCAAAAATACACGCGCTTATTCACGAGGCTTCCAACGCTCAAAATTCGAATATCGCCAAACAGCACTATGCGGATTGTTTGAAGTTAGATCCGGAAAATCAGGCGGCTCGCCGCGCTTTTGCAGGAAATATCAAAAAAGATAAAAAGCAAGCACCTAAAGGATCGAAAAAGCCGCAACAAACTGCCGGGCTGCCCAAACCGTTATTGTTTGGCATTGGATTTATCATCTTTATCACAATCGGTTTGGTCATCTATTTTGTCATAGCGCAACCGCCAAACCCAGAACCGACCACGTATCTAACCCCCGGACAAGCCGACAACCAAAGTGATCTTCTTTCCCCAGAGCCGGCTACGTCCGATAAAAGTGATTCTCTTGTAAATTCGGGTCGCAATATGACTGGCCCGACGTCTAACCCACTGCCAATAGATGAGCCAGAGCAGGGAACGCTTGTGTTTAACACCCTTGGAAAGACCACTGAGATTCGAATAAACGGTGATATAGTCTTGGGAACTCGCGTTGAGCGCCCACCCGGTGAATATGAAATCGAGTGTTTTCAAAATGGAGAGCTTGTTTATCAAACAGCCCACACATTAGAAGCCGATGAATGGAAAACCGTTACTGTCAAGCCAGAAACCTCACTGCTCAGTGAAGCAGAACCGAAAGATCGGTCTGTAAATCCAGAACACATGTCTTCACCCGAAGTAAAGAAAGAAAAGGTGAGCGATCCCGAAGTCAAGGTAGAACCCCCTCAAATTTTAGTTGGCTCATTAATTGTCAAAATTCGTGGAGCTGTGTGTGATGTTTCGATTAGCGGCTCTCCTACATTTACTAGAAAGCGTGAAGTGGACGTTGAATCCATAAGAGTTGGAAATCACATTGTTAATTTTCAAACGGCAACGTATGCTTTTCCTTTCAAAAGGGAAGTAACGATAGAGCCCGGCAAGCAAACGGTTTTGGATATTCAGCTTCACAAAGTGACGATTGGGGTTCGGGGAGGAGCCAACGCAACAATTGAAATCAATGGGGAAAGCATTGGTCGCGCCCCGATTGTTGGCGTTTACCTGCCAACGGGGAAGTATACTTTTAAGGCAATCGGCTCCACGTTTCCATCAATTGCGCGAGAAATCACTAGCGATAACAAAATTATTTTCGGAAATTAATTTACTAGCCAAGCCATCAGGATTTGGCTATCTATAAAAGCGATAAATCAAGCCTTTCGTTCTATAAAAGTTTCGAGGGCTTTATCGGCCAAACCATGAAAGGTCTTAATTAACAAGGAGGATGCCAAATGATTTGTTCGAGTTGTGGTTCTAAAATTGAGGAGGGCGTTGTATTTTGCTCGCAGTGCGGGAGCCGAGTCAAGAAAAGTGAATCCGGACCACCGGGCCATGCCACGCGCGTTATTTCGTCGCCGCCGGAATCTCCCACGAGGCAGATGGGTGTTTCAAAGGTGATGTCTCCGACGAGAGAGATAACAATACCGGCGGATATTTCCAAAACCCGTGAAGTGCGAATTGATAACATCCCGTCGTCAACAAGGGAGATGAGAGCCGATAAGGCCGACACACCAAAATCTCCTGCCGGGCATGATGTGGTGGGCAGAAAAACTCAAATTTATAGTTTTGGAGTCGATATTCCTGATGAAAAGATAATGCAAATTGTCGTCAAGGAGGATCAAAAATTAGGGGAAATCCCACACCTTATTGGAGCAAAAGCTGTTATCGGTCGGGATGAGGGTGAAATTATCACTAATGATTCGTTTATGTCTGGTCGACATGCTGAAATTGTTCAAAAGGATGGTCGCTTTTTTCTGCGCGATTTAAATAGCAGCAATGGCGTTTTTATTCGAATAACCGATGATGTGGAGATAGTGGAAGGGACGGAATTTTTAATGGGTAAGCTCCAATTTCGAGTCAAAAAAGTTGAAAGTAAAGGAGAAAAAAAATGATACAAATTCGATTAAAACACTTGAGCGGCTCAAAAAAGGGAACTGAGAGCTTATTAGATATTGATCAAAACAAACCGATCCTCATCGGCAGAAGACCGGCGAATCAGGTTCGGTTTCATGAATCGCAAGATGATATGGTTTCAGGGCGACACGCGCGCATATCGTTCAGCGGGGGCGATATTATTTTAGAGGATTTGAACAGCACTAACGGGACGTACGTAAACGCTGTCAAATTATCGATAACGCGTGTGTTGAAAGGTGGCGAGCAGATTCAATTTGGGACCGATGGACCCGTTGCCCAGATTTTGATCGAAGGCGCCGAAACATCCGATGGCCCGGTATCATCCGGAATCGGAAAAAAAACCGCCCAGATCATGATCAATGACGCTATTGGTCAGCGCGAGTCCGATATGCAGGATGTGGTAGAAGAGAAAATCGGCGCGGAAAGCTCCCGTTCCTCGCAGAAGATTTTGCTGGTGGGGGGGATTTTGTTTCTATTTATTGCCATAGTTGGCGGCGCGATCTGGTACTACAGTTGGTCCACCGGACAAAAATTGGCTCAGGGACAAAAATTGGCTCAGGAGACCACGACAAGCACCAAGCTGGAGTTGGACGAGACCAAAGCCGGACAAGAAGCCGGTGATGCTGCCGTAAAGGCTGAGTTGCAGGATAAAATAGATACGCAAGACGCCGAAATCCTGAGCAAGACCGATATGAAAGAGGTAACGGCTAAAAACTTTGATGCCACCTGCTATATTTATTATGAATGGAGTTTTTATAATGAGGCGACCGATGAGCCGCTGACATCCAACTTTTCTTTGGGACAGATTGATTTTTATAGCGTTACGCTCAATGAGGTTGAGCGGCGCTATTTATTAATCCCAACCCAGGCGCGCGGCAGCGGATCAGGAATCTGCATTGACAAGCGGGGCTTTATCTTATCGAATCGTCATGTGGTCACTGGCTGGGAATTCAGCAAAGCTTACGAAGTGCAAGGCACGTTAGTCAAAGATAATGGAAATAGCGAGCATGTGGAATACCGTCTTGCCGAAGTGATAGATTACAATACAATGACTCGCAAGCTGAAAGGCGTGGGTCTGGGAGTTTATGGACACAATCGCAAACTGCGGGTGCGCTTTCCGGGCGGTCAATCGGTTTCAGCCACAAATGTCCGCGAATCGGTTCAGCATGATGTGGCCCTGATCAAGGTCGATCTACCCACCGATATGCCCACTGTTTATGGCATACGGGAAAGCACCAATGATCTAAGCGTGGGTGAAAATTTATTAGTCCTGGGCTATCCCGCGGGCTCGCTGGAAGAGTTTGTCGAATTTGAAAATTATACGATCAAACGAATCCCCACCGATTTTTATATGACTGTCCAAAATCCAACCGCCACATCGGGTATCCTGAGCAAGATTACCCACGATAAGCTGCAAACCGATGCGGCCATTAATCATGGAAATAGCGGCGGACCCGTGATAGACAACGAAGGAAATGTCATTGGCCTGGCCTGGGCCGGACCCGCGGGCGAGTGGGAAAACATCGCCTATATCGTGCCTATTAAATTTGGCATGGACTTAACCGGTGTTCAATAAGGAGGACATTATGTCGAATAAAAATTTTTTATACGCCTTGCTCATCTGTTTTTTGCTGGCAGTGCTAAGCGGTTGCAGCACACCATGCCCGGAATTCAGTTGTGATCAATGTCCGGATAATACGGTTTATATTGTGCTTGATCATTTTGTTGTTTTGCCGGCATTAGAAAAATTAGATGCCGATCTTCGCAATCAAATTAATACCGATGTCCTTTTGGATGCGTGTGACAAAGAAGTCATTCGTTTATTTCCACTTTCTGATAACCTGGTTACCGGAGGTTCGGCGGCTGAAGTTTGGCTGAATGAGAATAACATGGCATCCCAGCCGAACGACATGATTGAATTCCTGAATTTGTCTAATTTTAGTGCTGGTGATTACATCATTCAAACAACATGCTTAGATCTGGAGTTGGATGATTCGGAAGTGTCTATCCAATTGAAAATGCAGCTTTTCGATATTGAAAAACGCCAGGTTATCTTCAAAAGGATAGAAAGCCGAACCGCAACCAATAATGACATCGATCTGGCTGTTTTGTATGTCATAAAAGAGGCCACTCAAGCACTTGGACGCGCATTAGAATCTGAATTAAATGTGGAGCTTAATTTTTCAGATAAGTTGATCACGTTGGGTGATGGGATTCTTAAAAAAGAGAAAAAGCCGGAACTCAAGACTGTTACGGAAGTTGCCAAGCAGCCCGTATCACCTAAACCTAAACCCGCGACCCGGAAAACGGAAGCAACATTTGTGGTGGAATATTATCCCAAGGCACCTGATATGGGATTTAGTTGTCGGGGGAAATTTATTGTCAAATCCAATTCTATTGAATTTATATCGCAGTGTGGGAATTTTCGCGGCGATCCGAAAAAAATGACGCCCGATGAATACGGTGTCAGTTCGGTCAATTTTGTCAAAAATCATGCGACGATTTTCCTGAAGTTGGATCAGGATCTCTTTTATATCTTACCTGTTGCTGATTCCGGGGATCCATTAGCACTGCAGCCAATCCTGGCTTCATTAAAAACGGTTATTGGGAAATAATGAGTATTCAAACGATAAAATCCGATCTGGGCAACGCTGTTGCTCTGTCCGATGTCGGCATGGTCAGATCTGAAAATCAAGATGCATTTGCTATGTGGGAGGCGTCCGCGCGCGGGGGGCTTCCCACGCGCTTACTGTGTGTCGCCGTTGCCGATGGCATGGGAGGGCATCAGGGCGGATCGACGGCCAGCCGAGAAACATTGCTGGTTGTCAAGGAAAATCTGTCCTCAATAGATGAGCGGTCGGTTGCTGCCCATGTTCAGGCAAGCCTGGAAAATGCCAACCGACATGTCCACAAATTAGGCCATCAAAATCCTGAATTACAAGGAATGGGCACGACATGCACACTTGCGGTCATCACACCCGGAGAATTATATCTTGGGCATATCGGCGACTCCCGATGTTACGAGATAGCTGAAGATCATATCAGCCAATTAAGCAAAGACCACCTGTATGTTCTGGAGCTGCTTGAAAGAGGAGCCTTAACCAAAGAACAAGCAGCGAATCATCCCGACCAAAATGTGCTGAGTCGCGCATTAGGCACTCGCCCATCAGTGGAAGTGGATGTGAGTAAACGGATAATCGATCCGAATTCAACGTTGCTTTTCTGTTCGGATGGGCTTTATAATTACTTATCCGATTCGGAAATCCGAAGTATCGTCATCCAAAATGATCATCAAACTGCTATCCAAAAGCTCATCGATCTGGCCAAAGAGCGGGGCGGGGCTGATAATATCACGGTTATCCTGTTAGCATTAGACAAGGACGCTTTGCGCTCGACTGCGGAAGATCAAAAAGACCGGTATGAGACAAGACAGGTTGCCGCTCCCCATTCAGCAACCCGAAAGATGAATATCGATCCGGAAAAACTGAACCCAACCAACGCAATCGATCGACGCGACGTTTTAAAGAAACGAGTGATCGTTATCCTCGCTGTTCTGGCTTTAATAACTGCTCTATTGTTGGGGATGACATTCTTGTATTATAAAGATAAGCAGTCATCATCTGCATCGAATAAATCAGTTCCGGAAGATGCGATCGCTCCCGATAAATCTGAGCACGATATCGACCCGCCAACCCCAGAACCGACATTGCAAAGCATAAAGAAGGAAAACCAGGGCAACGAGTGTCCGATGCCTGATCTGCAACGGTCGAACAAAGAAGCAAATGCAACTGCCATCTTGCACTTCGGTCCTGATGATGTGAATTTCGATCAATACGATGTTTACATCGACGGTGCAAGGATACACTCGAAAAAGATCGAGAAATTTCCAGGCAGCTATGATATTAAAGTGAAATTAGATGATGAAACCATATGCGAATACAAAATCGAGTTAGCAGCGGGTGACAAAAGAGAAATTCAGCTCCCGCGCTTTTCACCGAAAAAAGTAACACAACAGCTAACCACAAAACTGCCCGATGTTAAGCCTGATACGGGTTCGGTTGCTGATCCGGTCAAAGCCAAAAAGGGGAAGCTTAATATTACAATTAATGGCTGTGCATGTAAAATTTTGTTCAAAGGGAATCGCATTGATGACACCTTCCCCAGAAAAATGGATCCAGGAACGCATAAATTTAAATTTATCGTTAATGATAACTTCGGTTATACTTTTGATAAAGATATTGAAATTATTGCGGGTCAAACGAACGACGTTGAGATAAAACTTCATAAAGTGACAATTGCGTCACCAGGTAATCAGAATTCTAAAAATTTTGAAATCCACATTAACGAACGACTGGTTGAATACGCGCCGATTGTTGGTATTTGTCTCCCCACCGGTGAGTATAATATCTCTGCTATTGGCACCAAGTCATACACGATTTCAAAAAGGATCATCGAACAAGATTGTACTATCAATGAGTGGGATTCCGGTAGCCCATGAAGCTAAAATTATTCGTGGCAATTACATTGCTTTGTCAAAAAAAAAATTACTGAGACATAAACGCCTGAAATCCGTAAATCTTAGTATTTAAATCACAACCAACTTTTCTACTGACTAATGAAAAAAACCGATTTACTTAATAAAACAATTCATGGCTACCGAGTTCAATCCTTTGTGGCGGAAGGCGGCATGGCCTGGGTTTTCAAGGCTGTTCACAAGGAGATGAACCAAACCGTGGCTTTGAAAATGATTCGGCCTGAGGTCCGGGACGATGCGAAAGCACTTGAGCGATTTGAGTACACCGCTAAATTGCAGGCCAAAATCAAGCATCCCAATATTGTGTTTGTGTATGATTTTTTTAAGGAGGAGTTTTCAGGAGCCACACGTCATTTTCTAATCGAAGAGTTTGTTGATGGCTCCTCTTTAGACAATCTCATACGAAAAAAAAATATTTCCGCAGAAAAAGCACTTCAAATTTGCAGGGAAGTTTTGATTGGGCTTGAAGCGGCGCACAAGCAAGGCGTTGTCCATCGT
>NBMB01000053.1 GCA_002084765.1 Candidatus Cloacimonetes bacterium 4572_55 | reverse complement strand
CATCTGCAGGAGGTTCCTCAATGGGTTTCTCATCTGCAGGAGGTTCCTCAATGGGTTTCTCATCTGCAGGAGGTTCCTCAATGGGTTTCTCATCTGCAGGAGGTCTCTCAATGGGTTTCTCATCTGCAGGAGGTCTCTCAATGGGTTTCTCATCTGCAGGAGGTTCCTCAATGGGTTTCTCATCTGCAGGAGGTCTCTCAATGGGTTTCTCATCTGCAGGAGGTTCTGTAGGAGACTCTTCAGTCGATTCGGATTCCTTTAGTTTCTCTACCGGTTTTTCAACAATCGGCTCTTTTTCATCCCTCTTGTCAACATTTTCAGGGGCGATTTCTTCCTCTTTCAATTCAATTTTTTTTTCAGGCATTTTCAGACTCCTTCTTTTAAAAAATTCTCAATAAGTTATTTATAAATAAGAGTTTAAGATGATAAATAATACTTTTTTCGACGCGGATTTTGACACGGGAGGGGAGAGGCGTTAGCAGTTTGAAAGGCGCGACGCTCCAGATGCGCCGCGCCAGTCTCTAATTTTGTCCCGGCATCATTTCAGGGACTTATGAGAGTCGTTTTTTGACCAAAGGGACAATATCGGACGGAATCGACGCGACTGGGATACCCTTTTCGTTTAAGATACGGGTTTTTTCCGCGGCGGTACCGCTTGACCCAGAGATAATCGCGCCGGCATGACCCATGCGTTTTCCTGGAGGGGCTGTTTTCCCCGCGATAAATCCGATAACCGGAGTCTTCATCTCAGCCTGGGCAAAAGCCGCGGCTTCTTGTTCATCAGTTCCGCCGATTTCTCCGATCATGACCACGCATTTGGTATCTGGGTCTTTCTCAAAGAGGGACAGCGTATCGATAAAATTTGTTCCGATAATGGGGTCTCCACCGATACCGATGCATGTCGATTGTCCGATATTTGCCTGCGTCAATTGATAGACAATCTCGTATGTCAAGGTGCCGGATCGAGAAACCACGCCGACTGGTCCGGGTTTGGTGATCTGCGAGGGCAAGATGCCCACTTTTGATTGACCTGGGCTGATCAAACCCGGACAGTTGGGACCGATCAGGCGGGTGTTCCTGCCTCGCATGTGATGGGCGACCCGAACCATGTCATTTGCTGGCACGCCTTCGCTGATGCAAACGACCAAATCCAGTTCAGCGTCCACCGCTTCTAATATCGCGTCAGCGGCAAACGGAGCTGGAACATATATCACAGAGGTGTTTCCGCCAGTTTCTTTTTTGGCGTCGGAAACTGTATTAAAAACCGGTATCCCGTCCAAAAACTGTCCTTTTTTCCCGGGAGTGACGCCCGCGACGATATGTGTTCCGTACTCTTTCATTTGGCGGGTATGGAATGATCCGTCGCGACCAGTAATTCCTTGCACAATAAGCCGAGTATCTTTATTAATCAATATACTCATTTGCTGAAATCTCCTATTCACTAAATCAATTTATCTTCCGAGAACCAATCCGGCTCTGGATTCTCAAAAATAGGAATCAAAAGCCATGAGAATCGATTGAGCTGGATTTCCCGAAAAAAACGAACTTAAAAAAAATGAGCAATGCCTGAAACTAACAAGCATTGCTCATTATGTCAAGAAAAATGATTCTTAGGCGATCCATCTTTCTCTGAAATGTGGGGGATTTAGTCCACGATATTCTCTGTAAGATACTTATCTACCTGTTTGTCAAAATTCGTTATCTCGCCTCTGTCCACTTTTTGATTTAAGGACATATTCTTTAGAAGCCGCACAATTGCTTGGTATTCAATGGCATTGATGCTTTGATCCAAGATTCCTTTTTCAGCCTTTTTAAAGGCTTCCTTGATACCGGCCTCATACTCAACCGATTTATTCTTTTTCCAAAATTTGTCTTGCTCTTTACGGAAACTTTTCAGCTTCATCTCTTCTTTTTTCGCTATGATCACGTCCCATTTAAAGTATCCAATAGCCGCGATCACCAAGATAACAAAAATGAATTTTTTCATCGACTTAACTACCCTTTATCTTATGGATATCGCATTACATGTCTCGTATTACGAATCCCGGTTCAAAAAATTTTTCAACTTAAATATTAAACAAAAATATCAATTTCCATAGACCTCGGGTCCCAAGGTTAATTCTAACAATTCCTCCTTGCCATAACCATATATTGTATAGCTTATTACTCTTCCATTGACAATTTCCGGCGTATATCCCACTCTTCCTATATCTCCTGATGCCGGAATCCCGTCAATTGGGGGTTCCGGTTGATTGGTAAATGGGTTGCTGAACCCCCGGGAACCGTTGTGCAAACGCGGTAAAAAGGGAGCAAATCCAGATACAGAAGTGGGATATTGACCTGTACAAGAGACGTTATAGTCTTCGATAGACAGTTGGGTCGTGTGCATATTGGACTTGATTTCACCTTCTTTTGCTCGGATTTGCATATTGATAAAATTTGGTATAGCTATGGCGGATAAAACGCCTATTACAGCGACGACAACCATCAATTCAGTTAAGGTAAATCCACAATTATTTCTATTTCCCATCATAACACCCCACTCAAATTTAATTGTTTCCTATTTCTATATCTCTATAAAACGAAAAGTAAACCGCAAGAATCAAGCCAGAAATAAATTTTTTATAACGTGCTATTAATAAATAACTTACACTTATTCTCTTATAGTGAGAGATTGTTTTTTTTAGGGCAATATGCCTTTTCATTTGCATATTGCCCTTTCTCGCAAAAAAATTTATTTACTTAGAAATATTCTGAATAAGAAAAATCAGGCAAATAAGAACAATTAATACGCTTATTGAAAGGAGGATTTGATGGATAAGTCGGTAACGTCTTTTTATTCGATCCAACCGATCCCGGAACAGGATCATGGGCTGTCCCTCGCGGTCAAAAACGTCGGTGAGATAGCAGTTATCGGTAATCGATTTTTCATAGCATAGGAGGATTTCATCGCCTATCTTGGTCTTCTGATAAACCTCTTTTATGACCAACGGATATATTTTATTATTTTCATCTCGAAGCGTGAACTCCCATTGTTGTTTCGTGGGCGGAGCTTTTTCCGCAATCTTCCCTTTTATATAAATCTGAGCCGGTTTGATCAGGTGCAAAAATAGAATCAGCGAGAATCCCATGCTATAGAACATTATCGGCAAAAAGAGAACCGAAATGTTCTCATAGATCAATCCTGTGCCGATCAGAGCCACATGAATAAGGAGGACAGCTCCAGAATCGGTTATTTGTAGCCGTCTTCTGATCGCCCAGCGGATGAGGTAGAGAAGATATGCTACGCAGCTGCTTATAAGGACAAAATACCACATTATATCACATTATATCAGATCATATTAAATCATATTAAATTATAAAAACTATTGGCTTCTTTCAATTCTCGATACTCTCCTCAAACAGGCTTCTAACAGACGAGTTGGGGTCATACCCACATCGCTTAATATTGTGCCATTACTCAAAAATTATTAAAACCTTGGTAGCTATTTTTTTGTCTTGACAATCCAGTCCACTATAGAGAAGGCGGTTTTCCTTTGACAAACGGAACGGATTCGTATAAATTGAATGACATCGTATCCGCCACGAAGCCTGTAACGGAGAAAGTGATAAGTGATTTTTATAAATTTATTAAAAAAAATGTTTCGCTCGCATATTTGGGTTGCGATATTAATCTCTGTAATCATCACGGTGATTGTTTCGACCGCTTATTTCTATGAATTTTTCGACAAATTGGAATGGACTGTTTATGACGCCCGTTTTCTGGTGCGGTCACTGTTTGACCAAAAGGAGAGCCGCCAGCCGGACGATGTGGTCATTTTGGATGTGGATCAGCAGACTTATACCGATCTTAACATCAAGTGGCCCTACCCCCTCTCCTATCATGCGGAGATCGTAAAAAGATTGCGAGAAGCGGGCGCGCATGCAATCTGTTTTGATATGATTTTTGACGTAGTTTCCCAAAAATCTGAAGAGGATTCGCTTTTTGCGAGGACAATAGCCCAAGAAAAAAACGTGATCCTTGCGGAGCAATATATCCTCCATAGCCAACACAGCGTTTCTTATGAGGAACCCGTTCGTCCAAATTCCATCCTCCAATCCGGCGACCCATATCTTGGATTTGTCGCGACTTTGCGAGAGAGAGACGCGTCTGTTCGCCGTTCGCAGATCGTTCACAAGTTGCATAGCGCGTCTGGTTCCTCGGAATCGCTTCCTGAAAATTCACAGGGCTCTTTTTCTGGGGATCCATCTGAGAAATGGGTTCCCTCCTTTTCACTGATGGCTGTTATGCTGAAAAAGGGTTTTCCGGATGCCGAGATCAAGATCAACTATCAGAAAAGCCGAGTCGAGGTCGGCGATTTGCATATTCCGGTGGACAAAGAGGGTAGCATTCTGATCAACTATTACGGTCCGCCCAGAACTTTCAAGACTCAGCCGTATCGAGCCGTCTATCTGAAAGGTGATCTGGAGCTTCTGCTGAGTATGAACGGAAGTTTTTTCAAAGATAAGATCGTATTAGTCGGCGTCTCGCTGGAGGAGATGCACGATCTTTTCACCACGCCTTATGTGGGAAAAGAGCAGTTGATGCCCGGCGTCGAGATTCAGGCAAACACCATCCAGACGATTTTGGATTCGGCATATATAAACCGGATGTCCGATGGTGGACTGATCCTATTTATCTTTTTACTATCGCTATTTTCCGCGCTTTCCACGCTGATATTTGGACCCCAAAAGGGATTACTCCTGGTGATCGGCGAATTTTTTCTACTCGCCTTATCCGCATCTTTTTTCCTTATATTTTTTGATTTTTGGCTCAACGTTGTGTATCCAAGCGCTGCGATCCTGCTCACATTTGCCGCCAACACTTTTTATCAATACATGACAGAGGAACGTGAGAAAAGATACATCCGATCCGCATTTTCTCTTTATCTGAATCCGAGCGTGGTCGAGAAGGTGGCGAACGATCCGGAAGCGCTCAAGTTGGGGGGGCAGAAAAAAATATTGACCGTCATGTTTTCCGATATTCGCGGTTTTACGACCCTTTCCGAGTCATTAGATCCAGAAGAGTTGACCAATTTCCTGAACGAATACATGACAGCCATGACCGACATTATACTTAAGCGCAATGGAACGGTCGATAAGTATATGGGCGACGCTATCATGGCGTTTTGGGGCGCGCCGCTTGACGATCCGGATCATGCTTATCATTGCTGCCTGACCTCTCTGGAGCAGATGGCGGAACTCAAGAAGATGCAGAAGAGATGGCGTGAAGAAGGGAAGCATGTTATCGATATCGGCATTGGCATCAACACCGGAGAGATGACGGTCGGGAACATGGGATCGTCTCAGCGGTTCGACTATACGATTCTGGGCGACGCGGTGAATCTCGGCTCTCGTCTGGAGGGGACAAATAAGGATTACAATACCAATATTATCATAAACGAAAGCACGTACGAGCTGGTGAAAGAGTGCTTTTTGATCCGCAAGCTGGACATGATTCGGGTCAAGGGAAAACTTGAGCCAGTCACGATATATGAGCTGATCGCTATGAAAGAATCTGGGTTGCCCGCGCGCGTCCTTGCCGGGTATCAATCGTATAACAAAGGGCTGGACGCCTATTTTAATATGCAGTGGAGCGAGGCGGTTCTGCTTTTTCAGCAGGCAATGGACGCATTGCCAGAAGACGGTCCCACGGAGCGTCATCTCAAACAATGTATGCTCTATCAGGAGATCCCGCCGTCTCCGGATTGGAATGGGGTATATGTGAAAACGTCGAAATAGCGAATTTGTATCCTTTTAGGAATAGCAACTAAGAATAACAACTCGCAATGGAGTATATAAATATGGCTGAGAACGAAATCGCTCACGATCAAAATGACCAAAACGATAAAACAATCGAGATGGAAGGCGGAACGTATGAGATTATCCGCAACCGTTTGACCGCGCAGGCAAAGGAGTTAAAGGCTCGACTGGAAAAGTTGAACACAACTCGAAAGGAAGTCTTTGGTTCTATCGAATCCAAATTGATCGCTTCCGCGAGACTGACGACCGATTACAACTGCACCCCTCGCGATATGATACCGATCGGCTCTCAGTTTATATTCGGATATAACATTCATTTCGGTCTGAGAACCGAGACTAAACTGCCCGACGTGTTCTCGGTCTATCGATATGAGGAACGCCGTTTTATCTCGCAACCGTTGGATTTGATTCATAACGAGCAATTTAATACTGATTTTAGAAATCTCTATAAATATTATCGACATTCGCAGTTTGATCGATTTTTTATCATTGGGCCCTATCTGTACATGTCCTTTCGCATCAGCAAGCGGGCTGACGATCTCAAGGCGTTTAAGTGGGCGATTGAGGGGGATAAACTGGTCTATATAGACAATCGCAGCGAGCATGAGATCGCGTTTCCAGATCAGCATGAATTTGAATGGAAACGCACGGTTCGAGAACAACACAGAGAAGGGCTGAATCCCCATATCTCCATTGAGGACAGGGTTTTTGTAGAGACCGTTGGCGGAGATCTGACGATCAAAATCGAGGATAATACCGACTCTGGCGAGGGCATATACGCCGAGGATGTCAAACACGCAGAACAATCGCTGGACGACGGCGAGTTTTATTATGCCAGTATCGGGAGCTTGATCCTTCTGAAAATTCGCCCGTATCAAGAGAAAAAATATCGCTATATCGTCTATAATGAAAAGACGTTGCAGGCGATACGAATCGATGCGATTAAAGACGCGTGCGTGCTACTGCCTGACGAAAATGGGCTGATTTTCTCCAATGGATATTACCTTCAGACCGGAGAATTCAAGCAGTTTGACCACGATCTCAGGAATATGGTCTTTGAGAAACGGATCGAATCTTCCAATGGCGAGGATTTTCTCTATGTGTTTTATAATCGGGAAGAGGGAACGTATATTTTGCTCTCTTACAATCTTATCTCCCAGGAGACCGCGATACCGATTATTTGCCATGGGTACGTCTTTTTTCCAAACGGCGAGCTGCTGTATAACAAAAATGTCGAGGGCGCGCAAAAACATCATGCAGTTCAAATCTGGCAGACTCCCTATACAGACCTGGATTCGACGCCTCCCGCGCTGACAGATTCGCATCTTTTCAAAATTGGCAACAAAGATATTGTGCGCTGTATGGCAGAGTGTCACGAGATATATCATCTGCTGTATAAAGAGGATACCTATCAAAATCTCTATTGGGATATTGTCAAAAAAACCACGGATACGATTGATTCTTACTTTTGGTTAGGAGATACGCAAACCTTTAATACGCGAGAGGTTCTGCTTTTGATCAAGGCTGCCGCGTCCGACGCGATTGGCGAGTTCGAGCGGGTGGTTCGTCTCCGTAAGAATAGTCGGGATCAATTGCGACGCGCGGATGAAAAAACAACCCAGTTGGTGGGAGATTCCGAGAGGCGATCCTATAAAAAGATCGATCAGTATGTCCAGACGCTCGCGGATTTGCGCGCGTTGCGAGGCGAGGTCATCTCATTAAAGGAGTTGCGATACATCGATATCGAGAGGGTAGGGCAGTTGGAGGAGGAGATCATTAATGAGACCGACCGCCTCTCTGCGGATTGCATCACATTTTTGACCCGACCCGACGCGCTGCTGCTATACGACCAAAAAGTAATCGATCAAAAGAAGCAAATCGATTCGCTGAAAAAAGGGATCGAGGCAAAACAATTGGCGGGAAATATCGACGAGATCGCCGGGGAGTTGGAGTTGCTGATCGAGATTGTCAGCAATCTCAAGATCGAAGACCCGACTCAAACTACGCAAATTATCGAAAGTATTTCTGATATTTATGCCAAGCTGAACCGGACTCGAGCCGAGATTAAGCGCAAGAAAAAAGAGTTGATGAGCGTTGAGGCAACAGATGAATTTGATTCTCAGATCAAGCTGTTGAACCAAGGGGTGATCAATTATCTCGATCTGTGCGACACGCCGGAAAAATGCGACGAATATTTGACCAAGCTCATGGCGTTGGTGGAGGAGTTGGAGGGAAAATTTGTCGATTTCAACGATTTTGTTCTTGTTCTATCCGAAAAACGGGACGAATTCTATAGCGCGTTTGAGTCGAAAAAACTGCGGCTTATCGAGGCGCGTAACAAGCGGACAACCACTCTGTTCACCTCAGCAGAGCGTATCCTGAAAGGCGTGAAGAATCGGGTGGACAATCTGCAATCGGTCAACGAGATCAATGGGTATTTTGCATCGGACTTGATGATCGACAAGGTGCGGAATATTGTCTCCAAATTGGTCGAACTGGAGGACAGCGTCAAGGCGGACGATATTCAGACCCGAATGAAAACGATCAAAGAGGAGAGTCTCCGCCAGTTAAAAGATCGGCTGGAACTCTATGTCGATGGGGGGAACGTGATCCAGTTCGGCACTCATCGTTTTTCTATCAACACCCAGCCGCTCGATGTGACAGTCGTCTCGCGAGCGGGCAAGATGTGTTTTCATCTCACTGGAACCAATTTTTTCGAGGAGATCACGAACCCTGACTTTTTGGAAACGCAAGAGGTTTGGGATCAGGATTTGATCTCAGAAAATCGAGAGGTCTATCGAGCCGAATATCTTGCATATCAGGTTCTTAAGTCCCTGAAATCTGGCGACCCTCTTTCTATCGAAGACGCGGGGAGACTGACCCATGAAGAGTGGACGGACTTTGTCCAAAAGTTTATGAGCTCTCGGTATGAGGAGGGCTATATCAAGGGCGTGCATGACCATGACGCGGCGAAGATCGCCAGCGCAATGGTGGATATGATCCGACATATCGACTTGCTGCGTTTTCCGCCCCAGACCAGAGCTTGCGGCATGTTATGCTGGTTTGCTTTTATTGACGACGACCTGCGGGAATATCTGACCGCCCGTCTCCAGGGCGCAAGCGAAATTATCCGAATTTTTCCAGAAAGCCGAGAGTTTGGTCGAATCCGGCAGGACCTGTTCGACGCGATGCAGGATTTTGTCAACAAGACTCGGCTTTTCCCAGAAGATCTTATCGCCGCGGCTGCGGAATATCTCTTCTATGAGCAGACCGACGACGAGGCTTATATTATCAGCCAGGAAGGGGGACGGCTCTATAAACAGTTTCAGCGCTATCTGGAAAAAAATGGGATTCAAAAGACATTTGACGCGTCTTTAGAAAAATTGTCCGAGAATCCCGCCGGAGGATTTGAGATGATCCGCAGTTGGCTTGCCGGATTTTTGGATCAGATTCAGGACTCAGAGTTGCAGGAATACCAGGACGAGACCGCTATCCTGCTTTTTCGGAATGACTTTGTGCAAAAACAGGTGGTCGATATGTCTGTGAACCGAGAATTGTCCGACATGGCGGGCGATCATCCGGTCATTGATCAAGGGCGATATCATCTGAATTTCCATAAGATTATGAAAAAATTACAGGACTACGAATCGCATATCGCGCCTCGATTTCGCGTATATCAACAATTGAAAAGAAAGCTCAACCACGCGTTCCGTGAGGAGTTGCGTCTGGAGGATTTTAAGCCGCGCGTTTTGAGCTCGTTTGTGCGAAATCAACTGATCGACAAGGTCTATCTCCCACTGATTGGGGATAATTTGGCAAAGCAGATCGGCGTTGTCGGGGAACAGAAGCGCACGGATCGTATGGGTCTACTGTTGCTGATTTCCCCGCCAGGGTATGGCAAAACCACGCTCATGGAATATGTTGCGGACAGATTGGGATTGATATTTATGAAGATCAACGGACCCGCTATCGGGCGTCACGTCACGTCGCTAGATCCGGACGAGGCTCCGAACGCCAGCGCCAGGGAGCAAGTTGAGAAGCTGAATCTCTCGTTAGAGATGGGAGATAATGTGATGATCTACCTGGACGATATCCAGCATTGCAACCCGGAATTCCTGCAAAAATTTATCTCTCTATGCGACGCTCAACGGCGTATCGAGGGGATTTATAAGGGGCGGACAAAGACGTACGACCTGCGGGGGAAAAAGGTCTGCGTGGTGATGGCGGGAAATCCATACACCGAGAGCGGCGAGAAATTCCAAATCCCGGACATGCTCTCGAACCGAGCCGATACCTATAATTTGGGGGATATCATCGGAAATAATGAAGAATCTTTTGTCCGAAGTTATCTGGAAAACGCGCTGACGTCCAACCCCATATTGAGTAAGCTGGCATTCAGCAGCTCGAAAGGGAGCCGGAACGATCTCTATAGTTTTATCCAATTAACAGAATCTGGAACAAAGGGAAATGTGGAATTTGACGCGACATATTCCGCAGAAGAGGTGAACGAATATATCGCTGCGCTGAAAAAAATGACGCGGGTTCGAGAGGTGATTTTAAGTGTGAACCGGCAATATATAGCGTCCGCGGCTCAGGCAGACGCGTATCGGAACGAGCCCGCATTTCTGCTTCAGGGTTCCTATCGAAATATGAACAAAATCGCGGAAAAGGTTCTGCCCATTATGAATGATGAGGAACTGGAGACCCTGATTTTCTCTCATTATATGCAGGAAGCGCAGACCCTAACGTCCAACGCTGAAGCCAATCTGCTGAAATTTAAGGAGCTTAGCGGACGGATAACTAATGAGGAAAAAATGCGCTGGCAAGAGATTAAGAGAGGGTTCAAGAAAAATCAGGCGTTTCGAGGTATTGACTCGCAGGATCGGATGGGGCAATTGATGGGGCAGTTGTCCACATTCGGCGACGGGTTGGACAATATCCGACAAACGCTGGAAAATGGGATGAAAAGTCAAGGTGGCGAAGCTGAAAGCACTCAGAAGATGATTCAACAATTTGGAGCGTTTGCCGAGCGTCTGGAGGCAATCCGACTCACTATTGCCGAGGGCGTGCAAGCATCTTTGACAGGATCGGAGAAAAAATTCTATGTTGTGCGAAAAAAAGAAAAGTAAAATTTTGGGAATATTTTCTTTTAAAAGGAAAATTAAAATATGATTGCTTTAGAACCTCTTGATATAATCCAAATATTAACCGAAATTGTTCGCGCCCTGGCAAAATTCTCATAAACTTCCTTCGAAATGGATACTGTCTGAATTTTATCAAAATTTTAAGTTTTAAAAAAAAAGAACAAAAAAACTATTGACAGCATTCGTTTCCGTTCATATTTTCATCTGTCTGGAAGTTGAAAGGATTCACTTTATTCCTGATTGGGAAAAAGAATCGGAAAAAAATCAGAAAATGGATGAAGAAAAATTTAAGCGTATCTATTCGACATCGCTCATGGTTGCAACGTTTTCCGCTGCGATCTGCCTGACATTTTTAGCTTTTGACTGGGCACTTGGCGTGATGATCGGTAACTGTCTCTCTGTCGCAATGCTTTATCTTATTTCATTCACAGTCCGCCGTTTTGTTCAACATGAATCGAAGTGGAAACTACTTTTTTTATGGGTTATAAAGTTTATTGCGATTGGTGCGATAATTTATTTAATCGTAAAATATCCAGTTTTCAACACCTATTCTTTCTTAATCGGATTTATCTTACTTCATTTGGTCATTGTACTGAAATTTATTGGACGCACTCTTTTTGTGACAACGTAAGGCGCATGATATGGAAGAACACGCCACAATATTTCATTTTCTCTATGAATTGGGGATTTTGCCGAAATGGCTTCCAGAAGTCATTCCCATCAGTTGGATCGTGATTATTATTTTGGGAGTTGCAGCGTATTTTTCCACGCGTAAGTTGGAGAGGCTGCCGGGTAGCATGCAGATGTTCGGCGAGTGGGTAGTGGAAACATTTGAGAAATTTGCTGCCGGGATAATCGGTCCACACGGCAAAAAATTCGCACCCTTTATCGGCTCTCTCTTTCTATTTATATTGGGTCAAAATCTGATGATCCAAATTCCCGGATTTAACGCTCCCACGGCAAACGCCAACACCACAATAGCGTTAGCCGTGATCACCTTCTTTGTGGTCCAGTTCAGCGGCTTATCCGCAAATGGCATTTCCGGATATTTCTTGCACCTTGCCGGATCCCCAAAAGACGCGGTCGGTTGGGCACTCTTCCCTCTGATGTTTGTGCTGGAAGTGATAGGCGAATTGGCAAAACCGCTCTCGCTCTCTATGCGTCTATTTGGCAACATCTATGGCGAAGACGCTGTGATTTTAATCTTGATGGGCATTGCCGCGCATACGCTTTACTTTATTCCCGTCCATTTACCAATGGCCCTTTTCGCAATATTCGGCGGAACGGTTCAAGCTCTGGTTTTTGCAATGTTGACTTGTATTTATTTATCAATTATGACTTCACATGGTGACGAACACCATTAAATTATTTTTATAAACAACTGGGAGGTTAAATCACATGGTTTATTTGGCTTGTTTGGCTTTTGCAGTCGGATTAGGTTTACCGATTGCAGTTTTTTCAGCGGCTTACGGACAGGGAAGGGCAGTCTCAACGGCATTAGAGAGTATTGCCAGGCAACCGGAGGCGGCTGGAAAAATTCAAACCGCGATGATTATCGGTTTGGCTTTGATAGAGTCGTTGGTGATCTATGCCCTGCTGATGTTCTTCATGATGAGCGGTAAGCTACCTAGCGTAGAGCAATTGATAGAACTGCTTAAAGCCGGCTTGCAATAGTATTAGGCGCGCGTATTTCATGTCATGTTTGTAATAATGAGATCGGGGCAGCTTTTGTCCCGATCTCATAGACTGATCGACCAGTTGCATAAAGTGAAAGTGAATATGAAAAAAATACACATCATATTGCTATTTTGGATATGTCAGACCCCGTATTGGATTGGTTCGGCTCTGGCAAGCGGTGGCGAACAAGGCGATCACGGCGGGGGCATGCTGGGCGTTGATCCAAAAGTGATCATTGTTCAAGCTATCGGTTTCGCCATTGTCTTCTGGGTGTTGAAAAAATACCTTTTTGGCCCTCTGACAAAAGTAATTGAGGAGCGACGTGAGCATATCCGCACCCAACTGGAAGATGTTGAGAGCGGAAAAGAGGAGATGCGAGCGCGCAAGACAGAATATGATCGACGGCTGGGAGAGATTGAGACTGAAGGTCAGCGGATCATGAATGAGAGGATCAAAGAGGCTCAAGTCGGTATTGCCAAACTCCAAGCCGACGCTGATCGAAAAAATGAAGAGGCTAAGCGAAAAGCGTTCATGGATATAGAGCAAGAGCGGGAAAAAGTTCTTCTGACTCTGCGACAAGAAGTCGCTGAATTGGCTCTGGATATGTCAAGCCGCTTGATTCGTAAAGAATTAGATAAAAACAAGCATCAGGAATTGATCGCTGAGTTTATTAACGAATTGGATAACAATCTCGACACGGCGAAGCTATGAATACGAAATTGGCAAAAATTTACGCCAAAGCCCTTTTTGACGCGGCAGTTGCCGCCGGAGATTTGAACGCCGTTCTGGACGACTTACAATTGGTCGTTTCTATCGGTGCGTCGTCAGAGGAGTTGCGGCATTTTTTAAATCTGCCCCAAATTCCGACCAACGCCAAAAAAAACGCGATCCATCGTATATTTGAAAAAATTAACAAATATACAATCAAGGGACAGAGGAGGCAGATTGAGCTTGTTCAAAACTTTGTCATCTTATTGATCGACAAAGCGCGGCAATACCTGCTTCCACAGATTCTGACCGAATTTAATAACTTGGTAGATGAGTATAAAGGCATATTGGAAGTTTATGTGACGACCGCCATCCCACTAAGCACTCCCATTGAGCGGAGATTAACGAAAAAATTGGAAAAATTGACCTCAAAACGCATTGTTTTGCATAAAAAAGTCAATTCGAATATTCTTGGCGGCGTGATCCTGCGCATAAAGGATTTACAAATTGATGGAAGTATCGCCTCCGGATTGCGGCAACTTCGAGATAAAATCGTTGTGAGCGACGCTTAGTTAAATTTCAGTGTTGATGTTTGATTATGGCGTATAAATTATTGTTATTCTATTGATAAACTATATTTATAATATAAGGACGGATATGCTATGGCGGATATTGGAAGAAGCTCACTGAAAGCAGGCGAGATCAGTTCCATTATCAGAAAAGAGCTGGAAGGTTTTCAGTCCGAAGTCGAGGCAGTTGACGTCGGCACAGTGATGCAAGTCGGCGACGGCGTGGCGCGTATCTACGGGTTGCAGAACGCGATGGCCGGGGAACTGTTGCAATTTCCCGACGACATCATGGGCATAGCTCTGAATTTGGAAGAAGATAATGTGGGAGCGGTGTTGCTCGGATCGGACACAACAATCAAAGAGGGCGATGTGGTGAAATCGACCGGGCGTATTGCCGAAGTGCCGGTCGGGATGGGAATGTGCGGTCGGGTGGTGGACGCCTTAGGTCAACCAATTGACGCCAAGGGTCCCATCGTCACTAAGGAGACCTGTCGAATTGAGACGATCGCCCCAGGGGTTGTGCAGCGTCAACCGGTCAAGGAGCCGCTGCAAACCGGTCTAAAAGCGATCGACAGCATGATTCCTATCGGACGAGGGCAACGGGAATTGATTATCGGAGATCGTCAAACCGGTAAAACCGCCATCGCAATCGATACGATCCTAAATCAAAAAGATACAGATGTTTACTGCATCTACGTCGCTATCGGACAGAAGCAGTCCACAGTCGCGCAGGTGGTCGGTATTTTTGAGAAATATGGGGCGATGGAGTACACGACAGTGGTTTCGGCTGGTGCTTCTGACCCTGCGCCGCTGCAATTTCTTGCTCCGTACGCCGGCTGTTCTATGGGCGAATATTTTCGAGATAACGGCAAACATGTGTTGCTCGTGTATGACGATCTGACCAAGCACGCCTGGGCATATCGCCAGATGTCCTTATTACTTCGCCGTCCTCCAGGACGAGAAGCGTATCCGGGCGACGTTTTCTATCTGCATAGCCGTTTGCTGGAGCGCGCTTCAAAATTGGAGGAGCTATTCGTTATCAGCGATAAAAAAACCGTGAAGGATGTAAACGACGGTGTGAATAAAAAACTATACCGGCTGCATATCGAATCAAACAAAAAGCAGGCTAAAGAGGACCTGGCGAAAGTGAATAAGTACGGTCAAAAGTATGATTTTAAAAAAATACCGACTACGGGCGGGACTTTGACCGCTTTGCCGATCATTGAGACGCAATTGGGCGATGTATCCGCGTATATTCCAACCAACGTGATATCCATCACAGACGGGCAAATTTTCTTAGAAAGCGATCTGTTTTACGCGGGTCAGCGTCCAGCCGTGAATGTGGGTATTTCTGTATCTCGCGTCGGCGGAAACGCGCAAACAAAGGCGATGAAACAAGTTGCGGGTCGCCTCAGATTGGATTTATCTCAATTTCGAGAGCTTCAAGCATTTGCTCAGTTTGCTTCCGATCTGGACGCGGCAACGAAACAACAATTGACCCGAGGCGAACGCTTGATTGAAATTCTGAAGCAGGCGCAATACATTCCCATGCCTGTCCCCGCGCAGATCATGATTCTTTATGCGGGAACAAACGGCTACTTGGATCACGTACCATTAGAGGATATAGACCATTATGAAAAAGGATTTCATCCCTTTATGGATGAGCATTATCCCCAATTGAAACATGAGATCGCCAAAGGCGATAAGATGTCCAAAGAGACGGTGAAAAGCCTTGAAGAAGCAATTAAAGCCTATAATACATTTTTTAGTAAAAATAAAAACGAATAATTCGGGGTAATTGAGATGGCAGGCGGAGCGCGGGCGTTAAAAAGACGGATTAAGGTTGTCAAGAATACGCAGCAGATCACCAATGCGATGAAAATGGTTGCCGCGGCAAAGCTGAAAGTCGCTCAGGCGAAAATTGAAGCGGCGGCTCCTTATACGGATAAGATGCAGGAGATATTGAACCGACTGCTGCAGGGGACTGATAAGCTATCCCATCCATTGACGGTTGAAAAAGAGGGGAATAATCGTCTGGCTTTGGTTATTTTCACCTCAGATCGGGGATTATGCGGCAGTTTTAACTCGAACTTAATCCGTAAGGGACAAACTTTTGTGGACTCACTGCTTAAAGAGGGGAAACAAGTCTCGTTGATGGCTGTGGGAGAAAGAGGCTATGCCTATTTTTCTAAGCGAAAGTATCGTGTGATCGCAAGCCATACTGGATTGGAACCGAAGATCCGCTTTCAGGATTGCAAAAGAATCGGGGATCGAATCAAAGAACTTTATACCGAAGATGATTTTGATTCTGTCCATATATGTTATCCAAAATTCAAAAATACGATGACTGTTATTCCCACAGTAATCCCATTTTTACCATTGGCTGCGGAGATTTCCCCATCTAATGAGAGCGATACGGATTACATCTTTGAGCCGGAAGTGGAAAAGTTATACAATAGCCTTATTCCGCGCTACGTCGATATGCAGTTGTTTCGATTGCTGATCGAGTCCATGACCAGTGAATATGCCACCAGGATGACGGCGATGACAGCCGCTACCGACAACGCAGACGAGGTCATCGACAATTTGACAATCACTTATAACAAAATGCGGCAAAGTGCTATCACCTCTGAATTGTTGGATATCGTAGGCGGCGCGAACGCGCTATCCGGGTAAACCCCAAGACGGGCTATAGAAATCTGCCTGATAATTTATATCTTTTTTGGAGATCAACATGAATGAAGTTATCGGAAAAGTTGTTCAAGTAATTGGTCCTGTTGTTGATGTGAAATTTCCGCAGGAACACTTGCCGAAGATTTATAATTCGATTCTCATCAAAGATACGGTGAATAATCGTGATCTTACGATTGAGGCCTCGCAGCATTTAGGCGACGACGTGGTGAGATGCGTGGCTCTGGCGTCAACAGACGGGTTGAAACGGGGCATGGGTGCCATAGATTCCGGTCAACCGATCTCGGTTCCCGTGGGTCCACAGACATTAGGTCGGATTTTCAACTTGATCGGAGAAACTATTGACGGCGGAGTCGATCTGCCAGATTTGGAGCGTCACCCGATCCATAGAATGCCTCCGAAACTGTCGGAGCAAAGCACCTCAATTGAGCAATTCGAAACCGGTATCAAAGTTGTTGATCTGCTCTGTCCCCTCCCAAGAGGCGGAAAAGTGGGATTATTTGGCGGCGCTGGAGTCGGAAAAACGGTTCTGTTGCAAGAACTTATCTACAATATCGCTCAGGAGCATGGAGGATATTCCGCTTTTTGCGGCGTGGGAGAGAGAACTCGTGAAGGAAACGACTTGTGGCTGGAGATGAAAGAGTCGGGTGTGATCGATAAAACTGTGATGGTATTCGGTCAAATGAATGAACCGCCCGGCGCACGTTTGCGGGTAGCTCTGTCAGGATTAACTATGGCAGAATATTTCCGAGATGTTGAAAATCGAGACGTTTTGCTATTCATTGACAACATTTTTCGCTTTGTGCAAGCCGGATCAGAGGTTTCCGCTCTATTGGGGCGCATGCCGTCCGCAGTGGGATATCAGCCCACATTAGCCAATGAGATGGGAGCCTTGCAAGAACGAATTACCTCCACTCCCGACGGCTCTATTACCTCTTTTCAGGCGATTTATGTTCCGGCAGACGACCCGACAGACCCCGCTCCCGCCACGACATTTTCTCACCTGGACGCGTCGATCTATTTGGAGCGGCGTATTTCGGATAAAGGCATCTATCCCGCGGTGGACCCCTTGGCGTCGGCTTCTCGTATTTTAGACCCAAATATTGTTGGGGAAGAGCATTATTATGTCGCGCGTCAAGTCCAGCAAATCCTGCAGCGTTACAAGGATTTACAAGATATTATCGCCATTCTTGGCGTAGACGAGCTTTCCGACGACGACAAACTGGTCGTTGCCCGAGCCAGAAAACTGGAGCGCTTCTTGAGTCAGCCTTTTCATGTCGCTGAACAATTTACCGGAATTGTCGGGAAATTTATGACTCGCGAGGCGACGATCAAGAGCTTTAAAGGCGTTATTGAAGGAGAGTATGACGACTATAACGAGCAATCTTTTTATATGGTTGGCGGAATCGAAGAAGTGATTAAAAACGAGAAGGCAAGACTTAAATGAGCATGACGAAAAGTTTTCAGATGGATATTGTGACGCCTGATAAAACAGCTCTAAGTCGGGAGGTCACTTCATTGGTTGTCCCCGCGGCAGAGGGGTATCTGGGTGTGCTTGCTAATCATGCGCCTATGATGGCAGAGTTGATGCCCGGTCGAATCCAGATCAAAGAACCGAATGGAAAAAAAGCGATTATTGTGGTCAGCGGCGGATTTATGGAGGTCAAAGATAATAAAGTCTCAATTCTGGCAGAAAGCGTCGATTATATAGAAGAGGCAAGCGTCGCCGATTTTAGCGGATTGGATATGAGAAAGGCAGAGGAAGCACTGAAAGAGGCAAAAAAACGATTGGCGGAATTGTAACGGATTAATAGATGACTGATGAAAAAATCGAGGAAATATTCGCAATTTTTGAAAAAGTGCTAATTTCGTTGCGCTCCAAACGCCCCTGAGCTAAACGTTATGTGCTACGAGCGTTCTGTAAAAATAACTCATTAACTACGGATTTTTATAATTGATAGAAACTAAATGGAGACATTAAAGCATGAAAAAGTTAGGCTCTTGGAACTTTTTTACGGAATTAGTCAAAGTTAGTAATAATCCTCAATCGAAAGTTATTAAAGTTTCGGAATCCAAATGCCATTCTTTTGATTCGTTTTATTTTGTTATTGATCCCTTCAACCATTCCATTTGAGATGCGCTCATTGAAATAGTTGAGCACATA
>NBMB01000052.1:32656-44334 GCA_002084765.1 Candidatus Cloacimonetes bacterium 4572_55 | reverse complement strand
AAAATTTGGCAAAAAAGATATAATTCTTTAATTATCAATTCTTAATCTGCGATAATCTGCGTAATCTGCGGATCGATTTCCGTGATGACGAATAATCCAGGTTATAGATAAAGGGAGAGAAACGATGCACATTATCCATTTAAATGAAATCGGCGGTTTTTTTGGCGGAGCGGAGCAGTACGTCTATAGGCTGGCAAAGGGACTGGCAAAAGCGGGACATACAAGTTCTTATCTCTATACAAACGCAGACGGTATCGACCCCGACCGATTCTTCGAGCCGTTTATCGATCCCATTTTTCTTCCTACTCCGGAAAAACTGAAGGCGTATCTCCAACAACATAATTTTGATCTCATCATCATCCACAAACTGGATCATGTTCTTTTTCTTGAGTCGTGTAGCCGCTTTTATCCCTCGCTCAAAATCGTCCATGACGTCGCTGCGGTCTGTCCCAGAAAACACAAATATTTCCACTTCAGCGGTCTGTCCTGCAAATATCCAGTCGGTTGGCGTTGCTATCCTTGCGGCGGATTTCTTGCGAGAAATCGCGAAGGATTTCTACCGGTAAAATTTGTCCGGATCGGAGCCAAATTCAAGGAGATTGCAATCAATAAGCGATTCAATATCCTATTGGCTCCCAGCGAATATATCCGTCAAGAATTGATCCAAAACGCGATTCCGTCGCACAAAACGTTGGTGATTCCTTATGGTATCGACGCTCCCGAGGAGCCGCCGCTGAGATTGAAAGAGCCTGACCCGCCGCATATTATGTTTGCCGGAAGCATTTTGCGCGGTAAGGGCGTCGATTTGCTGCTCAAAGCCGCCGCGCAGTTGGAGCAGCCTTTTCATCTGGACCTGATCGGTCAGGGAAACGGTATGGCAAAATATAAAGCTCTTGCCAAGAAGCTTGGCTTGAACGATCAGGTTACTTTTCACGGATGGCTGCCGCAAGAAAATTTGAAGCACTTTTATCTATCCTCGCGGGTTGTGGCTTTTTCCTCGCGGGCACCGGAATCGTTCGGGCTAATCGGGATCGAGGCAATGGCGCATTGTCTTCCGATAGTCGGCTTTGATGTGGGCGGGGTCTCCACCTGGCTCAAAAATCGGATCAACGGTTTTCTTATCCCAGAAGGAAATATCGATCAATTTTCCCAACGGTTGGACGAACTGCTCGGGGACGCGGATTTTGCTCGAAATTTGGGCAAAAAGGGGCATAATTTCCTTTTAAAAAATTTTACTTTTGATCGATATATGAAAAAATTTCTTAGGCTTATCGACGACTTAACGCACGATTTTTAACGACATTTCCAAGAGAACTCAGTTTTTATGAGAATTTCAGAACCCTTATTTGGGCTGACTCTGCGACTCTCTGTGACTCTGTTGCGAATATAGTAAAATGCGCGCAAAAGCTCTGTTTTCCTGAAGAAAACTTGGCAAGAAAGATATAATTCTTTAATTATCAATTCTTAATCTGCGATAATCTGCGTAATCTGCGGATCGATTTCCGTGATGACGAATAATCCAGGCTACGGAGCTAATATGGAAAAAATTCGATTGGGAATTTTATATGACGGCAAAACCCTGGAGACCTGGCAAGCCCACTGTTTGCAGCGACTCTCGACTGTAAAGAATGTGGCGATCACAGCCCGGTTTATCGAAAAAAAACACGCGCCAGTTCGGGAATCGGCTCTGATGAAGCTCTATCATCGGGCGAGTGCTCCGCACGCGACCCAACGCCGATCCGCGACAGAGTTCGACTTAGGACTGGACTTGTCAAAACTTCCGAGCTTTTTGCCTGATCAAGACCCTCCGGAAAACGCTGTGCATGTGATTTTGCATTTCGGTCATGAGCCCGCGCGCGCGGAATTGACGCCTCGACATGGAATCTGGCAATTTCAGCAAAGTCATACCCGAAAATATAGGGGTTCTCCCGGCTTTTTGGACGGGTTTTGGGAACTCTATTACCGAGAGTTGACGACCGGAACCGCGCTGCTTTGCTATCTAAACCCGGGGGAAGCTCCCATAATTTTAAGAGAGGGATTTTATAAGACCCTGCTTCACTCTCGGAAGGGGACAATAGACCAATCTCTTTATGATATAGCGACTTGGCCCGCAGAAATTTTTGAGAATCTGGATTATTATCTCAGCGTTGCAAAATCCTCGGGGTCTCTTCCCGAGTTGAGACAGCCGAGCCCCGGTCAGTTGATCGCTTATGGTTTTTCTTCGTTATGGAGAAAAGTATATCGGGTGTATGAGCGGATTTTTCGCCATGATCAATGGTGCGTAGGCGTTGTGCAAGAACCGATCCATCGCTTCCTTGATCCGGACTTTTGTCCTGACATCACCTGGCTCTTCTTTGGGAAAAAATCTGACAAAAGCCGTTTTACAGCCGACCCTTTTGGATTGGAAAAGGAGGGCGTCACCCATCTTTTTTTCGAGGAGTTGAGATACGAGGATAATAACGGATTTATCTCTACAGTGAGATTGACCGAGAAATGGTCGGAGGGAGAAATCACGCTGGAGCCGGAAAAAACGCTGGAACTGCCCGTTCATCAATCCTACCCGTATGTGATCGAGTACGAGGGCGAGACCTATATGATCCCTGAAACTTTTCAAGCAAATGAGATCGCTCTCTACCGTGCGGATTTCTCTGGATCAAATGACCGATATCAATGGGTAAAAGTGAAAAAACTTCTGCCAATTGATGGGATCGATACCACCCTGTTTCAGCATGAGGGCAGATGGTGGCTGATGTGCACCCGACAACAGCCTGACCATAATCTGGCGTTGTTTGTGTGGTATAGCGACGATCTGTTCGGCAAGTGGAAGCCTCATCGTCATAATCCAGTGAAAAGAGATGTGCGCTCTACGCGTCCAGGAGGAACGGTTTTCTATCACCAGGGAGAGCTTTACCGTCCCACACAAGATTGTTCCCGGACATACGGAGGGCAAATCGTCATTACTCGGGTGATCTCGCTGACGCCGGAAAAATTTGAGGAAGAACCCGCGGCTTATGTAGCTCCAGACCCGGGTGGAGAATTTCCGGATGGATTGCACACCTTGTCGGCAGTGGGAAATATCACCCTCGTGGACGGCAAGCGACAAATTTTTGTCTATGACGAGTTCAAACGGATTCTCGCCTATTACAAAGCGCGCATTTTAAATCGGTAACATCTCAAGTGGAATTCGTCCGCGGAGCGCATTCGATCTGGAGGAAATTTTTGATCCCTGCGAGGATATCGATTTCCTCGGCACTCATTACCTTTTGCATATTCAAGATTACAATAAGCCTGTTATTATGATCGGCAATTCCCTTAATAAATTCGACATCCTCGCTAACAGCCTCCGCGGGTGCCTCCTGAATCGAGCGAGAAGGAATACGCAGTGCTTCCGAGACAGAATCGACGATCAGCCCGATCCATCGGTCTCGCACACTGATGACAATAACTCGGGTATAACGATCATAGCCCGCCTTTTCGATGTGGAAACGTTCTCTGAGGTTGATCAGCGGAACGATCTTGCCGCGCAAGTTGATAACTCCCTCGACAAAACCGGGAGACCTCGGCATACGCCTGACGCCTGATAGTTTAGCGATCTCCTGCACCTCGCTGATATCCACAGCAAACTCATCTCGGTTCAGCAAAAAACTGACATATTGCCGAGATTCCTCAGCGCGATCCTCCGCGACATAAAAAGGCGCGGAAGACCTGTTCCAGGCTTGTCGGTTGACGCGGCTCATTTTATTCTCCTTGTGTGAGTTAATATTCAGCATATTTCGAAATCCGCTCGATTTGATGTGGAATAATAACATATTGCCGTCAAAAGTCAATCGAATCCGCTATAGTTTTTATTGACATTTTATCAGAAATTTGTGATAATGACGAAAGTAGTCACTGGTTTTTTTTTCTAATTTATCTCACAAGTTTTGATTTTTGAGAGGGAGAAGTGGGCATGAGGGAACCTATTTTATTATCGGATATCAGGTCCCAGTTATTGGGATTGGAGGAAAAGGCGCCTCTGTTAGATGGTTCGAGGCGTCAATACGTGAATTTTGACAATGGGGCAAGTACTCCGACATTCAAGCCTGTTCATGATCAGGTCACTCGATTTTTGCGCTGGTATGCCAATGTGCATCGCGGGACCGGGTTCAAATCGCAGTTGGCTTCTCATATTTTTGAGGAGGCGCGGAAGATTACCGCGAGATTCATAAAAATCGATCTGGAAAACAACACAGTTCTTTTTACGAAGAACACGACAGAGTCGATCAATAAGCTGGCGCATCATTTTCGTTTTTGCACGGATGAGGTGGTTCTCACCTCGATGATGGAGCATCACTCGAACGAGCTTCCCTGGCGCAATTGTTGTTGCATAGAGCATATTGATGTGCGCGGAGACGGGTCTATCGATATGAACGATTATAAGGAAAAAGTGGAGAAGTATCGAGGTCGATTGCGCTTAGTCGCTGTGACCGGAGCGTCGAATGTGACCGGCTTTGTCAACCCAATCCATGAAATGGCGAGTTTGGCGCACGATGTCGGAGCGAAAATATTGGTGGACGCGGCGCAACTCGCTCCCCATCGCCCCATTGACGTGAAGCCGGACAACGATCCTGGGCACCTGGACTTCGTAGCCTTTGCCGCGCATAAGATGTACGCGCCTTATGGGATCGGGGTCCTGACAGGAAACAAAAAGTTTTTTTTAGAGACGGACCCGGACCTGGTTGGCGGCGGAACAGTCGATCTCGTCACTTTAGAGCAGACCTACTGGACGGACCTGCCAGATCGAGAGGAGGCCGGCACTCCGAATATCGTGGGGGTCGTGGCTTTGGGAGCCGTAATTTCGATGCTAGAGCGGATCGGATGGGATGAGGTCGTAGCGCATGAAAAACGACTGACTCGGTATGCTTTAGAAAAATTTCAAAAGATGCCAGAAGTGAAGGTCTACGGTTCGGCAGACCCAAATATATTGGACGATAGGTTGGGCGTAATCTCCTTCAACGTAAAGGGCTTACATCACGCACTGGTCTCGGCGATTCTGAATTACGAAGGCGGCATAGGGGTTCGGAACGGCTGTTTTTGCGCGCATCCCTACTTGATCCGGCTTTTAGACGTCTCGGATACAGAGGCGGCAAAGGTGCAAGGTGAGATTTTGAACCGTGACCGCTCTCATGTCCCCGGAGCGATTCGAATCACGTTCGGAATTTATAATAACGAGGAAGAAATAGACTCTCTGGTCGAGATGCTTGAAAAAATTATCCGAAACGAATATAAAGGAAATTACACGTTGAATCCCGATAGCGGGGCGTATTCTCCAGAAGGTTTTCAGGTAAATTTCGGAGATTATTGGTCATTCTGACGAGCTGTTTATCCAGCTGTGATCGCAGTGGATGGAGTCAGAGTCACAAATGAGAAAGGGCTTGTGATCAATCCGTCTATTTCTACAATCAATTGCGGAGTTCTTTTGTCTCATGTTCCACGCTGTCGCCGCCAAATGTGTAGGCCAGAATCCGCTTGATTGCCTCACGATCTCCGGATGTCCAAGACACAATTTTTGCGCCGCCGATCATAATGCCCAACGCAAGCCAGGAAAGGATAAAAGTCCCGCCGCCAAGTATAAAAATGGTGAAAATGCGCGACATGGGATACGCGTCTCCGATCAGTTTTAAATCGAGTTTATCCCCGCCTATGACAAGTGCCCATTGATCAAAAATACTGGTGAAATTTTCGGGATTAACCATTGCTTGATACACAGTATTAAATATCCTCATGGCGTATATCAGCCCGATCACGATCGCGATGATACCGAGGGTGGACGCCATGAGCCTCATCACTGGAGCCACGGACTCCATAAAAGAAATTTCCTGATCACGGCTTTGCATATTTCCCCCAAACGTTAAAAATATTCTGCGGAACGGTTACGACTCTCAAAGTGGGCGTTTTTTAGAATTATGCAAGATTTTTTTTCTGAAGAGTCCGCAGATTACGCGGATTATGTATCTGAAGAGTCCGCAGATTACGCGGATTATGTATCTGAAGAGTCCGCAGATTATGCGGATTATGTATATGTAAAAGAGAGTGAGTTTATGATCGACGCGCATTTTCATGTCAATTTTCAAGGATACACGCTGGAAAAATTGATCCAATACCTTGATAAAAACCGGATCGATCTCTGCTGGCTGATGACCTGGGAGGAGGCGAAACCCTCGCCGTGGTATTATCGACATCTCCCGGTAGAGGATGTTTTCGCCGCATACCAACGCTATCCAGATCGGATTATTCCCATGTATGCGCCAGATCCCCGAGCCCCAAACAGTGTGGGGAAATTTATGGACTATCACGGCAAAGGGATACGGGGATGCGCGGAACTGAAAGTGCCGATTCGTTGGGACGACCCGTGTCTGACGCCATTGCTGGAGTGTGTCGATTCACTCGGTCTGCCGCTTGTTTTCCACATAGAAGAGGCAGGGAGAGGCTATGCCTGCGACAGCGATTCTCGATTGGACAATTTTATCGGAAAATCTCTCCGCACTGAAAGATTTCTAAGTATTTCTGGAAAAATCATCGGTTCTATAGGCGCAATTTTTCCTCCTTTGAGACGCAAAATAGAGAGCCTGCACTATACGTTCCCTGGTTATATGATGGACCTGGAGGCTTTCGAGAAAATTTTGAATCAATACAAAAATATTCGATTTGTGGCGCATGGACCGCATTTCTGGCGGAGTATTATCAACGGCGTAACCGGTCAACCGTCGATGACAAGCGTCAGTTGTCGGCTCCTCTCGGAGTATGACCGACTTTTCGCCGATCTCTCCGCGCCGAACTGCCACCTTGCCCTTACCAAAAATCCTGATTTCTCCCGACAATTTTTGACCGAATTCTCCGGAAAACTTCTCTATGGAACCGATAACTTTTCATTAGGACTGAGGGAATATCTGGATAACCTCCGATTGTCGCGCGCGGTTTATCGCTCAATTTATCATGATAACGCAGCGAATCTGATCTCGGTTTAACACACATCGAAATCTTTTGATTAAATGGTTAAATTGCTTATGGCGTCACGAACAATCAAAGTCGCTCTGCTCAGTTTTGGCAAATTTCTCGGCTCCATTGCCGCGATTCTCACCATGGCGATCCTCTCCCGCATATTGACAAAGACCCACTACGCCGCGTATCAACAAACTTTTCTCTCATACCAGTTTACCATCCCATTTTTGACATTAGGATTGCCGCAAGCCCTCTATTTCTTCCTCCCTCGTGACGAAAAAAACAATCGCTCGATATTGAGTGGGAACCTCCTCCTGCTATTTCTCATGGGCTTGCTGTTCATGGTGCTAATTCAGCTTGGATTAAACCGATTTCTCGCGGATCGTTTTAACAACCCGAATCTGTCCGAACTTCTCCTGATATTCAGTCCGTACGCCCTGTTCGCTCTACCTGTTCTTTCCATCGACGCGTGTCTGGTCTCCAACAATCGGGTAAAAACGTTGGCTCTATTCAATATAGGGAGCAAAATGACGATTTTGACCGCGGTCGTGGGTTTTGCTTGGATATACAGAACTCCAGAAGCCGCTATTTACGGAGCAGTCTCGGCGGCGTTTGCAGTCTTTATCCCCGCGATATTCCTGATGTATCAAAGCACTATCAGGGGCACCCTATCGCCGAATCGAGCCGACTTATGGGAACAACTGAGATACAGCGTGCCCCTTGGACTCTCCGCTATGATAGGGATATTATCCTTAAATCTCGATAAAATTCTCGTCTCCTCAATGTGTGACCCAGAGGAATTTGCCGTATATATAAACGGTGCTTTTGAGATTCCACTGATCAGCATTATCACCGGGTCGATCATCTCCGTTTTACTGCCAGAATTCACCGCGCTGTATCAAAAGGAAAAATTCGAGCAAATTTTACAGTTATGGCGTCGCGCCATGATCAAAAGCGCGCTGCTGATTTTCCCTGTCATGGTATTTCTTTTCGCCCTGGCACCAGAGGTGATTCACGTCCTATTTTCGGCAAAATATAGCGAAAGCGTTTATCCTTTTCGCATCTATTTATTGGCTCTCCCTTTGAGGATCACCCATTTCGGCTCGATCTTTATGGCAGCCGGAAAAAATCATCTGGTGGTATATCGGACAGTCTGCGACCTGGTCATCAACTTGATCCTGAGCATAATCCTGATCCAGATATTCGGAAGCGTGGGCGCGGCAATCGCCACAGTCTGCGTGATGTACTTGTGGGCTTTGATGTATACCCTTTTTTACATACAAAAAATTTTGGACGTCCCCTTTTCCCGACTCATGCCGATTCGTGAGCTGACCAAAATTTTTCTCACAGTTTTCATCCCGATTATCATCATGTCCCCGCTTATTTTCATATCACGCCCACAATGGGGACCTCTCATACTCGGCATTTCAGGAATCGTATATTTTCCATCTATCTTTTTAATTTATAAGCACTTGGGCTTGGTTGATACAGAAATATCCGCCTTGTCCGGGATTTCACATATCTGGAAAAAAAGTTTTCAAAAATATTTTGAGAAAAAATCATAATTGATATGGTTTTTAGCGAGACTCTGTTTATATTTATGCGTAGCAAGGGTCGGTGACCCCTCATGTTGGAGTGAACGAATGAAATTGATAAAAAAAATAATCAAAGGGATATTGCGTTTTATCCTGCAATATTTTGCCCCGCCGGATTTTTTCACTGAGCGTCATGCGATTCCGGTTCTGTTCAAATACTTTTTCTGGCAGCGGGTATTGCGGATCAATGGTCATGTCGATTGGCCGGTGCATTGGAGTTCTGTGGTCAAAGCCCCAGAAAAAATTGTGCATAATGAGAGCAATCCCGGCATGTCGCATTGGGTCTATATCGACGGGAGGAACGGAATCGTCATTGGTGAAAACACCTGGGTGGCTTCCCACGTCAATATGATCAGCCGGAACCACGACCTGACCGATTATAACAAATTTATGGATGGTCCGCCAATCCGTATCGGGCGAGATTGCTGGATAACGACCGGAGTGACAATTACCGCGGGGGTGGAATTGGGGGATCACGTCATTGTCGCCGCGGGTTCGGTCGTCACCAGGTCGTTTCCCTCTGATGTGATGATCGGCGGGGTTCCAGCAAAGATCATCAAAAAATTGGAGCCGTATCAAGGGTCTATGGAATATAACAGAATGCGATAAAAGGAGAATATTAGTGCGACCAACTGGTTATAATTCATATAGTATAAATTAAGTCGAAAATCTATTTTCTTGTGGGGAATTTTTATGATGCGTTTTAAAATTTATGTCTGTTTGACTCTGTTTTTGCTGACAATTTTCAGACAATATGGATTTGCCCAGGAGTCCAGTTCATGGGATTCCTTAGATGATCTACTTGAGCAAGTTGAATATTTTGAGATCGTTGTGAGCGCGGCGGGGAAAAAAGAAGAGAAGATCGCGGATATCCCGGCAAGCGTTGTCGTGATTACACGAGAGGAAATCGAAACCTACGGATACACAACCTTAGAAGAAATTCTGGAAAATATAACCGGCTTTTACCAAGTTGATGAGTGTTCGTGGACTGGTTCTACAAATTACGGTGTGCGTGGATTTCTATCTGCCGGTCAATTCAATGACCTTACTATCATGGTCAACGGCGTCAATCAAGTGGAGGATATGTATAATTCCTATCCGGCAGTCAAGTTTGGCGTTCCGGTGCAAGCAATTGATAAAATAGAGGTTGTGCGCGGTCCCATGTCTGTGATTTACGGAAGCGGAGCTTTTTTTGGCGCGATCAATATCGTTACAAATGAATCCGCCGATGAGCAAAAGAGCCGGGTATCAACGTCGTATGGCACGCAAAACAGGTATCGGATATTTAACAGAGTTGCCGGTAGTTCGGAAGATTTCCGATATTTTTTCAATGGCGCAATTTATGGATCGGACGGATTGGATGCGCCTTATAGCAAGATGGCATCCACGCCTTTCCCTGAATTTTGGGGACTTCGCGAGCGCGCAACGACCAAAGGACAGTTGGAAAACCACACCAAGTATTTTAATTTTTCGGGCGATTATAAGGATTTCTCCTTTAACATGAGCCTGAATGAAACAGAAAAGGAAATGTTGTCAGGAATCCCATCCGTTGGAGATGGCTCGCTGATAAATGCGGTATCCGGTAATGTAGCCCTGGGATACAAAAAAGAATTCTCCGATATGACGACGCTTGATACGAAGTTTACATACCATTCATACCGAGTTTGGTCTGATTATGAATTTATACATGAAGATTTTTTCGGTATCAATTCCATCACGTCAGATTCGTATGAATCCGAAGCAAATCTTTTTATTCACCCTCTTGATAATTTGAATGTGACCGCCGGACTATTTCGAAAAACCATAACCAATATTCGCAATCATCTAAAAACGGAAACGATGTCAAAAACGTATTTAAATATACCAATAGACGATGATATTAACATAAATGCAATTTTTACACAAATAGATTACACTCTATTTGATAATTTAAAATTCACAGCCGGAGTTCGTCTGGAAAAAATGGAGGATTACACAATATCAGCGTTTATAGATACGGTCACATTAAAGCGCACATTTAAATTTGATGCGGAAATGATTCCTCGTGGAGCGGTTATTTATTCGTTGAATAATAAAAACGTGTTTAAGCTGTTATATGGTCAGGCAATCAAACAACCGTCAATGGGCGAAAATTTAGACTTACTTCTTCAAAATAATTCAGAAAGTTTACAACCTGCCAATATCCAAACATTAGAGTTGAATTATATGACATCGCCTTCCCCCAATTTTAGCGCAAACATAAGCATATTCAGAAATGAGCTGGATAAGCTGATTAGCAGAGAAATGATTGCCTATACGACCGAGGAAATTTCTGTCAAAAGTTCTAATGCCGGAAAAATGGTCACCAACGGCGCAGAGATCGGACTGAAGTTTTTTCCGTTTCAAGAACTTGAAGTGGATTTGAGCGGGAGTTATCAAAAATCAACAGACAATAGAGAGGGGTTTGAAGATATTGATCTTGGATATTCACCGGAATTCTTGGGATATTTCAAAGCCGCTTATCGATTTCCGCAGGGTATAACGTGTGCGATTAGCGGGAATTATGTTGACGAAATGCTGACAATATGGCAACAAACCGGTCTCGATCCCAGTGAAGGAAAACGCCTGAGCGAGACCAAGTCAGACGCTTACTTTATAATAAATGTAAATTTGCGAATAAATGGGATATATAAAGAAGGATTGTTCCTAAATTTCAAGGGTTCCAATTTACTTGACAAAGAGATTCATTATCCCACAACTGCGGTAAATGCCTGGGCAGATAAAGGCCTATTGGGAAATGGTACAATGTTTCTTGTGAGTTTGGGCTGGGAGTTTTAACCGTGATCCATATTATCTGGAGATTGTCCACATCACGGAAATCGATCCGCAGATTACGCAGATTATCGCAGATTAAGAATTGCATTTCACTATATTCGCAACAGAGTCACAGAGAGCGCAGAGTCAGCCCAAATAAGGGTTCTGAAATTCTCATAAAAACTGAGTTCTCTTGGAAATGTCGTTAACCTGGATTATTCGTCATCACGGAAATCGATCCGCAGATTACGCAGATTATCGCAGATTAAGAATTGATAATTAAAGAATTATATCTTTTTTGCCAAATTT
>NBMB01000052.1:0-32627 GCA_002084765.1 Candidatus Cloacimonetes bacterium 4572_55 | reverse complement strand
ATAAAAACTGAGTTCTCTTGGAAATGTCGTTAAAAATAGACTTTAACCCATTAAATATCAAACATCTGAGATATCTGGTTCTCCGAGGCTTATGAATAATGCAGGTTAGAAAATGATAATAGTTGTTACAATTCTTTTCATCATGGAGCTGGAGCAAGACCAGTCCCATCAGCGAGTTGCCAGCTCCATATCTTATAATTTGGGCTGACTGGGACCCACTTAACGCCTTGAAATCGCTTATCATAAGCGGCCATATTGCGAATGCTGTGCATAAAGGTGTATGGCTGTTCTTCATGCAGAATCTCCTGAAGCCGAAAGAGGAGCGCATTCCGTTTGTCCGGGTCGGTCTCGTACCGGGCAAGATCGATGACCGAGTCAGCCTCTGCGTTTCGGAAACCAGAGTAGTTGGAGCCACGATTTCCGATGTTATCGGAATGCCATGTATGATAGGGGTCGGACTGCAAATCCAGAACCGACAGCAGATTGACCACATCGAACTGATGATCCCGCAAATTTTCCACATAAACCGCCCATTCCAAAGAGCGAATTCCCATCTCGATCCCAATCCGGCGCAGATCTTCCTTGAGCATCAGAGCCAGTTTGCGAGAATTTTTTGATCCGGACGAGACAGAGAAGTCAAATCGGAAGGGAACTCCGTCTTTGTCTCGGATTCCGTCGTCGTCATGGTCGATCCAGCCTGTCTCCTCAATCAACTCCACCGCCCGTTCTGGATCGTATGGCAAAGGCTCGATATCGTGATTATATTGCTCTCCGTAGAGATAAAAGGGACCGACGGTCGGGATGTTAATATTATAGCTGATATAGCGATTGTAGCTCTCCCGGTCAATGAGCATGGTCATTGCCTGACGGACGCGCTTATCGCTGAAAAAAGGACGGTCGTTGTTCCAACCCAGATATCCATAAGCAGTGGTGACGTATATCACTTTTTGAAAGTGCTCCAAAAAATATGGGCTGCGGGTCTGCTCAAAATATTGGATCGGACGGAGACGAGGTGCAAAATCGATATCGCCCGATTTGAGAGAGGTGAGCTTTGCCGTCCAATCGGAAATGAACCGGATAATGACCTCATCTAAGTAGCCGCCTTTTTCTGAGAAGCCCGGGACATAGGTGATATCTGCATTCCAGTATTTATCATTTCTCGTGAGCGAGGCATATTCACCGGTGATCCAGTGCTTGAATTTCCAAGGACCCGAGCCGATCATGGGATCCGCGTCCATACCCGCGGGTCGCCCCTGAGGGTGCTTATTGAAACTCTCGCCAAAACTGCGAATATCTGGATTTCTGTTCACGATACCTGGGTTAATCAGATCAGAGACCGTGAAAGGGTCCATCAAACCGTCAGGATCCCAGATATGTTTTGGAAGAACAAAAAATTCGCCCAGGCTCTCCAAGTTGAGGAAATAGGTATCAGACGTCCGCACCAAAAATTTGTAAGGCCCCTCTGTCCACGCTTCAGAGACAGAGGAGTAGGAAGAACGTCTGCCAACCGCGTCTACGAACGGATTCAGAATCGCTTTCAGAGAGAACAAGACGTCTTCCGCTGTCAACGGTTTGCCGTCTTGCCAGAAAATATTTTCATGAAGATAAAAGGTAAACGTTTTATGATCTGGGCTGATCTCAAAACGCTTTGCCAAGATCGGTCGTTCTCTGCGCCAGGTGCGATAATCGTATCCCAGCAGGCTTTCATAGATGTTCTCGTTGAATCGTCTCGCGGACGAGGAGGTGGAGGTGATCGGATTTAGATGCTCCGGCTCTCCAGAAATTGCGAGCGTCAACACGCCTCCAAATCGGGGCGATTCCAGATCTGACGATGTGCAGAAGACTTTCCGGTCCCCGTCGAAATCGACGTTGATTCCGTTGTCCTCTCGATTTTCTGGTTCGTTAGACTCAGCACTCTCGGAGTCGACTCGAACAATATTCGCCAGAACCACCAAAGAGAGTAAGATCACGAATTGGATCAAAAGAGATTTTTTCATTATATTGCCAGACCTCCGGGCTAAATTTTTGGATAAATTCCAAATAAAAATAGCGAAAAATGAGAATCTATTGAGTCGTCCCGATCTATTTGAACAAGTTGCCCAAACCCTCCTTGATCTTGTCCATATCGAACGCTCCGTCGCTTACCGCGTCGGAAAGTGCTTGCTTAAGAGAGATCGAATTTCCACTCAATCCGACCCTCGGCTGCATGATCGAACCAGACGATCGGAAAGAGAGATGAATCCGATTTTCTCGGATCAGATTGCCCAGCATGGCGTTTCGTATTTTTTTCGTATCAACCGGAATGTGCGAAGCAATATGCTTTTCGATTGTTTTATCCACAGATTGGATCGCTTTTTTCGACTCCACTTCCGACATTGTTATCATCCCATGCAGTTCATGCCCATCTGTTCCGGGTTTATACCAGCTCCCTTTGGTCAATTTCAAATCAAAGTAATCGGTAACAAACCCCACGTCTTCGGCTGTAATTATCTTGCCGTCCAGGCTACGCAGTTTGATATCCACGTCCGAGCTCAGCTCTATCGGTTTGTTCAGCGCGTCGATATTCAGATCAACCCGACGCAGAGGTTCCACTTTTCCGGCAAGCTGATCAAACAGAGCCATACCAGTGAGATACGTTCCTTTTTTTACCGTCACAGTGTAGACCATGTCTGGATTTATTTCGCCACTTTTTTCCTCAAAAGGAACGATATCCATCGAAGTCTCAAGTTTCAGCTTACCGTCTTCGCTTTGATCCTTTCCAAAGATGACGGTTTCAGCGGCAAATTCAAGCCGAGCATTGTTATGCGCCTGGAGATTTTCCGGGTCGATATCAATATCCGCGATCGTTAAATTGAGCGGCGTAACAGTCAACTTTTGTCCCGTCTCATCTATCGTGGCATAAATTGTTGCATTTTCCAGAGCGATCCGATCCAGAACGGTCGGCAATGGAATAGACTTGGCGTTAAAGACGTTGGGGTCGGATCGATTCGGATTCGACACGCGTTTCGCGGAGACAGACCGGATTTTTGCGTCTGGGGCTGACGCAAATTTCTGTGGGATAGAACTCTGAATCGTTCCATTTTTCAGAGCGATTCGACCCATAGCGACCGGCAGGGCGTGAGACATATCACTCGGGTTCTCATCGAATGCTGAAGCGGAATTCTGCAAGTCAGGGTTCGGTTTTCCGTTGACAATCAGCGGGGGATTGAATAGGGAAGTCAGGCTGTGGGTACCGTCTTGATAGAGCGTCAGATACGCGACCGCGTCCTTCAGGACGAATTGTTCCAGCTCAAACCGTTTTTTTAAGAGGGGTAAAAATCGCATTTCCAGATTGCTTTGCGGCGCGGAAATCTCGGGCGTTCCGATAGGCGGTCGTTTGCTCAGGGACACTGCTTGATCCGCGTAATTGTCCCGCTTAGCGATCTTTAGCCCTTGGACAACAATCACGCCCTCCAATGAAAAGGGATTGACCTCAATGCGTTTGATTTCCACCCGGCAGTTCATAGCGGATTCCATCTGCATCACGATGAGGGCTTCCGATAAGCTGAGTTTAAAAAAAACAATGGGTCCAAGAAATATGAATAGGATCAGGATAAAAAGTGCTATTTTGATAAGTGGTAATCCGCTCTTTTTTTTCATGACGCCTCCGAAAAAAGAATTGAGAAAAAAAAGAATTAGGTGATGGTAAACAGGTAAAAACGCGCCAACAAGGCGATTATCAAAATGACCAGCAGGAAAGCGACGCGATATAAAAATCGTTTTCCTCGGGCAGAATCCCGACGAAAGTCGTCGATCCATTTTCCCAATATCTCTCGGTCGATCAGCACGCAGCCTGTCGATTCTGCCAATTCTTTCGCGCCTTTTGTATAATCTCGGTTGGTGACCACCATGGACCTGTTACACTTGTAATGAAACCGACCGGCAACCGCATCGCTGACTGCATGACGGGAAACGCTTTTGGTATAGCGCTTGACTTGCACAGCGTATTTTTTTAGCCCTTTGCGAGCAATGACGTCCACTCCCTGATCTCCAGTGCTGACTGTCACTTCTGCTTGATAGCCTTGATATTCCATGAGTTTGCACACATAATGCTCGAACTTCAGCCCGTCCATTGAGTCTGCTTGACGGAGAGTGATCCTGGAATAATTTTTGACATGAGATCGCGCTTTCCGGGCGAGAAACATGAGATGAATGATGACAATCAAAATTGCCAAAAAGATGATATCAAATGAAAAATCTAAGAAGCCGCCTGGCTTTTCCCACAAAAAAATGTCGTAAAGAAATTGCTTCAATCGCAGAAATCCAAAGCAGGTAAAACCAATCAGCATGGAAAAAAAAATTTCTTTATAGGCAAGTATGTATTTCATCGGATCGCCTTCAGTTTTCGAGTGACGAGTTCTATATAAGTGATTAAGCAAGTTGACGCATTGGTGCACCAATCAATCTCTTTTTAGTTTTTATGGGACTTTTAGGTGGAAAGGAAACCAGGGGATGCCGCGACGCCCTTCCTCGCTATGGGAATTACTCAACCCCTGTCTCCAAGTTAATGTGTGTGGCGCGCACAAATTGTTGATCGCTTGGCTGACGGCTCAACGATTTTTTGCAACCAAAAAATTTATCTCTTTTGAACCATGCGCCTAAGCAGCTTTCCGCCGAGAAGATGTATGTGAAGATGAAAAATTTCTTGTCCGCCATGTATATTACAATTAATAATCAGGCGGTAACCGTTTTTCTCGATCTGTTCCTGCGCGGCTAACTTCTTGGCGACCAATACCATGTGACCAACCAACGCTTCGTCCTCCTCAGTCAGATCATTTACCGTCGGAATCGTTTTATTTGGCACAATAAGGATATGCACCGGCGCAGCGGGATTAATGTCCCGGAAAGCGGTCACTCGATCGTCCTGATAAACCGTATCGGACGGGATTTCCCCGCGGATAATTTTCGCAAATAGGGTTGGCATCTGTTTATTCTCCTTTCAATTTATTCTTAGTTTATGTAACTCGATCGCGTCCAAATAAATGAATATTACATCCGACCCGCGTCGATCAGCATTTTCAGCTCTTGTATCTGCTGTGACACGTCCAGATCAGACATTTTTTTATACTTTTTCGGAAGCAATTCCCTGCTGGTGCTTTCCTGAACCGCCACCAAATTTTGCAACTCGATCTCCAACGGATAAGACGCGGGAATAAAGTCTTTAAATACTTTATTCATATCCTCTTGCGACACCTGATCCCTTCCGTTCACCACAGCCTGAAAACGGGATCGGATCAAGCCCGCTTCGATATCGGCTCCAGAAAAATGGGTCTTCTCATCGAGAATTTTTTCCGGATAGATATCTTCTTGATCCAATGCGACCCCGGTTTTTTTGCACATAATCTGAAACAGAGTTTTGCGCTCTTCTATTGTCTGTGGATAAAACAGGCCGAAATGTTCTTCGGCTCGCCCTTGCCGCTTCAGGTCCACAGGGAGCAGATCGGGACGGGTGGTCATCAGGAACCAGATCACTTTCCCTCGATTTTTGGTATTTCCCATAAAAGCCGCAATTTTGGAAAAGACACGCGCGCTGACTCCGCTATCTCCACCAGCCGAACGATTTCCAAGATACGCGTCCGCCTCATCAATCAACACCGCAATCGGCTCCATAGCCTTAAGCAGACTCAATATTTTTTCCAGATTCGACTCAGTTTGACCCACCCACTGGCTGCGGAAATTTTTCAGTATCACGCAGGGGATACCTACCTCTCCGGCAAAACAATAGGTAATGAATGTCTTACCCGTTCCCACGGGACCGGATATCAGATAACCCATGGGAAGCACGTCTGTTTTGCCCTTCTGAATCGCTTTCACTGCGTCGCGCAGCCGTTTTTTTACGCCGTCGTGACCCGCCACCATATCGAGATCATACTTGGTCTCGACAAACTCCAATAATCCGAAACTTTCCGCCTCGATCAATAATTTTTTGCGCTGCTTTAATAGATCGAAGGTCAGTTTGCGCTTATTTTCCATCATTTCCGCCATAATTGTCCGCAGGCTAACACGACTCAATCCCGAAGTCAGGCTGGCGAGGCTTTCCAACGGCACTTCCGAATACTGCTCGATAGGATGCTTATCGTTATAAAATTTGATATATTCCGACCGCTCTCGTTTATTTGGAGGCGGAATTTGGATTCCTTCGGTAAAAACGCTTTTGACATGATCTTGATTGAGGGAGCCGAGACTCTCCGTAATCAAACAAATGGTAGCGTTCGACTGAATCGTCATCGAATCTCGCGCTAATTTCAGCAAAGTCACAAAATGGGTGCGGTCCGCATCGCTCATCATGGAGGAGTCGGAGTTCGGAATAATGGTATCGGCATAGTCGATAATCACCGCGATGCTTTTGCCGTCCCCGATCCGCAAACGCAAATAGCTGAATATCAGATGGAGCGCGCGCTGCGGGTCTCTCGGAAGAGAGTGCGAAAACTCGGTCCCGTAATAGCTATCATAACCGCTTATGGCTCTGCTGAAATCTTGACGCATGGCAGGCGTGGCAAAGTCGATGCCAGAACTGCGATCATAAAACATGATGATATCGCGGGATCCGAAAAGCACTTTTGCTAGAAAATCATGGAGCGTGAGAAATTTTAGCTCTTCGTTATCTCGCCATGGAGCCAAATCATAGACATTGCCATACAAAATGAATTGGCTAATTGTCTGAGTGTAATATTTCTCGACCATCTTTTTTGCCCAACCGGGCAGTGATTTTAAAAAACTCTCATTCATCGTTTCATTCTCCTTTATATTTTTATTCCCAGATAACAAAAAGCGCGTATAACCCTCTCTAAGCTCTTGCCAAAGATTGGGATAATCGGAAGACAAACTCGAGCGTCTTTATCCGAAACCAATAAGATAGTCTGAGGAACGGCGCGGTGGAGTCTAACCAAAGCTGAATTTTGACGCATAAGAAACATAGGAAGATCACGCCCCAGTTGTCATATCCCATATTCCAAAGTATGAGCATGACCCCACACCCAATGAGGATAAGCCAGATGTTCAGGAGAATCAATCCTATCGCGTAAAGTCCGAGAAGTGCCAGATAAAAAATCGGCGTCAATATCCGTATAATAGGTGGCAGCGACTTTTTGAATCCCAGATAGAGAACCCATCCTATCAACCATACGATCCCAATCGCCGAGATATATAATAAAAATCCCTTACAAAGTGTAATAACTTCCATTTTTATATCATTCCCCTGTCCAGATTATTTCTGATGTTATCCTCAGATTGTCCCGAGTTTTCAAAGGAATTTGATGAAATCTGTCATGTTTATATTTCAATTATTTCAATTGTTTTAAATGCTTCTTATGAATCCATCCCGTAGTTCCATCCTCAAGCTGCACCTCGTACCAATCGTTTTGCTGATTCATCTTCGCGACTTTTTTTAACGCCCAGACCGTGCGAATTTTTTCTCTATCCTCGCCTGCGCCCGCGTACATGGGACAATCGCCCCGAGTCTTAAACCATTTCCCCAGTTCTGGATCAAGACCTGCCTGGTAGGGCTTCACAAATTTATCGCAGACCCATCCCGGAGTCCCGTCCGGCAATTTGACAGCGTACCAATCGCCTTTTTTGTCCGTGATAAACAGATTGGTATTTTTGATTACCGAATCGACCGTCTCACTTTGAATCGTGCCTTGACTGCGGACATTCAGCCCATCGACATCCGCTTGCAGATGGGGACGGCTTCCGCCTATGGGCATCCATTCTTCCGAGCCAATATCGTGTGCAGCCGGCACAGCGACCTGCTCCCCAAGTACCCAAGCAACAGGATGATCCGGCGTCGTTACCTGAAGCCATTTTTCTTGAATATCAACGACTTCGGCAAGATCGCCCTTGAGCAAAACCCCTACAGGTTGGCTCTGTTCATCCGGGATCAAAAAGAGAGCCGCCTCTTTCACGATCGCCTCTACAAACAGTTTGGGCTTCTCCTCGACAATCGGTTCTGGTTTTGGTTCTGGGGGAGGCGGTTGCTCTATCTGTTTTGCCGCGCAACTCATGATAAAAACGCATATTATAGAAATAAAAAATAGCCGTAAATAGATCATATTTTCTCCTAATTATGAATTATAAATCTTTATGAATATCCCTAACGTTCTTTTTGTCACTCGTATCGGATACTCTCCACCGGCATCAGTCGAGATGCCCGCCACGCCGGATAGATTGTGGCAGAAAAACTGATCAGGAGAGCGAAGCCAATTATTAGATAGAGACTTCCGCTGTGAAGCGTGACCGGAATCCGCTCGAATTGATATATTTCTATCGGCAGATCGATGATTTGATAACGTCCGACCAGCGCGAGTATGCCTACGCCGATCAGCGCGCCGATCGATGTTCCGACCAGACCGATCAGGGTTCCCTCTGTGATAAAGATCGTGAGAATGCTTGAGTTGCTCGCGCCCATCGACTTTAGCAGACCGATTTCGCGTCGTTTTTCTATGACGATCATAATCAGCGCGCTGACCAGGTTAAACGCGGCAACCAGAATGATCAGCGTAAGGATGATACCCAAAATCCAGCGCTGAAATTTTAAGGCGGCGAACAGTCCGGAGTTCAGCCCGATCCAGTCCGAGGTTCGGTAGGGCATACCCAATTCATAGCGGATTTGGTAGCTGACGATATTCGCGTTGAAAATATCCCGCACCCAAATTTCGATCCCGGTGACGCGATCGTCCATGTCGAAAAAGTCCTGCGCATCTGGCAATGTCAGATAAACGATGGAGGAGTTGTATTCGTACATACCCAGATCAAGAATCCCGGCTACGACGAATTTTCGCACGGTCATGCCGGCTAATCCTGCCCGTGATTTTCCCTGCGGGAAGGCCAATTTTACGATAGATCCGACGTCCGCCTTGATATTCTCTGCGATAATTTTGCCTAAAAAGAGAGGTGGGAATTTGTTTTCCCCGACCTGAATCAGAGAAAAATCAGCTTTTCCGGAGATCAATTTTCCTGCGAGGTCGTTCGCCCGGCTTTGTCTCTCCGTATCGACGCCTCGCACTACAATCGCCTCTATCAGCTTTTTGTTGGAGACAATCGCCTCGCTATACACGAATTTTGTCGCCTCGACAACCTCTGACTTTTTCTCCAATTCTGCGACCAGCGAATCGCTTTTGCTGATACCGTTGTGATAGTAGGTAAAGAGATAGACGTGCGCGTTGGTGTTGAGGATGATTTTTTGATAATTATCAATAAAGCCGGTCATCACGCCGACTACAACTATCAACGCGGCGACGCCGATCACAACGCCGAGAACCGAGATGAAAGCGATTGCCGAGATAAATCCCCGCCGCCGTTTTCCGTATAGATGTCTGCCCGCAATCAAAAGCTCATATTGCATTATCAAAGCCTCAACAGGATCGTGGCAAATCGGTCGTCGTGTCAGGTGGAGCTACATGAGGAATTGGAGAATGAGGGTGATTATAATAAAAAATGGAACTAGGATGACAACAGAATAGAGCATATAACCGAAAAAACTGGGCATTTTCACGTCATTTTGCTCGGAGATCGATTTTACCATAAAGTTCGGCGCGTTTCCGATGTATGAATTCGCGCCCATAAAAACCGCTCCCAGACTGATCGCCTTCAGCAAAAGTTCGGCTTCCGGCGAATGGGTGATCAAATCTAAGAGCGACGCATCCGGAGCCAGGTTAAAAACGCCACTGGCAAGTGAAGTGAAGGTGAGGTATGTGGGCGCGTTGTCCAGAAATGAGGATAAAATACCGGTCATCCAGAAAAATTGCCAGGGTTCATTAATACCGAGTCCTCCGCCTCTGGCTTGCAAAATGAGCAGAGCCGGGATCATGGTGATGAAAATTCCGGCAAAAAGCAGCGCCACCTCTTTGATAGGATAGAAGTTGAAGTCATTACTTTTGTGCGCCTCTTTTGGCGTGATATAATATGAGATGATCGACAAGGCGAGCATGATCGCCTCTCGAACGTAGCCCAGGTAATGGGAAAAAAGTACGGAAAGAATCACCCCTCCCAATAGTAAGAAATTCCACCTGCCGGTTATTTTTATCGGCTCGATATGCGTATTATCGCACTCAATATCGGCTATGGATTCTTTTTTATATTGGCTGCGATCGTAGATATAAAAAACTGCCAACAGCATAACGATCATCAACGCCCATTGCGGGAACAACTTCAGTGTCCAGAAAAATGGAACGCCTCGCAAGAATCCCAGAAAGAGCGGCGGATCGCCAAGCGGAGTCAAAGTACCTCCGATATTGCTGACAATAAAAATGAAAAATAGAGGAATATGTCTGATTCTTTCTCTCTCTTTATTGGTCTGGAGCATGGGTCGAATCAGAATCATGCTGGCTCCGGTGGTGCCGATGACGTTCGCCAAAACTGCGCCGATAGCCAGAAATAGGGTGTTGATCTTTGGGGAAGCCTTAAGGTCTCCGGTCAGGGAGATTCCGCCGGAAATGGTGAAGAGCGAGCCTAATAGAGCAATGAACGCGATATATTCTTCCAACGAATGGATGAGCGGGGTGTACTCATGCAGAAAAATGAGGAAATAGATCAAAATTGGCATGGACCAGCCAAGCGCGACCAGTCCCTGATTGCGATTATGGTGCCACCAACGGGGTTTATAAAGCGGTAGGATAGCAATGGATAACAATAGCCCCACAAAAGGGATAATAGCGATAAGCGGGAGGTGATTTCCAAGTTCGCTATGTTCGCCGCCAGAAGCAAGCGCGGGGACTGCAAAACAGACGAAAAATACCGGGATCAGTCCGAAGATCCCCCGAATTTTATTAAAAAACAACCGCCAAACTCCCTTTTTAGAGGAAAAATTATAAGGCCGTTTAATGGAAAACTTTTCAAAATAATATCGCATCGGTAAAGCTCTTACGGTACGGTCACACTTTTTGCCAACGAGCGGGGCTTGTCGATATTGCGCCGCAACTTCACAGCGACAAAATATGCGAGCAGATGGGAAGCGGCAATATGTAGCAAAGGCATAATGAATGGCGGGGCATCGGGAAGGATGATCTGTTGGTCGAACAAGGGATTAAAAGGGCCTGAGTGAACGCCGAGCACAAATCCGCCCCGAGCTTTGATCTCCTCTACGTTACTCATTGTGTCAGTATGGAGTTTCTTTTCTGTTTCCGGCGGGACAAAGAAGACGCTGCCCATTTGGCTATCAATAAGAGAGATCGTGCCATGCTTCATAAAGCCGCCGGTCATACTCTCGGCATGATGATACGTCACCTCTTTCAATTTAAGTGCTCCCTCCAGCGAGACCGCGTAATAAATGCCCCGTCCCAAAAAAAGCCAGTTGGTTATGTGATAAATTTTATTTGCGATCAGCCGAATAATACCGGATAGTTCATCTAAAATCTGCTGAATATATTGAGGCGTCTGTAAAATTTCTCGGCGTCGCTGATCAAACTCCTCCGCTTGATCCGGGGAAAAATGAGAGCCCAATTCGATACCTGTGCGAATCAGCGCGACCACCTGCGCCAGAGCCGCCTTTGTGCTCAGCACGCATATTTCCGACCCGGATCCTTGCATGATTACGTGATCCACATCGTGAGACATAGTCGATCCGAGCATATTCACCACTGCCGCGGTTTTTGCCCCTCGATTTTTAGCGCAGCGCAACGCGCTCAGCGTATCGTACGTTTCTCCGGATTGTGAGACCGCGATGACCAGGGTATCTTCATCAAATTCGCCCACATTTTCGAACTCGTCAGCGCACAAGGTATTGTAAAATTTGCCGGTCAGTTGGGCGAGATAATACTGCGCAATCACCGTCACATAGTATGCGGTGCCCATCCCGGTCAAGTAAACCCGTTTCGCCTCGTTGATCATTTCTGCCAGCTTGGCGATCTTTTCCGACTCCAACTGCATGACTGTATGAACCACCTGCGGCTCTTCGTGAATCTCCTTCAACATAAAATGCGGATAACCGCCTTTTTTTGAGATTTCGGCGTCCCAAGAAATGTGGGTGATCTCTCGTTGAGCCTCACGACCCGTCATCGCGTTTTTGATCACATAGCCATCTTTGTCCAAAATGGCGTACTCGCCGTCGGAGAGCGTGATCAGATTTTTTGTATACTCGATAAAAGCGTTCAAATCCGAGCCAATATATTGGCTGTCCGGCCCCACGCCGATCAACAGAGGACTTTCGTGCCGCGTGCAATAGATACGCTCCGGATCGTATGGTGTGATCGTGGCAAAAGCATAGCTCCCTTCCAACCGGTGAATCGTGTCTACTAAAGCTTGCTCCACGTCTTTTGTTTGTTCGTAGTGATATTCCAACAACTGCGCTACTATCTCAGAGTCGGTGTCTGATTTGAACTCGTATCCTTGCTTAGACAACTCCTCCCGAAGCTCGCGAAAGTTGGAAATAATCCCATTATGGATAATGACAAAATTTTGATGATAACTGAGATGAGGGTGGGCGTTTGCTTTTGTAACTCCGCCGTGCGTTGCCCAGCGTGTGTGAGCTATCCCGATACAACTGACCGGATCAGATAGCCGTTCTCTGGCTTCAACTTCGCTGATTGTGCCAATATCCTTTCGGATTTCGATCTGCCCGTTTCGGAGGTAAGCCACGCCGCACGAATCATAACCGCGGTATTCCAGATTACTCAGGCTTTTAACCAATCGTTTGGATACATTTTTATAGCTGACAATACCGCTTATACCACACATTGTTATTATATACCTTATTTTTTACGCTTTTATAGATTTTTCGTTAATACCTCGGAAACTATTTTCGCCTAACTGATCGAAAAATGCTCCTTAATCTTAGTCCCGGACGGTACAATACTACCGAATCGTAAGGTGTTCCCAGCTCCGATCTCAACGCGATCGCCGATAAACGAACCCAATTTCTCAAAGCTGGAGTTTATCTCCTTACCGTTGATGTTGACTCCGATTGGCGAGCCGTCCAGCGTTGTATTCACAGTCATCACGCCGGAGCCGATCACGGTATGTTCTCCGACCACGCTATCGCCCACAAAAGAGAGGCGACCGATTCGATTTTGTCCGAATAAAACGCTATTTTTCATCTCCACGCCAAAACCGACCACTGAGCCTTCGCCGATCGAGCTATTCTGACGAATGAGGACATTATTTCCGATATAACTGTCGGCCCCGATATAACACGGCCCCTTGATCGTGGTCCCAGACTCGATCCGTACATTTTTGTCTATCCGCACCGGACCCTCAATCCGCACATGCCCGTCCATTGAAACCGACCGGTGGATGCGCGCCTCTTTCCAACTATTCATTATGATCTGATTCGCTGTCAAAATATCCCAAGGATAACCGAGATGCACCCAATCCTCTTCCCATATCGAGGCATAAAGCCCCTTGTCCTTTAATAGGCGGCTATACGCTTTTTCTATGTCCCGATTCTCGGATTCCAATATGTCGAAAAATTCTGTGGGAAGGATATAGGCACCAGCCAAGACATAGTTGCCCAGACTTTTTTCCGGCTTTTCCACAATGCGGGTGATCTGCATATCAGACGCCATATAGATATTTCCGAAAAGCGATGTGGAACTGGTCAGACAGACAGCGGCAACGGGTTTCTGCGCAGAACGGAAAGACGTCAATGTGTTTTTGATAATATTTTTTCGGATAAAGATGTCGCTGTAGACCAACAAGAAATAGTTGGAGTCGGCAAATTTATCTCTCGCAAGCATGACCGCGTCTCCGATATTTGTCGGCTCCTTCTGGTTAAGATAGTTGATATCCATACCGAAATCTTGACCGTATCGAAAGTAATCCAGAATTTTTCGTCCTTCATGCCCGATAACGATCTCCACATCGGAAATTCCTACCTCTTTCAGCATGTCCAACAAGTGATGAAGAATCGTCTTATTACAGAGCTTGATCATTGATTTTGGTCGAGTGCTTGTCAACGGGCGCAAATTTCGACCGACTCCGGCAGCGAGGATCAATGTTTTCATCGACTGGCTCCCAACTTTCTCGCATGATTTATGGTTTTTTTGATATATTGTTAAAATAGCGAAGAGATAAAAAAAACAGGCGTCAATGCTCTGGAGCTGGCGAGCGGACTTGAACCGCTGACCTGCTGATTACGAATCAGCTGCTCTACCAACTGAGCTACGCCAGCACTCTCCATGCAATATGACCCTGTATATATAGAAAATGGTGCCGAGGGACAGAGTTGAACTGTCGACACGCGGATTTTCAGTCCGCTGCTCTACCGGCTGAGCTACCTCGGCACCAATTTCTGATGCGTAAGCAAGAAAATTTGCTTAAAATTTATGGCGGGGCCGACGAGACTTGAACTCGCGACCTCTGGCTTGACAGGCCAGCGTTCTAACCAAACTGAACTACGACCCCGCAAAAAGGAAATACTAATATAAGCCTAGAAATGCATTTGTCAATAAAAAAATACAGCAATTTTATAATTTTTTTGAAAAACGCGCCTTGAATTAAGACTCGTCTTTTGACAACTCTTGCGCTTTTTTAAAGCATCCAGCTGTTTTAGCCTTGTATTCGTTCGCTTTATCTATATTGCCTTCGGATTCATATTTTTCGGCAATGCTTCGGTAAATATTGCCTTGCATACGGTAGCTGTCCGGATCGTCCGATCGCAATTGCATCATTTCTTCCACAACGGCTAACGCCTCGTCGAATTTCCCATCAAGCTTCAACACCAGAGCCAAGTTGTATATCGCGTCATAGTCTTCCGGCAAGAGTTCCACCGATTTTTTATAGCACCGCACAGCGTCTGGATATTTTTTAGCAGAGGCATATAATCCGCCCAAATTAAACCAAAGATTTCCGTCCTCTGGATTTTTTTCCACCACTTTTTCCGAATAGATAATACCCAAACTGTCATTACCGAGGGCTGAATGCGCACGCGCCATGAAATCAAATCCGCTGATATCTTCCGGAAATTTTTCGATCATTTTTTGGGAAGCTTGGACCAATTTTTTATTTTTTTCAGTCACGTAATATTCATTCAGAAGTTGATGCCAGGAGTTCAGGTCCTCGGCGTCCAGTTCGACCGCTCTCTCAAGATGCGGGATCGCTTCCTCATGGTTGCCTAATTTTGAGTTGATCCACCCCAAACCAAAATAGGTTCCTGCCTTCTGATCGTCAATGACCCGGGTAATCTTAAACTCATCCAACGCCTCTTCAAATTTTTCCTCATTTCCAAGATTGGCACCGTTCCGATAGTGTGTGTCCCAATATTGTAACCTCTCGCCTTTCACACTCGAATCAAGCGAACCATCCAAAGAGAGAGCTTTGTCAAAAGCTCGGTTCATCTCTTCATAATTACCCTGTTGCCCATTAATCACGCCCAATTCATACCAAATTTTTGGATTATCCGGCTCTTTTTCCGCACCTTCATCCAGAATTTTAATCGCTTTTTCCGGATTCTGTTGCTGCATGTAGAGACGGGCACTACGCACATACGAACTTTCGCAGCCCGCAAAAATAAAAAATGAAATCACCAAGAGAGACGCGGCGATTTTCTCCACTCTCCGATACATAAATAACTCCTCCCTATACAAAATAAAAAAAAAGTAACAACCACTTCCAAATTTAAATATTAATTCCGATGGTTCTTAAGTTGCGTTTTCCAAATTCGCAACATTCTACAAAAAATAAAAACTATCGAAAGCAATTATAAATAATTCGACAATATGTTGTCAAGTCTTTTCCCGTCAATTCATTAATTATTATCTATTTTTTCTTGCTCATTTTGTAGGTTCATTTCTCACATTAGCCCTCGTGATCTGCGTGATCTGCGGAAAAAGCACCTAAAAACGCATAGAAAATTCCAGTCTCGGTATAATTCGCTCGTGAGTGATCAACTGGAGTTGCTCATCCCGATGAAATGTCCATTCATATTGAACGGTGAGGTAAAGGAAGGAATTGATGCCATAGCCAAAATAGGCGTTTGCCAGCGACTGTTCATCCAATGTAAACAGGTCTTCGATCGTTTCCACGCCGGCTTTGTCATAGGTTCCCCATAGCAAAAATTTAGAGGCTTTGTTCGGATTCAGCCATGCGCCTAAATGACCCGTGCCGCGAAAATCGTTTTTATTGTAATATTGGTATGAGCCATTCACCGTGATCTGGTTGAGAATCGATGCGGTGAGGCTGCCGAAAGTTCCATTGACCGATTCAGCCCCTTTTAGCGCGCTCAGCCGACCGGATCGATCCTGCTCATAGAAGCTATCAAAATATTGCGGCATAAATTCGTCGCCCAAGAACCGTTCTTCCACGCGGAGAGTCGCTTCCATGAGGTGAAAAAGATTGGGGATAATGAATTGGACGCCAACCGCCGCGCCGGAACCGTAACTTCTGATTTGGGCAAAATCCGTATAGATTGAGGCTTCCGTCAACTTATTTTCAAGTATGGGCAGTTCTGCGTCCACGCCCCAGATCATAATATCGTCGTTTGTATGGCTGTCCCTATCCGGATCCATGTCGCCGACAGCGGTAGCACCCAATGCCAGGCGATCAATGATAGGCGCGGAGATTCGGTTCATCAGGGGATGGTAGACAAAACGCCCGCCAATTACCTCTAATCTGCGGAAGCTACTCGTGCAGGTTTCAAAGCCAAAGGAGGGACGGCTCACGTCAAATTCTAATCCGATATTCCGATGATTTTCGATGATCTGGTTTTGATAATTCCCCATGATAAATCCGTGTCCCAGAGTTGCTCGGTCCAGCTCGCCCACCCGAGCATAGATCGGATCCCGTTTATTTCCCCAACGCACGTAACGTAATATTTTCTCCAACTTAAGGTCTTCTTCCCGCAGATTGTCTTCGCCCTCGTCCGGATCAGGATTATAGAGAAGGTCGATATTCAAACCAAGTCCAAAGTTCAAAAACATCAGCTCCGGCTGGAAGCTGAGTGTATAATAGAGCGTTTCCTCACCGTTTTCTTCGATGATCGTAAAGCCAAAGCCGCCGCGCGCCACTCCGTGAATCTGTTGAAGATCATCGGTCGGTTGCGCGGATAGCGACGAGGCGGTCAACAGAATGAAAAAAAAGATAATTCTATTGCGCATAATTTACTCCTTTTTAATGCAAATTTTAAGCGTAGACGCAATTTTTAAATGTAAAATATTCTACCAGTTAAGACTATTTCAGAAAATAACCAGATCGCAAACAGCGGGTTGTAAATTTATTTTTCCTGAGCCTGGTCTAAACAGGCTTTCAGTTCATTAGCCAGCATAGCGATATTGGGCTCATGCAAAATCGTGGCGTGATGACCGTTAATTCTATGAATTTTAACCGCGCCTACCCAGGGACCCCAGTTAAATTCAGGGTCAAATTTGTAGTCGCCACGGGGTTGTTTGGTGGCTTGAAAAAGGTCTGTTTGGCCTGGGTATACGCTTTGAGGAGTGTAATTGATTTGCGCCTGAATATTGCTCTCATGAACGCTTTTTATCGTCCTTTGGATTCCCCTACGGGTGGATCGCTTTATTAATATTTTTGAATTAGTTTTTAACGCTAAAGCATTTATTTTTCTTTTCAAACTTGAAAACTTTCTCTGGATAGTCTCTTTTTTCTTATGGAAGTAATCTTTCCTCTCTTTTCCTTTCAGTTTAAAGATGCCAATAATATTTATTTTAATTCGCTCTTTTATTGATCTATCATCATAGAAATATTTGTTCTTCGTGGGATCTATATAATAATTTGGTCCATGACCTTCAAAAAAGGCGACTAACCCCACCTTCTCCCCTTCCAATTCAAGGCGGCGCGCCATCTCAAACGCGATCATGCCGCCCATGCAAAAGCCTCCCAGAAAATAGGGTCCCTCCGGCTGTAAGCGACGTATTTCCTCTAAGTAATGCATTGCCATACTCTCGATCGTGCTTAGGGGTGCTTTTTTCCCATCCAATCCCTGGGCTTGTAGCCCGTATAAAGGTTGATTCCTCCCCATGCGATCGCTCAGGCTCCGCAAAAACAGGACATTTCCTCCTGCTCCATGAGCGATGAACAAAGGCGGTCTGGTACCAGTTGGCTGGATAGGAACCAGCGACGACCACGAATGAGACCATCCTTCTTCTCGAATGATGTCGGCTATTTGTTCAATTGTCGGTGCCTGAAACAGTGTAGATAGAGGAAGATTTTTGCCCAAAGATTTTTCTATTTCGGTAAAAAGTTGAACTGCTAACAAGGAATGCCCGCCCAAATCGAAAAAACTGTTCTTGACTCCAATAGGTCGTGTATCTAAAACTTTTTCCCAAACTTTCACCAGTTGAAATTCAAGCTCATCTCGCGCTGCGACAAAAGCTCCTTCTGTTTCCTGACTTTTCTGATCTGGTTCGGGTAAAGCCTGGCGATCTATTTTGCCGTTTGGCGACAGGGGAAGGGCGTCCATCATAACAAATTTTGCCGGTATCATATAATCCGGTAATATTTTCTTGAGAAATTTTCGCAATACCGAAGATGACAGATTTTCCTGCGCATATTGCTTAGTGGGTACTACGTATGCAATCAATCGTTTTTGTTGATGTTTATCTTCTCTGACAACCACTACGCATTGGCGCGCAGCCTCATGTTTCGCCAGCGCGGCTTCGCTAAATCTCCGGTTTTATAACTCCTTTGTTTCTGACCAAATAGCTCGATTTCGATGAATTTTTCCGCGGTGAGTTCGGGGCGATTAAGATAGCCGCGAGCCAAGCCCACGCCGCAAACATAAAGCTCACCCGATACACCGACAGGAACAGGTTTTTGATACGAGTCCAAAATATAAATTTGAGCGTTGCTGATGGGCTTACCAATGGGAATGATATATTTATCAAGTAACGCTTCTTGTTCTGCGCGTTTCAGAAATAAGGGTGCTAAGACTTCCTGTTTATCTGCCTGATGCGCGTTTTCAATCGACTTGGCGGCTATCATCAGTTGATCTTCCAAGACAAAATCAATGTCTTGGCGAGTCGTTAAAGGATTCGCTAACACAGCCCGATTGACCTCAATGGGTACATCCTTGCCATAGCGATCGCTGAACAATTGTGTTCTGGAGAAAAAACTGCGTCCTTCTTGAAATTGCATTTCCTGTAGCTGGACATTGACCTCATTAATCTGTAAATTATCCTCTTTTGTCAAAAGCCCATGAGCTTGCTTATCTCGAAATCTTATCGGCACATATCGAAAGTTCACGATATTGAGTTCGGGTTCCCACATCAGCTCAAAGGCTTCATTTTTTTGCACCCGTTCCTTTAAATATTGAGCCTTATCGATTCCGTTATCGATGAGTTTCGCATAACCTTGCTTCCCGATGAGATGCAGCGCGGCATGCAAACATATCGATAAGGAAGACCGAGAACCTTCCGGCGAATGTTGACCGAAATCATATCCGCCCTCGCGCGCTTGATAAGCACTTGAGATCGAAATGGCTTGGATCATATCGGGCCGCCGAAACAAACAAAAACTAATGCCCATGGGTAAATAAAGTTGTTTATGTCCGCATAAAGTGATTGAATCCGCTTTTTCAATCCCTTTCAATTGCGCCTTATGTTGCTTGGAAAATATCACAGGACCGCCCCAGGCCGCATCCACATGAAAATGAATATCAAAGCTCTTTGCGACTTCTGCCATCTCCTCTAATGGGTCGATACTTCCGGTTTCAGTGGCTCCTGCAATACCTACTAAGGCAAAAATACACCAGTGTTTGCGGCGACATTCTTTTATGCGCCGTCGCAGCGCGGCAATATCCATTTTTCCATTCTCATCCTGATCCACATAAACGATATTTTCCATGCCTAAACCTAACAAGGAAACCGCTTTTTTCATGGAGTAGTGCATGAGACGAGAGCCTAATAGCACGATATTTTTATATTTATAATGCGCCAAAGCCGCGTTTAAGCCTGCTTGAGCCACCCCAGGAAAATTTTTGTCTGGGGGTAGGACGAGATGACGAGCAACCCAAAGAGCCGATATGTTTGCCATGGATCCGCCTGAAACCGTTATGCCGAGACCATTTCCAGACTTTTGGGCATATTCCGTATAGAATGAATCAGGAAGATCATAGAAAGCGTGATGGAGCATTGCCATGGCTTGTCTTTCTAAAAAAACCAGAGATTTTGACGTTTCCACTTTGACCATGTTTTGATTCAATCTCGAAACAAGGTCTGATAATTCGTAATTGAAAGAAGGTAATACCGAGGTCATGTGTCCAATAAAACGAGGCGACGATGTATTGACCAAATAAGGGAGCACATATTTTTTTAAATAGGCATAATATTTATTTTTTTCCTGAGGAATTGGGGGAATTTCTTTGTTTTTAAACACCTGTTTTAGCTCATCAAGTGCCACTCCAGGTGTGGTAATACTTTCTGGAGGGAGATGCTCTGAGATAAAACAATTTGAGGACTTATGTTCTGGTGAAAAATAATTTAAAATGTCGATTATTTTTTGACGCTCGACCTGATAAGCACTGACGTCCGCGCTGACTTCAGAAGAGCCATATATGTTAACCAAAGACCCTTCAGATATCTTTTCGTAAAATAATTTAACCAAACGAGCTGGTAATATCTCCCCACTGCAAAACCAATACTTCACAGACGCAAGTTTTTGTAATTCACGATCTCCTTGCTCTAAAAGGCTTCTCAATAGTGAAGGCACAACCAGAACGCGAGCCGCCTTATATTTATGCAGCGTATCAATAATGCCGGCAGTATCCCGCATTTCTTCTTCGGTCAGCAATACTAAAGAAACCCCTTTGAGTAAGGGCGAAAATAGCTCAGCAGCATGGTCGACAAAATTGATAGACGTACGGTGACAACAGATCTCTTCTGTTTCAAAAGGATACGTCTTCCACATCCAGTTCAATCGATTGATCATGCCTTTGTGGGTGCATAACACCCCTTTCGGTTTTCCAGTAGATCCAGACGTATAAATCACATAAGCCAAACTATTTGCATCATTTTTTCTAACCGGATTTTCCTGAGAATACCCGGCGATCTGTTCCCACTCGCTGTCCAAACGCGCCACTTTCGCTGTCGAAGCCGGCAATCGTTCCAGCATAGAATTTTTACTTAATAACACTGGCGCGGCAGCGTCTTCTAACATGAACTGCAAGCGTTCCTGCGGATAATTCGGGTCAAGCGGCACATACGCGCCGCCTGCCTTCAAAATACCCAATAAACCAATCACCATGGAGAGAGAGCGCTCGATGCAAATACCCACTAAGGTTTCAGCACTAACCTCTAACGTCGCCAAATAATGCGCCAATTGATTGGCTTTGCTATTTAATTCTTGATAAGTCAGTTCTTGATTCACACACACTATTGCCATCGCGTCGGGCGTTTTCTCAACCTGCTCCTGGAATAGATCGACAAGGGTTTGATTTTCTGGATAATCGGTTTGGGTTTGGTTCCAGGCAAGCAATTGTTGACGCTCGTCCTGGGTCAGCATTGGTAATTGAGAGATCGGTTGTTCTGAGTTATTGAGAATCCCTTCTAATAGGATCTGGAAATGTTCGGTCATTCGGGTGATCGTATCTGGGCGGAATAAATCCGTGTTATATTCCCAATCACAGACAAACGCGTGGTCATGTTCTGCAATACTCAAGGTCAAATCGAATTTAGCCGTCCTATCCTCGGGTTCCAAAAAAAACATTTTTAAGCCGCTAAAATCGAGCGTTTTTTGGGGCGCGTTTTGTAGTATGAACATCACTTGAAACACCGGTGAATGGCTCATACTACGCGTCGGATTCAGGTGCTCAACCAGATGTTCAAAGGGGATATCCTGATGGCTGTACGCCTCAAGTGCTGTCTGTTTCACCTGTTTGAGTAATTCCAAAAACGTCTGTTTCCCGTCGAGTTGCGCGCGCAGTGCCAGAGTATTCACAAAAAAGCCGATCAACTGCTCGGTTTGATAATGGGTGCGATTGGCAATGGGACTGCCCACGACCAGATCATTTTGCCCGCTGTAACGGGACAGCAAAATCTTAAATGTTGCCAATAGCGTCATAAAGAGCGTCACTCCGTGCTGGTGACTAAAACGCTTAATCTCTCCCGTGAGTTTCACAAAGCTTTTCTGGCGATTACCTTGATAGCGCGTGATTGCAGGACGCGGGTAATCCGTAGGCAATTCCAACAACTCCGGCGCGCCACTGAGTTTCTCGACCCAATAATCCAATTGCAGCTTCAGGATGTCGTCTTTCAGCCAACTTTTTTGCCAAGCCGCGTAGTCTGTATATTGAATCGGCAGTTCGGGCAGTTGGGGCGACCGGTTTTGGGCGTAAGCACTGTATAATTGACTCAACTCTCGAATCAATACGCCTATTGACCAACCATCGCTGATAATATGGTGCATATTGAGCAGCAAAACCTGTTTTTTTTCGCCCAATTTGAGGAGGCGAAAGCGCAATAAAGGGCCCGAGCTCAGATCAAACAGCGTCTTGGCATGATTGGCAGTCCACTTGGCAACCCTTTGCTGTTGTTCTGTTTCTGACAGCTCACTGAGGTCTGTGACGCTCAGCGGATCGTACGCGTCGTTGCGCTGTACCGTCGGTTCTCCATGGACAGTTGGGAAGCATAAATGTAAGCTGTCGTGGCGTTGAATTATACTTATTAACGCACGTTTCAGCGATTTTTCATCGAGCTTGCCGTCCAATTGTAAGACGAACGGCATATTATAGGTCGCGCTTTTGCCTTCCAATTGCTCTAGAAACCACAATCGTTGTTGAGCAAATGAAAGTGGAAGCGGTTCCTCCTGAGAAAGTGTCGGAATAGCCTTCCTAAAAGTATCCCTTTTATGTAAGAATTGCAGAAGTTCCGCTTTACGTTCAGCCAATTTATCGCGAAGTTCTGCGGTCAATATTCCTTTAGGGGCTTTACAGCGTAGTCGATCGCTTTCTGCCCATACTTTTATATCTAATCGACCTAATTCTAACAGGAAGTCTTCTATGTATTTCACAACTCGAACTCCTCTTCGTCTTGGGTTACCGTTGTGGTTTCCTGCGCCATTTTTATCATTGTCTCAATAGGCGAAATCAGCTCTGCTATTGTTGGCGATTCAAATAGCTGACGTAGGGACAACTCAATATCAAAGGTTTTGCGGATTCTCGACGTCAGTTGCGTAGCAAGCAATGAGTGGCCGCCCATCTCAAAAAAGTTATCATGGATACCGACTTGATCAACCCCCAATATATCCGCCCATAAATCGGCTAACAATTTTTCCTCGTCGGTTCGAGGAAGTACAACGCTATCGCTCGGCGTACCAAGATGTTCCACGGATAACGCCCCCAACGCGCGACGGTCAATTTTGCCACTTCTGGTTAAGGGAAATTTCTCCAACGATGTGAAGTTGGCGGGCACCATATATTCGGGCAAACGGGTTTTGAGCCAGGTACGGAGAACTCCCGATATGTCGTCAATCGGCATGGCTAAGGCGATATAAGCGGCAAGATAGGGGTTGTCTTCTTCATGCAAAAGAACCACTGCCTCTTCAACGGCTTCGTGTTGACTCAAGGCGACTTCAATTTCGGGAAGCTCGATGCGGAAGCCTCTCAGTTTGACTTGATGGTCAAGACGTCCTAAGAATTCGAGGTTGCCGTCTGGGAGCCAACGGGCGAGGTCGCCGGTTTTGTAGACCCGTTGTTTCTGACCAAATAGCTTGATTTCTATGAATTTCTCAGCAGTGAGTTCCGGACGGTTGAGGTAGCCTCTGGCTAATCCGGCTCCGGCAATGCAGAGTTCCCCAGGAATGCCGATGGGCAATGGTTGGCAGTGCGCATCTAAGATATAGACGCGGTTATTGGCGATAGGTCCGCCGATGGATTCCATGGTAATTTTATTTATATCGGACGTATCAAACACTGTTGCGACTACCGTGGTTTCCGTGGGTCCATAAGTGTTAAACAAAGCCGGAACACGTCCAAAATTTTCCACCCATTGCTTGATTTTTTCACCGGAAACGGCTTCGCCGCCAATCAAAATCAAACGAATACTTTTTGGCAAATATCTCTTTACTATTTGCATATCTGTCAACAAGTTATGCCAGTAAGCCGTGGGCAAATCCAGTATCGTCGTTTTTTGCTCGTCACATGCTGTGAGAAAAATTTCTGTCGTGTCAAGCATGTCGTCGGTACGCAAGATAAGCGCGGCTCCTCGAAGCAGGGTCGGATAAATCTCTTCAGCCGCGGTATCAAAGCTCACAGAAGCAAATTGCAATGTTCTATCGCGGTCTGTCATCGCGTAAGCGGTAATGGATGATTGGACAAAATTGCTTAACGCCGAATGTTCAATCATGACTCCTTTGGGCTTTCCTGTCGAACCCGACGTATAAATGACATAAGCCAAATTATTCATTTTGCGATGTATTGTCAAATTTTCAATGGATTGATCCGCGCTGCCCCAAAAATCCGCTTCATCCAAACAGACCGCGGCACAATCCAACGCATTCAGCTCCGGCATACGCGTTTTTATGTGAATTTGGGTCAGCAGTACTGACGCGGCACTGTCGTCAAGCATATAACGGATACGGGCTGGCGGATAATCGGGGTCAATTGGCACATAAGCACCGCCCGCTTTCAGGATACTCAATAAGCCCATGACCATTTCTAATGAGCGTTCCATGCAAACCCCGACTAAAGTTTCCGCGCACACACCCAAAGTCGTCAAATAATGCGCCAACTGGTTCGCTTTTTCGTTGAGCTGTCGATAGGTTATAGACTGCTCCCCAAAGATCACCGCGATATTATCAGGCGTTTTTTTCACCTGTTGTTCAAACAAATCAATAACGGTCTGGTCCGGTGGATAATCCGTTGCCGTTTGGTTCCAAGCCAGTATTTGCCGGGATTCTTCCCGCGTCATTAGGCTCACCTGCTGGACGCTCTGTTCAGGATGTTCCAATATGGCTTCTAATACCTGTTGGAAATGACCCGCTGCCAATGCGCATAGCTCTGGAGAGAAAAACTCTTTGTTAAATTCAAAATCAATGCGTATTTTCCCGGCATTGGAAGAATTATCAGAAAAATCATGAATATAGAGCGTGAGGATTTCCGCGCTGTGTCCAGTGTAAAGCGGTTCTGCCTCCACTGGGACCCCGCAAAAGCTATCAAAATGGTGATGCATATAGCGAATCGCCACCTGATAAATAGGCTCATGCCGCGGATTGGGCAGAGCAAATTGGCTATGGTCTAAAACCTGCCGACGTTCTTCTTTCACCCGCTGATAAAGACTCGTAAGCTCTTCGTGGTCGTCAATATGAATGATTAATGGAAGGATGTGCATAAATGGACCGATTGCCTCTGGATCAAGCCGATTATGCTGAGTCGTACCAATACATATCTCTTCGGATTGCGTGATTTTCCGCAGATAGACTGCCAATGCGGCACCAATAAGATTCATTAGAGCCTCGTTTGGCTCGGTCTTACGCCAGTTTTCCAGACGATTCTGGGTGGCTTGAGGCAATTTCAAAGTATATAGAGAAGTATTTGTATAAGCGCATGTAGAGAAACGTTTTCCATACCAACTGAGGGGATGATGCACTGCATACTCATCCCAAAACAGAGCGTCCTCTTGATATGTGCCGGAGCTTAGATACTGGCGTTGTTGATCCGCATGATCTTGATAAGAAGGAGTCAAGAGAGAGGCTGGACTCGGATCCGTGAGCAGTGCGTGATATCTTGTCGCCACAAGATCAAAAATCGGATTGAAGCTCCAGTCGTCAATGATGATGCGATGCGCCTTGAAATACCAAACGAATTGTTCATCAGCCAACTTAATAAGCGCGCTGTCAAAGCATTTCTGGGTCATATCAATAGATTTTTCTGTTCGCTGACCAAGCCAATCGCTGAGGCTTTTCTCAGTTTTGGAAAAATCTAAAAACTCGACGTTTTTCTCAATAGCGGGCAAGACCTGTCGTTTGGGAATACCCTGGGTCTCGCTAAAAACAGTGCGGAGTATGTCGTTAGCTTGCGCTACATCGACGAAAGCCTGAATAAAAATAGCAGGCTGGATGGTTAGTGGGAGTTGAAAGCGATACGCTGTATAAAAAGCAGGCGACGCTTCCGGATCATATTGGAAATTAAGCCAAATCAATAACTGATTTGGGGTGAGATTTGTTTGAGCCAATACCTCATAATCGAGGCGGCGTGGATAGCCCACATCCCAGTAACCCAGTTTACTCGCAACCGCTAAGCTGTATTCACTGAGCAGGCTTGGGGTAAAATCCTTTTTCCAGGATTCGGCCACGTGGGCGTCAATGGTTTTATGCTCATGAAAATAGGGATCGCCAATTCTGGAACCGGCAAGAGTATCGGTCATGCGCTGATATTTTTCTTTATAAGGCTCCAACATTTCCTTATGAAATGGTACGCTCAAGAAGTCGCATAATCCCTCCAAGATACGCTTAGGCTGTTTCACCAAATCCTCAAAGCGAACCCGATATTGACGGGATTCAGGGACTTGCTTCAAAAAGGATAAAATATTCCCATGACTGATCAGCCAGGTATATTCTGACAATTCCCGAGACGTGAAACTCGGGATGTGGCCAAATTCGTCTTGCTCTAAACCCAATTTTTCAATCGAGTTCATTGTTCCATAGGGATGGCGAGTCAGATGAATATATAAAGCACCCTCAAAATATTGTTCTGCCCGTTGAAGTATCTCGGGCGATATCGCGTAATGAATAGACTTATCCACTAGCTGTCTTGTCCCGCACCAGTCTTGGAGTTGGGCGTAAAATTCTTGTGTAGAAGTCGCTTCCTGTTCCTGTTTTTTGAGAATATTCCGCGCCTCATTTTCAGTGCATCCCTTTAGTTCTACTACCGCTCGGATGAGCCCTTTTAACACGGGTTCATGCCTTATGGACAAAGCCATAAATCTAGCTTTTAAATTCGTAAAGGAGAGCAATTCGAGCTCAGGCGGGGCAAACAGGTCAGGAGATCCGGCTAACATGACGCGTAGTAAAGTCGATCCTGATCGAGGCGGTGATAAAATAAAAATTGCCGGAGAGCGCAGCGGCTGACTATCACGTTGCAGGGGGTCTGGGGATTCAACATCCCATGATAATCGGTTTTTTATAATTTTATGCAATTCTTTGACTTTCTCAGGAATCTGTATAGCTTGCGCGGCAACGCTATTCGGAGCGAACGGAGCTAAGGAGTCCAGTTCTTCTTTTGTCAATAAAGGCAATTCCTGCAACTTCTGTCCAGGGTTTTCCACAATGGACGCCAACAGCGCGGTAAAATGTCCGACCATGCGTTGCATCATTTTTGGGCTAAATAAATCCTTTTTATATTCAAACCAGCCTACCAAACCTCCGTCATCATTCTTTTCATATAATTCCAACGTCAAATCTATTTTGGATGTGCCGGTATCGACGTCAAACTGCGTCGCGGTCACGTCGTCCAAACAGAGATCGAGCGATTCAAAATTTTGCATCAAGAAAAAGGTTTGGAACAGAGGAGCACTGTCCAGCCGTGACGGTGACGCTTTTTTACTCGCTACCAAATCCACCATCATTTGAAACGGAAAGTTCTGATGGCTATAAGCCGCCAATGTGACTTCACGCACCTGTCGCAAAAATGTCGTAAACGCTTGCGAACTATCAATCTGAGTTCGTAATGGCAAATTATTGATAAATAAGCCGATAGCTTTCTCCCACTGCACTCGGTTTCGCCCTGCCACCGCGGTCCCGACAGATAAATCCTTCTGACCCGTGTACCGGTAGAGTAAGGCTTTGAAACCAGCCAATAAAGTCATAAACAATGTGGCTCCATTCTTCTGACCGAGCCGGCGCAAAGCATTGGTTAATTCCGAAGAAATGTGCAATGCCTGATGCGCGCCCAAGAAAGTTTGATGATCTGGACGAGGTTTATCGCCTGGGAGATGCAATACCGGAATATTTTGGCACTGTTTTTCCCAATACGCCAGGGACTCGGACTTTTCTTTGGTTGTCAGCCACTGTTGTTGCCAGGAACAAAAGTCGCGGTATTGAGCCGGAGGCTCCAATAAAGAAGCTGGTCGATTCGCGCTGAAATCCGAATAAAGCGTTGATAATTCATCTAAAAAAAGAGTGAGCGACCACCCATCCGAGACAAGGTGGTGGAAAGTCAGAAGTAGTAGATGTGTATCCTTTTGAACGCGCAACAAACTGATCCGCATCAAGCTATCTTTTGTCAGATCAAAAGGGTGACGCGTTTCTTCAGCGATGAATAAATCGGTTTCCGCCTGAATTTGATCCAGAGGAAATATGCTGGCGTCCTTAGCTATAATTGAGCCAGGCGGATAGAGCAAGATACGCTGTTGCGGGACGCCCGTTTTGCTGAGAAAAAAAGTCGTTCGCAAGCTATTGTGACGATTGCGGATTTCATCCACTGCCTGTTCCAGCGCGGAAACATTCAGCGCGCCTGTCAATTTAAAAGCCAGCGCAATATGATACGTCGGCGTTTGGGGATACAGCTGCTCAAACAACCACCAGCCCCGCTGATTCTCAGACAACTGATTCTCAGACAAAGGAGTATCGGGCTGGGCTTTTGGGTCGCTCGAATCGAGACTTTGGATCTCGCTCATGCCCGATATGATATTGGCTTGCGCGGCAATTGTCGGATGGTCAAACAGACTACGCAGGGATAAGTCAATTTTAAATTTTTCGCGGATTGCGGCAGTAAAGCGGGTGGCGTGCAAGGAATGTCCACCCAGTTCAAAGAAGTTGTCCTGAACTCCGATCCGTTCAATCCCCAACACCTCTGTCCAAATTCCCGCCAGCATCTTTTCTTCTGGCGTCCGAGGTGCTACAAAAGTCTCTTTGGATAACTGGTAGCTTTCTATGGATAACTGAGATAAGGCTTTGCGGTCGAGTTTCCCGTTTGACGTGAGCGGCAGCTTTTCTAAGGTAATAAAGTATGACGGTATCATATATTCGGGTAATTTTTTTTGCAAAAAAGCTTTTACTTCCGCATTATCAATACGTTGTCCTTGATTGGGTATCAGATAGGTCACCAGACGTCTGTCGCCATGGGACTCATGGACAACCGCGACATTTTCTCGCACAGTGGGATGCGCTGCCAGTACTGTTTCGATCTCGCCAAGCTCAATCCGAAAACCGCGAATCTTGACCTGGGTATCTACGCGTCCCAAAAATTCCATATTGCCGTCAGGAAAATACCGAGATAGATCACCGGTATTGTACAAGCGGGCACCTGTTTTTCCACGAACCTCGCTAAAAGGGCAAGGGATAAATCGTTGCGCGGTTTGTTCAGGGTCGCCCGCGTATCCTTCCGCAAGGCACTCTCCGCCAATATACAGAAATCCAGCAACGCCAATCGGACATGGATTAAGCTGATCGTCCAAAATATAATACTTGGCATTCTGGATGGGTCTCCCGTATGGAATACTAATCCAATGGGGGGAGATTTCTTCGATCGGAAAGTAGTTTGACCACACCGTTGCTTCCGTGGCTCCGCCAAGACTGATCACCCGAGTTCCGGAGAAAGCCTTTTTGATAATATCCGGCAAAGTAATCGGAATCCAATCGCCGCTGAGAAATACCAACCGGAGCGACTGGGTCGTGGAATGATTGGAATGCGGAGACTGGAGGAATGCGACAAGTTGCTGGAGAGAGGCTGGCGCGGAGTCCCAGAATGTGATCGGCTGATCGTAAAGCACGCGCGCCAATTTTTCAGGGTCTTTTAGATCAGAATCCGAGGCGATATGGATGGAACCGCCAGCGGCAAGTAAACCAAAAACATCATATACTGATAAATCAAAACAGTATGAAGTGATAAATAAAACTCTGTCGCTTGAACCGATATGGAATGTCTTGTTCACCCAATCAATCAGATTGATTACGGGTTTGTGGCGAACAACAACGCCCTTTGGAGTACCTGTAGAGCCCGATGTATAAATAATATACGCCAAGTTGTCCGGGGTAAGGGCTGTAACCGGATTCCCAACACCTTGCTGATTTATGTGCCAATTTGTCCAGATATTTTTTCGACTGGGAATAGTCAGGTCAGAAATAGATGGATCGACAGGATCTCCAACAGCACTTTTTTTCTTGATGAGAACGTCATACCGATATCGTAGCTCGCTGTCAAAGCCGGCTTCACGTTTGGAAACAGATACGTTGGCAATGCTATCCACTGTCTCCGGCAGAGTTTGAAAAAAATCTTCATCAATGTATAATTCACTTTCCAAGTATGTTTTAGTTCGAGACGCTTTGTGAGAGGGTTGGTTTTTTTTGAAAATTTCCAGCGACATTCTGAAATCCTCTTTTTGACGAGGATCCATGACGTCCGCGATTAATAGCGTTCCACCAGGAGCTAAGCTATCCAGCACCATTTCCATTATGTGTTGTAGGTAGAGATAGCCGGGGAAAAACTGCACGGTACTGGCTAAAATAATCAGGTCAAACTGCGTCGAGTCTATGGTATCCAGATCGTGCGCGAAAGCCGTGACCAGTTTGATGTTCGTATGCCCTTGCGAAAGCAGGTGCTCTTGATTCCGAGCTTGCGTGACTTCTGATGGATCAACCCCGACATAAAAATCCACCTGACGCGCAATAGAAAACATGATCAGTCCCGACCCGCACCCTATTTCCAACACCCGTTTATTTTGAGCCAGATAGGGTTGGGTCAGTTCGATCATACGATTTTTATATTCAGCGACCTCTGCTTCAGTAAAGGACTCGCCGGTGTAGCTGCTGATAAATCCACCTGCGGTAATATCGTCGGTAGCTCGTTCGGCAACATTGTCCCATAATGCCTGAGTCGCCTTAAGATTCAAAGCCTCTGGGGGCGGGTCTGGGGTCTGGACGTCTAAGCATAAGATATTTGTCAACTCTGGCACCTGCCATTGCAGTGTTTGGAGAGTCGGCAACAGGGTATATTGGGTAAGGATATGCGCAATGCCTTGAGAATCCAGGATATATTTTATACGTTCCTTTGGCCAATTGGTGGCAAGCGGCACATAAGCTCCGCCCGCTTTCAAAATACTCAGTAAACCAATCACCATTTCTAAAGAACGCTCGATATAGATACCGACTAAGGTGTCCGCGCACACCCCCAAAGTCGTTAAATAATGCGCCAACTGATTGACTTTGGTATTCAGTTCTTGATAGGTGAGCGTTTTTCCTTCAAAAATTACCGCGATATTATCCGGTGATTTTTCGACTTGAGCTTCAAATAAATGGTGGATACAGATATCTTGAGGATAATCAGCCGCGGTATCGTTCCATTCTACGAGCAATTGGCGTCGCTCCTCCTGGGTCATCGGGGAGGACGATTTTTTATGATTCAGCGGACTTATAGATTGTTTTGAAACAGACATGATTCTTCACCTTTCGCTTATTTCACGGAGACGAGGTTCTGGGGGTCTCTGAAATTCAATAAAAAAAAAGTTCGACAAAGTGATTCTATCCTGGATTATTCGTCATCACGGAAATCGGTCCGCAGATTACGCAGATTACGCAGATTAAGAATTGATAATTAAAGAATTATATCTTTTTTGCCAAATTTTCTTCAGAAAAACGGAGCTTTTGCGCGCATTTCACTATATTCGCAACAGAGTCACAGAGAGCGCAGAGTCAGCCCAAATAAGGGTTCTGAAATTCTAAGCTGAGTTCTCTTGGAAATGTCGTTAAAAATAGACTTTAACCCATTAAATATCAAACATCTGATATCTCTGGTTCTCCGAGGCTTATGAATAATGCAGGCTATCAACAAGGAAAACATAAGTTTGACCAATATCAAGTATAGCTTATCTTATTTGATAACGCCACAAAAAAGTGGTTGGTTTTTGAACTGAATACTGTTAAATTACGAATGGGGAGGGACTGGCGTAATCAGAGGAAAATCGGAGAACCGCTGTGCGAATTTATCGAGAATTGTATGAGAAAGCTCCACACTCCAACAATCCCCATAACGAATAAAAATTTTTACAGCGCGCACTTAGCACTTGCCAAAATGACCCATACCATATAAGTTCACGTCTATGTGTCGCCGCTTATTTTTTCTTATATATTTTCCTTTAGTTTCCCTGAGGTTAAATCATGCCCAGAGTAGCCTGGCAAATCAATGGAGAGATGGGATGAACTCACGGCTTAAAACTCCCTGGATCAAGGTGACGTCTGTTTCCCCCAAAGAAAATTTCCGGCTCGAACTGAAATGGGAAGATGGCAAGCAGAGTCAAGTATCTTTGCAGAGCCAGATCGAAAAGAGAGACATTCTTTGGCGACTGCGAAATCCTCGCTATTTCAAGCAGGCGGCTGTCGATCCGTTGGGTGGGGTTTTCTGGCCTCAAGGAGAAGATTTCTCAGCCAATTATCTGAAGCTGCATAGCGAAAGACCCTAAAGGTTTTCAAGCCCTTAGGGTCTTTTTTTAGTCACAAAATAAACCTACCGAAAAATTTCCTTATTTCAGCAGAACCATTTTTCTCATCGCCTCATCCATACCAGCCTTGATCACATAGAAATATGTGCCGCTACCGACCTGATTTCCGCGATCGTTGCGACCGTCCCAAACAACCGAGTAATACCCAGCGTCCTGCGGCGTGTCAACCAGCGTCTTGACCTGTTGGCCAGAAATATTATAGACTCGGATCTGCACATCGCTCGCTCTGGGAATCGCATAGCGGATGGTCGTGATCGGGTTAAAGGGATTCGGATA
>NBMB01000013.1 GCA_002084765.1 Candidatus Cloacimonetes bacterium 4572_55 | reverse complement strand
ACCAGTTTCTTAAGAGAGTACTTTAAGTATATGAAAATCTGAATAAATTGCAATAGATAAATCATAAATCATAACCTGATTAAAGAGATTATTGAGTGGATACAGAATATCTTTAGTTTTCGGTTCAATTTTTCCTGAGTAGCCTCCTTTGAAAACATATCGTTTCTTTTTTTGATCTTCCTTTATTCCTAAGATCAAGATCCTACCAGAAGTATTTAAGAAAGCACATACGGTTTTATAAATTTCCTTCCAATCGTCTTTTAATGAAGGGGAATTTTTTAATTCCAGTTTTTCATCTTCAACATCTTTAAATTTATTGTTCTTAATGCAAAATTCTATTTTTTCCAGGGCACGATCTACGCGTTTCATAAGTGACTCCTATTTACTTAGTTTTAAAAAGTCCTATTAAATTAATTAATTTGTTGTTATAAAATAGTGTTAATAGATAAATTATTAATATAATTTCAGATTAAACTACTTCCCAAATTACCTCCGACGCTTCTTTCTCGGAAAGCGAATCCCATGGCGTTTGATAATCCTATCCAACCGTTGCCGATTAATGCCCAATTCCTCAGCGGTTTTGGACTTACGCCATCTATTTTTTTTCAGCGCATCGACTGCCATAGTCCGCTCCACGTACGCGACGTTTTCATCCAGAGTTTTCCCTGGAAGCGCGTCTGCGGCTCCGGATCGGAACGCGTCGGAAGAAGGGGCAAATGAAGGATCGTTTATTTCTCGATCTGGAAAAAGTTCCGCGGCGGTGATCGGCACGCTATCCTCATGATCGCCTAAAACTCGCTCGATCAGATTTTTTAATTCTCGGATATTACCTGGCCAGTTGTAAGCCTTCAGTTCTTTGATCGCATATCGAGTAAATCCGGGTATGTATCGGTCGAATTTCTTGGCGTATCGTTCCGCAAAGTGATAAGCCAGAATCGGAATATCGGTTCGCCGCTGTCGTAAAGGGGGCGTGTGAATCCGCCGCACATTCAGCCGATAGAAAAGGTCTTCCCGAAAACGTCCCTGTTTGACTTCATCCTCCAGACGGCGGTTTGTCGCGACAATAATGCGCGCGTCAACTGGAATAGAGGTAACGCCTCCCACCCGCCACAGTTGTCGATCCTCGATCACCCGTAGCAACTTGGCTTGAAGCTCCGGCGATAACTCCCCAATCTCGTCGAGGAAGAGAACGCCTTGATGTGCCAGCTCAAATTTTCCGATTTTTCTTCTCACAGCTCCAGAAAACGCTCCTTTTTCATGTCCAAAAAGCTCGCTTTCCGCAAGACTTTCCGGGATCGCCGCGCAGTTGACGTCGATAAATTTTTTGTCCCGTCGATTGCTCAGTTGATGGATTGCTCTTGCGACCAGTTCTTTACCGACGCCGGATTCGCCGTGGATGTAGACCGTAGAATCGACTCGGCATGTTTTTTCGATCTCGTCGTACAGCTCTTGCATTTTCGGACTATCGCCAATAAAAATTCCTAAGCTACGAATCTCCGCTCGAATTTTTGCCTGCTGCGCCTCTTCATGGCGGATCAGAGCCGGAGTTAGTATATCCGCGACAGTCTGCACGGCTTGCATATCTTCTCTCCGGAAAGGCTCCTTTCCGACCTGCTGCCGAACCAGATAAAGCGCGCCGAACACTTTGCCATTATTTTGCATAGGCACTGCGACAACGGAAAGAAAAGGTTTGCCGATAATACTGGGATTGTCCCGCCATTCTGGAAACTCGACCGCGTTGGATACGTAGATCGGTTTGTTTTGCGCGATCACATCTTTTAGTATCCCGCGGCTGAAATCCAAGTCTTGCTCCTGGAAATCGGGAGTGACAGCTCGGGATGCCAGTTCGCCGGTGCGTTTGTTGAGAACAATGATCTGGCATCCGTCCGCCTGTCGATCCGCTGATAAAAATCGGAGCAGTTCCGCAAACGCTGTCTCCGGGTTCATAAAATCGACCAGAGAAGAGAGCAGCTCCCTATGTGATCCGCGGCCAAAGGAAAAGCTCTGGCTCGACGGCTCCATGCGGCTCAGATCGTCCAAACGGGCATTGATTTGGGCGAGATATGTTTTATCAATCGATTGCTTGGACAGCTTTATATATAGCGATTTCACCTTTTCATAATCCTCGCGGTCCTTTCCGATTTGCCATAGCTCGTCATATATTTCCGCCAGCAACTTTTCTTGATCTTCCTCCTCAGCCATCTTTCGCAGGAGCGTCATAGCGTCTTCATCCTTGGCTCCAGCCGCGTAAATCCGAGCCTGCACCAGGCGTCCGTCGAACAGAGTTTGTTTCTGATTTGGATATTTTGATGCGGCTTCAAGTCCTTCTTCTACAACATTTTCCGCCTTTTCCTGCAGGATTTTATCCTCGGTGAGATACAGCGTTCTTGCCTTTTCGATCAAAAAATCTCCCAGAAAACGACGCGCTTTCTTTTGCCTTGCGACAGCGATTGCCCTGTCCAGATAGACAATCGCCATATCGTAATCTTTTTTATTTTGGTATATTTTTCCGATATCCGCCAAAGTTTGCGCAATTCCCGCGTCATGATTCAGTTTACGGGCCTGGGTCAGGCGGCGAAGATAGCAATCCAACGCTAACCGTTCATTTTTTTGCGCGGTATAGACCACGCCCATATTTCCCAGAACCTTGAGGATTGCCGCGCCAGAGTTCAGAGTTTCAGCGATTTTCAACTGGCGTTCATAATGATGCAGTGCCTCGTCATATTCCCCCGCCATATAATGTATAATGCCGATATTTCCGATCGCTCGCGCTGCGTCCTGTTTATCGCCCAGTGCTTCGGCAATTTGGAGTTGTTGTTGACAACAATCCATAGCAGATTTGTAATCCGCCTGTTCTTTATAAATACTCGCCATTGCATTCAAGGCTCTGGCTTTTCCTGGCTTATCCCCGAGTTCCTCAGCGATTTCCAGCTGGCGTCGGCTACATCTCGCGGCGGACTCATAATCCCTTTGTCGGACATAAAGCACTGCCAAATTGCTCAACGCGGCAGAGATATGCAGAAGATCCCCGCGTTGTTCGCCCATTTGTAAGAGCCGACGATAACATGTCTCGGCCTGGTCGAACCGCCCCAAATTTTTGTGCACAATCCCCATATTTCCGATAGCTCGGGCAATGCCAATCTCGTCGCTGTCCGCCTCGCTGATCTCCAAAGAGCGGGAAAAATCGGACATCGCAGATTCGTAATCCCCGCGAGCCAGATGAATATTGCCTATTCCCCGCAGAAGCTCTGCATAGAGGCGCTGAGTTTCGGAAGTTCGATGGCAATTTATGCTGGAATCTATACCGGTTCGAAAATGAACGAGCGCGCTGTCGTAATCTCCCTTTTTCCAAAGGATCCCCCCCAGAGCGCGATGGACGCGAGCGATAAGATACGAGTCCGTGATCTTATCGACGCGATTGTGGATTCCCCTGTAGATTTCCAGGCTTTCCGACCATTGATCCAATCCCTCCAGTGCTTCGCCTTTTTTCAACTCATATTCAGCGAACTGGTCGTGGAGACCTGATTTTTCATACATTTCCGCTGTCCATTTGTAATAAAGAGCCGCTTTTTCATATCCCGATTGGGCATAAGCCTGATCCCCTGCTTGGCTGCAATAACGACTCGCCTTTTCTATTATACCGGCTTGATAAAAATGTCGAGCCAGAGGCTCCAACTCGGAAAGCGATGGGTTTGGAGTCAGTCGATCCTCTAATATCTCGCCAAATTTTCGATGCAACTCTTTTTTGATATGTTGAGCCGGCTCAGCCTCCAGAAGTTCGTGCACAGCGACATGACTGAATTGATACCGGTCTCCCGCGTCGGTCTCCTCGATTAAATCGGACGCAAGCGCGTCGTTAAGATGGGAAATAATCTCGGATTCATCCTCCTCCAAAACCTGCAGCAGAAGCCCCAGATCAAATACGCGGCCCGCTACCGCGGCGATCCTCAACAGATGATGCACAGGATCGCTCAACAGGTCCAGCCGTTCGCCGATCATGGATCGGACAGTAGAAGGCAGGACAATTTCCGAAAAAGTTTGGTATTGCAAATCCCATCGTCCCTCTACGCGACGCAGTTTTTTCGTCTCGGATAAATGACGAATTGCCTCTTGGATAAAGAGCGGATTTCCTTGGGTTTGGCGCATAATTTCCGCGGAGAATCGGGAATGGATCGGGTTGTCCCTGCCCAGCATAGAGGTTACCATCTGCGAGACCGCGTCTTGATCCAACGATTCGAGATGGAACTCGGTCACACGATCGATCCGTTTGAGATCGGGCAATAGGGTTTCCCATGGAGGGCGGGTCAGCTCCTGCACCGGAGAAAATGGACGATAAGCCGCTATGATGAGGACCGGGCATTTTTCCAGATTCCTGGCGGCATAGCGCAGCCAGTTGACGACAAAAGTCTCTGCTAAGTGTATGTCGTCGATGAGAATAACAATCGGAATTTGCTCGGAATCTAGAGAGAGCGTCCCGAGTTGACGATAGGAGATCTTCGGATTTCCAAGAAAATAGGTGATCGCCTCGAACAGCCGAATTTCCGCCGCGTTATCGTCCAAATCAGGGAGCCGGTCGATCCGTCGCATAAACGGCATTTCCGCCAATTCAGGCGCGATTCTGACCAAATCCCATCCCAACCTGCCCACAATCTCCGCTTTTTCCGAGTCTGATAGAGACTGTAGCAGAGCCACGGCTTGACCGATCAGATCTCGTAGGGGGCGATGCGAGTCTCGGCATCGCGTCTCGAACACGCGATTATTTTGCAGGTCAAGTCCAAATCGGAACTCTTCCCACAGCCCTGTCTTGCCGATTCCAGCCTTGCCTCGGATGAGAACGATTTTTGGGTCGGAACGGGACGCGGCTGTATAGGCTTGCTCCAGCCTGCGAAGGGAGTCGGATCGACCTACGAACGCTGGCGGCAACAGATAGTCTCCCTCGCCGGTCACTTCCACTCGAGGCGGATGATCCGCCGAGTTTGAATCTCCTCCGAGACGCTGAGTGCTTATGATCTGGCTGAGCGCAAACGCCGCGTCTCTCGCGGTCTGGAAACGGTCGCTTGCCCGCTTCTCTAATAGCTTTCGGATAATTTTTTCCATCTTATCAGGCATATCCGGCGCAAATCGGCGGGGTGATATGAGCGGCGAACGGAGATGAGCCAACGCGATTTCCGGAAAATTCTTGCCTTGAAAAGGAAGGTGCCCCGTAGTCAGTTCATACATGATCATCCCGAGCGAATAGAGATCGCTACGGCTGTCCACCCTGCCTGAGTGCGCGCATTGCTCCGGAGACGCGTAGCGAACCGTGCCAATAAAGGTTCCCGCTACAGTCATACCGCTCTGATCCTCAGGACGAGCCAGGTCGAAATCGGTAATTTTGACAGTGAGATCACGATCGACCAAAATATTTTCCGGCTTAATATCCCTGTGGATGATATGGCGGCTATGCAGCGCGTCCAAGCCGTTACAAAGCTGGATCATCAGTGGAATCAGGAAGGAAAGGGGGCGCTTTTTATACACCGCGACGCTCTCACCATCTACGTATTCCATCGCAAACCCTGTCAATTTCCGACCCTCGTCCAATTCTTCGAATCCTTTTGCCGGCATACGAACGCTTTTTTGAACATTTTCAATCCATTCGATCATTTGGACACAATTGGGATGAAAGAGTTTTGTCGCAGAGATAAAACTGCGTTTGATCCGTCTTCTCATTCCCTGGCCCGCGGCATTTTCTCCAAGCCGATGGATAATCTTCAGAGCCGCGGTCTGCTCGGTTTGGAGATGTCGAACTTTATAGACAGTTCCAAAAGTTCCGGACGCGATTTTATGTTGAATTTCCCACTGCATGACGTTTCTCCGATAGTGCCAATTTTTTTTGACAAGGATAGAATTTTAAGGGGCTAAGAGGGTCTTAGGCAGGCCCCCGCTGTAAGGTAACGCCGAATCCTTTCAAATTCAATCTTAAAAACAGCAGACCTGAATTTTAAATTTCCATTCCTATGAGAACGAGCGTCTCCATAGTTTTTTTTGGCATCCATGACGTTTTGCTTTGACAAGGTCGTTTTATCCATTTATTATTATTGACCGTATATAGCCTGGATTATTCGTCGCCACGGAATTCGATCCGCAGATTGCGCTGATTATCGCAGATTAATCAATTATTGAAAAAGAGCTATACATTTTTGAACCGGAATATGCCCGAGAACCGTAGAGGAAAAAATGAAATCAATACTGTTATGGATTTATCGACTTGCCGTTATTCCCACCACGTTAATCGCTATGGTCATTCTGGGTATGTGGGGCTATGTTTTGTCTTTTTTTGATAAAAGCGGCGATAAAACAATGGACTTCTCAGCCCGTCCGTTTGGGAATTTTGTTCTGATGATTCTGGCGAAACCTATTGAGATCAAAGGTCTTGAGAGGCTAGATCCGGATGGCGTCTATATATTTATGCCCAATCATACCAGCTTCCTGGACATCCCTATTGCGGTTTCCAAATTCCCCTATAACGTACGAGTGATTGCAAAAGATCTCTTTTTTCGTATCCCATTTTTCGGCTTGGCAATGACCCATTCCCGAAATCTCAGAATGCATCGCGACAACCCTCGTAAGGATCTGAAGACCCTGTCCAATGGGAGGGCGTTGCTGAAAGAGGGGAAGTCCATCGTCGTTTTTCCAGAAGGCTCCCGCACTCGCACAGGACGACTTCAGCCGTTGAAAACTGCGCTTTTTACATTGGCGATACGCTCTGGCGCGGCAGTCGTTCCCGTGGCGATAAAGGGAGCGTATGAGTCCTTGCCTCCCGACTCGATCCGGCTTGTCCACCATCCGATTAGCATGGAATATCTCGACCCGATCGATTCGACGCAATATAGCATAAAAGAACGTGGAAAATTTGCGGATCATGTTTTTCAAGTCCTGAAAAACCATCTTGAAAAAGATCAAGAGCCACTGAAAACGAATCAATGAAACAACTTGGCTTAATCGACATCGGATTATTGATCCTCTATACGCTCTATCTAACTTATATCGCTCTCAGATATTATTTTGGAAAAGAGCGATCTGATACGGAAAATTTTCTGCTTGCCGGTCGCTCGTTGACCTTACCTGCTTTTGTCGCCACAACAGTGACGACATGGTACGGAGGCATCCTCGGCGTTGGCGAATTTAGCTATCTATACGGCATATCAAATTGGCTCGTATTCGGGATTCCCTACTACCTTTTTGCCCTGATTTTCGCTCTATTTCTGGCGAAAAAAGCCCGAAGAGCCAGACTCTACACGATCCCCGACAAACTCGAAATTGAATACGGCAGGCGAGCCGGACTGGTCGGTGCTATCTATATATTTCTCACCACAGTCCCTGCCGGCTATGTGTTGATGTTGGGGATATTGCTGGAGATTTTGTTCGGATGGAGCCTGACAGTCAGCGTGCTTATCGGAGCGTTTTTCTCTCTATTCTACGTGCTATCCGGCGGGTTCCGATCGGTAGTGCGCACGGATATGGCGCAATTCGGTCTCATGTTTGGCGGATTCGCATTGATATTGGGCATAGTCTCGTTCAAATACGGAGGCTTTTCCTTTTTAAACGAGAGGCTTCCATCGGATCACTTTGTCTGGCACGGCGGCAATTCTACGCAATACATTATCGTGTGGTATTTCCTGGCAATGTCTACGCTGGTAGACCCGACTTTCTATCAACGCTGTTACGCGGCGGCTTCGGAAAAAATCGCGCAGAGAGGGATTTTCATCTCAATCGGTTGTTGGATACTATTCGACTTTTTCTCCACATCAGTTGGTTTATACAGCCGCGCACTGCTCCCAGAACTTGCCAACCCAGCGCAAGCCTTTCCCGCGCTCGCATTGGAAATCTTACCGCCAGTCGCAAAAGGGCTTTTTTTTCTCGCGCTACTCGCCACAATTATGTCTACAATCGACAGCTCCAGTTTTCTGGCGGCAATGACGATCGGTCGAGACGTGATCTGGCGGATACGGGGAGAAAAAGATGAGAAAAACGTCCCCATTTACACCAAATTTGGACTCATATTGACCGCGATCTTGACAGTCGTCATGGCCCTTTGGTTTGAGTCGATCATCGATTTTTGGCATCACATTGGGTCGGTTGTCACTCCAGCACTACTGATTCCGCTTGCCGCGGGGTTTAGCGACGATTTTAAGATGCGCCCAAAATTTGCTCTTGCAAGCATGATTGCCTCTGGATTGATCTCTTTTTTCTGGCTGACAACCAGCTATCTCCCGATTCCGGGGCAAACCGGCGAATATCTTTGGAGTATGGAACCTGTGTTCCCCGGGCTGATTCTTAGCTCGGCACTGTTTATGATAGACCGATTTTATTATCAACGACAAACTAACTGCTAACAATTGATTAAAGGAGCTTGCGATGGAATTCACGTTAAACTCTGTCAAAAAAACCTATCACAGCGATCCAAACCTCACCTTGCTGGACTATCTTCGAGAACAGGAACGGATCCTTTCCCCAAAAGACGGCTGCTCTGGTCAAGGAGCGTGCGGTGCCTGCACTGTAGAGCTTAATGGCAAGGCGATCCTCTCCTGCGTCACCCCGATGCATAAAGTCTCGGGTCTCGACGCGGTCACTATCGAGGGGATCGGCGACTTTTACCAACAACAATTCGTGAGTGCTTTTTCTGAGACCGGAGCCGTGCAGTGCGGCTTTTGCACACCGGGCATTGTAATGCGAGCCAAGGTTCTGTTGGATCATAACCCGGATCCGACTTTGGCGGACATTCGGAAAGCACTCCATCCTCATCTCTGTCGCTGCACTGGATATAAGAAGATCGAGGAAGCAATCCTGATCGTGGCAAAAGCGTTGCGATCTGGGAAAGACAGCACCAAAGATTCCCGATCAGCTATTATCACCGGGAAAGTTGGTGAGAGAGTCGTGAAGTACGACGCTGATAAGCTCACGCTGGGACAACGTCCTTTTGTCGCGGATTTGCAGGCTCCGGGCATGCTCCACGCCGCGCTAAAATTCAGCGATCACCCGCGGGCAAAAGTTCTGAGTATCGACGTGAGTCAGGCGGAAAATTTCCCAGGGGTGGTCAGAATCTTTACGGCAAAGGATATTCCCGGGGATCGGATGACAGGTCTGATCATTCCGGATTGGCCCCTGATGATCGACGTCGGCGAAACAACTCGATACGTAGGGGACGCGTTGGCTGGCGTTGTCGCAGAATCGGAGAGTATCGCCAGGCAAGCCGCTCGGTTGATCCGCGTCGCATACCAGGTTCTGCCTCCAATCGTCAATTCCGATCAAGCACTTCGGGAGGATACGCCCCGTATTCATCCCAACGGAAATCTTCTCTCAGAAACTGCGATCCAGCGCGGAAATGCAGAAGATGCGTTGGCGCAAGCAGAGTATGTCTCCCACGGTGTGTATCGCACTCAGATGGTCGAACACGGCTTTTTGGAGACTGAGTGCTGCCTCGCGCAGCCGAAAGTGGAGGACTCGACTCTAAAAATGGAAGTCTATTCTCAGGGTCAGGGCGTTTATGAAGACCAAAAGCAGATCGCAAAGATTCTCGCTATTCCTATAGAAAAAGTCCGGGTGATCCTGGTCCCAAATGGAGGCGGGTTCGGCGGAAAAGAGGATTTGACCGTGCAGGGACACGCGGCTTTGTACAGCTATCTTTTGCAAAAACCGGTGAAAGCGCGCCTCACCAGAGACGAGTCGATCCGGATGCACCCCAAACGCCATCCGTTGACAATGGAATATACTTTGGGCTGCGATAAAAATGGAAAGTTGGTCGGCTTAAAAGCTCGGATTGTCGGGGATACCGGCGCGTACGCGTCGGTGGGCATGAAGGTGCTGGAACGCGCCGCGGGTCACTCTACCGGCGCGTATCACATCCCCCATGTGGACGTGGAGAGCAGAGCGGTTTATACCAACAATTTACCTTGCGGCGCGATGCGCGGTTTCGGTGTCAACCAGGTGACATTCGCTATCGAGAGCTGCATGGACGATCTCTGCGAAAAAGGCGAATTCGATCGCTGGCAGTTCCGATATGACAACGCGCTGAAGCCGGGAGACGTCTGTGCGACCGGGCAAATTATGAATCAAGGATGCGGGGTTCGGGAGACGCTGTCCGCTGTGAAAGATCGGTTTTATCAAGCAAAATACGCGGGTATTGCCTGCGGAATCAAGAATACCGGTATCGGCAACGGGATGGAGGATAGCTGTCGGATCAAGATCGAGATCGCCGCGGTGGATCGGGTGATTATCCATCATGGTTGGACGGAAATGGGACAGGGCATCTATACCGTTGCAGTCCAGTTTCTGTGCGATCAGACCGGCATTGATCCTGCTCATATCGAGGTTCGGGTCGATACCGAGGCGCAAGCAGAGGCGGGTATGACCACCGCGTCCAGAGGCTCCTCGTTGATTGGTCACGCCTTATTGGACGGCTGTCGGAAACTGAACATGGATCTAAAAAAATCCCGCTTGGCTGATCTCATCGGAAAAATTTACGTTGGAGAATGGGTCTGCGACTGGACAACAAAGCCTGGCGCTGATGTGGAGGAAATCATCACGCATTACTCTTACGGATTCGCCACTCAGGTGGTCACGCTGGATCATACGGGTTCCGTCGTGGAGGCTGTTTACGCCGCGCACGACGCCGGGCGGATCATCAACCCCACGTTGTTCGAGGGACAGATTCAGGGATCGGTGCACATGGGGCTGGGTTATGCCCTTAGAGAAGAATTGGAGCTGGAAAACAGCGTCCCAAAGCATACCCGTTTGCGCCGATGCGGTATCCTGAGAGCAAGAGAAACGCCCGATATTTTTGTTATCGGCGTAGAGAAACCCGATCCGAACGGTCCCTTAGGGGTCAAGGGCGTGGGCGAAATCGGTCTGACGCCAACTGCGGCGGCAGTAGCAAACGCGATGTATCAATATGATAAAATTCGTCGCTATGAATTGCCTCTAATGAAAAAATCCCGACGTCTCTCTTAATATTGACAACAAATAAAATTGATAATAAATAAGTAAGCAATAAATAGGCAATAAATATAGAACGAAATATCTTGACTTGCGCTCGAAAAATACATACTTTCCGACAGTCTGAAACGAGCTTTTGTCAGGAAATTATTAATACCAGCCGAGGTTCATATTTTGTTTGCTGGCTGTGCGATGACGACCCGGCTCGAGGTTGCGGAAGACCGCTGAAATAATGTTTTTTTTATGATTTGTAAAAATAGAGGGGTTTTTTTTAGATGATTAAAGATGTTAAAGTCGTTGATTTGCAAGCATACCTCGATGATCGAGGATATTTAATCGAAATCGCGCGCCATATTGACGATCCAGAGCCGCACGGCGTGGTTCACAAGTTCGGTCAGGTCTATCTGGTCGGCGACGATGTTCGGGGAGTGATCCGCGGTTTTCACAAGCACCACGAGCTATGGGACTGGTTTTTCATCAGCCGCGGCAGCGCAAAGTTTGTTCTTAAAGACGACCGTAAGGAGAGTCCGACTTACCTCGAGATGGTCACTATTATCGGGGGATCTCGTCGTCCGCGCCTTATTGTGGTTCCCCCAGGCGTGTATCACGGATGGATGTCGCTTGAAGACGACACCCAGATGATCAGTACCGCCAGCCATTGTTACAACCGTGAAAATCCCGACGAAGTTCGCATCCCAGCCGACTCTTTCGGCGATGTATGGACAATAGAAGGGAGGTAGTGATGAGCTTGGACAAAATACTTCTGGTCGGCGGCGCGGGTTATGTCGGTTCTATTCTCGCAGAGGAACTGCTGGAGCGGGGTTATGCGATCAAAATTTTGGATCGACTCTATTTTACTGACAACGGTCTGCGAGATATCCGCGACCGAGTCGATCTAACTATCGGCGATATGCGGGATGTGGATCCGTCGATATTTGACAGTGTCAGCGCGGTCATCAACCTTGGGGGGCTCTCTAACGACCCGACCGCAGAATACAATCCCAAAGCAAATTACGAGATGAATACGATCTCGACCCAAACTCTTGCCGAAATGTGCAAAAAACAGGGAATCAAGCGGTATATCTTCGCTTCATCCTGCTCAATTTATGATCGCGGAGTGAAATATGATGAGAGGGATATTTTGCAGGACGAGACATCCGATGTGCACCCGCGAGCCGCATACTCCAAATCCAAATACGACGCGGAACGAATATTGTTGAACATGGCGGACGAGAATTTTTGCCCTGTAATCCTGCGAAAGGGGACCATCAACGGCTTTTCTCACCGGATGCGTTATGATCTGGTGACCAACACGTTTGTAAAATCCGCAATGACAACCGGAAATCTGAATCTGCATTATGGCGGCGAAATGTGGCGCCCAATTATCGATGTGCGAGATGCGGCGCGAGGCTATATCGCCTGTCTCGAAGCCGATGAAAAGCGGGTCAGAGGCGAAATTTTCAATTTATCGCTACAAAATATCCGTATATCCGAGCTTGGGTTGCGGGTCAGAGAAGCACTGCGGGATGTCGGAGTGGATACGGATATCCGCCCGGATTACAGCTACAAAGGCGTGCGCAGCTATCGCGTTTCCAACAAAAAACTCGCCCGTGTATTGGGATTTCAGCCAAAAATTTCTATTGAAGAATCGGTTATAGATCTCGTGAAAAAAATTCGGCATTTTGGCTATACGGATTTTGACAACCCCAAATACAACAATATCCGATGGATGAAAATGCTTGAGGAAGCTCACAAAATAATCAAGATCACCGGATCCGTATTTGAGACGTCCACGGAGAAAACAGATGGTTAAAACAGTCGTCATTATCGGCGCGGACGGTCAGCTTGGTTCGGACTTGGTCCAGTCATTTTCCTCCCTGTCGGATCAATTTACGATGGTTCCTTTTATAGAGGAAGCGGTCGATATTCGGGATTACGAGCGCATTCAGGAAAAACTCACCGAGTGCAAACCGGATATTGTGATCAATACCGCTGCCTATCATCGGACTGACGAATGTGAGGACAACCCGGAAAAAACCTTTTTGGTGAATGCTGTCGCTGTCAATAATCTGGGGGTCGTATGTCGTCATATCGGGGCTGATTTCGCGCATGTAAGCACGGACTATGTGTTTGGCAAGGATCAAAACCGGAAGACGCCTTATCTGGAGGACGACATCCCGGGACCAGTCAATGTGTATGGCTTTTCCAAGCTGGCTGGCGAATACTTTGTGCGAGAAAATTGTCCAAAATCCTATCTGATCCGCACATCCGGCTTATTCGGCGTTGCGGGCAGTATGGGTAAAGGCGGCAATTTTATCGAGACCATGATCAAGTTGGCAAAAAGCGGCAACCCGATTCGGGTCGTGGATGATCAGCGTCTGGCACCGACCTTTACGCACGATCTGGCGAACAAAATCTGCGAGCTGATTCAAACCGGACAATACGGACTCTATCATATCGCCAATAATCAGGATTGCACTTGGTTTGAATACTCGAGCGCTATTTTTGAGTTGACCGGTCTGACGCCAAAATTATCGCGGATCACAACTGATGAGTCCGGAGCAAAAGCCAGACGACCGGAATATTCTGTCCTGTCGTCAAAAAAATTGCCCGGGATCGGGTTGGAAATATGCAGACCCTGGAAAGCGGCTCTGGAAGATTATTTGAAGCAAAAGGGTCATATTTAGATTGACTCGCTGGATTATTTCATCATTGAGGCGCAACTTTAAAATATTAAGAAGTTATCCCCATGGCCCCAAATCCTTTGCCTGAAGTCTATTGTATCATTCTCAATTGGAATGGTCGTCAGCTTTTATGCGAGACTGTAAACTCTGTTCAGAAAATGACTTATCCTAATTTTGAGATTGTCGTCGTCGATAATGGTTCCGAGGACGGCAGCGAGGAAACAATCGAAGCCGATTATCCTGACGTCACGTTAGTCAAAAATGAGACCAATCTCGGATTTGGAGAAGGCAACAATGTTGGAATGCAATATGCCCTTGACCATAACGTTGAGTGGATATTTTTACTGAACAACGATATCGAGGTCCATCCCAATTTGTTGAGCGAGTTAATACAAGCTGCGTTGCCCGTTGAAAAAATCGGCGCGCTGGGACCGAAAATTTATTTTTTTGAAAAACCAGAAACGTTTTGGTTTGCTGGAGGGCAAATAAATTTTTGGACGGGATCGATCTCCCACCGAGGTCTCCGAAAAAAGGATCATGGACAATATAACGAGATTTCAGAAACAGATTATATCACTGGCTGCGCCCTGCTGATTCACGCCTCGGCTCTGAAGGAAGTGGGTTTATTTGACCCGATCTATAGCCCGGCTTATTCGGAAGACGCGGACCTATGTCAGCGTCTTCGCCTGGCGGGATACAAGCTGATCTATGTCCCATCCGCTCAGGTGTGGCACAAGGTGTCCTCCTCATCCGGCGGTGGCATGACGAGTTTTAAAACACAGCTCAAAGTCGAGCATAACCTGATATTTTTCAAGCGGTACGCCCACTGGTACCAGTGGCCAAGTATCGTTGTCTCTATCGGGACAATGACGATTTTTTTCCTGTTTCAGCAATTGATTAAGGGCAATTTTAAGATTATTAACGCGTTGTTCAAGGGCTTTTGGAAAGCTCTTCGGCGGCTTTTTCATCCACATAGGGCGCGATAGGTCTGTTTGGCGGAGAAAAGAGAATGAAATTGGCTTATTTATCCACATTCTACCCTTACCGAGGCGGTATTGCGCAGTCCAACGCGTCTTTATACCGGGCGTTGGAAGCCAGGGTACAAGTCAATGCCTATACCTTTACTCGGCAATATCCAGACCTGCTCTTCCCTGGTCAGACCCAATATGTAAGGGATGCGGACAAGCCCGATCCAATCCCGGCGGAACGAGTCCTGGACTCTATAAACCCATTTACATATTTCAGCTCTGTCCGAAAAATAGCGGATGAAGCTCCGGATGTGTTGGTCATGAGATTTTGGATGCCCTTTTTTGCCCCGTCGTTGGGGACCACGGCGAATCGTCTGCGAAAAAAAGGGGTGAAAATTCTGTCCATTTTAGACAACGTTATTCCCCACGAGAAAAGACCGGGTGATACACAACTTATCCGGTTTTTTCTCAATCAAAACGATGGGTTTATTGCCATGTGCCAGCAGGTCAAAAAGGATTTGCATCGCTTTCGACCAGACGCGCAGTGTGTGGTAAAACCCCACCCGTTGTATGATCATTTTCCCAACAAAATCAGCAAGGAAGAAGCGCGGACGCGCCTCAACCTACCGGTGGATCAGAAAATTCTACTCTTTTTCGGATTTATTCGGTCCTATAAAGGATTAGATATACTGATCCAAGCTATGGCTGGGTTGCCGAATGAATACACTCTGGTCATTGCCGGGGAAGCCTATGGATCATTTGATAAATATGAGCGATTAATTGAGACTCATGGGGTTCGAGATAAGGTTCAAATTCATGCGCGCTATATCGACGACGATACTGTGCAAAATTATTTTAATGCCGCAGATGTGTGCGTTTTGCCGTACAAGTCCGCGACACAAAGTGGAATTGTTCAGATTGCCTATCATTTCCACACCCCTGTGATCGTCACCGATGTGGGGGGCCTGTCCGAAATGGTGACAGACGGTCAAACTGGACTGGTCATATCTTCGCAAGACCCAGAAGATGTTGCCCGAGCAGTCGAACGATTTTTTACGATGCGGAAGACAACGCGGTTTGTCGAAAATATAGCGGATCGCCGTCAGGAGTATTCCTGGAGTGGATTTGCAACGACATTGCTTGATTTATGTTCTCTTATAAAGGCGGAGATTCAATGAAAAGTTTTTTTTCAAAAGTAAAAACCGGATTAAAGAAAAAACTTGAGAAAACCCGAAAAGTTTTAAATACGCCGGTATCGGACTTGATTCGTCGTCACGTAAAAATCGATGACGATATGATCGACGAGCTTGAAGAGATATTGATCCAAGCCGATTTTGGAGTCGGTACCAGCTTGAAAATTATTGAGAATATCAAGAAGCGGATCAAAGAAGAGAAGATTAAGGAATCCAATCAAGTTCCGAGTCTGCTGAAGTCGGAAGTCACAAAAATTCTGATGAGTGAAGAGGCGCGCTTTGGTCTTTCCGACGCCAAACCCCATGTGATTATGATGATCGGCGTAAATGGAACGGGCAAAACGACCACAATCGGTAAGATGGCACTCCGTTTCCGAAAAGAAGGCAAAAAGGTTTTGCTTGGCGCGAGCGACACTTTTCGAGCCGCGGCAATCGAGCAGCTTGAGGTCTGGGCGGATCGTGCAAAGGTCGATGTGGTGCGTCATGCCAGCGGTTCCGACCCAGCCTCTGTTGCTTTCGACTCATTGAAAGCAGCAAAAAGTCGAGGCACAGATGTGGTCATCATCGACACTGCCGGCAGACTGCACACAAACATCAACCTCATGCAGGAATTGAAAAAGATTCGGAAAGTGCTAAAAAAGATTATGCCCGACGCGCCGCATGAGACTTTGCTGTCCTTAGATGCGACCACTGGTCAAAATGCCTTGCAACAGGCGAGAATCTTTAAACAACATCTGGATATCACGGGCCTGGTCGTGACCAAATTGGACGGAACCGCAAAAGGCGGCATCATTGTGGCGATCAAAGAGGAGCTCAATGTGCCGGTTAAGCTGATTGGGGTGGGCGAGAAAATCGATGATTTGAGAGATTTTTCCGCGAAGGAATTTGCAGGAGCTTTGTTCGAATAAATGACTCACGAGCATTATATGGGGCTCGCCATCGAGCTGGCGGAAAAGGGGCGTCTGACTGTCTCTCCAAACCCGATGGTCGGCTGTGTGATTGTCAAAGACGACGAAATCTTGGGGCGGGGATTCCATCGCAAGAGCGGCGAACCTCACGCTGAGATAAACGCGCTGAGAGAGGCGGGAGATCGGGCTCGGGGAGCTGTGATGTATGTCACTCTCGAGCCATGTTGTCATCAAGGAAGCACCCCGCCTTGCACCGAAGCCGTTCTCGCTTCCGGTATCAAACAGTTGGTCTCGGCTCATTTAGACCCAAATCCGATGGTCCGTGGTCGTGGATTTGAACAACTTCGCAAGAATGGGATTTCGGTCGAGGTCGGCATCTTAGAAGAGAACGCGAGGCGGCTCAACGAGGTTTTTATTCGATTTATCACATCTCGTCGTCCTTTTGTCACGCTGAAATTGGCGGCGACGCTGGACGGAAAAATCGCTACGCGCACTGGCGATTCTCGCTGGATCACAAATGAAGCTTCTCGTCGGATCGTCCATCAACTCCGGTATGAGTCGGACGCTGTGACAGTCGGCATCGGAACAGCTCTGGCTGATGATCCGAGTCTCACAGCGCGCCATGTTCCCGACCCGATTCGGCAGCCGATCCGCATTGTGCTGGACAGCAAATTGAGACTTGCTCAGAAGACAAAAATGGAGACAAAAATTGTGCGGGACGCTGAAAAATATCGCACAATCATCGTGACCACGCAGCAGGCGAATACAGAAAAAATTCATATGTTGGAAGATAAAAATCTCCAAATTTGGATCGCAAAATCATGTCGAGGTCATGTTGATTTGACAGATTTCCTTGAAAAGTGCGGCAATAATCGGATCACCTCCCTATTTGTCGAAGGGGGAAGCGAACTTGCCGCCTCGTTTTTGCGAGAAAAGCGGGTTGATAAGCTGCTTTATTTCCTGGCTCCAAAATTGATCGGCGGAGACGGCGTCCCTGCGATACGCGGGCTGGGGATCGATCGAATTGAGCAAGCTATTTTTTTTGAAAAATTTACCTTGCGTCATATTGATAATAATATACTTTTCGAAGGGTATCTGAAGTAGTCATGTTTACGGGTCTGATCGAAGAAAAAGGCGTAATCCGGTCGATTCGTCGTCAAGGAGACGCGGTGGACTTGATCGTCGAGGCAGAAACGATTTTTTCGGATTTGAAAATTGGCGATAGCATCGCCGTCAACGGCGTTTGTCTCACTGCTACAGAGGTCAAAAAGCCTCGATTTACGGCAAAAGCGGTCGAAGAGACGGTCACGCGTACAGCACTAAGAGATCTCCGATCCGGATCCAAGGTCAACCTGGAGCGGGCACTTCGCTTAACAGATCGTCTGGGCGGACATCTGGTTTCGGGTCATGTGGATACCGTGAGCAAGCTGTTGTCCACACAAATTCGTCCAGAAAGCCGGTTGCTTGTTTTTCAATTGGATCGTAAGTGGACGCGCTATCTGATCGAAAAAGGCTCTGTCGCGGTGAACGGCGTGAGCCTGACAATCTCGGCTCTTACGAGCGAGACTTTCACGGTCTCGATCATTCCAGAGACATGGCGATCCACTGCGCTAAACGCATTGCAAACCGGGAAATATGCCAATATTGAGGTGGATATGATCGGAAAATATATCGAACGGCTGTTGCAATTCAATAAAAATCAATTCAGTCAAATAAAAACTTCTGGCATCAGCGTAGAAACGCTGCAAAGTCTTGGGTATTAATCTATGAAGTGCGCGACAATTCTTGAAGCTGTTGAAGATATAAAAAAAGGGAAATTGGTCATTGTAGTCGATGACGAAGAGCGTGAAAACGAGGGCGATTTTATCACCTCGGCTGAGAACGCCACGCCGGAAGTGATCAATTTTATGGCGACGCACGGGCGAGGCTTGATCTGTATCCCGATGACCTCAAATAGGTTGGATGAGCTGAAGCTCTACCCCATGGTCCCAGAGAACACTTCTCTGATGGGCACTCCTTTCACGATCTCTGTGGATGTGGTCGAGGGAACTACCACCGGAATTTCCGCGGCTGACCGAGCCTGTACGGTGCAAGCACTGATCGACCCACGCTCCAAGCCTGAGGATTTAGGTCGCCCCGGGCATACTTTCCCGCTCCGCGCTCAGGACGGCGGCGTATTGGTCAGAGCTGGGCATACTGAGGCGGCTGTGGATCTCGCTCGCCTCGCGGGCATGTATCCGGCAGGCGTGCTGGTCGAGATCATGAACGAAAATGGAACCATGGCACGCGGGAAACAATTGGAAAAAATCGCTGAGAAATTTGACTTAAAGATCATCTCCATTGCCGATCTGATCAAGCATCGCTTTCAGACCGAACATCTGGCAACGTGTCTCGTGAAGAATATTCATCTGCCAACAAGAGTCGGCGACTTTAAGTTGACGGTTTATGAGAGCAAGTCCGATCTTTACCACCATCTGGTATTGACCAAAGGCGACGTCACGACAGACGATCCGGTTTTGGTGCGGATGCACGCCCATTGTCTGACCGGCGACATTTTTTCCTCATTGACCTGCGATTGTCACGATAAACTCGTTTTTGCTCTTAGGATGATTCAGAAGGAAGGGCGAGGCGTTCTGGTCTATATGCGGCAGGAACCGTCCGGAAGCCGATTTGTCAACAATTATCTTGGCTATTTCCCGGAGGATCACTCTCGAAAAGTGGACATAAATCATGCCCAAGCAAAACTCGGACCTGAGATGGGGCTGCGTCAATATGGGATCGGTGCCCAAATTTTGGCAGATTTAGGACTCAGCCGAATTCGCCTTATGACCAACAGCGTCCATCGTATTGTTGGACTTAAATCTTATGGGATCGAAGTGTCGGAGCAGGTTCCGCTGGCGACAAACAGCGTTATCGGCTCGGATCATTTATCCTGAATCACTATGAAATTGGAAGAAATAGATGCCTTATCGAATCATTGAAGGAAAATTGATTGCAAGTAACCGATCTTTTGCGATTGTAGCAGGTCGATTTAATGAGCTCATCTCGAGAAGATTGGTAGATGGGGCGATTGACTGCCTGGTGCGTCACGATGCGGTTGAGGAAAAAATCACAGTCGTTTGGACGCCCGGAGCTTTTGAGATTCCGCTTATCACGAAGAAATTGGTCAAAAGCGGGCAGTACCACGCCGTCATCTGCACAACCGCGGTGATTCGGGGAAGCACGCCGCATTTCGAATATATTTCCGCGGAGACAACAAAAGGGATCGCTCAAGTCGCGTTGGAGAGCGAAATTCCTGTGACCTACGGCATTATTACCGCGGATACGATAGAGCAGGCTATCGAGCGAGCCGGAACAAAAGCCGGAAATAAAGGATGGGACGCGGCTCTTGCCGCGATTGAAATGGTCAATTTGCTGGATGAATTATGATCCGAAGAATCCGCAGATTGCCAGCGATTTTTTTTGAGCGGCTCCTACTAAATTTTCCTATAAATTCCAATTAAGGACCGGGGATTATGCAGTCTCGACGAAAAGTAAGGGAAATGGCGTTAAAAACGCTCTATAGCATGGTGTTATGTGAAGATATTGTCGCGGAATGGCTCCCCTACGCGGAGCGAATATATTATCTTGAACAAGAATATCGATTGGATAAAGAGGGAAATCCTATTGATCATACGGTTAATGATGAGGTCAGTGACGAGAGAGAGTATGTTCCCAGCTTTCAACCTGACCCTCTATTGACTCGCTTACTCACGTTTACCCTCCATCATTTGGGCGACATCGATAAACAAATCTCGGAAACGCTGAAAAACTGGCAGCCGGATCGGATAAATATTGTAGATCGCTGCGCGCTTCGGCTGGGAATTTCGGAACTGATTTATTGTCCGGATACGCCGCGCGGAGTCACAATTAACGAATGGTTAGAAATCGTCAGGAGCTACAGTGTCGATAACGCGCCCGCTTTCATCAACGGAATTTTGGACCAGGTTAATCGCCCATCACGTGAGGCGAAAAACCCACATTGATAGGAGTAGCTATGAAAATTGCTATTATATCTGATATTCACGGCAATTTAGAAGCACTGGAGACCGTTCTCAGCCACATAAACAAGCAAAAGGTGGATAAAATAGTTTGTCTCGGCGATATCGTTGGATACGGATCAAATCCGAACGAATGCGCGGAGATTATCCGGGAAAAATGCCAGTTGGCACTTGCCGGAAATCATGACTTTGCCGCGGCGGATAAGACCGATATCAGCTATTTCAATCCCTACGCCAAAGAGGCGGTGATGTGGACAAGAAGGAAGCTGACGCCAGAAAATTTGGAATATATATCGAATCTTCCGCTGGATTACTATGAAGAAGAGCGGATTTTTGTCCACGCTATCCCTTCGAACCCGGGATCATGGGGGTACATTATGTCCAACATGGAAGCGTCGCGAGAGTTCAGATTTTTCGCCCATAAGGTCTGTTTTGTCGGGCATTCCCATTCCCCGGTAGTCATTGAGTATAAAGACAATAGATGCAAGTTTATAAGAAGGCCGGAGTTCCATTTTGAAGATGATAAAAGATATATCGTTAATGTAGGCAGCGTTGGTCAGCCGCGTGACGGAGACCCGAAAGCCTGCTATATCACCTATGATGTGGACTCCCGTTATGTCCAATATTATCGGTTGAAATATGACCTGGAGACCACTCAGAAAAAAATTCATCTCGCTGGTCTGCCAAAAAATCTTGCCAACCGGTTAGAATTTGGGAGATGAAGCTGAGAATTTTATCGGTCTCACTTTTGACCTTTCTACTTTTTCCGAGTCTAGGAGAAGTCCAACCTATGTCCGAGGATTCTCTCGCGATCGCGCCGCCTTCCGGGGTCGTGCTTATGCAAAAATCGCCCTCGACAGCTTTTTGTAGATCGATCCTCTTTCCGGGACTTGGGCAGCGTTATATTCAAGAAAAAAGAAAGGGAATCCTATTCACCGGCATTGAAATCGGACTTTTGGGCGCGACTCTGTATGAACATAACCGCACCCGGCATTATGACGATCAACTGGGGCGCGTTTCGAATGATCAATATAATTCTATCCACAAAAAATATGTGGATCATTACGACCGCCGTCAGAACTTGATCTGGATTAACGTCGCCTTTTGGTTATATAACGCCGCGGATGCTTATGTGTACGCCCATTTTATCGACTTTGACAAACCTCTTGATTTGTCGATGCAACACAATGCCGCGGATAACTCGACTGTATTATATATCGAACTGACCGCGTGTCGATTCTAATAATTTTTATCGGGTAACAATCGAATAACAAAGGAATTATACCGAGATGTATAGATTCAAAAGATTGCTTGTAGGTCTGAAACTCGACCCGAATTACGATAAGTACACCATCCAGTACGCCGCCAAAATTACCAGGATGGCAAAAAGCGAAAAAATTTATTTTCTCCACGTCGCTAAAACCTTGGACTTTCCGGAAGAACTGGAGAAGGAATATCCAGAGATCAACCGGCCTATTGATGAGGTGGATCAAGAAAAAATGGAGAAAATGGTGATGGATAATTTCAAGAATGGTCACCCTAACACAAAAATAGTATATAGAGTGGTTGAGGGGAATCCCCTGACGGAGCTACTGAAGCGGACAAAACAGAAATTGATCGATATGATCATTTTGGGAAAAGATATCGAAGGCACTCGTCTTGATATAGCGGAGAAAGTGGTGCGTAAAGCCCCATGCTCAGTGATGATCGTGCCCCAAGGCTCTCGCGCGTTGATCAAGCGGGTGTTGGCACCGATCGACTTTTCGGAATGCTCGGTTAACGCTGTAAATAAAGCAATAGCCTTTGCTTCCACTGCCTCTCTGAACCCCCCGATCGATTTCCTTCATGTTTATAGCGTCCCCTGGAGTTATTATTCAACTGGTAAAAGTTATGACGACTTTGCGAAAATCTTGAAAGAGCACGCGGAAGAAAGCTATTGGAAATTTATATCTCAATTTGATTTAAAAGAAATAAAGGTAACTCCAATATTTAAACTGAGCGAGAGTATCCCAAAGACAATCCATCAAACCATAAAGGAGCAGGGGTCCGACCTTCTTTTCTTAGGCGTCCGCGGGAAAAGAGCGGCTGTGACTGTTTTGCTTGGCAGCACGACAGAGAAATTATTGCAAACCACTCGTATTCCTCTGGTTATCGTAAAACGAAAAGGGGCAGGGATTGGTCTTTTAGAGGCGTTATTCGATTTGAATCGTTCGTAATATATTGATTTTTTCGGTTTTAATGCCGCTATCAAACCCGATCTAATGTTCATTTGCACAAGCCGCCGGAAAAATTAAAACAAAAAAATTCATTAGCATTTTTTCTTCGATTTCGTTTTAAAAGCAGACAACATCTCTAAGGGTTGATGCGCATTATGCTATTTTGCGCTGTGAAAAATGCTTGCATCTTAATGAACATTTGGTTACAATAGATAATCTATAATACTGTAATACCGTGTGAGAATTGGCTGGATGCTATTCAGCGAAAGTCATTTTATCGATTCGTATCGATTGTTTTCAAAAATCGGGCAAACCTTCTCTCAAAAGTTCAGTGGGGTTTATAAAGCATGGATCAATCCGTAGTTAAACTGAGCCGGGGCGGATATATTGTTAATACATCCTCCGGACCGATTCAGTTCGGAATCCCCCCGGAAACAATTAAAGATAGCATTCTACTTAAGACGGGAGTGCCGCGCATATATGTTTTGCCGCGCTATCTATTTTCTGTGGAAAGGGCTTTAAGCTTAGCGGATATCGAATTCCCGATTTATTATAATTTTTTTCTTAGAAGACAGGCGATTACTGTTGTTTGTGAAGAAGAGCAAAAAGACCGAATGCGGAATATTTTGAAAGAAACCCTGTTTCCAGAAGTTCCAAAACAAACAGTGGATTCTAAATTTCGGTCGTCCGAGAAAAAAATCGAATTTCCAGATTTCAATAAAGAACTGGAGTATTTCATGCATCCGCCATATTTGAATCGGCGGTATGAATGGGATGATTTGATCGATTTTAAAATTATCGGCAATGGCAGGTCAGTAAAAATTGGAAATGTCACGATTGATCTGGAAAAAGAAAGAAATCAATTTCAGATATATGACAGCAACGAAAAGATAGCCGAGATTCCTTGGTGCTTACCGGTTGTCGCTCCGCGTATTCAAACCGTGGAAAGATCGAAAACTTTTATTCCGCCTCTTTTTGGAGTATCGGTCTTGGGTCGGAGCGACGGCTTTGATCCGACCGCGCCAACCTGCGGATTTGTCTTTTGGATCGACCAAAGAGGCATCATGGTCGATCCGCCGGTGGACTCGACGCTGAAACTCAAAAATAGCAACGTCAGCCCGAAATTGATCAATGACGTGATCCTGACTCATGTACATTCCGACCATGACGCGGGCGTATTGCAAAAAATATTCGAGGAAGGAAAAGTCAACTTATACACAACCCAACATATCTTTGAGTCGTTCCTCTGTAAAGCGGAACACTTGACCAACTACTCGAAAGATGAATTGCAAACGCTCATTCACTTTAAGCCGATCCGTATTGGAATGCCTATTACGATCTTAGGCGCGACATTTGAGTTTCGGTACAGCCTACACCCGGTGCCCACTATCCAGATGGGAATCTACTTTCAAAACGAAAGTTTATTTTATACATCTGACCATGCGTATGATCCAGACCTCTGGAAAACTCTCTATGAGAAAGGGATACTCACCAAAAGCCGATACAAATCTTTGAAAAAAACGCCATGGGATCATACTATGATCCTGCATGAGGCAGGTATTCCACCGACGCATACGCCGATCCAAAATTTGATCAATTTGGATGATGAAATTAAGAGCCGGGTATATGTGGTTCATGTCGGGAAACAAAATTTTCCAGAAGGGTGCGGTTTAAAATTGGCTCCTGATTCGATAGAAAATTATCTCTCGATTCCAGTGAAGACGCCAAGATTTCATGAGGGTTCGCAGGTATTGCGAACCCTGTCGAAGATTGATTTTATGAGCGATTTTCCCGTCTCCAAACTGATCGATATCCTGCCGTCATTGAAAAGGAAAAATTTTGAGGCAGGCGAAGTCATTATGCGGCAGAATGAGGTTGGAAATGAGTTTCATATTATTGTGTATGGTAAAGTGGAAATTATTAGAGATAACAAGAATCTGATCACCTACGGTCAGAATGATTATTATGGAGAGATGGCCACCATCTCTGGCGAACCGAGGTCTGCCGACGTGCTCGCGAAAACAGATGTCGAAGTTTTGGCGATCAATGAAAAAATTTTTTTAGCCTTCATCGAAGGAACGCATGTCGTCGAATATCTGAAAAAATTGGAACGAACCCGTCGTTTGGATTCATGTGCATTATTAGAGAGCAGCCCGGTCTTCGGTTTTCTCACTCCAACCCAGATTACACAGATGCAGGCAATGATGAGCTACGTCTCTTATTCTAAAGAGTCGGTTCTGATAGAAAGCGGTCATACCTTCTCAAAAGGATTTATTATCTCTAAGGGTGCCGTCAAGTTGATTCGAGACGACATCGTAACATATCGTTTAGGAATAGGCGGATTTATCGGAGAGATTGATCTCGTGCTTGAAAATCGCAAGCAGCATTACTTTGAAGCGATCGCAGAGACCGGCGCGCATCTTTATCAAGTCGAGAGCCAGCCCTTGAAACGGTTTATATCCAATCATTCGGGGGTGAGGGTCCGACTTCTGCATTACGCGAAGTATTCATCGCAGGCCCTACATTTTATCCAAAATGAAGATATCTCTGAACAAGAAATGAAATTCCGTTACGGTGCCCCCCACTCGAAAATTGTTTCCTAACCCACTAAAATTTAGATATTAGATTCGTTAAAATTAAAAAAGGAACAATAGCGGATCGACTGCTGTTTAATAACTGCTCTTTTTAGAAAAATTACACAACTTTAAGGGGGAGGGTTTTTTAATTGTTTGCAAATGAGTAGGATCGAAAAGTCGTATCATTTGAGTTTTTTCTTGACATTACCGCGCTATTCTTATAAATTCGAAATTGGAATAAATTTGAAATCGGATAGCGGTTATGATTTTTAGTGAATGTTTTTATACCATAATAATTATTCCTTATTAAGGAGGAGGAAAAATGTTGAAAGTTTTCAAAACCTTCAGTGTTGCGCTGTTAATTTATCTTTTATCTGTCTCAGGAGCTTGGGCCGACGCCACGCTCTCTTTGGCGAACCCTGACTCCCCTGATGGAAAGTGGGAAGGGGTGCCTGGCTCGACTGCAACTATTACCTTGTCATTAACTACGGATACGCCGATCAGAGGAAGCCAGTTTGATATTCAAATCGGAAATACCGATTATCTGGATATCACAAATGTTGCTGCGACCGCTGGCGGACCCATTGCTACGTTTGAAGTCAATTTTAATTTAGATTTTACCAATGATGCGGCTCGTATCCTTTTCTTCGATTACGCTGCGGACTCGACCAACGTCGTCACCGCGGTCTCAATCATTGACTTGAGCATTCAAGTGGACGAAAATGCGCCTGATGGCGCGGAAGTACCGATCACTATTGTCCAAAATAGCGATATTGTTGTCAAAAACGGCGGTGTGATGGTCTCCGAAACCGTAGGAACCAATTTCGTCATTAACGCAGGCGGAGGCGAAATCGAGTACCCTGTCGATTTTGTTGCAAACTGGAACCTGTTCGGGTTGCCCATTGATCCAGCAGTTGATTACGATTCATACAGTTTTCTACAAGATTGCTCCGACTGCACTCAGATCGCTAAGTATGAGGATGGCGCGTTTCTTGCCGCTGTGGATCTTGGCGGTGGATTTGTCGTAGGTGAGCAGTTTAATCTCACTGAATCTGAGGGGTATTTTGTTTATTTAAACGCGAATCAAACCTTCACATTCACTGGGACTTCTTTTGCCGATCATACGGTCATCACTTATGATAATGGTTGGAATCTGATCTCTCTTCCCAATAGTGACGGAACGAGTTATGATTCCTATACCATTTTACAGACTATTCCCGAGTGCAACCAGATTGCCAAGTATGAGGACGGCGCGTTTCTTGCCGCTGTGGATCTTGGCGGTGGATTTGTCGTAGGCGAGCAGTTTAATCTTGAGCAGCACGGCGGATATTTTCTTGCCTGCACATCGGCTGGAACCTGGCCTGCAACTGGCAGAGCTCTGACAACCTCCCGTTCGATCTCAGCGGACAGCCCAGCGGCTTTGAAAGTGCTTAATAGCAACTTCAGTTTGGTGTCAGAGAAACCCTCTGTGGAATTGGAAAAAGCGTCTGCCCACGCGACGCAAAAGACTCTCCAAACCCGAGCGGTTCCCGACGTCTCTGAATTGGTCGTGAGCAATCCTCGAGAAGACGGCGTGACGGTTTCTTGGTATACCGAAGATGTGTCAAGCAGCCGCGTGGACTACGGAGCGACATCCGGAAATCTTGATCTGAATTTAGAAGACGCAACGCAGGTTGAGGTTCACCAGCTCGATGTCGAGGGATTGGCTGAGTTTACTGAATATTTTTACACTGCGAGTTCGCAAAATAACGACGGTACCGGCACAACTGAGGAATCGACGTTCAAGTCCGCGAAAGCCCTGGGAACAAGCACTCCATATATCGCAGCCGCCAGGGTTTTTGATAATAACCAAGTGCTGTTTCAAGGCGCGATTGTTTACTTGCAAATTAAGAAAAGCTCCGGCGAAACCTCTTGGGTCGAGTCGGCTGTGACCGCGGCAAACGGGGGTTTCACAATTGATATGAACGCAGCTCGCAATCCTGCAAACGGAGAGGCTTTTGGACCCGCTGTTGGCGATTCTGCAAAAATTTGGGTGCAAGGCGGCAGTGCTGGCGTGTTTGAAGGATGGTTTGAGATTCCCACGGGTTTCTTAAATGCCGGCGATTTAGTTCTTACGCCGCGTCCCGGGGGCCAAGCCAACTTTATCGTCTCTTCAGAAGCGATTGACTTTGGCGCAGTGACTATCGGGCAGTTAGAAACCGAAACGGTCACCATTACAAACAACGGGGACGCAGCGGGTCAAATTACGTCGATCACCTCCAATAATGGTGATTTTACCACTGATTTTACCGTCGCTGTTAATTTAGACCCCAACAGTTCTCAGGACGTCGTCGTGACATACACCCCGACTGCGGTAGAGACTGATAACGGAACATTGACAATCGCCACCGACGCCAATGGATTGGCAGTCGCTTTGACCGGCGTGGGAACTTCTGCGCCAGTAGCTGACTTTACGATCTCGCCAGATCAGTTTGATTTTGGCTCAGTAAACGTGGGCGAGCAGGCGACCACGACCGTTACTCTGACAAATGTGGGCGGAGCCGCCGGGACTATTTTGACAGTCGTCTCCAGCAATGTGGATTTTACGACCGATTTTATAGGTCAAGTCGCGGTTGCCCCGGGTGAAACTCAAGACGTGGTCATTACGTACGCGCCGACAGCCGCTGAAACTGACAACGCTGTGTTGACTGTCACCACGGATGTGGAAGTTTTGACGGTCAATCTCAGTGGAACCGGCGTGCAGTTGGCTCCAGAGTTTGCGTTTTCTCCGACTTCTTTAGATTTCGGGACAGTTACTGTTGGAAACACGGTAGAGGAGACATTCACCATTACCAATAACGGCACAGCCGATTTGGTTATTGAATCAATCGTGATGCAGGGCGGGGGACCTTATTCCATTACCGATCCGTCCTTTCCGTTGACGATTCCAGCCGACGCCTCTCGCCTTTCAAGAGAAACAAGAGGGTCTCGCGTGATCACAGTTCAGTTTGCACCTGTTGCGACCGGAGAATTTAATGAGGTTGCCGTGATTACGCATAACGCCGCCGGAAGTCCGGCTAATCTCTCACTGACCGGAATTGGTGCAGATCAACCGCAGCCGCATTTCGCTGTCTCATCGACTGCGATTGATTTTGGAGACATCATTGTTGGTATGAGCGTAACCCAAACATTTACCGTGACCAATGACGGAGATGCCGACGGCCAAATTACGGACGTCCAAATCAGTGGAGAGGTCTCATTTTCGACTGATTTTAGCGGAGGACCGACAATGGTTCCGCAAGATGGGACCATTGACGTGAATGTGACATATACCCCGACTGCCGCGGGCGATCATACTGGTACAGCGACTGTCGCGACCAATGCAAACTCGCCGACTGTCACCTTAAGCGGATCCGCTGGCATTCAGCCGGTATTGGCTATTGGCGACGGTTCCGGAACGCCGAACCAAGACGCAACAGTCGATCTCACATTGGATAACGCTATCGCTATTGCCAGCGTTCAATTGACGATTGACGCAGACGCCTTGACATTGGGCGATGTGACGGTTACAAATCGGGCGACTGGTCTTGCCGTTATTACCAATGCGAGTGAAGGTACGATCATAATCGGTCCGTCCGCTGGCGTTTCAATCGCGGCTGGAACGGGCGCAATTGCCACGATCAACTTCACTGTGAACACAGACGCTTGCGCTGGAGATCATGCGGTTGATTTTGTTTCTTCCACGTTGACTGCAGTCGATGCCACGGACGTGCCGCATGCAACGACTAACGGACAGTTCTCTGTGCTGCAAACTGCGGCGTTGATCGAGGGACCGGATGAGTTGGAATTCCCGGGCGGCGATGACATCGAAGAGAAGACGATCTATATCCATAATACTGCTCTGGCGTGTCAAGGCGAAACGTTAGATATTACCAGTATTTTCATTAGTAACGACGACGACTTAAAGTTTAGCGTGACTAGCCCGACCGAGTTTTCGGTTCTTGTGGACGCTGGAGATTCTACGCCAGTAGTTATTCACTTTGATCGTGATGATGAGACACCGGGGACTTTTACGGCTGATTTGAATATCATCAGCTCTGTCGGAGATATTTCGGTTGATTTGACTGGCACGATTAACGAGATCGGTATTGACATAATCCTGCCGACCTCATATCGTTTGGCTCAAAATTATCCCAACCCTTTCAACCCTTTCACCACAATTCAATTTGACGTGCCTGAGAACAGCGATATCTCGTTGAGAATCTACAATACCAACGGACAGCTTGTACGCGTGCTTTTTGAGGGATCGGTCAATCAGGGAACCTATAACAAGGTCTGGAACGCAAAGGATGATTATGGTCAGGAAGTAACTTCCGGCCTCTATTTCTATCGATTGGAGACCGAAGGCAATTTCACGACCACGAAGCGGATGATGCTGATGAAATAAAAAGACGGGGGGCGTGAGATCGATACTCACAACCTTTTATCAAAGCTGAATTGAAAAATCTCGAAGACCGGCTGCTGGTCTTCGAGATTTTTTTTTGTATACTTTTGGACATAATTAGATGAAATAGATCAGAACGACATACAAAATTTTGCAAATTAGGTGCAACATCTGATCCGCATGAAGATTTGTCCGACCTTCTGTCTTTAAAAAATCAATGATCCAATGAAGAACCAACTCCAAGAAGGCTACCAACATGTTATCAGTAATAAGCCATACAATGCCGGCGTTTGTCATTGCGTGGGATGTCAGCCAATAGACCCACATAGTTGACGGTAATTTAGCTGACTTCGCAAAAGAAGGCTGATAATGTCGGCTTTTGCCTCTTGCCATATCGCCAGATTGGAGAGTATAATCGGATACAAAGTGTCCTATGATCAATTTAAAAAGTAATTCTATCATTACTTGACTCCATTAATTGAAATTTAAAAATTAGCAACCTCTTCAGTCAACAATTGTTTTTGATAGAGGTTTGCATAGATTCTATTTTTTTCCAGCAAGGTGGTATGTCGCCCTCGCTCTACGATGCGTCCGTGGTCCAGCACAATGATCAAGTCTGCGTGACGGACGGTAGAAATTCGGTTTGAGACAATAATCGCGGTTCGCTCTTTCATCACTCCCCGCAAGCCGACCAATATTTCCTCTTCGGTACGCGTATCCACATGGGAAAGCGAATTGTCCAATATCAGAATTTTGGGATGACGCGAGAGCGCGCGGGCGATTGCAATTCGTTGTTTTTGTCCCCCGGATAGATTGATGCCCCGTTCGCCCAGGAGAGTTTTATATTGATTCGGAAATTCTATAATTTCATCATGGACACGAGCGACGCGCGCTGCGTTTTGACAGCTTTTTATATCGACATGAGACGCGCCAAACGCGATATTTGCCTCTATTGTGTCAGAAAAAAGGAAGGTGTCCTGCGGCACATACCCGATATATTCCCGCAGCGTTTGTAGCGGAATCTGTTGGATCGGATTGCCGTCGATCAACAACTCGCCTTCGGTAATATCGTATAATCTGGGTATCAGATTGACCAGAGAGCTTTTTCCGCACCCGACTCTGCCGACCACTGCCAGAGTCATTCCTTTCTCGATCTTTAGATCAATATTGTCGAGTACGGGAGCCGACTCTTGATAACAGAAAGAGACTTGACGAAACTCAATCTCTCCCTGAATATCCCCAATTGACAAGGGAACCGGGGCGTCCGCAATTTCTGGAGATTCCCACATGATCTGGTTGATACGTCCCATAGACGCGTCGCCCCGTTGATAGAGATTCAGAACCCATCCGATCGATATTACCGGCCAAAATAGCATAGTAAGATAGCCCATAAAAGCCGCCAGCGTTCCGAGGGATATCTGATTATCAATCACCATCCCCCCCCCGATCCAAAGAACGATCAACGTGCCGATGCCGAAGATGAAGGACATAAGAGGCCACATCACGCCCTGAATTTTGACCAGCGACAAGCTGCGGCGGATATATTCTTTGTTTATTTCCTGAAAGCCCGTTATGCGATTTTCCTCCTGAGTGTAGGCTTTGACCACCCGCATACCGGATAGACTTTCCTGAACATAAGAGGAAATTTCTCCAAATTGCACCTGAATCGCCTCAAATCTCGGATGGATTTTCTTTATTAGGCGATAGACGATGAAGGTCATAAATGGGAAAGGGATCATGGAGAACAGGGTCAACTTTGCATTGAGAATTAGCATATAAGAGAGGGCCATTATTGTGCTGAAAGAGGTATTGACCATATACATGATGCCTGGACCCAGAGCCATGCGCACCGCGTTCAGATCATTTGTCGCCAGAGCCATCAAATCGCCGGTCTTGCGATCGTTGTAAAATCGAGCACTGAGCCTTTCCAGGTTAAAGAAAAAATCGTTACGCAGATCATACTCTATCAATCGGGATACGCCGATCATCAACCAACGCATCAGGAACAGAAAAAGAGCCTGGCATGCCGCGACGCCAAATAACAATAGCGCATAGCGAATAATTTTCTCCTGGCTTACCTCTCTTTGGAGGTCGTCTATAGCCAACTTGATAGTCCAGGGAATAAGGGTCAGAAAAACCGCATTTAATACCACGCAGATCATTCCGAAAAATATCCGTATCTTATACTTTTCAAGATATTTAAATAAACCAAGTAAATTTTTGATACGCAGACTCCATGACTTTTCGGAAAAATCTCATAGCCAAATAATTTGCATACGTCAGGCTCAATTTATGTAACGCAGATAGATGATCTTCGCTATTGGTCATGGCAGAGCAGCCTGTATGCCTTACAGTGATGAAGTATATTCGAGGATTTAAAAACCGGTCGGAATGTTCAAAAATAAGGTTTTCAGGCGAAATTTTCTCTCAATATGCTTTCTCAAAGCGTGCAGCCCAGGCTTTTCCGAATGATAATGACCTGCAAAAATAACGTTCACGCCGCTTTCTTTGATCAAGTGGTATGCGGAATGACTTGTCTCGCCAGTGATCAACACGTCAATACCCTTTTCGCTCGCCTCAAGATGAGACATTGCCCCGCCTCCAGATAAAATGCCGACGCTTCGCACGATTTCCTTCCCGGAAGCAACTACAGCCAACTGTCCTTGATTGATTTTCTCGAACTGCCTGCAAAATTCAGAGAACGGCAGTGGGTCTGGCAATTGACCAGAAAATCCAATCATTTGATTGCGATATTCTCCAAATCGCTCCAGCTTCTGCAGTCCGATTAATTCAGCCAACTGAGCGTTATGCCCAAACTCCGCGTGGAGGTCCATTGGCAAATGCGCTGAATATAGAGCCAAGTTGTTATCTAACAAATATTTAATTCTTTTGTAAGATATCCCGACAATCGCGCCGAATTTGTTCCACATCAGCCCGTGATGGACTACCAACAATTGCGCTCCAGCTTGTGCCGCTTGTTGAAATGCTTCGAGACAGGCATCAACTGCAAACGCGACCTTTTCTATCTCCGCGTCTCCGTTGCCCACTTGCAATCCGTTATACGCTGCGTCAGCGCAATTTTCGACATTCAGCAATTCATTCAAATAATTCACTAATTCGGTTGTATTCATACATTTTCCTTTCTTTTGTCTCTTAATTGGCTCAGACAATTAAATTTTCCTATTTTATATCTACAGAACGATAAATTTTTATGGGGAATCCAACGGCTAATAGTTATAATACATTATATTCATAACAAAGCAATCCTTTGATTATTCGATGCCTTTATGAAGAGTATTTTGATAGATTATCCGTCCGCATGGCAAAATATTCGTCTCAGTTCGAATTGTCAAGGTCTTTAACAAAAGAGAATCAAAAATGGTTTTTTTTTATAGTTTTTTTACAATTAGTCTAAGATTCCTATACATTCGGGAGGGAGATGGATGAGAGCACTGATTATTGAGGATCATCCAATCACGCAGAAATTGTTATCCAAAATTATTTCAGATTATGGATATGAGGCAACGGTTTGCAATTTTGGGAAAGAAGGGCTGGCTTGTTATAAGCAAAATTTTTTTCCTCTAATCATAATGGATATCGGCTTATCCGATATGAGTTGTTTGAATATTTGTCGTGGCATACGCTCGTGCCCAGACGGAGAATATACAATTATTTTGATCATAACCGGCGATGCTACTAAGCCGGATGAAGTCCACGAGATATTAGATTCCGGAGCGAACGACTATATCGAAAGATCAGCTAATCCAGAACTTTTTGGTATCCGCTTGAAAATTTTGAGCCGCCATGTTCAAATTCGATTGGAACGCCAGAAAGACGCGGCGAAGCAAGAACGAGATCGTAGCGCGCTGCAGGAAAGCGAACTTCGATTCCGAGCCATATTTGAAGGATCAGGTGTTGGTATCTGTCTCGGAAAAGACGACGAACCGATGCTTGAGGTAAATTCGGCGTTTATAAATATGTTGGGATACGGGAAGGAAGAACTTCGTTGCATGGAGTTTTTGGATTTTACGCATCCTGACGACGCCGAGCTTGAGATGGCACATTTTCAAAAGTTGTTCAACGGTGAAACGGACCATTATCAAATCGAAAAACGCTATATTCATAAAAATGGGAATGTGGTCTGGGGACAACTGATTTATACCATGGCGCCGATTCAAGGCACGGATTCCAGATTTCGAATTGTCATGGTGACGGATATCACCAGGCGGAAGAAGGCTGAGGCTTCTCTTCTCCGGTTGGAGATGGCGGTGGAGCAATCGGTGGACGGCGTGGCGGTGGCAGATATGATGAACAGGCTACAAGTTTCAAACTCTGCATGGGCAAGAATGCACGGGTTTTACGCGGATGAATTGATCGGTAAACATCTGGAAACTTTTCATACGCCGAAGCAAGCCCGAGAACAACTTGCCCCGTTTTTGGAACGGGTGAAAGACGCAGGATCCTGGCAGGAGGAGATCGATCACATCCATCGGGACGGGCGTACATTTACCACCTGGATGACAGCCTCCTTGCTGTGGAATGCGCGCGGGGAGCAGATAGGAATCGTCAGTACTGTCCGTGATATTACCGAGAAAAAAAAGGTGGAAGAGGCACTTCGTGGGAGCGAAGCGCGATACCGAGGGCTAATCGAGTCGTTCCCAGAGGCAATTTTTGTCAAACAAGAGGGGGGCATTGTTTATGTCAATCCAGCTGGTCTAAGATTATTGGGTTATGAATCGCTCGATCAAATTCAGGGATTTACCTTGACCGATCTGTTTGAAAAAGAGGATGAACGCTCCTTAGAGGGCTTTATACCTTTGGGCGACAATCTTCCATTTCCTATGGTCGAGGGTCGTTTTGTTCGCCGTGATAAGACTCCGATCGACGTAGAGATCACCTTTATCAACACCACGTATCAAAAAAGTCCTGCAATCTTAGTCGTGACTCGGGATGTGACCGAGATAAACGCGCTGCAAAAGAAATCCCAACAGATCGATCATTTGGCTGAGTTAGGACAGCTTTCCGCCACAATCGCGCACGAAATCCGAAATCCGCTGGGATCCGTCAGTCTGAATTTTGATTACCTATCCCATAAGCTCAAGATCGAAGAATTAGAAGAAGATACTTATATAGACATCAAACAGGGCATTCAGCGGATTCAGGATATTATCAAAGATATTCTGGACTACGCCCGTCCCACTCCGCCTAATCTCTGCGCCGAAAATATTCATCTTGTCTTGGATCAGTCAATCCGATCCATGGAAACGCGCCTGGCAAAATCTAATATTCAGATTGTAAAAGAATACGGAGAGATTTCCTTTGAAGTCTTGATTGATACCAACCAAATTATTCAGGTCTTCGTAAATCTGATATCAAACGCTTGCCAAGTGACGCCCGATGGAGGAACTTTAACGATCCGCACTCAAATGGAGAACGATCTAATAGCGGTGCAGATCATCGATACTGGCGAGGGAATCCCAGAAGAAAATCTGAAAAAAATTTTTAGTCCTTTCTACACCACCCGAACAAAAGGTATGGGCTTGGGCTTGGCTGTTGTTTGGCGAATTGTAGAGGCGCATAATGCCACTATTTCTGTTGTGAGCGAGGTTGACGTAGGCACGACCTTTACCGTTAAAATTTTGCGTTAACCCAGTACTGCAATCGAGATCGAAGATTTCGATACAATTTCTCATACCGATACTTTTTGATGGGGATATTATTATAATGAAAGAAATTCTGCTTGTTGACGACGATCGGCTCTTTCTAAAGAGCATGGGTCGCGCGCTAAACGCTGAGGGATACAATGTAGATCTATCCGGAACCGGACAGGACGCTTTATCAAAAATCAAGACTAAGCAGTATGACTTGATTATTCTGGATTACAAAATGAAACCGATGGACGGGCTGGAAGTGGTGAAGCGGATACGAGAGCAAAACTACCGCTGCCCGATTATTATGATCAGTGCCTTTGGCAGCATTGATATGGCAACCACCGCGTTTTCCCATGATGTGGTTACTGTCCTTCCTAAACCCGTAGAAATTCAGCGGCTGAAATCCGTCGTCAAAAATACGATTCGGGAATATGTTAGTAAGACGAAAAGATTGATACCGAGACGACCGATCAAACCGCTTGAGAGACGAGTCCCGCAGACTCCGACTCGACCGCAAAAACAGGTGGGAAAAGCACCTGACAAAAAAAATGTGTTGGTTGTGGACGATTCGCCCACATACCGAAAAATGATGATCCGCACGGTCTCCGTAGCTTTTGATTATTTTAATTTTATCGAGGCGGAGAACGGCGTGGACGCTATCGAAAAGATGAATCAGTTTGATATCAAACTGATTCTCTTAGACATCAATATGCCGCACATGAACGGATTTGACTTTATGAAATTGAAGCGGAAGTCCACTCGGTTCAAAAAAATACCCGTGATTGTACTGACTACGGAAAAAGAAAAGGAAACTATGGGTAAGGCGTATCTTTCCGGCGCGACTGTTTTTATGAAAAAGCCATTCCAACGTCAAGAGCTGATCAAGGTTGTCAAAACCATGGTTTTTTGGCACATGAAATAACCCACAGGAGCCCAGGTTATGATGCACGATAGTGATTTCGACGAATTTTTTCATGATTTTTTAATGGAGAGTGCCGAACTCCTTGAAAGTTATGAGAATAGCTTGTTGGAGATCGAAAACGCGTTGAATCACCCTGATTTCGATTTTGAGACGATCCAGGAGCATATCCGCGCTATTTTTCGCAGCGTGCATACCATTAAAGGATTGTCCGGGATGATCGGGATGGAGAGCGTCAAGAATTACGCGCATGAAGCTGAGGAGGTTCTGGACCTGGTACGCCATAATGAAATCGCACTCAACGATGAGCTTATCGAGCTGATGTTCGATATTCTGGACACGATCAAAAATCTGATTCATACCGAGATGGCGGGAGAGACGGGGGATCAAGAAATCGAACGGTCAGCGGAGATCCAAAGACTGGCTAAATTCTTGGAAAAATCAGCCGGGATAACGCAGGATGCGCCTGAACCGCCTGAATCGATAGGTGAAGAAAGAGAACGTTTTTCTCAACTCGAAGAATCGACAATGGCGTTCATAGAAGAAAGAGAAAATGAATCCCCAGGGTTTGATAAGGAAACAGAATACGATCGGGCGGAGAATGAAGATGAGGATATAACGAATCCTCGTCGTTTGACTTCCAATGCCACAAAATCCACAGCGATTCGGGTAGATACAGATCGTCTGGACATGCTGTTGGATACGGTCGGGGAACTGGTTATCGGAAAAAACCGGCTTTTGGAAGTCAGTCAAGCTATTCTGAATTGGAGGGAGCACTCGCAGGGAATGGATGAATCCGATTTTTTGCAAGAAGGCACGGTTGAGTCGGATTTATCGGAAACAGTGGATCACCTGACAGATTTAATAGAGAATTTACAGGAAACGTCAATGAAACTTCGGATGGTTCCTGTCGGTTATACCTTTAAAAAATTCCATCGATTGGTGCGAGACCTCGCAAAAAATAGCGGAAAACAGATACAATTGGGAATCAAGGGGGAAGCCACGGAAGTAGATCGAGCGGTGATCGAGTCTATGGAAGACCCGTTGCTGCATATCATACGCAACGCGATTGATCATGGGATAGAACTCCCAGAGGATCGCGTCGAGCAAGGCAAACATCCTGTCGGGATGCTGAAGCTGAGTGCTTTCCAAGAAGACAACGCGATTGTGATCTATATTGATGACGACGGCAAAGGTATCGATCCAGAAAAGGTTTATAAAAAGGCGATCTCCGCGAGATTAGTGAGCCCAAATCTCCATCTTTCGGAACGAGATATGCTTAACCTGATCTTTTTGCCGGGGCTCTCCACCGCGTCCAGCGTAAGCGATATATCAGGCAGAGGGGTCGGCATGGATGTTGTCAAAAAAAATATTCTGAAGTTGAACGGCATTGTTGACATTCAAAGCCAGATTGGCGTTGGCACAACTGTGACGCTCAAATTGCCCCTGACTCTTGCCATTATCCGAGCGCTGTTGGTCAGAGTGGGCGAGGAGCGTTATTCCATCCCGGTCAGCAATGTGGTAGAGACTCGCAGCATTTTTTCATCTGACATTCAACATATCAATGAACGGGAGGCGGTGACGATCCGGGATTCCATCCTGCCCATTGTCCGTTTGAATAAGGCGTTGGGTATCAAGGGCGAACCGGAAAGCGGTAAGATATTTATCGTCGTCGCAGGTATCGGGGAACGACGGATCGGCTTTGTAGTCGATGGACTGATCAATCAGCAGGATATTGTCATTAAGCCGTTGGGCGATTATCTCAAAAATACTCGCGGATTTGCCGGAGCAACTATTTTGGGAAACGGCGACGTCAGCCTTGTGTTGGATCTGGACGTGCTTTGGCAGGATGAAATCTACCGAATATCTCCGCAAACATGAGGTTGATATGGAATTTATAAAAATGGGAAAAGAGTGATATGGGGAAAAAGCAGACCACCAGTAGCGTGTCCAAATTGGATTCCAATGACGCGCGTCAGGATCCAGAAAATCTGTTGCCGGACCGTGATTCAGACGATTTTTCGGATAAAAACGAGGTCGTGGATGGTTCCGACATAGATGGTTCCGGCGAGGAGGTCCCTATCTCGGATGAAGAACCTCCGGATTTATCCGAAGAGACCGAAGAGAATATCCGTCGCTACCCGCCATCAGAAGAGCTGTTTGAAGAAGCGGAAGACTATGCCGACTCTCTCCCCGATAAATTTGATCCTGATGATGAAATTGAGAACCGTGGCGACGAATTCAACGAGGAGCTGTTTCTCTTTTCTAAGGAAAAGGACGAGTCTGATCCTGATATAGATCCTGATATGAACGAAAAAAATCAGACTTTCGAGGAAGGGAGTTGGGAAAACGGAAAGAAATCTCATACCGAATTTACCTCTGAATTGTTGGTCGGAAGCGACGCATTTTCTGAAGATATGTTCATAAATATAAACACGTTCGCCGACGAAAATCAGGTCGTCGTCTTCCGCCTCAACGACGAGAAATATGGCGTCAATATCAACGTTGTGAAGGAGATCGTAAAAAATCAACGGATCCAATCCTTGCCTGTCTCATCCGCTGCGTGCGTGGGCGTGATCCATCTTCGAGATCATGTGATCCCGGTCCTGAATCTGAAAAATTATTTGGGCATGAAACACCACTCTTGGGATCAAATGCGCCCTATCATTATCCTTAAGATGGACTTTAGGATGAACGGGCATACCGAAACTGAACTGACCGCCGCGCTGGTGGACGAGGTGATCGGAGCTGAGATGATCCATAAATCCCAAATTGAGGACGCGCCGGAAACGGTCTTTCAAAAGGCGATCATAGGCGTCGCCAAGACAGAGGGGGGGCTGATCTCCCTGATCGATCCGAGCCTGCTTATGAGAAATGCTCCAACCGACTTAATTGAGGGGAGCATGGAGGAGAGCGACAAGATAGTGGATCGGGATACCGGCTCTGAGCAGCGTCAATTCATCGGCTTTATGATTTGCGACGATCTATTTGCCGTGAATATTCATCAGGTTCAGGAGATCAAAAAATCGGCAAAAATTACAAAAGTGCCTCGCACTCCCTCATTCCTCGAAGGGGTGGTCAATCTGCGGGGACAAATCGTGCCGGTGATCAATCTGCGTGAGCGATTCGGAGCACCCAGAGTGCCCTACGACGCGAGTTCCCGGATCATCATCACGATCTTGAAACGGCAGCAGATAGGGCTTATTGTCGATTCGGTGGTCAGAGTGTTTCAAATACCGACGTCGGAAATTTCCGAGCCTCCAGCGAATGCACGAACCGAGGAAGCGAGATATATTGAGAATCTCGCCCGTTTTAACGACCAACTGATTGTGATTCTGAATCTGAAAGAGGCTCTAAGGTCAGAAAATGAATAGAGGTTCAGGAAATGCAGCACTATTCTATCTCCATATTCTCCATATTTGGAAAGAGTTGCGGCGTTTTTTGCGTAGGGTGTTCGCCGATCACAAGAGCGTTACCATAAACCGACGACAATTGACAATGTGTCAATACATGCTCCGCGAGTCCGTCCGCCAGAAGCCCGCCATCTGCCAAGAGTAGCAACCGTCTGCAAAATAGAGCGGCGTTATTGAGATCATGCAAGACTGTGATTATTGTCAGTTGCCGCTCTCGGTTAAGCCCTTTCAAAAGCCGGAAAAATTTCAATCTGTGGTGCACATCAAGATGAGAAGTCGGCTCGTCCAACAGCAGAACCGATGGATGTTGCGCCAGTGCTCGAGCCAGCATCACCCGTTGTCGTTCGCCGCCGCTGAGAACGCTGAGCCGACGATCTCGAAAATGATAGCAATCTGTCTGGCGCAACGCGTCTTCTGTCTCTTTTTTGTCCCCGTGACCTTCCCACTCATATTTTTTCAGATAGGGAAAACGCCCCATAAGAACGGTTTCCCAGACGGTAAAATCAAACTCGATTCTGTTCAACTGCCCGACAAGAGCCACGCTCTGCGCCAAAATTCGAGGCGACCAGGAGGATACCGGGCTGTCCTGAAACAGAACCGTTCCAGATAGTGGAGGCAAAAACCCGCTCAACGTGCGCAACAGCGTTGTTTTGCCAGCTCCGTTGGGACCGATAATCGCTATAAACTCCCCAGGATTCACAGTGAAATTGAGATCGGAGAGTATCCTTTTTTTTCTCGAATAACCGATATGAAGATTTCTGACCGTATAGATGGGACTCATAATCAATAATTATCAATGGTAATTTTTAATTTTTTCAGAGCGAATTCCGCAGTCTCCCGCACAATAGGATCATAGTTCTTTAGAGAATTTCCCCTCTAAAGCAGTCGGTGAATCCGCATCCACATTTGAGATGTCTCGAGCCGCGCCTGCTGGTCATGGTGAGTTATCAGACTTTCGGCTTCTTCAAAAATATCCGTCTGTTAATAATCCCGAATATGTTTTAGCACTTCGATTTTTATCGGGAATCATGAACGGGAATATTATAACGTACTGTCTGTCAAAAGTCAATGACCCCGTTAGTTCATTTATGTTTTTAGGAAGATCGAGAGTGCGATCCGCAGATTACGCAAATTAATAATTGATAACTAAAGCGTTATCTTTATTTTATATGTATTTTAATATGTTATGACTCTTTTCCGTATTTTCTGCGTTTTGTTATGAATTTCTGGCTCTTCAGCAAATACAATTTGGCGCGATCTTAAAACAGGATTGGTTCATTTCCATTGGGGAAAATTATGGCGATTATGAGCAGAATATATATCTTATTGCACACCTATTTGGGCTGACTCTGCGCTCTCTGTGACTCTGTTGCGAATATAGTGAAATGCGCCAGTTTTCCTGAAGAAAATTTGGCAAAAAAGATATAATTCTTTAATTATCAATTCTTAATCTGCGATAATCTGCGATAATCTGCGTAATCTGCGGACCGATTTCCGTGATGACGAATAATCCAGGGTAGGAGGAAATATGATCTCTCGATTGGTCGGGCAATTCAAAATGCTTTTTCCCGATCTGATAAAACTGTATATTCCGTCGCTTTTATTATTGGTCAGCATTGCCCTGGCGAGTCTTATAACCGATACTCGCATATCGAATTTTACTCGCGATCCCGCCGCGATATTCAAAGCCAACCCCTTGTTCGGATTCCTGTCCAATACTGGTGTGATCGTCTGGACATTGACAATAGGAATCACTTTTTTCAGCACGACATTACTATCGAAAGAAAAAAAGGAAGGGACCCACAGATCCTTTTTATTCTATGGCGGTATGTTCACAGCCTTGCTCTTGATTGACGATTTGTTTATGTTGCACGACCGAATCATTCCCTATTTTTTCGGCGTCAAAGAGAATATTACTCTTCCTATTTACGCGCTAATTGCATTGGTTTACGTCATTAAATTCCGAACTCTTATTCTTGAGACAGATTTTTTACTACTCCTGATCGCTTTCATTTTTTTCGGTTGTTCGATAGTTGTTGATCTGTCCCAGGAATACGCCTCCCATATCCATATTTATGGACATCATATATTCGAGGACGGCTTCAAATTTCTTGGCATTGTAGGGTGGTTCGGTTATTTTTTTCGAACCTGTTTTCTGACTATCGCCAGGTATCGTCATCACGCGTCACACCACAACGAATTTAAGGAGAAATCGGTATGAAATCAAATCCGCTGAAACAAATCCCAACTCTTTTCCCGACATTGATCAAGCTGTATACTCCCGCGGTTCTGCTGATCATTTTTGTATTAGTTGGTCGCTTCCATTTCAAAATAGCGATCCAAAAATTCACTCGGGATCCCGCCGCGATTTTTAGTGCCAACCCATTTTATGGAATCCTGTCCAATATGGGCGTGTTGGCATGGTGCGCTACCGCGGCTATCTGCTTTTTCGCCGCGGTTGCTCTCCGCAAACGAGATCCACAAAACGCGTACCGCCCATTCTTTTTGCACACAGCCATCTTGACGACAATCCTCCTTTTTGACGACCTACTGATGTTCCACGAGACCGTATTCCCCCGATTTCTGCATCTGCCGGAGAAAGTTGTTCTGCTTACTTACGTGGTAATGTTAGTGTTTCTCATCTATCGATATCGTTTTTTGATCTTGCAGACCGATTTTATCCTCCTCCTTATCGCGCTCGGATTTTTTGCATTTTCTGTCGCGGTCGATATCCTCATTCCATACGAAGTGACCGGGCAATATCTCCTGGAAGACGGACTCAAACTATTCGGTATTTTCGGCTGGCTTGGATACTTCGCTCGCACATGCTATCAAAAACTTGAGGAGGCATAATGCCGATTGATCATCAAAAAATTCTACGCGAAAATGTCGCCACGCGCTCGGTTTTGGTGACCGGAGGGGCTGGTTTTATCGGCAGTCACCTGGTGGATCGTCTGATCGCGAAAGGGAAATATACGGTCACAATTTTTGATAATCTTTTTCGAGGGAAACCCGAAAATATCGAATCTCATATCTCCGACGCGCGCTTTATCCGCGGAGATCTGCGGGATAAGGACGCTGTGATAGACGCGTGTCAAGGGCAGGAGATCATCTTTCATCTTGGCGCGCAGTCGAATGTGATGGGCGCAATGTCAGATAGCCGCTACTCTTTTGAGAGCAATGTGGTCGGCGTCTATAATCTGTTGGACGCGGCGCGTCAAGTCGGAACCCGTCGAGTGATTTTCACCTCGTCCCGTGAGGTATATGGCGAAGGCATGGACTTACCAGTCCACGAAGATCACCCGCTGCAAGCCAAAAATCCTTATGGCGCAAGCAAGGCGTCTGGGGAAATTTACTTCCGAGTATTTGGCTCTGTATATGGATTGGAGACCGTTATTTTCCGGCTGGCAAACGTGTACGGCGAGAGAGATTTTGGTCGAGTGATCCCTATTTTCCTTGAACGGGCGTATCGGGGCGATCCACTGTGGATCTACGGCGGAGATCAGGTGATCGATTTCATTCGGATTGACATTGTTATCGAAGCCTTGATGCAGTCTATGGATCGAGAGGATATCTTAGGATTCCCCATCAACATAGGAAGCGGCACCGGCGTGACGTTGCAAAAACTGGCGAGCCGCGTTCGGGATGTGACAGAGTCCAAATCGGAAACGCTTTTCCGTCCCGTCCGCACCCATGAAGTCGCGCGCTTTACCGCGGATATTTCTAGATTCCGTCGCTATTTTGATATTCCGATCCCGCCAGACCCGCTCGATTATTTGCAGAAAATGGCTCTTAACCAAAAAAACCAAAAAAACCAAAAAAAATTCAATTGATTTTATTGACGCAATCTTGTAAAATCAAACCTGATGTATATCTTAGTCGCGTATCTGACCTTTCTCTTGAATCCTTTTGGAGAATATCGAATGAATATTTTATTAACCGGCGGAGCTGGCTTTATTGGCTCGCATGTAGCCGAAGCGTATTTGAGCCTGGGGCATCGAGTGATCATTGTTGACAATCTCACGACCGGTAAGCGGAAAAATATTCCAGCAGACGCAATTTTTTATGAGACAGACGTCCGAGACCGTAAAAAAATCGAAGCAATTTTCGCTAAGGAGCGGATCGATGCGATCAATCACCATGCCGCGCAGATGAAAGCTCCGGTATCTGTCAAAAACCCTGTTTATGACGCGGAAGTCAACCTGATCGGCTTGCTTCAGATCATGGAATGCGCGACAAAGTATCGCGTAAAGAAGGTGATTTCCATCTCCAGCGCCGCGGTTTTTGGGGACGTTGGCGATGATCCGATCCGACATGACGCGCCGAAAAATCCGATATCCCCTTACGGTATTCACAAATATACGACCGAGCTATATCTGGCGTATTACATGAAACAGCGCGGCATTCCCTACACGATTCTGCGCTATGCCAATGTCTATGGACCACGGCAAGTGGGAGACGGCGAGGGCGGCGTTGTCGCGATATTCACAGGAACCATGCTTCGCGGGGAGTCGCCCACTGTTTTTTCCTATCCCGAAGAGCCGGATGGAATGATCCGAGACTATATCTATGTCCGCGATCTTATGTCGGCAAATATATCCGCGCTGGAACAGGGAGATGGGCAGATCATAAATCTCGGGACAGAAGTCGGGATAAAAACGACCGAGTTGGCGCGGACTATCCGAGCCGAGATCGACGCGGATATTCCTATTAAATATGGATCCGCCAGAACAGGAGACATCCGCGTGAGCGTCTTCGATTCTGAAAATGCTCGGCGACATCTGAACTGGCGCCCAAAAACTCGGTTGACGGACGGGATTCGAGAAACCGTAGCGTATTATCGTGGTCAAGAGTAACTTTCAGCCGCGAATTACTCGTAATCTAAACGGCTGACGAATAATCCAATATAAGGAGTCAATATGAGATTTTCGATTATTATCATAGCACTATTTTTCACAATCGCTCCGGCGAGAGCGCAAGATGTTATTTTTAGCATGTCTCAAGAGGAGGGTCAAGCGGACGAACAGGTGGACATCGATCTGTCTGTCTCCAATAGTCTGGATCTATCCGGATTTAGCGCGCGAATCTATTACGATTCGGACTTGTTAAGCGTGGATCACATCTCGGCAACGGAGCGGTTGGCTGGATTTGCGAGCGTCATGTTTAACTATAACACGCCCGGGGTTATTCACTGTCTTGTTGTCGATCTTGGCGAGAACTGTTTGGATGCGGAAGAAGGGGCCGTGGCTGTATGCAGTTTCAACATTATCGCAGACCCTGGCATCGACACGGTGAGCATAGTCTCTTTGGACCAGATGGCGGCGACCCATTGCGACGACCCAGGCATTGTTGTGACCATAGATCATACGGACGGATCGATCCATATCATGCCTCGTATCGCGATTATCTTTGACCAGATAACCGCTTCGTATCGCGAGCCGAATGTCTTGTTGGAATGGGAGCTTAACGAGACGGATAGAGTGGTCGGCTGTCGTGTATACCGCTACGAATTCGACGAAGAATGGTATCAATTGACCAACTCTCTCTTAATCGGTCCGAGAGCGTATCATTATGAAGATCAATCGGTTCTACCCGACCGTGACTATCGCTATCGTATTGCCGCTGTGGGCAGTCTGGGAGAAGAGAAAGCACAACAAATTATTGCCGTGGAGACGGTTCGACAAAAAGAGTCGCCTGAAATCCTTCCGGTCGCTCCCAACCCGAGCACCGGGCTTTTTTCCATCCATTTTAGACTGACAAATCCATCGCCTGTTTCTATTCGACTCTTTTCGGTTTCTGGACAACAGATCGCTGATATTTTTGATCAAGAGATGGGCGAGGGGGAGCATGTAGTCTCTTGGGATGGTCGAAAAATTCCTTCAGGAGCTTATCTGATCGCTATAAAAACATCGCCGGATTCTTATCATACCCAACGACTGATTATGGTCAAATAGACGACCTGATTGCATCAAAAACGCGCGACCTGCGGATAAATCGACTATTTCTGAGTTACGAATCTGGGGCGAGATCCGGGCGTTTCTGGATCTGAATCCTCCACTTCGTGGACTTCTTCCTCAATTGATTTAACGACCCGTACTCTCCGTTTATGGTGATGTCGAATATCTTTTATTGTGCCTTTTTTAAACCCGTCTAACCACACTTTTACCATATCCGCGTCGAAGTGGGAGCCAGCGTCCTTTTCGATAATACCCAAGGCTCGCTCCTGCGGCATGCCTTTCCTGTAAGGACGATCCGTGGTGAGCGCGTCATACACATCGGCAATAGCCATCAATCGCGCGCCAAGAGGTATTTTATCACCCACCAATTTATCCGGGTATCCGACGCCGTTGACTTTCTCATGATGATGATGCACCATAGGCAGTAAATTTTTCAGGAATTCGATATTTTTGATAATGTCGTACCCTTTGCCCGGATGCATTTTGATAGTCTCAAATTCTTCTCGGGTCAGCCGTCCGTTCTTCAATAATACAGCGTCTCGGATCCCGATTTTTCCGACGTCGTGCAGCAGTCCGCTCTGATAAACCAACTCTTGTTCCGACGGAGGCATATTGAGCTCCTTAGCCAATGCCCGAGAATACTCCGCCACCCGTAAGGAATGCCCCTCCGAGTAAGGGTCTCGAGATTCCAGAGCCTTAGAAAGAGCTCCGATGGCTTCTATGATGGTTTTTTCCTCCAGACGTTTTGCCTCTTTTAAACTGGCGGTCATATTGTTAAATATCTTAGAAAATGTGCCGATCTCATCTTTTGAATTTACGTCAATTTGAATATCCAAATCTCCCTCTGCCACGGCTCCGGCTCCGCGGGCCAATTTGTTGATTGGATCTGTGATCTGAAGCGAGATTACATGGCTGATCAATAGCGCGAAAATCAGCGCGATCAGCGCGCTGACGCTCAAATATTTCAAGGAAGCAGTCTTGATATTCGTGATCCGATCCCTCGATATCGCCACGGACAACATACCGATAATTTTTTCGTGATCGTCTCTCAGCGGCTTATACCCCACGGAATGCTCTCCTAAATCGTTAATTTCCTGAACCACAACGATGTCCTCTCCGTTTTGTAACGTCGGGTATACAATCTCTGGGGGCGCTTTTTTGTCTGTGACAATCTCATCGCAGGAAAACGCGATCGGATTGGAGCCGGAATAGACCATCACGTATGTATTGGTGATCTTTGCCACCTCGCGGGCAAATTCGTTGTTCAGGAGATAGCCCACGATTACCAAACCAAAAGGTTCTTGATAGGTTCGGATTTGAGAAATACCGCGCACCAGAATATCGTCGGCGTGACCGTCGCTTATCTGAACCCGCGTGATTGAAGTCAGTTTGGAAAAGTTGACGCCGACTTTGAGAAGCGGGTCTGCATCGGGATGTTGCAAAATATTTTTTAATATCAGATTTTTATATTGCCCTAAAATATTTTTTCCTAGCTTTTTCTCCAACGCGTCAATAAATTGATGATCTGTTCGATACACATGGTTTTTTATTGACTCTAAAGAGGCTAAAAATTCTTGTGGAAATTGCTCTTGTTGAAGGTTGGTCAAGAGGGGGTCGGTTATCTGGTATTTAGGAAAATCGGTTAAATAGACTGTTTGGCGGATCGTCGGATCTCGCAGAATCGGGCTGTTTTCGTATGTCTCGAAAGAGCGCGCCAATAACACGCCGTTTTCGTCGGCAATTTCCAGCAGGAGTGCTTGGGACTGGGACCGCTTAATACCGACAAATATGATGAGATCAACCCGATCTCCCCTCTTGGTGGCGTCCTGCGCTTTTGAAATTCGAGAGATAGCGTCAGCCTCGTCCCTCGCTCGATTGACCACCTGCTCTTGATAGGTATTATGGGCAACCTTGAGCGCGTTGCGCACCTGTTCTTCCATACTTTCTTCGATGCGATCGGTGACGAATTTTATGGAAAAAGTCGTCACCCCCAACAGAGGTAATAAAACGACAAGGCTGAAGCCAATCAGCAGTTTTTGGCGCATACCCAGATCACGAAATATCACTGCAAATCCTCTCGTTTTTTATAGCTATCATTGTATAAACAATGTTCGAAATTTTTCGTAACCTGATTCAACATCTTTGGTTACATCGATGATCGTTGGCCGAGACTCTTATTGCTCCGTGAGACGCCAGACCACGATTCGTCCCTCTTTATCCTTAGTCTTTATGGACAAAGGCAGAGGCGTACTTTTATCAATCACATGCTCAAATATAAGTTCGTCTTTTTCATAATAACTGACTGTTAAGCCGTCAATACCCGCGATTTTTATCGCCTTCCCCACTGTAAGCTTGGACGATCCACCGCGTCGGCTGCGGCTTTCGCCCTCTTCTATCGACAGATTTCGATATTGAAGCTCCAATGTCGGGGCAAATAAGCTCTGAGCGATCAACTCCGATAGTTCGCTGCCGTTGACCATCATATCGACCAAAATTTTACCGGAAAGCTGATTGATCGTCGAGTAAAAACTGTTTGATTTGGTCAGATCTCCCTCTTCAATTTGCCATTTGAACTTTAGACGACTCTCTTCCTTTTGTGTTACTTGAAAATCAAAAAAACCGAGTTTTTTTTCTTTATCGTCAGTCTGACGGATGATTTCATAGCGAAAGTTGTCGCCGACTTGAAATTGAAACGGGGTCCAGGTCGTGTCGGCACACGCGAGGGTGATGAGAAAAAAGAAAAAGATAAGACAAATCGAATATTTCATGCGTGACCTCCAAAGATTTAAAGTTGCAGATTACGATTTAAGATTTAAGTATATAGACACGACAGAAAGATGTCAACGGAATTATAACCGTTCGATAGCTTGCCGAATAGGTTTCTTTCCTTGACAAAAAAGAATATTCATTTTATTATGCACGAATAAGTATGCACGGATTATGTTTTTATTTCGTATATTATTCGTACCCTGGTAAGATCGTCGATGAAAATCGATGAAATCTGAAAAAGGAAATTGAGCCATGCATCGTATTTTTTTATTTTTTTCATTGACTTCTTTGGTGCTCGCGCTGTTGACCGGGTGCCAACGACAAGATGTGAGTGAGCTCCGATCCCAATCTGTGAATTCGGAAACTACGGAAACAGAAAAACCAACTCCGCCTGATCGAACTGAGACTGAAATAAAATCGGAGCCGGAGCCAACGTTTCAAGTGATCAGTCCCGCATTCGAAGAAGATGAGACCGTTCCGGTTCGATATACTTGCGAGGGCGACAATATATCGCCTGCATTGAGCTGGAGCAATGTCCCAGACGCGGCAAAAGAACTTGCTCTGATCTGCGACGATCCGGACGCGCCAGCTGGAACTTGGGTGCATTGGATCGTATTTCATATCCCTCCCGATACAACAGGATTGCCTGAAAATTTCCCGCTTGACGAAGAATTGCCGAGCGGTATTCGGCAAGGCGTCACCAGCTTCCAAACTATTGGATATGGAGGTCCTTGTCCACCAAGAGGGCGCGGCGTCCACCATTATTTATTCAAGCTATACGCTTTGGACACTGAATTGAGTCTGAAGCCAGGTGCCACAAAAGAAGAATTGCTCACGGCAATGGAAGGTCATATCCTGGCTGAAACCCAGTTGATAGGGGAATTTGAGAGGGTTGATTCCGGAAATTGACGCGTTGAATATGGCCAAAAATGAATAGATGTCAAAAAGTAGGAGATAAAAGAGATGCCCCGAAGGAAAAAACATAAGGGAAAGAAGATAACCGAGGAGAAATCCAGTCAGGGTATCAGTCCCTGGCGCAGACAGATTCATGAGCAAAAACCTTTTTTAATATTTGTCGGTTTGTTCGCCGGATTCATGGTGCTGTTTTATACCATGACCCTTTCATCTTTTTTTCTGGATTATTTTTTCCCCTGGTATTTGAATCTGAATGCAAAGGTATCTGGGGCGATCATTTCCCTGTTTCACGATGGCGTCATCACGAATGGATCCCGAGTTTACTCGCCAATGTTTGGCGTGAATATCGAGCGGGGATGCGATGCAACTGGACCGATCGCCCTTTTTATCTCAGCAGTTCTTGCGTTTCCCGCGCCCATGACTCGCAGATTAATCGGAATATTTGTTGGTAGCGCGGTCTTGATTTCCGTAAATTTTGCGCGTATTGTTTCACTTTTTTTTATCGGAATTTACTTCCAAAATTTTTTTCACATCATGCATGTTGATGTTTGGCAAGCTCTGTTTATCCTATTATCGATAGTCCTCTGGTCAATATGGGCGCAGTGGGCACTGAGAAAGGAGCCCAACGTCGCATGAAAAAACCGATTATCATCTTTATCATAAAAGTCTCGGCTATCTATATTCTGCTTATGATCCCCTGGCCGGGTCTCACAGAAGGATACACTCACCTGTATCGAGGCGTCGGAAATGTGATCTTCCATTCACTCTGGAATGAGGGCGTAGTGGAATTTACAGAAATTCCTACCGACAATCTCGAAGATCAGGATACGATGATTATTTTGCAAAAACGGGCACAACCCGGAGATAATCGTCCCCGTTCTCGCGGCAAAATTTTCAGTAGTAGCCGGTACAATACCTATGTGCCTACTATATTGGTCATTGCTCTGATACTCGCGGCTCCCCTACCCTTGCCCAGAAAAATGGGGGCACTTTTGATCGGAATTTTTGCCGTCAATTGCTTTGCGCTCTTCAAACTATGGGTGTTGATATACGATGCCTTTACCCCGACAGAAATTGATCTGATACAAATCAGCCCGTTATTCAAAAGTATCCTGAGCGGGACTCTGCGCATCCTGAATTATATCGAGACAGGGTTTATTATCCCGATTTTCATCTGGCTGCCAATCTTCTTTTTTGCTCTGCCTCAAAAAGATCGGGGGACCTGGCTCGGTTTGATCAAAAAAACGTTTCCTGTCTCGACTGCGCAGACCAACTCGGATCAGAAATAACTCGAACGAACGGGAAGTCGGATCAAGAAGGATAGCAGAAGATAGTTTATCCCAAGAAATAGGGCGAAAAAACCGACAAAGAAAAAGAGTTTGAAACAGACGCCAGGTGTAATCAGATGCTGCAATACATCGATCATAAGTCCCGTGGGATTCATCAGAATGTCCCAGCTATTCCATCTCAAAAAACGCCCGATATAGACTCCTAACCCACACAATAGCAAAGAAATAACTATGCCGAGTCGAGCCGGCAACTCACCCAGTCGATTCCGAATCACTTCCCGCATATAAATCAGTGAGCTGAGACCCGCTAATATACCAGATCCAGCGAAAAATTGGAACATCAATAGATCAAAATAAAACTGGCTGTGGGTGATGTAATGAAGATGGATAAAATCTGTGATGATATAGGGCGCATTTGGCAAAAATATCAGCCAAAGAAATCCGAGTGAAAAAAGCTCTCGATTGCTGAATGACCTTTTTTCAAAGAAATTGCATAACTTTGAGAATATCAAGGGTACCCATGCCAGAAACAAATTCCAGATGAGAAATTTGTGGCTGAGTTCACCGACATAATAGCTCCGAACCAGAATCATGGCGATGCTGCTCGCGGATGCGACAGCAGATAAGCAGAACAACATATTGCGACGAACATACTGAAAAAAAATCCGAGAAAAATTTGCGACCAGGCGTTGGACCTTCATAGCTCCCTCCTTAAGTTCCGATGGATAAGATATGGAGAATTCAAATAAATTGATCAATCGCAATTTAGTAAGCTCAATCGCTTTTTGCTACCTCCCGAATCCCAGTTCTTAAGCGCCTGAGTGCGTTTCGATAAAAAAACGAACAGAATTTCAAAAGAGTCCGCAGATTTACGCAGATTTACGCAGATTTACGCAGAAAGGCTTATATCACTGTCGTCGTGCCGGATTATGTCCAAAAACTGACCGATTTCCGTCGGCTGTTTTGGAATTATTATGACCAGTTGCTCGATTATAAACAGAGACCTTCAGACGATCAGACCCAAAGGTTCTCAAATTACCGTGCTATTCTAAAACCATGATGGTCATTACCGCGATAATCGAATGTATAATCACGTCCAGCTGTCTCGAGTGTTGACTGGTGATAGTTCCATGACCCTCCTCTCTTACATCTTTCATCGGAACCATCCAATATTAGAGGATCAACTACGTTTACAAAAGTCGTGTCGTAATGCTCATAATTATCTTCTACCCACTCCCACACATTACCAGCGAGATTGTACAAACCATAAGGATTAGGATTGCCCTCTTTTACATAATGACGATGATGTTTTGCAGGTGCTTCTTGTGTTTGATTCCAGTTTGCATCTGATACATCAACACCGTTATGAACTGCATAAAAGAAATCCTGACCTCCCCTTGCAGCATATTCCCACTGGGCTTCCGTCAGTAATTTTATATCATAATAGAGCGTAAAAGCTTTAGCTCCCCACCAGCGAATATATGCTACCGGATAGTTGGAAACCTCCTCCAGTGTTGGCAAATTCTGAAGCTCAGACCAGTTAGAATAGTCATTTTTCAATTCTGATGTGTCAAGTTCTTTTGGAGTCAATGTGTAATCATAGTAGTTACACACCGCATTCCAGTCAAAATCTGTATGGGGATCTTTTACATATAACCTCTGTGGTTCTGTAAAACTGCTTACCGTCACTTCATGTTCGGATGCGGTAATATTTTTTCTGGGGGAATAGATACTATTATCACCCATTATAAATGTGCCGCCAGGTATTGATTTCATTTCTATTGAAGAAGGTAGCGATGGAGTTATCGAATCGTTTTCAGTAGTTTCTTGACAACCTACAATTAACATAAAAACAACAAAGAACAAAAACTCAGGAGCGAAATCAAGCTCATTAGACCAAACAATGGTATAATCATCTAATTGAAAATTCTTGAATTCATTTTCATTCCGCAGAGGTCTAAAAATTGGCCTCTTGTCATTAAAAACGATGTCTCGTAAATCCGCAATGCCAGACTTCCCATTATTGAACGAAACCTGGATTTTATGACCACCTACATATTTTGCATTTGTTATACTTAACATAACGATACCTCGCTTAAACTAACGGATCAATTCATACTAATTTTCAGTAAATAGGTCTTACGTCAAGTGTGGAATTGAGTCAAAAATGCCAAGTGCAAAGATTTGTTATGCCTCGTTTTATTCATCTTAGTTATCAGCCTCATCATCTTCATAATTGAATTCAACTTTACTTTGTTTGATGATTTCAGATAAAACATTTCCTAAATTTTTCTCTTTCTCAACTTTATCAAGCGACTGTTTTAAACTGTCAATGTTTATTATTTCTTCAATGCAATCCATATATTTTTCAACAACTTTTTCAACATTGTATTGCTCAATTGCTCCGTCTCGAATTCTTTCCTTTAATCCATCAATTGATGAAGTTGATTTAACTACAAATGTTACTGGAAATTTTTCAAGTTTATCAATATCCAAAAAATACTTTTTCACATCAGTAGTTTCTGTTACCTGGAAAAATCTACCGAGTGGTTTCATAACGAAGTCTATTCCTCCATCATTCGCATTTGTCCTGCCAGTTTTATAGAGTTTCAAATTCTCTTCTTCTATCGTATCCATTGAAAAGCCGAAAAAGATACTTTGTTCTTTGTAGTAATATTTTAGAATTGAATAACTGACAATCTCAAAAATTCGAGCGTCAACATTTGGTTCAATTAGAGATAAGATGAATTCTTTTACTTTGTCAGGTTGTTTTGCTTCAGCAGTTTTAAATTGTCCACTCGTTTTAATAAAACTATCAAAAGCACTTTTCTTTGTTTCAACATATTTGTCAATAATTTCAATAGTTACTTCTGCTAAGTTGAATTTTTCCTTATTTGCTTTTACAATTAATAAATTTTCGTTTATCCAATACCTTTTAGTTTCAACAACTCTTATGATTGGAATATAATCGCAGGTTGAGAAATATTTTTTGAACTCTTGGTTCATTCTGTGGTTCAATGCGTGATTCTGTAGTTTTGCTCCAAATGGCAATTCTCTTTGCCTTTTAAAAAGGTCAGAAAATATCGCACCATCATATTTTGAGTATTTCCCTTTTTTATGAAAATCATTTTTAATATAATCTTCAATCAAAACATATATTGCGTAAATATTTGCAAAACTTCCTCTTGATTTTGATCCCCTGTCTGCAGATACAGTTTTAATATTTAAATATTGGATTAATTCACTATTCTTGAAAATTTGTTCGGAATTCTCACCAAAGTATTTTTCTAATACTTCTTTTATTATTTTTGTAAAACTATGCTTCATATTCTTGCTTTGCCTCAAATAGTGTCTGTTGTTGGACATTTTTAATCTGGTAAGTTTTAGGTTCAGGATTTAAATCTTCACCGTTTAACTTGAACTGTTCTAAAACGCGCCTTATTCCAATTTTAGAATAATCCTCATCTATTTCAATTCCAATACTTTTGCGTTTAAGTTTTTTTGCAACGTACGAAGTTGTAAAAGTTCCCGAAAATGGGTCTAAAACCGTGTCTCCTTCATTTGTGCTTGCCTTAATAATTCGTTCTAATAATGAAATTGGTTTTTGTGTTGGATGATTTTCATATTCTGCCATTCGATACCTTACTCTTGGATATTCCCAAACATTTCCAGGAACTTTTTTAGTATTGTAAGGCCGTGGTGGATTTTTCCGATAATCAATTAGTTTTCTTTTTGAACCCGTTTTTGCTTCTACTAAGATGTCATTTGAATTGAACGTATACTTATTCTTGTCTTTAACGCAAAAAAGTATGGGTTCATACATTGACCCAAAATATTTTTTTGCTTGAACCCCAGAGCTATCGTACGACCAAACAATTCGAGATAGAATTTCAATTTTATCTCTCAAATATATATCAAAATATGGTATAAACTGCGTAGAAGTCATAATATAAAGACTTCCACTATTTTTGAGTTTTTTTAATAATAAATCAATCCACTGATAACACCAAATCAAATAATCTTCATCATTTTTCCACTTATCTTTTCGACCATTAAAATTTTTTCCAATATTATACGGTGGGTCAACAAAAATTAAATCAACACTGCTATCTTTAATCTCATTTTGAAGAACTTCAATCACATCTCCTTGATAAATTTTATGGTCTATATTTCCAAATTCGTTCATTAATTTATCCTCTTACTCTTTGTTTGTCATATTCTCTCCACTTATATTTCAGGGGCATAACAAGTTATTCTACCGTTCGGCATAATTCCGAACACCAGTTTCAAAGTAAGTAGTTTTTGATTGACGGGCAAGAGCAAAGTGAGCAAAATAGAAGATCAACCAGCCCAGATTTTGCGATACTCCGGGTTGGCTCATAAGAAACTCGTTTTTTCGGGCGGTCGCTAAATATTCCGTAATTGCTTTATTTGCAACAAATTACAGCCATCTCACGAAGCCGAGTTTCTTCCATGAAAAAATTTGGCTCTTCTCCCGAATCGAGGGCTAACGCCAAATTCAGCCACGCAGCGAAGTAAAAAAAAGCACGATCCATTGCAGACAGACCGCGCTTTTTAAAAAACAGGATTTTAATGAAAAAAGCAATAAGATTTTTGCCTATACTCTGGCTGACGCTACTGGCTGTTTACGCATAATGATCGTGCCCGCGATGAGTGTAAGCAGACCCATGATGATCATACCCCACTCGCCAACGGTGGGGATAGAAGGGTCGTTAATAATCTGACAGTTTGCTGTGGCGGAACCAGCACTTTTAGTAAAGGAGATATCGGTCGGATCATTGGAATAATTGGTGATAAGGAGCATCCAGATTTCTCCGCTTTCCACAGCCGTGATATTAGCTTGTTCCGCCGCTCCGCCGCTAAAGCTGCAATTGGCCGGCAGAAGGGCCCCGCCCGATATTTGTGCGCAGGCAGCGTCATTAGTTGTTCCGGGAGCGAATGGCCCCCAAATTGCAAAATCAATATCAACAACATTGCTGTTAGTCATATCGATGGTCATAGAGCCGGGTGTGACAATTTCCATATAATACCAGGTAGGATTGGGTTGCGAACTCAGACAGTCATAGTCCGGACCGGTCTCGGCGCCTCCGTTGTCCACGCTGGCCGGGAAAACAATTGGGCTATCAGTGCAAAATGCTGCTGCCTCGCTGCAAAATGCATTGGGCGGAACCGCTCGTCCACTGCTGGAATGGTAGACACGAGCTTTGCTTGTTTTTAGCAAATAATAATCACCCACGGGCCGGCCGGTCATTTTATCGGTGGTTTTTTTCGATGCGGACCTGATCTGACCGGAAAATCGGCAGTCCGTTGTTATCCAGTGCAAAAGGAATGTCATTGCGTGTAAGCAAGCCAATATCAGCCGTTTCCAGCCGGTACAAGCGTGTTGCATCTCGTTCCGAAATTTGCTGATTGTTCACTAAAATACCCAGTTGTTGTAATTGCTCGGGCGACATGTTTATGGTGGATATATCCACGCTTTGGTTAGCATATCCCGGTATAACTAATAGCATAACTATTAAAACAGCATTGATTATCGTTAGAGCAGTTCTCACGTTACCTCCGTTACTTTGCGAAATGAATAAAATTCATCCGCGTTGATGTTGCGATAAGTTTTCAAGTCAGTGATCGAATAATTTTCTTCAAAGTTAGTTTTTTAAAAAGAATTTTTTATCTCCGTAAACTAAAAGCGATACTAGATCATAATAATAATATAAACATATTCATTTCTGTCAACAAAAAAATGCGGTCTCCTTAACCCAAGTTTACCATTTAATTTTCTATAAGCGTATATATTAGAGTCACTTATATTATTTTCAAGCATCTCATAGGAAGCTCGTTTTCTGCGTCGCCTGCAGTGATTTGTCATTATCATTCGTAGTTTGCTACAACTTCGTATGATAATGACGATACAGAAATTCTTCCGGGCTGAGTATCTCAAATGCAGAACCCGACAGCTCGGATAGAAAATGCCGATTGTCCGAAATCAGATACTTTGCTTCCTGCCATTCTGCAAATGCACCGATAAAAGCATCTGCTTTCTCTGGTAATCCCAGTTTGACATATTTTCGCACCATCTCAGCTGGCACAGGTTCATCAATAATTTTGACTTGCGATGCTCTGTTGAGCAATGTGAAAAGCACCTTCGTTTGTGGCTCCGTCAAATTCCTGGACACTTCTTTAATGACCAGACGAGGAAGCACAACCTCTAAACTCGGCAGTAAGGACATTATAGTTTCCGAAGCCGGATCGATTCCGCCAATCCCAAAGATGAACTGATTACTATCAATACATATTCGCATAGTCAGACTCAAATATTTGACGACGTTGTTCTCTCAAATTTGCAATAATTTCTTCTTTTGTTTGGCCTAATTGAAAGCCACCGGAGGCGCGAACCTGTTGCTGCAACTTTCTAAACTCCTGCCACCAGGTTTCGTGCTGGACTTCAGCCATGTATCGTTGCACGGCTTGTGAAACCAAGTCCATTAAATTGGGAAAAGAAAGCTCCTTTTGGACTTGGGTCATTTCATCATACATTGTGTCGGAAACTTTCCAGACAATTTCCTTTAGCGCCATATTACACCTCAGCATTGCTTGTTTTGCGAGCGACAATATTCCTTACCGGATTAAAACCAGCTTCTTCGTTTCGACCTGATCCCCACTGTAAGTTTAGTCTACACGCCAATTCTTACCTCTGAAAGCTGATCACGAACATTCTGCTTTCTGGCGATATATCCCCATTGTTTAAATTGCTCTTGAAATTCCTCCGCATTTTTAAAAACAACAAAGAACAAAAACTCAGGAGCGAAATCAAGCTCATTAGA
>NBMB01000051.1 GCA_002084765.1 Candidatus Cloacimonetes bacterium 4572_55 | reverse complement strand
ATATTGTTTCCAGTTTTTCAAGGTGTTTAGAAAAGTGTTGGTGTAGCGATTATCTAATTTCTTGGCTTTCTCCACCCAGAGTTCGATTTGCGTTTGAGCGTTTTGCCGACTGATCTCTGATTCAAAGATATCCCGCAATTCATTTTTGATGTCATAGGCGGTTTTGAGTTCTGGAAATTCGCGAAAGACATCTTTTAATTTTTGTTTGTTTTCCGGAGTCAATTTTTCCGGGTTTTTCAGCAATATCCATTTGATTCCTTTGAGCGCGTCATTTCTAGGAGACTGACCGCGTAACTGTTTACGAACATGATCTAAAGCCTTGTTCATTTGTCCAAAAAAGTGGAACCGGTCAATGACAATTTCGGCAGGAGACATAGCCGTCCCACATATCGCATGAAAAAACCTCAATTGCTGCCGCTGATAAGGTTTAACAAAAGAATAAGATTCATTAAAGTAGCTACCGTTATCGGGATTGTAAAATTGACGCTCAGTTAAATGTAAATAGGTCTTTTTCCTAGAAATGGGCAAATCCTGGATGGTGCGAACATAATTCATTCGAACATCTGAACATTTGGTCAACGTAATGGGACAAATAGGCGTCTTCAAAAATCGATGTACAATGCACATGATAGGCATTATCTTCGATGACAACATCGGTAACGGTTATGCCCGGTAGCTCAAGAATGATCTCAAAAACCTTATTTAAATCTGATACTGAGTTTTTGCGTGCTTCTTGGTGAATTATTAGGGTCTCATGCGTTCCAGTTGTTTTCGGGAATCAAGGCATGCGCGGCGGAAGTAGGATAGCAGCCCTTCCATATCCTCTGGCAGCTCCGAGTCAAAGGCAATGGGTCGGCGAGTGGATGGATGGATCAACTTAAGCCTTTTTGCGTGGAGTGCTTGTCGTTTGACCGTCCTCAGAACTTGACCCGAGCCTGTTCGTCTGTCATTTCGCAAGCCGGACGTATAGCTTTCCCGCCCGCCATAAACAGTATCGCCGATTACCGGATGGTGAATGTGTTGAAAATGCACCCGAATTTGATGCGTCCGCCCCGTCTCCAGTCTGATCGAAACGTATGTCGCGGATAGCGACGGGTTAATCGCCTCGAACCGCTCCAAAACCGCGTAATGGGTAGTAGCCGAACGCTGTCTGCCGCGAGGCCGCACCGTCATTCGCTTGCGATCCCGATCATGCCTGCCAATAGGAACGTCGATTGTTCCCTGATCCTCGGCGACCTGTCCCCACACGAACGCGCGATATTCACGCGTCAGGGTCCGGGCTTTTAACTGCGCGGCGAGATGGAGATGCGCCTCATCTTTTTTTGCCACAATCATCAGACCCGTGGTTTCCTTGTCCAAACGATGAACGATCCCCGGCTTGATCTCTCCGCCCACTCCAGAAAGCCGGTCCCCGCAGTGATAGAGCAGGCTATTAACCAGAGTGCCGCTCCAATGCCCTACCGCGGGATGCGTCACCATACCGGCTGGCTTATTGACGATAATAATATCGGTATCCTCATACACAATACGCAGATCGATATCCTCAGCCACGATCTCTGTCGTCTCCGGCGGTGGGATGACCAGATCGATCCTATCCCCGATATTCACTCGATATGAGACCCGAACAGACTTTCCGTTCACAGTGATATGTCGATCCCGAATCAGACGTTGCACACGGGTTCTGGATAAATTCGACTTACGGTCGGAAATATAGCTGTCAATGCGCTGTCCAGATTCCTCCGCGACGACCTCTATAATATCGGCTGTTCGATTTTCGATACGCCTTCCTCCTGAAATTCTTCTGGCTGAGATTCCTCGAACCAAATGAGGATAAAAAGAGCAATTACGCCGACAGATATGCCAATATCAGCGATATTAAAGATGGGCCAGCGATACATCTCATATCCAGAAAATTGGAATCCAGCGATTTTGAACGACGGGATAATGATATTGAAAAATTCAAAATCAAAAAAATCGACCACTTTCTTTAGAATCATCCGGTCAATAAGATTTCCCAAATACGATAGAATAGGGAAATTTTGATCCTAAAGAGATACCGAACGCCGCGTTTTCATTATAGATAAAGGTCAATCGGAAAAAATCGCCTATCACCTGGATCGACTCATGTTCCAGAAAATGGGTCTTTATCAACTGTTTGGTCAGTTGATCCGCGGCAAACACAAGCAGCGAGATTCCCAAAAAAAGAATATTTTTCGTTTTCATTCGACGTTTCTCATCCCTTCCTTATATGTTTTTTGTCCTGATTGGATTTCCAGACAAAATAATATCGAGCGGATTTGCTCACTTTTGACGAAGTTTCCCCGTGATTTTCGTGACTCAAAAACAAAAATAGCACTTTTTGTTTGAAACTAAGACCGCGCTAATTTAGCAAATTCCACTCGCGCTGTCAATAGCTTTTTGATGGAATTAAAGAAAGGGTCGTCTTGATCCGGCAACTTTTGCCCGTATACGGTTTTTGCAATTTATTAATTTTGACTGCGCTTTTCGTGGATCTATAGGTTTTTTCGTTTTACCAACGCGGTTTTCTTATTGACTTTCTCTCTGACACCTGCTAAATTTCTGGTACCTGACACGCATAGTAAAAAAATTTATATTTTTGCACTTTTTCGCAAATTGTTGGTATTATTGAGCCGTTGGTGCACGCTTTGGTAGTGGTATACATGTACGCGGATCAGCTATCCGCGTTACATAACTTGACCCTTACATTTTCATCACTACTCACACTTTTTCACGAATGGATATTATAATATATTGATTTCACTTGTGTGAGTTCATATCCATTCGAGATTGAATATGAATACTGCAACACTATAAGTTTAAAAAAGAAATATTTATCGCATGGTAAAACTACTGATTAGCCGGTTGTTATTGGAATTCTTCCTGATTTTGCTTCTATACGTTTTCCAATCCGTATTTTTGGATTATATGGAAATCCTTGGAGCAAAACCTGATTTTCTTTTTCTCTATCTATGTTATCGATCGCTCAGAGAGGATAATCCGCTTTATGGCACGGGACTTGGTTTCGCCATCGGCTTTGTCCAGGGGTTATACTCCCCGACCACCCTGGGCGCGCATGCTTTTGCCAAGACCATTGTCGGTTTTGTGCTCGGTAAAAATGACAGCCGCACCAGTTGGAATGAGTTCTTTACTCTGGTTGCGATATTCTTCTCGATGCTCGGGCATGATCTGATTTACTATATCTTCACCAATTGGAAAGCACTTGTCTATAATATGATCAATATCTCCATTGGCTCCGCTATTTACACCACAGGAATCGCTGCTGTGATCCTTTTTATCTTTTCTGGACTAAATAATAAGGAGTAGAGATGAGATCAAAGTTTAAAGTGCGTCACTCAAAACGCCGTGAGACTCGCTCTTCAAAAAGGATAGGATAGGAATGAAAAGGATCGCTATATTATTCTGGTTCATAAACATGTCGCCGATTTTAGGTTCAGGACAGGAAACCCCGATCGCGTATCTTCCCCAAATATACTGCGATCCAGGCGATGGCTCCGTTCTCGTCCCTCTGATGGTGGAGCATGTGGAGGGATGCAATGCGGGTCAATTTTCCCTGGTCTACTCTGATCAGATTATCTCCTATATTGATACGGTTCGAACCCTTGATATCGGATCCAATTTTTTCCTTGATTTTAACCGAGATAATCCTGGGACTCTCTTTGTTGTATTTGCCTCTCCCGGTCCCCTCACCGAAGGCGTCGGCGCGTTGCTTGAGATCGAGATGCTATTGCAATCTGACCTCGACATCGGCGAGATCACCCCTCTGACATTGGTGGATTTCTCTATGGGAAACGCGGACAATGTGGATTTTGTGACCGAATATTCCGGTCAATTGGCGGTGGCGAAACGGGGGGATTCTAATCAGGATGGAAGGATAACCGTGGCCGATCTGGCGCGGATTTCCGATGGAATCGCTGAAGCCGCCTCTCCCCTATCCCATATAGAAAGATGGGCGAGCGATATAAATCGAGACGAAATCCTCACGATGGAAGATATAGAGCTGATAGCGGCAATTATCCTACATCCCTCTCCTGTTATCCGAAAAATTTTTAGAGATTAGAATCATGCGGGACGACTGATCGGAAAAAGGAGACGATTCATAATCGCCAAATTTCCGAATAACCGTGAGTCCCACAGACGATAATATTTCAATCAACTCGACATGAGAAAACAACCGCACTGACTCTCGATAGCGCGTTTGCTGTCCTTTTTTCTCCAGAATAATTTCTTTTTCCACCCGCTGTTTTTCCTCATTGATCCTGCGTTTTTCCTTAATGAGCATACCGTGATCCCGGCGAATCGACTCTGGAATAAGACTCGACTTGACCCGCTCCGGATTCAGATAATCCATGAAAAAAGAGCCGCCCGGCTTCAGCAGACGGGCGACTTCGGATAAAACGGAAATATTCTCATCATCCACGTCAAAATAGCCAAAACTGGTAAACATGCTCAAGATCAAATCGAATGAATCTTCTTTAAACGGCAGATAGCGCATGTCCCCGCATATCAAAGACAAAGCACGTCGATCCGCTGCGACAACTCTGACCTCAGACAGCAGGTGCGTCGATAAATCCAGTCCCACAACCCTATACCCTTGTTCTGTCAACTCAAGCGCGTGGCGACCGTTTCCACAGGCAAGGTCCAGCACTATTTGTCCCGGAAAATGTCCGACATGCTCCAGAACAAATCGGATTTGACGCTGCGCTTCATCTCTATTTCGATGCGAATAGACTGTCAGATAATCGCCGGTAAAGGCTTCGGTATACCAATTCATATTCTAATCTCGCTTGCGGATACAGACGTCGTCTTCTGTTCGCGCCCGCAGCCTTTTTGCCGCGTTTCCCTGGTTTACAGCAATCTCCAAGAAGCCGGAGGAATTGATCAAAGCCAAAAGTTTTCCAGGCTCGACGTCAGAATATGTCTTGTGGACTTTCATAATCTGACGGCTGCCCATACCTATGAGAATTTCATCGAGATTCAGGCCTCGCTCATTCAAAACCTTTGGTGAAATATTTGTGACCAAATTGCCAAAGTTATCAATATGAATCAATTTTCCGTAGAGCATATCGCCGATAGTCTCAATTCCAGGAAAAGAAAGAGAGGGACCCTGCTCGACTTCCGGTCCAAATTCCGTTACCGGAACTCCCATAGAAAGATGCGCGGCGACCGATGAGAAAATATCCCGCCCATGAAATGTGGAGCTGACTTCCGGCATAAAATATTTTTCATTCTGAATTTCTACGGTTCTGATTACCTCAGCCATACGAAAAGCCAATGTCAAAACGCCGTTATCCGGGGCGACAAAAAAATATTTTTTCGTCTCCACAATAACACCCTCTCGAGAGGAGCCAACACCTGGATCGATTACAACAAGATGCGTGGTTCCTGGGGGGAAATATTTATAACAATTCCGAAGAACAAACGCTCCCTCCCAGATTTTCTGCGGAGTAATATGAACGCTAATGTCAACAAAACGGACGTTGGGATTGATGCTCATCAAAACGCCCTTCATCGTGCCGACAAAACCGTCTTTCGATCCAAAATCGGTCAAAAATGTGACCAAATTATTCGCCTTTGCCATAAAGGTCTCCTTTCATTTTTATATTTTTTTCTATGATTCAGTGTAAAAAACAACCGATTCGGAGGTATTTATCCCTGAATCTGGATTGACCGGTATAGAGAACGCACGTTCTCCGTTGATAATCACATTATAAACAATTTTGAGGTTCATTGCAAAGAAAAAATCATCGTTGGCTCGGATGAAAAAGCTGTAACGCTTCCAAAAAACTGGGCAGCTGTTTTAAGGTAAGTTTATAAGGTTAGAATGGTTGAGTAGATAAAATCCCTATGGTTTCCGTAGGTCATATAATTATCAATTCGTAACCTGCGATAATCAGCGTAATCTGCGGATCAAACTCCATGGTCTTGAAACTTGCCAGATATCACGCTTTTTTTTTCACGAATTTTCTCCCCTATCCGATCAAGAAACCTCTCCCACTCCTGAACCGGCTCCATAATATAGCTTTCCATGACCGTTGCCCATACCGACTTCTTTTGTTCCTGATTGATCAGAGATTCCCACTTGACCGCGTCCTTTTCTGTGACGATCACCGGCAGGCGCGAACTGGTCGCTATCCTTCTCGCTTCCGCCTTGAAATAAGGGTGATGATCTGGAAATATATGGTGGCGATTCAACTGAATTCCACAGGATTTCAGGATCCGGGCGAAGTCATTCGGATTCGCTATGCCGGAAGCCGCGGTTGCCTTTTTATGCGGAAATCGATGAACCGGGGTGATATCTGTTGAATCCAGGCGACGAAAGCCTATGACGCGATAGCCGGATCGAATTGTTGGGATATGGAAGGACATCGGCTCGATTTGACTCGAACGGCAGCGGGTAAAACAGATCAAGTCCGCATCGGAGAGAGCACTCTGCGCTTCCCGTAATGGACCGAGAGGCAAAAACTGACCGTTTCCGGTTGGCGCGTCCGCGTGTAATAATAATAGATCGAAATCTCTCGCTATGGCAAGGTGGGAAAAACCATCGTCTAACAGGATTGCGTCAGGCGTGTATTTGCGAATTATCAGCCGAGCGACCTGAACCCGATTCGCGCCGACTGCCACAATAGCTCTCGGCTCCTGTCGAGCGATCATCAGGGGCTCGTCTCCGGCATGGGCGACATCTGTCAGGATCCGCTTCCCATCTGATACAATGCTGATTTTTTCCGAGACGTGAGTTCGCTTGTAACCGCGACTAATAACCGCTATTCGGAATCCCCTTTTTATCAATTCTCGAGCCAGAGCCAGGGTTATCGGCGTTTTTCCAGTTCCGCCGACGGTCAGATTTCCGATACTGACGACGCAACAACTGACGCGCTCTGACCGAAAAAGTCCCTGATGATACGCCCGCCTCCGAGCCGAGATAATGGCTCCGTATAGGTATGAAATCGGTCTAAGTCCCCACCGAATCGCCTGAATTCCGAGCGATTTTTGCTCAACGTCAATCACGCGGGAATAGAGGCGATGGAGAGGGCTCACTTCTCCGGCATCCAGATCATTGGGCCATATTCTTTTGTTTCCCCGAGCTTTAATTCATAGAAATATTTTCCCATAGACGCTTGTTGTCCATCGCTATGCCGCCCGTTCCAAACAACGAAATAGCTGCCTTCCGGAACTGTGCCAAGGTTGCGATAATGGACGCGTTGACCGGAAATATTGTACACGGCAAACGTGCATGCCTCCGGTTCAGGCAGATCAAATTCGATCTTTGTCCATGTGCGGAAAGGATTGGGGAAATTGCGGGTCGCCTGTTTTTCCGTAGGAATATCCTCGGACTCAAAATCCACGCTGAATTTCATTATCTCGCCGCTATAGCCGACGCCGTAAATCCGGAACATGCCGATCGAATCGCTATTTCCCGCTGTGTTTGGATCGCCCACGCGGGAGATATACGACCGATTCTGATCCAAAGAAAAAGACGCGGTGTCTAAGGTGTATGAGCCCGTATGATCCGGATCCCTGCTGTCCTCCAGCCAAACCCGATAATAAGGCGTCAGTCCGGGACCGTCGTTGAAGCCGATCGGGTACGGATAGCTGTCCGTTGTCATCCCCTCATCGATATGCCAGATCAACAGCCCGTCCGACCCCGGCAGTTCCCGATCATACATGTAGGTCTCCCGGGCGCATCGATTTTCGATCAAAAAATATTCGGAATTATCCGTGCCGGGAATATAAATACGATACAAAGAGCGGGTACTCGAATCCCCAAGCCGGTCGATCTCGATATCGGTAGCACTATTGTCAATATCAGTGGGTATGATCCACCCCCGCAGTCCGTTATTCGGATTGCCGTCAAAATCCATCTGAAGATAGCCGCAGATAGCCGCCGGTTTTTGACCCTCGCCGAAAAAGCTCCCATTTCCCATCAAGCTCCACGCGCCGACCGGCTCTCCGGATTCTCCATCTAAGTGATAATCATAAATATCCGGCGCGCCGAATTCATGGAAAAACTCATGGCAGATCGTGCCGATCGGTACGTTGCTGTCCGGATTCTCAGCCACTACAATGACCGAATTGATCAAAATGTTCTGATAATATCCGATTGTAGCCGAAAAACGGAGCGACCATAAATCATTCGCTATGTAGGACTCGGCTTCGTCATTTCCAGAATGGACAATGACCAGGTGGTCCAGCGTATTATCGTTGTCATGGTCATATTGACTGAAATCGATCTCGGTGATCAGCTCATGCAGCGCACTCTGCGTCATCTCTTTAAGGCGGCTCAAATAGTCGGGATACCGTCCTCCAGGATCCGGCTGCCCATAATATGCCATATTTTCCGGCATTCGCACCCACGACCCATCTGCTGGAAAAATCGGCGGCTCCCCATCTGGATAGGAAACCGACATCCGCGTTTCAGACTCACGGGAGAGTTGGCTATAATACGCGCGCAGGCTGGTCTCCTCTCCAAAAAATGCCTGCTCAAAATCAGACGCGGGACGCTCTCCTGGATGATCCGAAAAATCGACTCGAATCACCAGCGTCTCCTCGATCCCATCCTCTTGAGGCGTATAATCCAACCGAGGTTGATCCGGATCGGTTCGCCATTGACTGCGAAGCTCATTTTCATGCTCAATATATGCCGAGGTTTGGGCGCGGAAATTTTCCGGTGCTGGACCGATCGCTTGACTCGGCGTTGCGACGAAAATAATAAAGATAAAAACCAATCCGTTTAACAGAAAGAACATTTGCGTATTATCTCCTTTAAAAAGTAATTTCCATATCTCCTCAAAAAAAAACATGAGCGTTCAGTTTTCACTTTAGTTAGACCTCGTATCCTTCATCATTTTCGTGGCGGCTGCCAGTTTACGCATTCTGTCCGTTCGGACAATTGCTTTTTCGATACGCTCGAGCAATTTCTCATAATCGACGCCTTTATCCAGATAACCAAAAGGTTTGTGCTTATCGAGAAGCTCCGACTCCTCTAACAAATTTTGGTAGGCAGAATAAAAAATAATTGGCAACCTCGGTAATTTTGCCCGGATTTCCTCATAAACTTGCAAACCATCTTTGCCGGGCATTTTGATATCCAAAATAACAACATCGACATTCTCATCCGCTCTTTCAATGCCGTTTTTGCCTGAGTTGCACAGCCGCACATTGTATTTTTTCTTCAATTTAAATTCCAATGCCCTGAGGATACTGGGATCATCATCGATAACCAAAATCAAGGGCTTAGTTGTTGCCTTTTTTGTGCTCTTGCGACGGCTTCTAATTCGATCAAATGGCATATTTTTCTTCCTCGGTTCTCAAAAATAAATCAATTTATATTCAACGTCCTACAGGGAAAATCAAGGTAAAAGTTGTTCCTTCGCCAACGGTGCTTTTTACATCAATTTTACCTCTATAAAGCATAACCAATTTCGAGATAAAATTCAACCCCAAACCGGTTCCCGTGGTTGGTTTTGTCGAGAAAAAAGGCTCAAAAATTTTTTCAAGATTTTCTTCAATAATACCACAACCATTATCATTTATTTTTATAATATATTTAAGCTCATCCTGATTTAAATAAATGTCTATGTAAAAATTTCGATCATTCCCGGCTTCCAATATGGCGTCTCGAGCATTGATTATTATATTATTGATGATCGAATGGAAATGCACTTCCGATCCTTTCGTGTGGCTGTTCGCCGATAAATTGAGTCTAAAGGCAATATTTTGTCCTGTAAACTCAAGCTGACGCTCCTCAACTATCTTTCTAATCAACTCAGCCAGATTTATATCATCTTTTCCGGGCGTGGTTTTCCCCAGCTTGGAGTATTCCAAAATTTGGGTAGTCACTCTCATTGCCCGCTGGTTGGCTTCATTGACTATTTTGAGAATTTGATCCACCATCTCTTCATTTTCTTCGATGATTTCAAAATGGTCAATTATTTCCTCATACAGTTCGTCAGTAGAGATATGAGGTTCCATCAGATTGAAAGCCAGCCTCAGTTCTTCAGCATTCGTTTCGCAGACGGTTTTATCACCTTTCATCGCGGATGATAAAACCATCGCTGATCCTGCAAGCGCATTGCGTATTTCATGCGCGAAGCCGCCGGCCATTTGACGCTCCAGATTTTCCTTTTCCAATCGGATGATCTGTTCTTGAGCCTCAATTATCTGTCTGTTTTTATCCTCCAACTGGTGATTCAACTCTTTGAGATCCACGTTTTTCAAGCGATAGATTTCAGCTTCTTTTTCTTTTTTCTCTGATTCGTACTTTGTTTGCATTTCCGCGATTTGTTTGCTTTTTTCGGTATCAAAAATTTCATTTCCCATACGGGTGAACTCTTTGAAATAGTGCAACGCTTTCTCAAAATCATTCTGAGCCTCATACAAATCAGAAAGTACTTTGTAGGTCCCCATTTCATCGGATATGTCTCCGATTTTCCGAGCAATATGCAGGCCTTTCTGCAGATAACTCAATGCTGACGCATAGTTCTGTCGCTCAATTTGAACCTTTCCAACTTTTATGCAACACGTGGCGATACTGCTTTTATCGTCAATTTCCTCGAAAATGTTCAAACTCTTTATAGTCCAATCAAATGCCTTGTCGTAGTTTTTTTGATCTATATAAACCCCTCCGATGTTCACATAAGATCCCGCTATACCTCTTTTATCTTTGATCTCCTCTCTTATTCTCAATGCACGGAAATAGTATTCCAACGCCTCGTCCAATTTCCCCTGGCGTCTACAAATAATCCCAATATTATTATGACATTGCGCCACAAATCTATTTTCATCGGAAAATTCCAAACTTTTCTGGAAGTACGTCAGGGCTTTATCGATTTGATCCAAACGGTTATAGATAACCCCGATATTATTGAAGCAGGAGGCAATTTTTGTATCTTCTCCACCAGCACTTTCTGTTGTCCTGATCGCTTTGAAATAAAATTCTAAAGCTTTGTTATAGTCCGCCTTCCTTAAGTACACATTTCCAAAAATGATATAAATGGAAGCAATTTCCAAATTTTCATCCATTCCATTTTCTCGTAGCATATCCAAAGCCTTCTGAAAATAGTCCAGCGCGACATCGTATTCTCCTCGAACAGCGTATGAAATTCCAATCTCTCGATAGCTAGAGGAGATCTCTGATACCGATCCCAACTCTTTTGCCTTTGTCAGTGCCTCCTCGCCATACTCCTTCGATTTTTTCGGGTCAGAGTTTAAAAACGCGGAAGCTAACCTATTTAGCAGACTTACCTTTTCGATTCCCGAAACGGTTTTCAGCTTTTCTTTTAGCTCTCTAATTTCTTGGGTCATTTTCATCCTCATATTTTAGAAATCCAAAGTATTCAAACTCTGTGGTGAATTATTCAGACTAAGTCTCTCCCAATATAAACAATAAATTATAGTATCTCTCTGTCGATTTTTATCACCTCGACCCGATCATCGTTGTCGATAAATCGGAGAACTTTCTCGATCATCGCTTCCGCGTGACGGGAGGAGGAAGAGACCGCGGCAATTCCCAAAACTGCCCGCTGCCATAACTCCTGCCCCTCCACTTCGGCAATCGAGACATTGAATTTATTTTTTACCCGATCTTTGAGATGATTCAAGACCGACCGTTTCGCCTTTAAGGAATGACTTTCTTGGATAATCAATTCGATCCGACAGGTTCCGACCAACATCCGACGCCTCCATATCGACAAGATTGTCGATAATTCATGGTTTTTTTTTGAAAGCTAACTGCTTCCGTCAATTTCATAACTTTTTGTTATTTCTCAAATTAGTAAGACATGAGATTTTCCTTTATCGTGAGGTGGGTCCCGGTTGCGTTTACTCGGCTCCTCAGTTGCATTCCCATCTCTCAATACCAGAGTTTTATTTTATGCGAGCCAAAACGATTGTCAGATCGTCGTTATTATGATATCCCCCGGTGAATTGGTTGCAACTCTCAAAGAGTCGCTGTGCAATCTGATCGGCTTGGCTCGTTGTGGTGCAAATTTCTGTCAGGGCTTTCTCCATCGCCTCGAATCCCCACTTTTCCTTCTGACTGTTGAGAGATTCTGCGAATCCGTCTGTGGTCAAGATCACGACGTCTCCGGGAGCCAGCTTGATCTCTGCCGATTTCGGATCGATCTCATCGACCAGCCCGATAGGAGGGCCATACATCTCTATGGGAATCAGCTTGCCGCTCTCCTTGTTGAAGCAGTAGGGAAACGGCATGCCTGTGCAAGTCAAGCGGATCAACATGGCATTCAGGTCTAGTAGAGCGATGCCAAATCCCATGCCGGTATAGCGTTGCGTAACCGATTTTTTGATCGCTGTGTTCAGATTTTTGACCAGATTGATCACAGAAATATGGGATCCGAATGATTTTATCGAGGTAATCAACGCCATTTTGACTACGCCAATCACAAAGCCTGACGCGGTAGCGTGACCCGTGACATCGCCGATTACGACGCAGTAGCGGTTGTCGGACAACTCCAGCAAGTCGTAATAATCGCCGCCTACAGCGTCTGCCGCCTGCATTCTGCCAATAATTTCCGCCTGCGGCAGATCAAAATCGTGGTCAGGCAGGATAGATAGCTGCATTTCTCGGGCGTAATCCAGATCGCTCTGCTCGCGCTTTACTTCCAGCTTCCGCTCAATGCTCATAGTCAGATAGTGATAAATCCCGACAAAAACAAGTCCAAGAAGAATGATCTCGAGCAGATAAAACCATCGGGTTTTCCAGAAAGGCGGGTCGATTATGACCCTTATTGCGCTGCCTTCTTCGTTCCAAACCCCATCGTTATTTGACCCTCTGACCCGAAAAAGATATTCTCCGTGCGGAATATTGGTATACGTGGCGCGGCGACGATACCCAGAATTTATCCACTCATCGCTAAAATTTTGTAGCATATAGGAGTATTGATTTCTATTTGGTTGGGTAAAATCCAGCGCGGCAAACTCAAAAAAGAATATTCGGTTTTCGTATGAGAACCGAATTGTTGGTTCTGTCTCCGAGGACATATTGATAGGAATCTGTTGATTCAACACGGTTGCCGATGTGATGGTAACAGGCGGTATAAATGGATTCTCTTGAATTTGGTCGGGATAAAAGCGGTTAAATCCCCCCACGCCGCCGAAAAACATCTCACCGCACGAGCTTTTGAAAAAAGCCCCCCGATTAAACGCGTTCCCTTGCAAGCCGTCGCTTATATCATAATTCTGAAAACTCACGGAATCCGGGTTGAATTTCGACAGACCCTTATTTGTACTGAGCCATAAATTAAGCGAGTCGTCTTCCAAAATCCCGTAAATCACATGGTTGGGAAGCCCGTGATCCTTGCTGTAATAGACGAATGAGTCGCTCTCCGAATAAAACTGGTTCAGTCCCCCGCCATGCGTGCCGATCCATATCCGTTCAGAGCTGTCTTGAAAAATTGCCCGCACATCGCTGTTGCTTATAGTATCGGAGTCGTGGAGGTTGTGCTGGTATCGGACAAATCCTTCTTTTTCAGATAGATAGCGGTTTAGACCATTTCCAGTTCCGACCCAAATTTGTCCTTCGTTATCCTGAAAGATCGACCATACGGTATTGTCGCTCAGACTTTCCGGTCGATTCGGATCGTATGGAAAATGAAAAAACTCACCGCTCTCTCGATCGAATCGATCCAAACCTCCGCCGTCTGTCCCGACCCAAAACCGCCCCTGCCGATCTTCGTAGAGACGAAAGATGTCATTATCCGCGATACTTTTTGGGTTTTCTGGGTCATGCAGATAGGCTTGGAAGGTCTCGTTCTCCGGATCGAACAAATTTAATCCGCCGCCGTCTGTCCCGACCCACAAACGCTTGTCTCTGTCCAAGTAGAGAGCAGTCACCCGATTCCAGGGAATGCCGCCTGACTGTTCTGGGTTTTTACGGTATATAACGAACCTCCCCTGTCCCGAACTGAGATGGGGATAGGAAGCCTCCTTCCGTTCTTGAACTCGACCGGTCAGCCGATTTAAGCCGTAGTCCGTGCCGACATATATATCGCCCTCTGCGTCTTCACAGATGGACCAGACGATATCATTCGACAGGCTATTCGGGTTCTGAGGATCATGTTTATAATGGACAAACTTATTTGGCTTTAAGTCCAACTTATTCAGTCCGCCTCGACGGGTTGCAATCCATAGGTTATGAGAGCGGTCTTCAAAGATAGACCTCACGTCGTTGTTGCTGAGGCTGAAATCATCATAAGGGTCATACGTGAATCTCCGAAAATCCCCCTCCTCAAAGTTCAATCCATAAACCAACCCGCCCTGAGTCCCGACCCACAACATGCCAAGATGATCTTCATATAACGTGTTGACAATAAAGCACCTTGGATCTGCCTCAATATTTTCCTGGAACAGAATTTTATCGAACTGCTCATTCTCTGGGTCAAACAGGCTCATGCCATTTTGCGCTCCGACCCAAACTTGATCTTTGGCGTCTATGTGTAGCGCTCGTACCACGTTGTGGCTCAGGCTATGGGGATCATCGGGGTCATGGAAATAGTGAGCAAACTGCCCGCTTTCTGGATCAAACCGGTTCAATCCCCTGTCCGTTCCAATCCAGAGCGCGCCCTGGTTATCCTCTGCAATATCCCAAATTCGGTTACTGCTGATCGAGTTTGGGTCATTCTCATCATGCGCATATCGGATAAAGCGTTCGTTTTCCTGGTCAAATCGATTCAGTCCTCCTCCGGCAGTCCCGATCCACAGTTTTCCTTCACGATCGATATGAATAGACTGCGTCCGATTATGGGAGATACTGTGCGGATCGTCCGGATCGTGCATGTAGTAAATCGCTTGCTTGGTATTGGGATCGAATCGGTTCAGCCCGCCTCCCCAGGTTGCAACCCAGATTGAGCCGTCTTGATTCGATAAAATTTGACTGACATTGTCGCTGGAGAGAGAAGTGGTGTCTCCGGGATGATGTTGAAAGGTTTGAAACGCATAACCATCGTATCGACTGAGTCCATTTTGTGCGCCAAACCACAGAAATCCTTCGTTATCCTGAGTCACAGAATACGTCGTAACGTGAGATTGCGCGAGAATCCGATCAAATTTGGGTTTGTGCAGATTGACTTCCGCGCCAATCATTGTCCCAAGTAGAGGATGCAACAGCGAAAAAAAAAGAATGAATAAAACAACTAAATTTTTCATGGGTCCCTGTTTTTCGGGTTAATGGGAAAAGAAGAGGATGATTTGCAATATAACCATTTTTTGCGACTTAGCAAGATCGAATATACGACTCCTTATACGACTCCTTAAAAAGGAAGAATAGCAAAAAAAATCCCACCGAATCCTGGGGATCGACGGGATTTTTTTTGCTATTCTTATGAAATCGACTACGGCTGCATATCCATCTCGATTTTCAAGCTGTCTGGCAGACCGGGCCCTTGTTCTGGCGGCGGCTCTTCTTTCAGGTCGTTGAACAAGGGGAACAGGTTTTTGATAACGCCTTTATTTGTCATAAAATAGACGCCGTCTCCTTTATCCTCCCGCTTCACCAGGTATCGGTTTCCCTTCGCGTCCTCACGCTCGAAATGGAGCGTCCATTGCGTATTATCCATCAAGGCAACCGTGACCGTCGAATCCGGCTCGGAAAATTTTGCGACTGCCGCGCTGTCCGGGGCGTCCTTAAAATCTTGCGCATTAAATTTCCAGAGTCCATTCACAATTTGATCCATTCGCGCTTTTTTCGCATAATAGACCTGATCGTCGCCTGATCGGATCAGATCCCACGCATCCGGATCGCCAGGGCGGCGGGTCAGCGCGATCTCCTCGTCTCCCTGAACCAATTTGAGCGATTGCAATTCCTCCTTCTCAAATTTTGTAATGGTCATGTCCCGCCAATCCTTGACCCTTCGATTGAGCATATAAGAGGGGAGGTTGTCAACCGAGTAAACCTCCTGCGCGCTGGGCGGGCGGATATATGTCAAGCCCCCGCGTCCAGCCTTACCCACAATGATATCCACCTTCAAGTCATCTTCCTCATAGATTTTCAGAGACACGCCGGTACTGTCCACCCGAAATTGGGATTGTTTTTCCGGATTTGAGGAGATTTGCGCCATCACCTTTGTCGATGAAATTTTTCCGAGAATCATTTCCACATTGGTCAAATTTGCCGGATACTCTATCGGTTTTGTCAGATACCACTCAGCACCTCTCTTTTCCAAAACAATCGGCTCCGTGTCCGAAGAGCGTTTGACCTCGATTCTGGAAATTCTCGCAGAATCCGCCTCGATCAAATTGGTCGGGATATGCGAGCGTTCACTTTTCTTTTTCGTCTTTGTCATGATCAAAAAAGCCACGAGTAAGATCATAAAAACGCCAATTAATGCGATATTCCTTTTCATAACACCACCACTCTTTTTTGTTTGCGAGAACGTCGGATAAACATGTTCAAGACGCCGATCACAATGATGAGTATCGGCATCCCTAAGACATTGAGAGATTTGACTATACCTTTTTTTCCATCCGAGACTTTATCCAGAGGTCTATCCGTGGTGCCTCGAGATCGAATCGTGATCATCCCCTCATCCTGGGTCAGCCAGTCCACCACATTTTGAAAGAAGATCATATTGCTCACATTGGTCTGCAATTGATCTTGGATAAAATCCGCGTCGCCGATGACCACGATCCGGTTATCCGCGCTTTTCTCGATAATGGGCTTGTCGTAGCTTTTCGATTGTATGGTTCCGGTCGTATCTTCCTCTGCCGGATCTGGCGCGCTTTTTCCGGCAAAATAGCTATTAAACGAGCCGATATACGCCGCGGCAAGCACAAAATGTCCGGGAGTAAATTCGTCAGGAGTAAATTGTCGTTGGGGATTGATGTTAAACTGTCCGGTCAGCTTTCCGCTATTCGGCGATGACCACGCCAATGGTTTAAATTGGACCGACGCGCTGTCGCTCAACACAGTCGTGTCAATGGTGCTGACAAAAGCAAAATCGACATTTTCCAGGTCTTTCACAATCGCGTTTTCCCGATCAAATTCATTCACAATAGGGATAAATGGATACCGGATCATTCTCTGAATCGTCATAAAACCTTGCCGCTGCGATACCGTGATCTGCCGATTCTGAGCGTCTACCACCAGATCGTCGTTCACCTTGATACCATACGTCGCCAACCACGGATCCAGGCTCATATCCACCTTTTCCGCCTTGCCAATGCTGATGTCGGTATCAATCTTATCCAACAGCAGAGCGATTTTTCCGCCCCTCATAATAAACTGGTCGATCGCGAACTTTTCCCAGTCGGTAAAAGGCTTTTTCGGTCCTGCAATGATCAGAGTGCGGACGTCTTCCGGGACTTCCTCGCCGGTTGTGAGATCCACAGGCATGACTTGATAGAACTGGGAGAGGAGTTGCTCCACCTTGCCTAATTTTTCGACCAAATCCGGCTCGTCGTGTCCGGTCAAAAAGCCGACTCGAAGAATTTCGTCAGTCGTAATTTTCAAAATAGCACCGGTGATGTCATATTCCAAGCCGCTGGTTGACTGGATGATGGGGATCACCTCCTGCTTATCGCCGTACAGAATCGCCAAACCCATGTATACCTTTTTGATCTGGACTTCATCATTCTCGATGGTATTGATCTGAGCCGGTTGGATGCCGAACTTCTGAGCTTCCGCCTCCAGATCCTTATTCTCGGACGGATCGATAAATTCATAATGAAAATTGCCCTTTGAATAGGCTTTGTAATCGCCCAATTGATCCTTGACGAATCGGGCGTTAAAGCTATAAGGCGCAGGCAAATTGGAGGTAAAAAACGCCTTAACAGTCAGATCGTCATCCAATTCAGCGACCTTTTTTTTGCTAAAATCGCTGAGCGAATAGATACTATTTTCAGTCAAATCCAATCGGGCAAAAAATTGCATGGAGATCAGATTTATCAACACGATAATACCGAAAATAATGGCGACGGAAAATATAGATTGTAAGCCGAGCGTTACTTTTTTATTCATAATAGTACCTCAATCAGGTTGCTCACGGGTTATTTCCATTTCCGACTTCCCAGGGCTCGAAACGAGAGAAGCAGAAAGAAAGATATCAGGGAAAAATAATAGATCATATCTCGAGAATCGACAACGCCTCGAACCAAATTTTCAAAATGAAAATCGATGCTGATATATTCCGCTATAGCGACCAGACTGGTCGGAAGAAAAACCAGCATTTTTCCGATTAAAAAAAAGATGAATACAAGCAAAAAGCTGGTGATAAACGCGACAATTTGGTTCCGGGTCATGCTGGAGGCGAATGTGCCGATAGCGAGATACGCGGCACCCATCAACAACATACCGAGATATTGACCGAAGATAACTCCGCCGTCCACCTCTCCCAATATGGAAATGGTCATCACATAAGGGAATGTGGACAATACCGCGGCGAAGAGTAGTGCCAACGCAGCAAAATATTTTCCGAGTATGATCTCGTGATCCTTGACCGGCATGGTCACTAACAACTCGATTGTTCCCGATTTCCGTTCCTCCGAGATGAGTCTCATGGAAATACCGGGGATAAAAAAGATAAAGATCAGCGGGATAATGCTTAAGGGACCCCGAAGACTGGCTTGATTTGCCAGAAAGAGGTCGCTCACAAAAAACCACCCGGTGATCAGCAGGAAAACAGTGATGAAGATATACGCAATTGCAGAATTAAAATAAGATTTAAATTCTTTTTTCAGAATAGTTAATATATTTGACATAACTCCTCGTCTTTTAGTTAAGTTGGATAACGCGGTTCAACTCGTATTTCTAAATTTTCATGTTCAGAAAAAACATATGATTTAAAGATTTCGGATTTACACCGTCAACTCTCGGAAGACATTTTCCAAGCTCGCCTGTTCTTTATACATTTCGAGCAACACCCAATTTTCCTGAACAGCAAGACGGAATATCTCCTCCCGAATGTCCGATCCTTTTTCCAATTCGACGATAAATGCGGCTGAGTAACTTTGTTGCGATTGAGATACGTCGTTCACGGAACGAACCTGGCTCAATTCCTTGAGTCTTGATGAAATCGCGTCGCGATCAGCGGCTTTGAATTCCACACGGAGTTTTTCGGCTCCCTGAAAACTGCTCTGGAGTTCCTCTGGGGTTCCGTCCGCGACGAGTTTGCCTCTATTGATAATCAAGACTCGATCGCAGGTGGCTTGCACTTCCGGCAGAATATGCGTGCTGAGGATCACAGTCTTTTCCTCTCCCAAACGACGGATCAGATCGCGTATATCAACGATCTGGTTCGGATCCAGACCGGATGTCGGCTCATCCAAAACCAAAATATCCGGGTCGTGAATCATGGCTTGAGCCAAGCCCACCCGCTGACGAAATCCTTTTGACAACTCTCCGATGTCTTTGTGAAGAACATCTCCCAGAGCAGTCACTTCGATCATTTTTTTCATACGGGAGCTCTTCTCATGACCTCGTATTCCTCGCAATTCGGCGACAAATTTAAGATACTCCAACACATTCATGTCATCATAAAGAGGCGCGTTTTCCGGTAGATACCCGATCCGCTTCCGCACCTCTAACGAATCGGTAAATACGTCATACCCCGCAATTTTTATACGACCGTGAGTCGGCGGCATGTAACAGGTGATCATTTTCATGGTCGTGGTTTTTCCCGCGCCGTTTGGACCCAGGAAACCCAAAATTTCACCAGTCTCAACCTCAAAACTGATATCGTCAACTGCGGGTGTGGAGGCGTATAACTTTGTTAAATTTTCAATGTAAATCATTCAAAATTTCCTCATAAAAATTCATGGCAACAGGTAACTATTGCCAAATATAGTTTTAAGAATGTGGCAATTTACCGAGTCTATTCTCAATTGTTCCATAAATTTCCACGTGAAATCAAGAGAGTCAACTCGTCTCAAATAGAAAAGTCCGAAAAAATTTTTAGTGTCTGGGAATCGTTTAGCGTCTCATTTTTACATATCGACCATAGAGATTTTTTTAGCTACGGTGCATGCGACGATGGCGATGAGGATGTAGGCGAACGCGGCTCCCCATATATTCAAGCGGGTCATAATAAACGCGGCTTGCCCAAGTGTGACGCTGATGAGCCAGATCATGATGACCACATATTTACGGGGAATACCGAGGACTTCGAGCCGCAGGGCGAAATGATCTCTACTTCCATGAAAGGGATTTTTGCGTTTTCTGATTCTTAGAATCATAACCAAAAAGGTGTCATAAATCGGGATGCCTAAGATGAGGACGGGACTGAGTAAGGCAAGGCTATTTTCAGCGGTAAACTGTTCCCTGATAGCAATAATTGATAGCATGAATCCGAGGAGATACGAGCCACTATCTCCCATGTAAATTTTTCCTGAATAGTTATGAACCAAAAATCCTCCGACCGCTCCGATCAGCGTTGCGCTCAGGATGAGAATTTCAGGCTGGGGCGCGGGTAACGCGACAAATAAGAAAACGGCTCCGGCTATTAACGCGACTCCTCCAGCAAGTCCATCCATAATATCGATAATATTCAAGGCGTTGGTGATGCCGACGATCCAGATTATCGTAAGCGCAATATTGAGTTCAGTTGGGAAGTACACGATCTCCAACCGAATTCCCACCGAGACCATCAAGAGGGCGACAAAAGTTTGACCGGCAAAGCGGGTCCAAGGCGTGAGACCTCTCAAATCATCGACAAATCCCATGATCGATAAAAAGGCTATACTGAACAGGATGGAAAAAAAAGGATAGCCCGCTGAGATGAAATATCCCGCAATCAAAAGCGTTGGGATAATGGTCAGTAGCATGGCTATTCCACCCATATACGGCACTGGAATTGTATGGGTCTTGACGTCGCTGCTCGGTCTATCTATAATTTGTAGCCGAATTGCTATATCCCGCATGACTCGCGTCAATATCAGAGAGATGATAAAGGCGACAGTGAGCAGGACAAAAGCGATTAGATAATATTGGTTGGTTTGCATAATAACTGTCAGAATATCAGGCGAGACGTTGCACGCGCCCCGCCTGATTTGGGTTTTTGGCTATTGATTCAACAGATCAATCAACAGAATAATATCTAAAATATCAACAGCGGTGTCAAGATTGAGGTCCAGAAAAATGTCGTAATCTTCCTCGAGTAAAATATTGTCAAGAATCGGAACAACATCCTCTTCAGTCACCCCCATATCAAAATCGGTATCTCCGAAAATAAAATTGATTGTGCCAGGCGTGCCATAACCGCCCTCTTCTCCTGCCCACTGATAGGGCGATTCTTCCCAATTTTCTCCTACCGAGTTGTCGAGAAAGGGATTGACCAGAGATAGGGAGATCCCAGGAACGTCAGGAAATGCCGGTCCTCCGTCATAGTTCACTTGATCAATTATCTGCCCGTCGCTGTCAATCAAAACGATCTCGTCAGCACTGTTGCTCAGAGTAATTCCATTTCCATACACATAATCGCAATCATTACCGCCGTTCAGTTGCGTGTCTCCATTCTGGCAAAGAACTGCAAAACCTTGAGCTGGAACAATCAAAGACCCGGCAATGACGTGCGAATCGTTGTCGTCGTCCCGGATAGTCCAACCGTCCATATCTACAGGATTTTCCTCCGCGTTATATACTTCAAACCATTCCCGATTGTCGTCCGAATCAACGGCGTTGTTGAAAATCTCATTGATCACGATCTCGACGATATCTCCTGCATCTTCTGTCTGAAACGATCCGTCAGCAATGCAGGTATCGTTCAGAACCGTGTCCACAGCGCAGAC
>NBMB01000050.1 GCA_002084765.1 Candidatus Cloacimonetes bacterium 4572_55 | reverse complement strand
TCACAGAGAGCGCAGAGTCAGCCCAAATAAGGGTTCTGAAATTCTAGTTCTCTTGGAAATGTCGTTAAAAATAGACTTTAACCCATTAAATATCAAACATCTGATATCTCTGGTTCTCCGAGGCTTATGAATAATGATTGTATCGATCACCACCATACAGGACTGATATCTCCTTGAGCAAAAAAAACTCTTCGTGTTGCCCTCTGAGCAGTGAGCCGGAGAAGATACTAAAATGGGTTGGAAATGCACGCAAAAAAAGCATTAGTTTTCAAAAAATAGATCAAAAATTTATTTTTTCTGCCTGTTTTATCAAAATTATGCTTGAAAAAATTGAAATTTTTCCTATATTTTTTCCATCTTTTCAATGTGAATAATAAACGAGTTAAATTAACATGTTACGCTTTATCTGGATTTCATTGCAATTCTGGATTTTATTCCAATAAGGAGCGTTTTGATGAATTTCCCCAAAGGATTGTATTATTCGACGGATCATGAATGGGTGCGTATGGAAGGAAACATTGCCACGATCGGCATTACCGACTTTGCCCAGGACGAGTTGGGCGATATTGTATACGTGGATATCGATTCTGTTGAAGAAGATCTGTCTAAAGGCGATACTTTTGGCATAATTGAGGCGGTGAAGACCGTATCTGACCTATATTGTCCAGTATCTGGAAAGGTGATCGAGAAAAATGAGCTATTAGAGGACACCCCGGAGAGGATTAATGAAGATCCGTATGGAGAGGGGTGGTTGGTTAAGATCGAGTTATCGGATAAAAACGAGCTTAACGGACTCTTGGATGCCGAGGGATACAAGAATCAGTTGAGTTGACCATAAGGGATTTCACGACCATGATTCCAAAAAAATTATTTTATACGGATCGACATATCTGGGCGTCTGTAGAGGGCGAAGATGGCAATCTTGCAAGAATCGGCTTGACCGATTTCGCGCAGTCGGAATACGGCGATATTGTGGACGTCGATATCTTTGAGCCCGGATTTGGATTGCGGCAATTGGATCCCTTCGCCAACCTTGTGGCGGTGAATATGACAACTGAGTTGCTCAGCCCTTTTACGGGAAAAATTCTCGAAAGAAACGATTCCCTCGCGGGGAACCCGGAGAAAATAAACCGTGATTGTTATGGAGATGGGTGGATGATCGTGCTGGAATTGAAAGATCCCGACGAGGTGAGCTCGCTTCTCCGACATGAGGAATACGCGGACCTGATTGAGACGAAGAGTTGGAAATAGTTGAAAGTAGGAAATTTCTCGAAATTTTCGAGTAAACGAAAAGGGAGTTCCGGTTATCGGACTCCCTTTTTTATTGACGATTTTTTTTGTGTCTGAAAAAAAACTTGCGATATATCTATCCGTTTGCTATCTTCTCCGGAAGCCTTCTATATAAAAAATCATCTTTCGACTTGGGAGACAACGGATGAATAGACCGGAGAAAATTTTCATTTTTTTCATTTTTTGTATGCTTTTTTTGCTCGGAACACCCACGTCTGGCTCGTTTGCTTCAGATACTGATCAACCCAAAACTGCCGATTTGCCGGTGATCGATCCGTGTCGATCCCCCCCTATTGATAAAGGGTGGCGGCCCTACATCGGCGATGTGACAAACCTTTTCGATATTGAGTGGATTCAAGCTGCGATTCACGGTGGCGGCAATAATAAAGGCTTGTATTTTGATCTGACCGCAATCCACACATTGGTTGACAGCTCGGTCATTGATCCCAAAAAAATATATGGGTGGATGTTCATCGGTCCCTATCCTTTTGAGGCAAATGAGACGAGCTATGATTATAAACGATTTAGAAGATTCTCCCGTATCAAGAAGGGCGTGGGTCATATCTCGATCGCCGGCTTAGAAAACAGCGAGTCCAAAGAGTGGGAAAAATCGGGACAGATCGGGATGCGGGCTTGGCTTTTTCTGGAGCGGGAAAAAGAAGACCGTTTTTTGGGTCTGTATGACACTTACGTCAACTTTCGAAAAACTGATTCGGTTTATGTGAAATCTCCGACAATCTACGAGGGTCCCTTTGTCCACCTGATCCGCAGCGACGATCCGACGCGTATGACCGTCTCCTTTAAAACAGATCGGGCTTATTCAGCGAGCGTCGTTGTCCAGGGAGTCGGCAAGTTCGACGATCCGGAGCCGACGCGTCACCATCAGATCGAAGTGAGCGGCTTGCAACCAAGCAGGGAGTATCGTTACTCCGTGCAGGTTCAAGACGTATTGACCGACAGCTATACATTTCGCACAGCACCTCCTCCCGGGGACGATAAGCCCATAGTCTTTGGTTATGCAGGCGATAGCCGAGAAGGTTTCGGCGGGGGCGAACGGAATTTTATGGGGGTTAACAGCTACATTTTGGAGCGAGAACTAAATCTTGCATACCAAAAAGGAGCGAGCTTCTTTCTGTTTGGCGGAGACCTGATCAACGGGTTGACGTCTGAACAGAGCGACTTCCGAACCCAACTTCACGCTTGGAAACAGGTGGCGTCCGGCTTCATGCGTAGCCGTCCGATCTATCCCGCTATCGGCAACCATGAATCGTTGGTCAACCGTTATCGAAACGCAGAAGGTAAAAGGATAAAGCTGGATCAGTGGCCCTACGAGACTCATAGTGCCGAGGCGGTCTTTGCCGATGAATTTGTCAATCCTACAAACTGCCCTCTGCCCGACGACCCCAGAAGACCCAGCTATCGAGAAACGGTCTATTCATTTCAATATGGGTCGGTCAAGTGCATCTCGTTTAATAACAACTATTGGGTATCGAATAGATCGGCGGAGTTCGGCGGCTCTCCAGAGGCGTATCTGCTCCCTGACCAGATGCGATGGCTCGCTGACGAAATCGCTCAAGCCGAGTCGGATCCCACCGTGAAATATATTGTCCTTTTTGCGCAGGAGCCGATTTTTCCGAATGGGGGTCATCTCCATGACGCGATGTGGTACCGAGGAGACAACAATGTTCGGGCTTATACCTATTATCCAGATGAAAAACTGGTCCCAGAGCCAAAAGGCATTATCGACGTCCGAAATGACTTTATCCGCATGGTTTCTCAGTCGAGCAAAGCCGCGGCTGTTCTCACATCGGACGAGCACAACTACAGCCGCATCCTGATCAATAATCAGACCCCAGTCGGCGATATGACGCGGGACGATCCAGATGGAGACGGGTGTATATGCCAGGATGGAGAAGCCTGTTCGCCGTTGGATGATCTCGGCTATCCAGTATGGTATCTTACCTGCGGCGGTGCGGGCGCGCCTTATTATGCTCAGGACGCCGCGCCGTGGAATGTGTATTGGGAAAAGTATCCTGAAAGATGTTTAGAAGATGAAGGGTGCTTTAAATTCTCATCACAATACAATTTTTTCATACTCAACGCGTCCGCGGATAAATTGACGCTTGAGGTCTATAGCCCTTACGGCGAGTTGATCGACCGTGTGGATAACCTGATGAACGTAAAGCGGACAACCAGCCGAGTGCGTTGACCAAAAGGAAACTGTAAAAAATGTCCAAAATTTTTGACGTGGCAGTAATCGGCGGCGGGATCGTAGGCGCGGCGGCGGCAATGGCGTTGACCAGGAGATTTGACTGCTCTTTGATCCTACTTGAGACAGAGAAGCAGATGGCTCTGCATCAGACCGGCAACAACAGCGGCGTGATCCATTCTGGTCTCTATTATAAACCCGGCTCGTTAAAGGCGAAAAACTGCGCTGCGGGAAGAGAAAAATTCTATCGCTTTTGTGAAGAACACGGCATAGCGCACGATCGATGCGGCAAGGTGGTCGTCGCGACTTCGACCCGAGAGATTCCCTATCTAAATGCGTTGGAAAAAAGAGGTCGCGCGAATGGATTGATCGGACTTAAACGTCTGACAGGCAATGAGTTAGATCGATATGAGCCATGTGTCGCGGGAATCGACGGCTTGTTGGTTCCCGAGACCGGCATTGTGGATTATAAACAGGCGACAAAGAAATACGCTGAAATCATACGATCCGAAGGCGGGAAAATTTTGACTTCCCGACAAGTGACCAATTGTTCCAAAATGTCTAACGGACTGCTCTTAGACGTCTCGAAAGGCGAATCGATCCAGTGCCGATATATGATCAATTGCGGAGGGCTGCAGTCGGATCGCATCGCCCGAATGTGCGGCGTGAACCCTGGGGTAAGAATCATCCCGTTTCGAGGCGAGTATTATGAACTTCGCCCCGAGCGCCAGCATCTCGTGAAAAATTTGATCTATCCAGTTCCAGACCCCCGATTTCCTTTCCTCGGAGTCCACTTCACCCGCATGATCCACGGCGGCGTGGAGGCGGGCCCCAACGCGGTTCTGGCATTTAAGCGAGAGGGATACGGTCGATTTGATTTCTCTCCAAAGGATTCCTTCGAGACCTTCGCCTATAGTGGATTTTGGCGGATGGCACTTCCTAATATGAAAATGGGCATGGGCGAGATGTATCGCTCCATGAGCAAATCCGCTTTTGTAAAAGCACTACAACGCTTGATCCCGGAACTGCAGAAAGAGGACGTGCGTCGTGGCGGCGCGGGTGTCCGCGCGCAAGCTGTGGATTCCAAGGGCAAATTGGTCGATGATTTTCGGATTGTCGAAGCCAAGCGCATGATCCATGTCCTGAACGCGCCTTCTCCAGCGGCAACCGCGTCGATCTCTATTGGCGAAACCATCTCGGATATTGCCCGAAAACGATTTGATCTGAAGCCGAAATAATTAGTATTCCCGTTATGATAAAAAAAGGGGGAAAATCCCATGATCCGTAAATTATTTTTATTTATGATGTTGATTGTCTTATCCGTGGTTTATCAAGCTCTTGCCCAACCCATGGAAACGATTCCGTATGAAGATTGGAAAGCGGCTCAAAGCCCATACGACCCCTCGGCTACCCGAGAGATTATCTCTTTATCCGACGATTATGTCGAGGTGCGAGTTTTAGATACAGACGGAACATTTGTCATCGGAACCGCGGATGGTCGGCAACTTATGTATGGGTTCCCAGACAACATCTGGTCTTCTCACACCAACGCCAAGTTGGATGGGAACATGTATAGCAACGAGTCTGGACTCGGCGATGCGCTGGGATGGGCTACCCCATCGGATAATCCGCATCTCGTAGATTCGAGCATCCAATCGACTTGGGCAGTCGGAAATGTGCTGATTCATCAAATATTTGAGCTGGTCAGCTTTTCGGAACGGTCCGCGGTCAAGATCCGATACACTATTGAGAATAACGATTCCCAAAGCCATGAAGTCGGGCTGTTACTGGAGATGGACACCCAAGTCGCGAGCAACGATCAGTCGCCTATTGCCGACGAATTCAACTATAGCCGACTCATTCGGGATTTTAGCGGAGAGGATATGCCCGATTTTTGGCAGAGTTATGAGTACCGTCAAGAGAACGAGCTGTTTCCTGGTTTGACAGGACAGGGCGATTTTGCGCTGGGCGGCGCAATCGCGCCGGATCGATTCGCAATCGGACAATGGGGGACTTTTGTTGGTGTGGTTTGGGATTACACCATCCCGAATAACACCGAATATACCGATAGTGCTGTGTTGCTGTGGTGGAATCCGATCGAGATTCCAGCCGGAGGCAGCGTCGATTTTACGACCTTATATGGCGTGGGCAACCTGAATGTAGAGGTCGGCGAACTCACTCTGACCATGGCCGCGCCGGATGAGTTGGAGATCGTCAATTGTCAATTTTCGCCCAACCCATTTACCACTGTTGTGACAGTGAACAATACCGGAAATATGACGGTCACAGAGGTTTCCGCGACGGCATATCCCGGAGATGGGCTGGAGTTTGCGGTCGGTGAAGAGGCGACAAAACCGGTCAATCCCCCTGTTTTGGGACCGGGTGAAAGCGGCGTGGTCAGCTGGGATATATTCGTCCCTTCGGATATGGGGGGTCAACTGGCAACGGTTGGGATCGAGGTCGAGTCCGCGGAAATAGAAAATCAGCGGATCGAATATGAAACGTCGCTCCCTGATATCGCCGAAAATTGGCTCCTTCCGGAGACCTACCATCATTTTGGAACCGCGGGAATAGGTGAAACCATGAGTTGGTCTACGTCCATTGACAACCAGACGCCCGTCCCTATCGTGATCGAGTCTGCATCTTGCGATGCGCCGGATTTTTATCTGGATTCGAGCGTCAGCCCGCCTTTCCAAATATCGAGCTGCTCCACGCCGACTATTCCCATATATTTTTCTCCGACCCGAACCGGTCAGATCCACGGCACATTGACGCTAATCGATCAAAATGGATACTCGCTGGAGGTCGATCTGTGGGGACGAGGGGTAGGTGCCGAGATCGAGGTTTCTGATGAACTCATAGATTTCGGAGACGTTCCTGTCAACCAGAGCGAATCTCGCTATCTGTCAATAACGAGCAGCGGAGGCGATACTTTATTGATTACAGGAATCCAGTCCTCTGGCGCAAATTTTATCCCCGAATTTCCCGCTGAATTTCCTTTCTTAATCGTTCCTCAAGCCAGTATCTACGCGCAAATCCGATTTATTCCAACCGAAACATTAAGCTATCAGGCTGACTTGACTATCCTTAGCAACGCGATGGAACAGCCGCTGATCCAAGTTCCTATGGTGGGACGTGGCGTCGGGTCAGATATTATCCTCTCATCGGATTTGATCGATTTCGGAGACGTAAAATTAAGCGAGACCGGATCCCAAATCCTGACGATTTCTCACGCAGGGGAGATATCGCTGGAAATTTCTCGGATCGATATCAGCCACAGCGATTTCTTGATAGACTCGGATATAAGCTTCCCGCGGACAATACATCCAGGAGAAGAGATTGATCTGCCGATGATATTTGCTCCGCTTCAAGAGCAGGTCTATATCGAGAGCCTGATCGTCCACAGCGACGCGATCAATTCTCCCACCGCGTTGGTGGGACTCGTTGGGCGAGGCGTAATGCCCGCGCTGACCCTGTCGAACAATCAGCAGGATTTCGGCGGAGTCGAGGTGGGGGAGCGCGCGGATCAATCCCTGTTCCTCATAAATTCCGGAACCGGCGCGCTTGAGCTGACCGAGGTCTCCATATCGGGCGATCCATTCGATTTTGAGATTCCAAACAACGTCCCAGCGTTTATCCCCGAGCGGGATTCCATGGAAGCGATCCTCTCGTTCTCGCCTGATGCGATCGGCAACTTTCTCGGCGCGGTCCAGTTCAGCAGCGACGACCTTCTTAATCCGATTCAAGAACTCTCGCTTACTGGCGTGGGCTTGGCGTCTCTGATCAATACGATGCCTGATGAAATATGCGGATTTGGCGACGTCACTGTGGGACATATCGGTTACTGCTCCCTCGTTATCGAAAATCAGGGCAACCACCCGCTCGAAATTATCCATGTGGATCTGACTCATCCCGAAGTTGAAATTTCCTATCCAGCTCTCGGAGAATTTCCATTTCAGATCGCGGCTGGCTCGCTTGATTCGATCCAATTCCGTTATTCGCCGGAAGCTGTAGGGGTTCTGTCCCAACAGGTCGCGCTCCATAACAGCAGTCTGAACGAAGCGATAAAGACCGTTACGCTGACAGGTCGAGGCGTTGCCGGGGATATCATCGCGTCGTCTGATTTTGACTTCGGAAACGTCCCGGTTTTGATCTCTGCCACAGGCTCGATCTGGCTGAAAAACAGGGGTGGAGCCGCCGCGATGATCCAATCGATAAGCCTGACCGAACAGATATTCACCCTGGACTCCCCGACTGTTCCATACAACCTGCTCCCCGGCGATAGCGTCCAAGTGACTCTCTCGGCAACGCCCACAGAGCCGATTCTTTATACGGACCTGATGACCCTGGACGCCCTGGATATTATCGGTCAAACGCCCAATATTTCTGTTTTGTGTCAAGGGATTGCCCCGGAGATGATCCTATCGGATAGCTCCAGAAATTTCGGATTGGTCCCAGTCGGAGATTCGGTATATGAAACGTTTGAGATCGCCAATACCGGCAACGACGCGCTGATCGTAGAAAATATCGGGATCGACATCCCCCAATTCTCCCTTGGGCAAACGACATTTCCACTTATACTGCAAGTCGGTGAAGCAGAGACTGTTACAGTTGAATTTTCTCCAGACCAGCCAGAGTATTACCAGGGGTTAATGACCTTGCATAGCAACGGATTTTTGTACCCCGTCCAATCTGTCGATCTCCGAGGACAAGGGGGAGTGGGCGAGCTGCAAGTCAGCGAATCGGCTTACGATTACGGATTGATCCATGTCGATTCCTTTGCAGACTGGATCCTCACGCTTTCCAACAACGGCTCGGTTGATCTGACTGTGAGCGAAATTTCTTCCGACTCCGAAGAGTTCATGGTGCAAAATCCAGATTTATACCCTTATGATCTGGCTCCGGGTCAGAGCGAGATAGCGACAGTCCGATTTGACCCGACAAATCTTGGCGAAAGGGGCGGCGATATCACAATTGAGACGGATCGTGCATCGCTCCGGATATCGCTTTCCGGAAGAGCTGGAGCGCAGGAGATCGATACGCCGGAAGAAATCAATTTTTCCGAAGTCATGGTGGGACAGTATGCTGAACTGTCCGGTCTCATCCGCAATACCGGCGAATTTGATCTGACGATTCAATCCGTTTCATTGACCGGCAGCGACATGTTTCTTCTTGTCAATCCGATCACTGATCCTCGCGTCCTTGCTCCGAACACCGAGCTGAGCCTGACCATCCGCTACACGCCGACCGCGCCCTCTGATCAGGACCTGGGAACTTTGACCGTGATCAGCGACGACCGAGAGACCCCGACCGAGCTTATTCCTGTCAGCGGATTTGCTTCCGGAGGGCAGGATATCGAGATCGCGGACGCAACCCACGACTTTGGGGGTCTTCCCCTGACAGAATACCGGGATTGGTTCTGCCAGATTCACAATGCCGGGCTGTATCAGCTCACGATTATTGATATAACTTCGAGTCGAGCCGACTATCGGGTCATGGTTCCGATCTCCAGGGATATGAACATTATACTGCAGCCAAACGAGTCTATCGACGTGACGATCCGGTTCCAACCGATATCCGGCGGAATTCTTCCCGGGACAATCTCCGTGACCAGCGACGACTACGACGAACCGACCGTTATCCTGAACGTATCCGGCGCGGGTCTGGCTCCGGAGATCGATTTGCCAGCCACTCTATACGATTTTGGTCAGGCTCCAGTCGGCGAAACCGTTGCTGGGCAGTTTTTTATCCTGAATCAGGGGACGACAGACCTGATTATTGGATCGATCGTCTCCTCTCATATCGAGTTTCTGATCTCGCCGGAACTGGTTTATCCTCACACGATTTTGCCGCTGGACGCGATGGCAGTCCCTGTTCTGTTTACTCCGGTCGCCGAAGGGGATGTCGAGGCTCTGATTCTGATTTATAACAACGACAACGATGAAAATCCAACGTCTATGACCTTGCAAGGAGAGGGCGTTTTTGGAAATTTGAATCTCTCCGCGACAAGTCTCGACTTCGGCATTGTCAAAGTCGATTCCACCGCGCGCCGAATAGTCGATCTGACTAACGCGGGTACAGGGGAGATCGTCGTGGAATCCATCGAGCATGATCTGCTCGCGTTTCATGCCGATGTCGAGACCCCGTTGACAATTGCTCCAGGGCAAGTCCACTCCATGACGATCGAATTTGTTCCGACGGAAGCGGGTATGTACCATGATACGCTTGTGTTGACTACTCGAAGAAGCGGAACTTTTTATATCGAGATGAACGGAGCCGGAGGGCAACCCGATATTCATACGGCAACCGATTATTATGATTTTGGCTCGATAGACGTGGGATTTGCTCAACCAGGAGAGTTTTTGGTCTACAACCGAGGCTTGTTCTCTTTGACCATTGAGGAAATCGTTTATCCGCAAAATCCTTTCGAGATTCTTTTCCCTATTAACTTGCCTTATGTGGTGCCGGCTCAGGATAGCTTGACAATCGAAATGCGCTTTACCCCGCAGACGACCGGAGATTTCTCGGACGCATTTTTGATACTGTCGGACGATCCAGAGACTCCGATCCTCTATATCGATCTGTGGGGAACCGGTGTCCCGTTGGGGATCGACGGGCAACCAGAAGATATTCCGGAACATACCCGTCTGCTATCAAACTTCCCCGATCCTTTTTCCTATCAAACCGTTATCCCGTATGAACTGGCGGAGCCGGCGCAAACCACCTTGACGATTTATGATATGAGCGGGCGTCGGGTGAAGAGATTGATCCGATCCGATCTTGCCGCTGGGACGTATCAAGCAAAATGGGACGGGCGAAACGATTCAGGCGTCGAGGTTTCTGAAGGGATATATTTATGCCGGATGACAACGCGGGGCGGTGTGACTCACTCGGTTCGCCAGGTAGAAAAAATTGTTCTGATCCGCTGACCGGGCAAGAGGATTTATCGGGTTTTTTATTGAGAAATCTGCGAAATTTGCGAAATTTGCTGACCCCAAAGGAGGCATTATGCTGACGGCGCATCTGAAAAATAGACAATTCAAGTTCCAGACAAGCGAATCTGTTCGTCCGACTATTCGCGAGATATGCGGGAAAGAGAAAGGGATTTCCGAATATTACCAAATCGGGGAAAGTGAATCCGGAAGACCGATTGACGCAGTCCGCATTGGCACAGGCAGTCGAACCGTGAGTTTGATAGCCGGCGCGCACTCGGACGAGCCGGCCGGACCCGAGACTTTGCGCTACCTGATCCATCTATGGACCGCGCATAAAGAGGAATTTGCATCTTTATTAGATCGGTTCTGTTTTATTATCATCCCGCACATCGATCCGGACGGCGAGGCGAGAAATCGAAAATGGACAGAGCACTTTCCTCTACTTCCCCCTTTTTTGCAACATCAGTTCCGAGAGCCGCCTGGACGCGACGTCGAGTTCGGCTTCCCTGAGATGCGTCCGGAAAATAAAGCCGCCTCGGATTTTATCAGTGCGTATACCCCAATCTCTCTGCACCTCAGCTTGCACGGCATGGGCGTTGCGGACGGACTCTGGCTCTTGATCGACAAACATTGGATCGACAAGACCAAAGAGCTACAGTCTGATTTTATCCGATTTGCAGCCGAACGGGGCTACCCCCTACATGATTATGATCGCCAGGGCGAAAAGGGTTTCCACTATATTGCCCCCGGCTTGTCCACAACGCCGGAAAGCGAGGCAATGAAGCACTGTTTTCTTGAGCAAGACGATCCAGAGACCGCTGGGAAGTTTCATAAGAATTCTATGGAATTTGTTCGATCTTTTGGCGGGGATCCGCTTTGCTTAGTGACTGAAATTCCGCTTTTCCTCATTCGGAAAAAAATGGAGTCGCACGAACCCGGGGTTCCGACTGCTTATCTTGAATTTAAAGAGAAATTGCCTCGAATCAGACAAGCACTGCGGGAGAATAAATCTGTCGAAAAAATGATCAACCCCTTCCGGATCCAGCCAATTGATCTAAGGACCGCGATTGAGTTGCAGCTTCGGATCATCGATTTTGGTATAAAGGCGATTTCCGATATGTGATTCCGTATGGGCGACAAATCCGTGGTAAATACCTAAATAAATATTCGGTCACCATTTATTATACCCAAATTCTGCCGCTTATCCACAGAATTTGGGTATAATATTAGAATTCAGACTTATCCGAAAACAAATAAAAAGATTAGAACTCCAGACTAATTCCGCCAATAGGAAATATTCCGGTTTGATACGCGTTGTCAGTAGACAGCTTCTTCTCATTCCAAAAAATATCTCCCTCGTTTTCCCTATTATAGACATTTTCGATTGAAAAATAGGTGACCAAGACAAATTTTTTGAAATATTTTCGGTGATCAAATCGGAGGTCTAATCGGTGATAAGGGGCAAACCGTTCGTCGTTGATACGGCTTGTGTCCAGCTGGTCTCGTCCTGCCTCAATCGACGCTGACTCGTCAAAAGGCGTATAGGGACGACCTCCGGAGTAGCGATATTTCAGACTGAGTTCCCAGGATTTACTCAATCGGTATCCCGCCACCAGGTTAAAAACATGGCGATTGTCGAACTCGCCTGAGCGATAGATTTTGTCCATTGCCTGATGTTCAACTTTGGAAAGGGAGTAGCTGATCATACCGTATAAGCCAGAAATCAACTTTTTTTGCAACAACAGTTCCAAACCAATTGCCCTCCCTTTTCCCTGGCTGATCAACTCGTCCGAACCGACTGAGCCATAATCCCCGCCGCTGTTTGCCGTGGAGTAGAAGGCAAAGTCCGGATCAGAGGAAATCGGATAATCGCTATAATTTTTCCGATAGATTTCCGCAGAAAAAAGTGTCGCTTCAGTCAGGAGATAATCGAATCCCGCGATATAATGCTCACAACGCAGGCTTTTGAGATTTTCCCTATTCATCGAGTCGCCGGTAATAAAGACAAATTCCGGAGATTGATAATAGATCCCTGACGCGGCGTTCACGGTCAGCCGCTTATTGATATGAAAAGCGGCACCTATGCGCGGACCGAAATCATGGGTTTCTAAAAGATGAAAATAGTCGTATCGCCCGCCGATAGTCAGCTCAAAATAGGGAGGAAATCGCTTGATAAAACTGACATAAGCTCCGATTTTTGTCGTGGGATCTTGCTTCACAGAGACGATATTTGGCTCGCTCTGCCCCCCGACTGCATTCAACGAGTCATAAGGCTGATAAACAATATCATGGTCGAATTGGAGAACCTTTGCCGATGCGCCCCAGTTGAGCTGATCTCGATTTGGCAGGACAAATCTCCAATCGTTTTTTGCTCCGGTGATCTGCTCGGTGGAGGTATTGTCATAAACGTTGGTTTGGATAATAGTCGCCAGCTCAAGTTTATCGTCTGGGCGGGTGATCTCGCTGTCGCGAATATTGTAGTCAATGTAAAATCGGTTGTAGGAGTGGAACAGGGTTAGGTTGGAAAATAGTCGATGTCCCCACAATTTGGTCAGATTAGATCCTATAGAAAACTGCCGTGTTTTGTTGACTATGAATTCTACCTCAGAGGTATCCCTCTCGCCGATCTCGTAGTCCTCCTTATCCGGCTCCTGTTCAATTTCGATCTCATCCAGACCGCCTAATCCAATAATCGACAGCTTGAGATCGTCCCTCAGATCATAGACCATTTTGCCTTGCAGATTGGTGTATATCGGCACGCCGCCGGCATCCAGAACAGACTCCATCACTTCCAGATAGCTCCGGTGCGCGGCAAAAATCCAGGAGCCGCGCCCGCCTCGGATTGGTCCTTCCAGATTGACTCCTGCGCCGCCCATATTCAGATCAGCCTTGCCGCCGAAACGATGCCGGTCTCCCTCCCGATAATGCACATCTAACACAGCGGAAATCCGACCCCCATAAGGGGCAGGAAATCCGCCTGCAAAAAACTCCACATTTTTGATAAGTTCCGTATTCAACATACTGATCGGACCCCCGCTCGCTCCTTGGGTCCCAAAGTGATTGGGATTGGGAATCTCGATACGGTCTACTAAGAAAAGTGCCTCCGAGGGGCTACCTCCACGCACCACCAGATCGTTGCGATCGTCGCCGGTCGGGTTGACTCCTGGCAAATTTTGGATCATCCGACTAATATCTTCACGCGCGCCCGGGGACCGGCGAATCTCTTCATATCCGAGCGTCCTGACGCTTGTGGGCGCGTCCGAATCTTTACTGAAATAGCTGGCGGCAGTCACCACCACTTCGGAGCCGGAAAGTACCTGCTCGTCCAGCTCGGCTGAAAGGAACGTTGTTTTTTCAGGACGAATCGAGACATTGGTCTGAACTTTTTTCTCGTATCCTAACATGGAGAAAATGATGGTATAGATGCCGACAGGCACGTCGGGAATTTGATATGAACCGTTGTCTCGGGTCGCCGAGCCGAGAGGGGTGCCTTTCAGGATAACATTAACCCCGATGAGAGGTTCTCCCGTCAACCTGTCCGTAGCGGTCCCCTGTAGTTGTCCCGTCTGAGCATGGGACTCTAATGCGCCTCCGAATAACAAAATACCAACAAATCCGATCGAAAATAGAAATCGTTTCATATTAGGTCCTTTTCAGTACATTTATTCTCAAATTTTTTAGCCTAAATAATTCACCAAAGAGACGCAAATAACATAGAAAAGAGTTATAACAAAGTTTAAATATATAAAAAAATAAATATAACTATTTAATTATTAATTCTTAATATGTGGTAATCTGCGGATCGAGTTCCGTGATGACGAATAATCCAGGTTGGGTTCTATTTTTTTGTAAAATATTTACAAGATAAATCAAATTTTATAATTTTCAAGTTTCTTTTTAATTTTCCGCTAATAAATCAGACGATTTTGCGATCCAAGAACTGATAAATTCCCGCTTGTATTGAAAAAGATTCAAATAGTTATTAATTATCCTTGACAGGAGCGATTCGACAAACTAAACTAAATAAAATTAACTTGACTGCTCGCTATAACCGATTTTTTTTGATCCCACTTCAATACGGATTTCGGTTAATAAGAAAATCACCCTACAGGAAGGTGTGGCAAGGTCTTGCGCACTTCTGGTTGAAATTACAAGAATTGTTGAAACCATCTGTTTTAAGCTAATATTTTCTTAAACCTGCTATTTTTCTACCACATTTGCTCTATTTTTTGATAAATTTAACGTATAGGCAACTTCGACGCTATACGTCGTCACAATTTTCTATAGCGATTTTAACCCTAAATAGGGCGGCTTTTTTGCCTTCATTGAGATTCTGAGAAATTTTTCGGAGTGTTTAATTCACCCTCCATTCATTTTCCCCATGCTTTTTTAATTTTTCATACTTTTATACGATTTAGGAGGAAAGAACTATGAGACGAATTATGCTCTTGTGCGTACTATTCATTTTTCTAACTGTTCAATTTGTGAGCGGCGATGTTCCTTACACCATCAGCTATCAGGGGATTTTAAAAGATAGTGCTGGCGATCCGGTTTCTAATGCGACCTATTCCTTAACCTTCACCCTCTATAATGCCGAGACCGGCGGAACCGCCCTGTGGACAGAAACACACGCCACAGTACAAACTCAGAACGGGGTCTTTGATGTGATCCTGGGCAGTGTGACTGCTTTAACTCTCTCTTTTGACGATCCCTATTGGCTGGGGATCGCTGTCAATACTGGCTCTGAACTTTCACCACGAATTGAATTAACCTCTTCCGCCTATAGTTTTAACGTAAGAGATAATGCGATTACAAACTCAAAATTGGCTGACGACGCTGTAACGTCGGCTGAAATTTTAGACGGCGAGGTGAATACCGCGGATCTAGCTGACGACTCTGTAACGTCGGCTAAAATTTTAGACGGCGATGTGGGTACCGCGAATCTAGCTGACGACGCTGTAACGTCGGCGAAGGTTCTGAATAATTCACTGCAAACCGCTGATATTTTCCCTGATATTGTCTCCAGCATCGACAGTGTTGTCAATGACGGCGGCAATATCGATCTGGTAGCCGGGCAAAATGTGACCATTACCCCGGACGATGTCAACAACAAGATCACGATTAGCGCTGTCGCTACGAATTATAGCGAGGGTCGCTGTATCGAAATCGATGATAATGAGATTAACAACATTATGCAAATTGTCGGCGATCAATGCGTTGCGGCAAATTTTGACCCTCTAACCTGCACCTATAACTTAGAAACCTTGCTCGGTATTCACAGCGGTGATAACTGTATCGGGGTCTCTTATAACGACGATATTTGTGAATATGAGATAACCAATGAGATGGACATTGACGGGGGTCTATGCGTTGATGTTTCCTATGATGATGATTTATGTATTTGGGACATCACCCTGGATCTGGATTGTCTTGCCGATGAAATTTGGGTCAGGATTGTGGAGGATATCGCTATTATGATTCACGATAGTTTGTCTACTTTTACGGTCTCTGTCGATTCGATTTTTTATAGTGAAATCTATGTCCAATCTGTGGTTATCGGCACGCCGGAGACGGTGAATCCGCCACATTGGGAAAGTGACGGAACAATCAGGCTGCCGAACTCGGATGGCGGTGAGACCACTCTGGATCATACTGGAATGCGTAGCGACGATGGTGCCGGCAATGTGACTGAAGTCGGTCCCGGGGGTCAAACCAGCGTTGACGATCAAGGTAACGAGACCAGTATCGACGCAGGCGGTCTGTCAAGCAGAAATGCAGACGATAATGGTCACGATCTCAATTCTGACGGCACATGGCAGGCTTATAGAGATGGTCAGGTTGTTGCCGGTTTGGATGAAGATGGCGAAATTTTTGCCAAATCCTTCTATGTCACTCCGGACGGGACTTTTGAAAACGCTACTTTGCATCTGACAACCGAAGGCGATATCGAACTGACTGGAGATGGGGAAATCCTGAGAGACGGAGAGCTTTATTTTTCCGGCGGCGAGCAGGATTCGGTATTCGACAGTGAAATTTTCGTCAAATCTGTCGTAATTGGCGAACCTGACCCGGAATATCCCGGCGGTGTTTCGCCGAATTCTCCGCACTGGCAGGATAATGGCAATATTCACCTGCCCAGCTCCAACGGAGGAGCCACTGATGTAAACGGAGAACGCGTGCGCACTGATGATGGGGCGGGCAATGTGACCGAAGTCGAGCCGGAAGGTGTCACCACCGGCGATGGCAATGGGAATAGCGTTTCAGTCAATTCTGGCGGAACATGGACTGCAACCCAGGATGATCTGATCGTCTCGGGACTCGACGAAAACGGCGAAATTTTTGCCAAATCGTTCTACGTGAAAGACCCAGTGACTGGCGATACGTTACTCCATGTCACCAACACGGGCCAAATTTTTGATGCTAACGGAGATCCATATTCGGTCGGCAGCGAGCAAGATTCTGTGTTCAACTCTGAAGTATATGCCAGATCATTTGTCGTCACCGAAGACGGTACAATGGATAGTGCCACCTCCCATATGAAATCTGACGGGAGTTTCGAGACCTACGGTCAGACAAGTACGACTAGGGTTGATGGCGACGGTGCCCGAATTGTCGATATGGAAGACGGTTCGTCAACCGGATTTGGCAGCAACGGTTTTTCTACGTATAACTCCAGCCAAAATGGGCATAGCATCAATAAGGACGGAACCTGGACTGCTTTTCAAAACAACGGGATTGCGACTGCCGGGCTGGATAGTAACGGCGAGTTTTTCGCCGAGTCTTTTTATGTTAAGGACCCGGTAAGCGGCGATACCCTCGGTCACTGGGACGGCAGCGGTAACCTGCTATTGCCCGGTCTTGAGGGGCAGACTACCATTCTCCCCGGCGAGATTCATATCGATAACTTTGGGGTCGATAGCTTCTTTGATGTTTTTACTGAACTTGATCTCGGAATCGGGCTACAATTGGGAAACAGCCAGCAGGATTTGTTCAAATTGAATAATAACTCGACCTGGACAGCGACTCGAGGCGGACTTCTTGTTGCCGGACTTGACGGCAACGGCGAAATTTTTGCCGAATCCTTCTTTCTTCGTAATCCATCAACCGGCGATACCCTCGGTCACTGGAACGACAGCGGTAACCTGCTATTGCCCGGTCTTGAGGGGCAGACTACCATTCTCCCCGGCGAGATTCATATCGATGACTTTGGGATCGATAGCTTCTTTGATGTTTTTATTGAACTTGATCTCGGAATCGGGCTACAATTGGGAAACAGCCAGGAGGATTTGTTCAAATTGAATAATAACTCGACCTGGACAGCGACTCGAGGTGGACTTCTTGTTGCCGGACTTGACGGCAACGGCGAAATTTTTGCCGAATCCTTCTTTGTTCGTAATCCATCAACCGGCGATACCCTGCTCCATCTAACCGATCAGGGGGACATCCTGGATAGCAACGGCGATCCTTACTTTACCCCGGCAGATGTAGACTCGATATTTGACAGCGAGGTTTATGCCCGATCGTTTGTGGTCACCACTGACGGAACCCCGAACGGTACGACCAATGCCCATGTGACCTCTTCTGGGGAATATGAGGGCAAGGGTCTCAACCTGGAACTGCTTACCGGAACTGCCCGTATTCGTACTATTACTGATACAATCACTGATATGGAGTTGCCAACACTCAGAATTCAGGGCGAAAGCGGACATACAGATATCACCCCGTCTATCCGGTACACTTACGATAATATGGGCCGCCTTACTTCAGCCGATGATACCAATGGCAATATTCAACGCTATGAATATGACGGTATGAACAGAATTATTCGCCAATCCGGATTTTCACCGCACCGACTGGAGCTGAAAGAGTTTCCAAACCCGGATGAGCCAAACAGCTTTACCGGTGTGACCATCGATGGCTTAGGGAAGTGGCATACGTGGCAGCAGGTCGATAGTGAGCCGACCGAGGTTGCCGGTTTGGATGGAGACGGAGAAATGTACGCTCGCTCTTTCATGGTCATTAACCCATCGGACGGAACAACTGTAAGCCATTTGACAAATCTCGGCGGCTTGAACCTTAGCAATGAGTTGGTCATGCAAGCCCCAGATGATGACAACGATGTGCCAATACACTGGTTTGACGGGCTTGACGTTGGCGTTGGCAAGGGCATCATGATTGACGGGGACCTACAGGTTCAAGGATTTATTCAAGCGGAAAACGTAAATCGCTCAACCAGCGAGAGGTTGTTGACCGACCCGGTCGAAATTTACGCTCCCGGCACTGTGTTGATAATCGACCCCGATTCGGACAAGTTTATCCCCTGCAATGCGGCTGATCAATCTTCAGTGATCGGTATCGTTGCTCCCGGCGCGGCTCGAAATGATGACGGCACAATCCAAACCATCACCTATGGGGCAAGTACATTTGTCGATGGCAACGAGGTCGAAATTCGAGTCAAGGCTGACGCTACTTATGGAAAAATCCGACGAGGTGACTTATTAACCACTTCGCCAACAGTCGGTTACGCTATGAAAGCGGAAAATCCCAGGATTGGAGCGATTATCGGCAAAGCCCTCGATAATCTGGATAATGGCCGAGATGAAATCCGCATATTAGTCACCCTTAATTAATAACCTGACCTAAAAGGTTTTAGAAACCTACCGGGTCTAAAAAGGAGGGTAACTATGTTAATGAAAAATAGTATGGAAAGCAAAAATTTATTTTTGCCTAAAACCGTGAAAAATTTTCGGTTTATTGTCATCACGGCCCTGTGTCTGTTTATGATAGGATTGCTGTTCCCCTACCGGATCTATGCCCAATATTCTCATGGAGAAAGCGTATTTGGCAACGGCGGTGTGGAAAAGTCGTCGAATGATGATTATCAAGTGATCGGGACTGTTGGTCAAACAAATATCGGCATTACCAGCGACCAGAACAACGAAAATGACGTCGGTTTCTGGTATGGTATTCCTTACTGTGAGAATCCGCCAATAGCCGCTATGGAATTCAGTTCTGATTACATTTGCGAGGGCGATTCGATCCTGTTCGAGGATTTTTCGACCAATCACTGTGGAGTTCTATTTGACGACGGTATTAGCGGCAATCAATTGGGCTATGCGACCTACCCTGACGCCGGTATTTACCTGGTCAGGCTGATAGCCCTCGGCTGTGGTGTTTGTCCCAATGACACAATTGAGGTTGAGATCACGGTCTGCGCCTTGCCTCAGCCGGATTTTTCCATCATCATGCCTGACAGTTGCGCGCCGGCAATGCTTTACTTTATCAACGAGACTCTGCTACCCCCACCTTGCGCGGAGCTGGAGTTTCTGTGGGATTTTGGAGACAACAACACAACAACGGATCCCGGCTATAATAGCCTGCAGCACACGTATGACCTTCATGGAACCTATCAGGTCTGCCTGACTGTCAGTGTGCCAGGCTTAAATGATTGTCTGGCCGTGGTCTGCCAAACAGTCACTGTTGATAGTTGCACTACTGAGTGTGATATTCCGTCAGTTCTGATTACATCTGCGAGGGCGATTCGATCCTGTTCGAGGATTTTTCGACCAATCACTGTGGAGTTCTATTTGACGACGGTATTAGCGGAAATCAATTGGGCTATGCGACGTATCCGGACGCCGGAACATACACTGTTCGGTTGATCGCATTGGGATGCGCTGGTTGTCCGCCGGACACGATAGAAGTCGAAATCACAGTCTGTCCAGCTCCACAAGCGGCTTTTGAACTGGTCGTGATCGATACCTGCTCGCCCGGCGAGATTTTCATTCAGAACATGACCGATTTTGACAATAATTTCTGTCTGGTCGATCAATTTCTGTGGCTTCTCGGGGACGGAACGGTCATAGATGACGCTTTATATGACGGCTTTACTTTTAGCTA
>NBMB01000002.1 GCA_002084765.1 Candidatus Cloacimonetes bacterium 4572_55 | reverse complement strand
AATTGACTGATCATATTTGGAATGTCAAAGAACTATTATTTATGGTGAGTGCCCCGCACCATTCCTCAAAAAATAATTTACAACACATAAAAGGGTGACTACCCCATCCTTGATGTTGACAAAAAAGCCAAATTTATTTTTTGCTAAAGTGTATTGGACAGCTTTGGCGTAGGTAGCTTCGTCCATAACCGAGCGAAATGCGGGTGGAATCTCGTCTGCGTTTTTTTCGACCTCTTGCCGATTCAACAAACTCAGCCATTGTTCGGCTATCATGTTGACTATGATAAGGATAACAAAAAATGTGATAATCATAATTCTTAATTATACCGATTACGTTTGAAATTTATGGTTTAGGGAAGTTTTCGAACCTGAAATACCCAGTGATCGCCGGATACAGTAGTCAAAAATAGCGACAGGGATTGAGTGCCTTTTGTCGATAGCTGCTTTTTTATCTGATCCAGCGTCATGGGAAAACCGCGACGATGGATCGTGACTTGTCCTGCATCTTGCTGTTTGAGCCACCGCTTCAGCCGTTTCAGTTGAAATGGAAAACTCTTCTCGATCTTGAAACAGACTGCAAATCGCGTGGGGATATGTTGATTCGAAGTCAAAAGGGAAAGGTCTGGATCGATCCGGCGAGCGTTGAGCATACATCCCAATTTGTCCGTCAATTGCGCCCGAATAATCGCCCCGTTCGGCTCATACAGGAACTGTCCCGGCTCTCCGGTTTCGCAATATGGCTCATCTTCCCCGTCAATCCGACAGAACGTCTCACATCCGCCCTCACTCAGAATGGTTGCCCGACGAACCGCGCTTTTTAATCCACCAAACCAAAATAGTGCCTCACGGCATTCTCGATTGACGGAAACAAATTCGATCTCGCAATCACTGGGCACTTTTCTCAGGGAGACCATGGGCGTCAGTTTCATTCCGATATGGGGGGTTGCCTCTCTCAACTTCGGCAGGATATCGATGGAAGGAGTCATCTCATGGAGCGAGATGGTTCGGCTGCCTCCCGGTCGGCGGTCGGGATCGATAAATATCCCATCGGCTTTTGGCACCTGGTTTCGCACATCTGCACAAATCGTGTCGATTTGCCTCTCTAATCCATAAGCCGCGACGTTTTGCTTGAAAAGCCGCAATCTTAAGGGATCATTATCGATACTGATCAGCCGAAAGCCTTTTTTCGCCAATGCGATCGAATCGCTTCCGATGCCGCAGCAGATGTCTGCTATCATAAAACTCATACGTTTTTCGCTCGATTTACCGAAATAGTCGGCAAATCGAGCTGCATGATATTCTGCGGTGAGATCGCTGCTTGCCTGTTCCATGCCGACTCGATCGAAATACATTTTATCTGCGCAGCGAAATTTTTTCAGGGCTCTTTGGCGCAATCCCAGTATCTCGGTCACAGGGGTAATCTCGGATCTAGGGAATTGACGGCTCAGCTTGAGCGTCAATTCGGGTGTGATTGGGGTATCGGCAAATTTTTTGAGAAGCACTTGTCCCCGGGGAGATAATAGAAAATCGAGACGGGCGTCATTCATTAGAGCTGATGATCTCTTTCAATCGTTCCGCTTTTTCTTGGAGCAATTTTTCGCAATCGCTTTCAAGGACTCGATCGATTCGTTCACGAGCGATTGAATATTTTTTTAGTGCTACAGCGCAGCGAGCCGCTTTATAGAGGGCTTCGCAGCGCCATTTTTCAGATCTGGAATATTCCATATAAATATTTTCAAAAAGTTTCTCCGCCTCCTCATAATAAAAATTATCGAAATAATAATTTGCCAGAGTTACGCTCGCCTCCAGCATATATTCATCGGGGCAACTGGCTCTGGACAAGGCGGAAAACTGTTTTTTTAACGCCTCGACATTACCGTGTTCGATCAAGACTTCTATCATTTTCGAGCGCGCTTCGCAAATAAGCTGGGTGTTTCCATATTTGTCGATCACTCGATTCAGGTTAAGCAGCGCCTCGTCCCAGCGGCGCAGGTCTATATAATGCTCGGCGATCTCCAGCAGCGCGAAAGGCGCGGCTTCGGATTCCGGGTAGTCGGATATGACTGTCTCATAATGCACAAAAGCAGTTTTTTCGTCTTTCTCGATCGCGTAGGATCGACCAAGATAGTAGCGCGCCCATCCGTGAAAAAACCGATGCTTTTCATTATTCAGTGCCTGTTTTAACCGGAATCGAGCCGCGCTGAAATCTTTCAGATGAAAGTAGCACCGCCCGACCATGTATTCGGATTCCTGTTGTAGCGCGCTTTTAGGATATTTTACGATAATGGCTTGAAATTCTTTAATCGCTTTACCATAATCGCGGTTATGGAAATGGTAGTATGCCAATTCTTTTTGTAATTTTTGAGTTTTATCGCTTTCAGGATGCTTTCGGATATAGTTTATCAGCACATCGAGCGAATTTTTATAGACGCCCAATCCATGCAACGCCCGTTCGATCAAATACCATCCTTCCTGTAGGAGGATCGCGTTATTATAGCTTTCCAATTTCTCCAGATATTTGATCGCTTGATGATACTGTTTGCGATTGAAATACGCATTTCCGATACCGAATAGTGCCTGGGGACAGGATCGACTTTTCGGATAATTCGTCAGTACCGATTTATAATTATCAATGGCAGCTTCGTATTTTTCCAGCTCAAAATATGCCTCGCCGATATAAAATTGGGCTTGATTGGCAAAAGGAGCGTCTACCGTATGACTCAGAAAAGCCTTGAAGCTCTCGATCGATTTCTCATATTCCCGTAATTTGAAAAGTGCCAGACCGGAACGATAGCAGGCGATGTCGGATAATCTGTTCGGCGGCGATATGTCGGTAAACTGGGCGAAATAATCCAGTGCTCGATCAAATTTTTTATCCCGATAATAACACCACGCGGCTCCATATAACGCATCGGCGTAGAACTCACTTTGACCAAACTGATCGATAATAAGTTGATACACAGCAAGCGTTTCTTCCAGTTTATCTTGATAATAATACATTTCTCCAGAGACAAAAATCGCTTCTTGATAAAAATCCGAGTTTTTTTGCGAGTACCGATTTTTTATAATCTCCAGAGTCTCCGACGCTTCTTCAATTCGATCGAGATGATACAGTGCCCATGCTTTTCGATAAAAGGCATGTTTTGTCAACGGATCCCTGGGGAACCCGCGAATAAATTTTGACATGTTCAGAAGTGCTTCTTCATAATTGCCCTGATCATACGAGATCACTCCTCGATAAAATAAGGCTGGAGAATGCCAGGGGGACGTCGGAAAATACTCTGGAAATTTGTCAAAATATATGTCCGTAACTGCCAATTCATCTTGGAGATAGTGTATCCATCCGTATAAAAAATAAACATCGTCCGCCCACCAAAAACGGATCTCCTCCGCAACTGATATAGCCGATTCGTCGGCTGAACGCCATACCAGGTCGCCGGTTGAGTCGCTGCAATATGGATACGCGGTCAGACAGGAACGGGCGTGGAGCAGTGCCGAGTCTAATTGCGCCTGTTGAAAATAGGCAAACGCGATGTCGTAATGAATCTCTGGGGTCAAGAAATGCTCGGAGAAATGGGATAGGAAGTAGTTTCCGTCACGGACGACTTTGTCATATTCGCCCAATCCCAGAAAGGACTGGATGGAGAAATAATAGAAATAAGGGGCGATTTGTTGACGAACAGAGCGAAGCATTTTGCTCTCGAACATGGAAGAGGCTTCTTGATACATGCCCAAACGGAAGTAGGTTCTGGCGATCCAAAAAAGCAAGGACATGGCGTCTTCGGAGGCTAAATTTAATCGCATTGAGGCTTCGAATTGAGCCAGGGCTTTGGCATGCTCACCCATGGCAAAGTGACTTTTTCCAGCCCAATACTGTCCAAAAAAGAGAAATCGTTCGTCTAATGTCAAGTGGGAGCATTGCTTAAACGCCTCTGCCGCGTCGCCATACGCGTCGGTTGCGTAATAACTGCGTCCGAGCCAATACCATGTCTCGTCAGCCATTTCCGAGTCTGGGTAACGCAGGATTGATTGCCTGAGCAAAAAGCGGGCTAAGTCATAATTTTGTTGATCTGAAAACGCAGTCTTTCCCGCTATCAAGAGACCATAGGGAGATTCAATAAAGAAGGATTCATCTATGTTTGACCAATTCTGGGCGCAGTAGGGCGGAAACAGCTCATTATGATAGAGATGATTGATCGTATCAAATTCATAATCCGAAGCCGCGGCCCCCTGTAGTTGAGATAGGAACCAGGCGAAGAAAATAACCAGTCGAATCGTCGATTTCATTTTTAGAAGGAGTTCAATCGCATTCATTTTTTTGTTGAAAGCCGGTAATTTTTAGGTAGTGGCTGTAACGCGGATCAGTGTCCTGCATTACGTAAAGAGAGTCTGCAGCATAGATTGAAAATCTGGAACAAGCGGAAGCGTTTGTTTTCCCAAAATTTTATAAAAATCGATCAATTCGGGCATTTTTTCTTCAAACGAAAGCAGATGGGCTCGAATTGTCTCTGCGTCGCCTCGTTTGATTGGACCGGTTAATCCGTCCCGCACTCCCTTTTCCCGAATGTTTTGAACTGTCTGTAGCACCAGCGGCATCAGTATTCGTTCCGATTTTTCAGCGGGAATGCCAGCGGCTTCATGGACTTGGACAGCGGTGGAAAAGAGTGTGACCAAATAGTTTGCGGCGATAACTGCTCCGGCATGGTAAAGGGCTTTTGTCTCAGACGGTATCGTAAAATGAGTGGCTCCGATTTGTTTGGCAATATATTTGCCGCACTTGATACCGGTCTCATCTCCCTCAAGAGCCACAAAAAAGGGCTGATCTTTTTCTTCCGACTCCGATTGGATGATGGACATCAAGGGGTGGAATGAGAAGCAAATCGCGCCTCGATTTTTTATAGCGGATAACAGGTCGCTGGTATATAAGCCGCTGGTATGGCACACGTATCGTTCTTTTTGAAGCGGAGCGCATTGCGCCAATTGTCGACTAACGGATTCGATTTGAGAGTCGGGCGTTGTCAAAAAGAGGATATCGGATTCTTGAATCAATTCCTCGGGTCGGGTTGTGAAAATCGGCGCGTGAATTTTATTGGCAAGGTTCCGCGCAGAATCCAGACGTCGGCTGGAAACGCCGGTTATAATAAAGTCTGCTCGGAGCAAAAGGCGAGCAAGTTTGTTCCCGACATTTCCCGCTCCGATAATCGCTACACGACGCGGATAGTTCATGCTCACTTTCTCGAATCGAATGCAATCTGAGGAATTAACAAAAATGGATGGACTTTCATCCATCCATATATTTGTCATAATCAAGGTCGCATCTGGCGCGCCCGAGAGGATTCGAACCTCTGACCTACGGATTAGAAGTCCGTTGCTCTATCCAACTGAGCTACGGGCGCAAATTTGGTCGGGGTGAGAGGATTCGAACCTCCGACTTCCTGCTCCCAAAGCAGGCGCGCTAACCGGACTGCGCCACACCCCGACCTTTAAAAATTAAACCACGACCGTTATATCGTCTGCTGAATCCGGTTCCATATTTTGATCATCGGATTCCGGCACAATATCTTTTATCAATAATTCCGTATACCATTGACGGTGACCGTTTTTACGGCGATATTTTTTGCGACGTTTCATCTTAAAGACGATCAATTTTTTGCCTCGAGCTTCATCTAAGACTTTGGCGTACACCTTTGCTCCTTCAATCATCGGTTTTCCAACCGTGATTTGACCAGTGTCCGAGGCATATAACATAACTTGACCAATCTCGACATCATCGCCTGGTTCCATATTCATTCTGGGGACTTGAATTACGTCGTTTTTCGTCACACGGTATTGTAGACCCCCCGTCATCATAATCGCATACACAGCATCTTCCTCCCACAAAGATCAATGATCTTTTTCTCAAATTTCATTATAGTTCCATAAGATAGGAAGTAGGTATCTTTCTGTCAAGAAAAAAACTGTCAAGCAAAAAATTCTTCTGTTATTTCTTCATTTGTCGTCAGCGAATAAACTTGAAATTCATCCAGACCCAACGAGGCGTCGCTATCGATATGAATTTCGATCTGATAATTACTTTGCAATTCATTCAACTGTTGTTCGTTTTCATCCAGAATGAAGCGGGCAATAGTTGGGTTTGCTAGAATTCGAATCCGCCGTTCTCTGGAAGAGATGCCCGCCCGCTTGACCCAGCGCTCAATCTGTATGGACAGACTTTCTTTTGATAGAATTTGACCCGTGCCTTGACAAGTCGGACACGCGTCATAATATGTATGCCGAATGCTGGGACGCGTGCGTTGGCGCGTCATCTCGACCAATCCCAGCCGACTCACCTCATGCACCTTTGTTTTTGATCGATCCCGCTTCAGCGCATTTTTGAACTCCGATAGCACAGATTCCCGATTTTCCCGACTGTTCATATCGATAAAATCCACAACGATAATTCCGCCAATGTCTCGCAATCTCAGTTGACGCGCGATCTCTCTCGTTGCCTCCATATTGGTCTTGAAAATCGTTTGCTCCAAATTCTTTTTGCCTGTATATCTCCCAGTATTCACATCAATGGCGATAAGAGCTTCCGTATGATCGATCACAATATAACCGCCACTTTTCAGCCAGGCTTTGCGCTCCAATATCTTCCGGATTTCTTTCTCGATCTCGAAGGCGTCAAAAATAGCCACTTTTTCCCGGTACAAATGAATCCGGTTGACCAAGAGAGGCGAGACGCTTTTGACATAATTCAAAATTTGGCGATAATCTTCTTTCGAATCCACCACTAAGCTATCGATTTTCTCGCCGAACAGGTCTCGGATTACTCCAGAAGTCACCGACATCTCTTTATGCAGACGAACCGGCACTTTTTTGTACTTGTTCATCTTCTTTTTAATGCTGTTCCAGAGTTCCAACAAAGACGCAATGTCGCTCTCAAGGTCCTCGGAAGAAATTTTTTTAGAAACCGTGCGGATAATTAACCCTACATTATCCGGCTTCATTCTTTTCGCAAGGTTTTTCAGACGACGGCGTTCGCCGCGGTCGGAAATCTTACGAGATATAGCGATATGATTGGAACCTGGCATTAACACCACAAAACGACCGGCTAACGAAAGGTCTGCGGTCAAGCGAGCTCCTTTGGCTCCGATCGGCTCCTTGAGAACCTGAACAAGCACATTCTGTCCTTTTCTCAGTGCTTTTTGAATCGGTATCCGTTGGTTCCCAGTTTTGGGGGGGGGATGCTGCTGAGGAGAGCCGCCTTTATCGTCTGGATCACGATAGAGGTTACCGATTTCAGTCGCGGATAAAAAGCCGCTTTTTTTCAGACCAATATCGACAAATGCCGCTTGTATTCCGGGCTTCACCGCGCTAACCACACCTTTATAGATATTGCCGACCATTCGTTGATTGGTAGCGCGCTCAGTCATCAACTCAACGAATTGGCCGTCTTCTAAAATGGCAATTCGGGTTTCATTTTTTGTGCTATTTATTATTATTTCACGATACATATTTTTGATCCTGCCGATGGACTAAAGCGGCTGCCACAAAGCCGCGAAAAAGCGGCTGAGGTTCATTAGGGCGCGAATTAAATTCCGGATGAAACTGGACTGCCACGAACCAAGGGTGATCCCTTAGCTCTATAATTTCCACCAAGTTATTGGACGGGCAAATCCCAGCAAAGATCATACCTTGACTTTCCATCAGGTCTTTATACTTATTATTGAATTCATATCGATGGCGGTGTCGCTCGACAATATTTTCTCGACGATACGCGGTCCAGCTTTTGGTGTCGGGACAGATAAGACAGGGATAGTTGCCGAGCCGCATGGTCCCTCCCATACCGAAAATTTTCTTTTGATCCGCCATCAGATCGACTACTTTGTCAGAGCTTTCCGCGTTCATCTCGCTACTATTGGCGTCGGGCAATTGGCATACATGGCGGGCGAATTCTACCACCGCCATCTGTAAACCAAGACATATTCCGAGATATGGAATCCCTTGCTCACGAGCGAAACGAATCGCCTCGATTTTCCCCTGAGTTCCCCGTTCACCGAAGCCGCCAGGGACTAATATCCCATCCACGTCGGATAGATATTCGGGGAGTTGCGAGAAGGCAGGGCTACTTTTCAGCTTTTCTGAATCCACCCATTGAATATGAACCCGCGTATCATTTGCCACGCCGGCATGGACAAACGACTCGGCAATGCTCTTGTATGCGTCTCGGTGTTCCACATATTTTCCGATAACCGCGATATTGATTTCATAAGAAGGATTTTCGATTTTTTCTACAAACCGGCGCCATTTTGTCAGATTTGGTTTCTTGATCTCTGAAAATTTCAATTTTTGAATCACGAGAGAGTCTAATTTGCCCTCGTGAAAGATCAGAGGTGCCTTATAGATTGTGCTGACGTCCGGGGCTTCGATCACCTCTTCGTATTGAACATTGCAGAAAAGGGCGATTTTTGATCGCGCCTCCTTGCCAATCGGACGGTCGCAGCGACAGAGCAAAATATCGGGTTGAATCCCGATCTCTCGCAATTTCTGCACCGAATGTTGGGTCGGCTTTGTCTTAATTTCGTTTGCCGCCTTAACATAAGGAACCATCGTGACATGGATACTGAGGACATCCTCCCGATTTTCTTCCAGCCAAAATTGACGAATCGCTTCTAAAAAAGGCAATCCTTCTATATCTCCAACCGTGCCACCGATCTCTGTGATCACCACATCCACGCGCTCAGGATCTCCAAGCCACCGAATCCGTTTTTTGATCTCGTCAGTAATATGCGGAATCACCTGAATCGTCTCGCCCAGATATTTCCCCTCCCGTTCTTTTCGGATCACAGTCTCATATATCTGACCGGTTGTCGTATTGTTGTCTCGGGTCAAGTCGGAGTGGGTGAACCGCTCATAATGACCCAAATCCAGATCGGTCTCTGCTCCATCTCCAGTGACATAGACTTCTCCGTGTTGGAATGGGCTCATGGTGCCGGGATCGACATTAATGTAAGGATCAAATTTCTGACAAGCGATCCGCAATCCATGACTTTCTAACAAAAAACCCAATGAAGCGGCTCCAATTCCTTTTCCTAAAGAGGAGACCACTCCGCCGGTTACAAAAATATATTTCATAGTGAAAGCCTTTTCTCATTCTCAATCGATTAAGATCGCTGCCCGAAGCGTTTTTTTGCCAATTCCGCACACCGTATGACTTCGTCAGCCAAGACCAGGTCTCGATCAACCGAAATCGGTATATTATCTTGATAGATTACGTCCAAATTTTGTTTAAGCCCCCATCGAGTCGCCATATCTACTGCCGCGGCTTTTAGCTCGACTAAAACCGCATCCAATGATAAATTGATCCGGTTAAGTTCTTCCTTTAACTTCGGACGATTCGAGAGAGAGTGGCTTATTTTACAAACTTGACAGCCATAAGTTTCTTCAAGATATGATTTCAAAACCGGTGCCATCCGTTTTGGCAAAGTAGTAATCCAGATAATTTTTTTACCAGTGATCGACTTAAGAGGTTTGGGGCGGAACCTTGTGCGCACGACTCTTGCTTTAGGGGCGATTTTTTGGGAAATTTGCCGCATACGCAGGCTGCGCACGTCGGTGACCAACGGTTTATCGCATTGGGTGATCAGGATCAGGTCGGCTTTATTGAGCCGATAGGGTCCCATATAGCTTTGGATTCGGTTGTATGGCTGATTTGCTCCGACCAACATGATCCAAGAATCCGTTCGGATCGGCGGGAAGGATGCGCCGCTACCCTCGAATATGACCAATTTATGCGGCAATTTGTTGGCAATAGTCGCGCCTTGTTCTACTACAGAACTGAAAACTTGCCCGGTGAACCCCCCTCCGCACCGACGGCATCCGATTGTGGTCAAACGGGCGATCAAAGCGTCTTCATAATGATCCGAAGCGGCATGTTTCCCCTCTTTGAACTCGTTCATCAGGAATAGGGGTGTGAGTTCAATATCTTCCCCTCGGATGATCTCCGGATGCGGGGGACCGCCTCTTCCCATTGTCACGATACAGGGATGATAGGAGTTGCGTCCACCTTTCTCTCGGCTGCTTAGCGTCCGTCCCACATAGCCGCCGATAGCTGTTTTCCCGATGCGCTTGCCCGTCCCTGCGATCGTCAGGGAGGGTTTGCGCATGACGTCGGCAAATCGGGGAGGATCAAATCGAAAATCCGCTCCGGCATACGACACATTCGCCTCAAGAATCAAGTTGGCAAGCTGAAAGCGATCCTCGTAGCTGACAACGGGCTCGTCGCTGAGATCGTAAACCAAATCTGGTCGGAACCGCTGTAAGCCCTGTCTGACCGCTGCGAATCGATCCTTATCCATAGTGTATGGGAACCCCAGTTCTCGAATCGAATCAACCGATTTCAGCTTTTCGATACCGCCGATAAATACCGTGCCAACCACCTTGCCGACCCGTTCTCCCAGCTCTTTCAAAGCGGCTATGGTCACAGGTAAATAATGTTCTCCGTCAATAAGCGCGATTATTTTCATGCTTTCTTCGCCAATTCAAGTTGTCGAAAGATATGATTAATGACGTCCTTTGTGGACGCGCTAATTTCCTTATTATCAAAGATCGGTATCTCCCGCTGTTGAGCGACCTGGATCAAGTGATCTTGAATAATGCGGATCGCTTCAAAATTTTTCAGATATTTTTTAGCCGGTCTGTCCTTTGCTCGTCGTTCGCGATGTGCGAATCGCTTCCGATGGCATTCCACATCCTTGATTGATATAAGGAGGGGAATCACAACCGCATCCGATGCGTTGACCGGCTCTAAAACGCCAGGAATAAGATGCACGCCGTCCACGATCATATCCACATGTTCGACAATATTTCGCTCGATTAACGCCTGAGCACCGACCCGGACATACATGGCCTGCTCGATAAAAGTCGAAAGAGCCGTTTCTTTGACCGAGGCGTTTTCAAACCCTGGACGCCGATATCCCTCGTAAGAGGAGATATGGAGAGGAGGCATAATTTTATGCGAAAATATGGAGCGCATGATCTCCCGAATAGAGTCGGTTGATATAATTTTCGTAATACCGAGTTGATAGCCGATCTCCGCTGCCAAAGTAGATTTGCCGCACCCGGTCCCGCCTCCAATCAGAAGAACGATCGGTTTGTTCAAATCCTGTAACTTTTTCTTAAATTTGCGACGGATCAAATGGATCCTGGCAAATTGATTTTGTATGGCAAAAATTTTATCAGGCAATTCTTGCGCGGCTTCTTTATCTGCGACTTCGAGAATACGCGTCAGTTCGGAGCTAAAAGTAACCGCGTCCGATTCCGCCAAGTCGGATACGAGCAAGCCATCCTCCAATATCCGAGTATCTTTTTCGGTCCTGGGAAGATTTGGATCGAGAGGTTGATCCGCCGGGCACTCGCGTATCCCAGAACCTGGTTCTTGTGGAGCCTTATATATTCGGGCGACATTTTCCCCGAAGTTTTCTGAAAGTGCTGTCGCCACCTTTTCAGCGATCTCTCGCTTGAGCCAGTTCTCTTTTAGATTCAAAGATTCCGTGATCGCGGTAGCGATTCCGTACGCCTGATCTACATCCAATCCAAGATTAAGAAGAGATTGCGTGAGGATTGTCTTCGAGAAAAAAACAAAGGGGGGCTGGTCAGATTTGATTTGACGCCCATCTGTAGCAATTTTTGTATCCGGCATGGTTTTTTATCTTCCGATTGTCCTACAACAACTCTGTCATGCCTTTTTCTTCCAAAAGCTCGACAATTTTTTTCACATCTTGCGCCTTATCCGAGCGGCAGACTAATAAGGCGTCGTCCGTCTCCACAACGATCAGATTATCCACATGAACCAGAGCCACCTGTTTCTTAGGGGAAAAGACTATCGATTTCGTAGCGTTTACGGAAATAGCGGGTTTACCGTAGCAGGCATTGCCATGTTCGTCTTTCTGCCACACATCCCCCAACGCGTTCCAGCTTCCCACATCATTCCACCTAAAATTTCCCCGCAGAGAAAAAACATTCGAGGATCGTTCCATGACTCCAAAATCGATTGACTGCGGTTCGATCCTCGGATAAATTCGGTTCAAAGTGGATTGTTCGTTTGAGGAGCCAATAGAGACCCGAATCTGCAGAAGTTGTCTATAAATTCGGGGCAAAAATCGTTCGATATTCGCAAGAATCGTAGAGGCGCGCCAGATAAACATACCGCTGTTCCAGACAAAATCACCGGATTTGATAAATTCCTCAGCACTTTCTGCATTTGGTTTTTCCCGAAAGCTCTTGACTTGATATGATTTAAAATCGGGATATTCCCGCGCGTCGCCAAGCTGAATATAGCCGTAACCGGTTTCCGGCCATGTCGGCGTGATGCCGATAGTGATCAAGTTCGCGCTTTTTTCGGCGATTTGCGCCGCATGGATCAACGTTTCTCGGAACGGCTCCTCATCTTTGATCAGATGATCAGCGGGCAAGACAATCATCACAGCGTCGGGATCGCGGCGGGCTAAGTGGGTGGCGGCTAATCCGATACAAGGAGCGGTATTCCGTCCGACCGGCTCCTCCAAGATGTTGCGGTCTGGGATGTTCGGCAATTGGCGACGAATTTCATCAGCGTGAGCCGCCGCGGTGACGACCAAAATCCGATCTGTCGGAACCAAAGGCAAGACCCGATGGACGGTCTCTTGAATCATCGAACGTTCGCCGCAAATATTCAGCAGTTGTTTGGGGGATTCGCCGCGGCTGAGAGGCCAGAATCGAGTCCCCTTTCCGCCGGCCATAATCACAATATACAAATGTTCTTTCATCTCTACTCCTCTTTCTGAATCCGAAAATTACAGACTACGACCGGTTTATTCCGCAGAGACGACTATGCGAGAAAAATCGGCAATGCGGTCAAAAGTCCGCTTGATCTCCCGCATCAAAGCCAGACGGTTGTTTCGGACGCCTTGATCCTCGACCATGACAAAAACATGGTCAAAAAAATTATCGATCGGTTGTCTCAGTTCCACAAGCAATCCCAGCGCGCGGTCATACGCCCGCTCGTCGATATGCTGTTCAACAATGGACCTTTTTTCCTGATACGCTCGATAGAGTGCTTTTTCTTCTTCTTGATCGAATTTATTCGGATCCACTTTTTGATATAGCTTGGATGAGACGCCTGTTTTTTTCAAAATATTTGTCACACGTTTGTTTGCAGTGGCAATCGAGTCGAAATCCGGATGCCGCCGCATATTTTGAATCGCCTTTGCCCGCTTTCGGGTATCAATAAAATTATCAAAAGATATCGTCAGCGCGGCGTCCGTAATATCATAATCAAAACCCTCTTCTCGTAAGATGCTATCCAACCGTCGGCGAAAAAAGCCCTCGATATTTTTCAGCGTCTCATCCGCGCTTTGTTTCAATTTGCCTTGCAATCGCTCCAATGCGTGATCCAAAATTGATTGCAACGAGAGATCGAATTCCCGATCCAAAATAATACGGACGATTCCCAACGCGGCTCTACGAAGCGCATACGGATCCTGAGACCCCGTTGGCGTGATACCCACTCCGAAACAGCCGGTTATGGTATCGAATTTATCAGCAAGCGACGTGACAGCACCCTCGATCGTTTCCGGCAGTTGATCGTTCGCGTAACGAGGCATGTAATGTTCAAAAATCGCCTGCGCCACAGCCGGATGTTCTCCGTCCATCTCTGCATACTTCCAACCCATAAAGCCTTGCAGCTTTGCAAATTCCTTCTCGCCAATCATATTAGAGACCAGATCGGCTTTTGCCAGATGCGCAGCGCGTAGGCTGTTTGCTTTTTCCTCTGGAGATAGACTTAGACTCTCCGACAATTTTTTGCAAATCGACTTCATCCGCTCCACTTTTTCATAAATGGACCCCAAATCTTTTTGGAAAATCACATTTTTTAACAACAACGTCTTTTCGGATAACGGGGTCTTGCAATCTTCCAGATAAAAAAAGCGGGCGTCCGCCAGTCGAGCCGCAATCACTCTCTCGCTGCCGACTCGGACATTGTCGTCGTTTTTCGGATCCGAGTTGCTCACCTGAATAAACTTGGGTGCTAAGCGTCCATCCGGCAGACGCAGCGCGAAACATTTCTGGTGCCGCTCAATAGCGGTGATAATCATCTCGTCCGGCAACTCCAGAAAATCGGTGTGAAAACAACCGACAACCGCATGCGGGATTTCGACAATGTTGGAAACCGTATCTAATAGAGCGGGGTTTTCCACCAATTCCATGTCATGTTTTTGAGCCGCGTCTCGCATTTCTGAGAGCGTGCGCTGTTTCCGCTGAGCCATGTCGTAACAGACCCCGGCCTGCTCCATAATTTCAAAGTAATGATCCGCGTTTTTGACTGCGAAAGGACCGGGGCTGATCCATCGATGACCATAGGTGACGCGCCCAGATTCAATCCTGTCGATCTGGAAAGTAACCGGCTCCTCTCCGAATAAAGCCAACAACCAGCTGATCGGACGGGCGAACCGAATCTCATGCCGTCCCCAACGCATGGTTTTTGGAAATGTGAGAGATTGCAACAATTTTTTCAGCAGTTCTGGCAACAATTCCTCTGTGGGCTTGCCGCTTTCCTTTTGCACCACCGCTATATATTTGCCCTTAGGGGTCTGCTTAACGATCAGATCGTGTACAGTCTTTCCTTTTCCGCGAGCAAAACCAATTGCCGCTTTTGTGGGATTCCCGTTCTTGTCAAAGGCGATTCGTTTTGCGGGTCCCCGATGTTCCCGAACCAGGTCAGCCTGCCTGGACACAAGGTTTTGGACGCAAAGAATGAGGCGCCTGGGCGTGCCTTCCACACGATATGATCCCACATATAACCGATATTTTCCAAAGAGCCGCTCCGCTTTTTCTCGAAGTTGCTTTAACGCAGGATTGATAAATCCTGGGGGCAGCTCTTCAACGCCGATTTCAAATAATAGGTTTTGATACACAAAAATTCTCCTCTTTCCTCAGTCTTTTCCACCGGGAGGTCGCCAATCCATATTGAAAGCACCGATAAGATAAAGGCTTATATAATACGATTGACACTCCATTGTCAAGGAAAAACATAGCGCGTTTGGTAAACAAGAAAAACCCTCAGAGTCTCCGAGGACTCCAAGGGTTTGAAAAATCCAATAAGGGCTTATCCGATCGTCATATCATTTTTGTGAAACGGTATCCTTCCAGTATCTCTGCCGTGACCCTGCCAGGGGATCGAAACGAAGTATCTGCAACCCTATGAGCAAAGTCGTAATATGGAAGATACTGGCACTGAAGAATGGATATCTGATTCCAATCCAACCGATCATACTTTTCCGGCGAGTCTAAGAATCGGGTAGTTACCCTATTGCATATTGTTGCTTCACGTATTATCTTAAGTGATCGCATCCCATTATTTTACTTATAACATGTTGAGGTCGCGGCTATGTGAGCGTTATTGTTGTCATACGTGCCAAAAAACTTTTACCGATACCCGAGGCGGGTAACTGCATCCGCAATGGCTGTCAAATTGACTGATCATATTTGGAATGTCAAAGAACTATTATTTATGGTGAGTGCCCCGCACCATTCCTCAAAAAATAATTTACAACACTTAAAAGGGTGACTACCAGTTCCTTGATATATAATAAAACTACAGCAATTCCCGCTTATGCATCAAATGTGCGTAATTACAGGGTTTCGTAAACATCGAACACGTAAGATGTGGTGACGATTCCGGGCTTCGAAACAAGGATGCCCTGCCAAGACGCTACCATTTCTTGTGAACATCTTGAACTCCACTTCGACTATCGAAGTTGATCTAATGCCAATTCAACAATGGCACGGGTTACGAACAGACTGCTGATCTCATAAAGCTGATTCAGTTTTTGCTCTGCCTTTGCCAATGGAATCATTCCTGATCAGTCCCCTCCATACAAGTAGGAATCCGTATTCTCCGAGGCGTCAATCGCCTGGCATTCAACCGGGGACTGCCCGATTCGGTAGAGTGGATCATTGCTGGAAATCAGTGGCTTTAATTGCTCCAGAATAAATTCCGAGACCGATTTGTGAGTCATGCCCGCCATCCTGGATAAAATTGTCATATCGGTTTCGGATAAGCTTAAGGTTATTTGAGTCATTATAAAACTCCTTTCCGAAAAAAATTTCGTAACCTTGCGAAGGTTCAGCTAAAATGATCTATTAATCCGTAAAAAACAAGATTAAAAAATAAAAATCCAAAAATTATAGATGAGCGGGAATTTCTGATAAAATTATAAAAATTCAGGAAGAGCTATAAACTCTTTGCGTGTTTCCTGTGCATATGCTATAATATGAGAAATCGCTTTGTCAAGGTGAAAATCAGCTGCTCGCGATTCATGCAGTGAATTGTTGTCATCCATAAAATAGTAAGAAACCCAGAGGGGATTGGGTCAAGTAAGGTTTGAGAAGGAGAGATTTAAATTTAGTAACATAAGTGGTATTATGTAAACTTAGCCAAATCGTGATTTTTAATAAAGAACTTCTTCGCTATAAAAACACCTCTCATAGAAATTCTGTTTGTATTTAAATTTTCAACACTTTTAAACGAGTTTATTTAAAAATATCCGCTCTCTTTGTAAAAATTGCTTAGTTCCGTAATGTTTTATATACAATTTTATTCTTATTAATTAATAGGAAATATCAAAAATTATTATTATAATTTTATTTGCTGTAATATACAACTTATAAATGCGATATGATTGCGTATGATTTTAAAAAGTAAAATTGTTCTTTTTACTATTTTTTTCGGAATAAACATCTGTATCATCCTTTTTCAAATTTACAACCATTTTCAATGGCCAGACTTTCACCCCAGTCAACAGTTGACAAAGAAAGCGCGCTTTCTTCTCCCCCACTCTGAATTACTTCCTTTGGTTCATAAAACCAGTCAGCAACTTATTGAAGAGATAAAACAACATGATTTGATTTCTTATAAACTTATTCAGCAAAACCGACCCCTTAGTTCAACATGGTCAGCAGACAGCAGTCGGGCAGTGCTGATTATGGAGACTTCTCCCTTTGGAAAAAACCGCGGCGTCCTCAGTTGGGATAGAAATCGATTTGAAGCCAGGTGGCTTCCAATCAGCGTTCCAAAAATTCCGATCGTTTCACCGGACGGAAAATATTTACTTTATCTGGTCGCGACAAAAAAGAAAGATCTGTTTCCTCATGAGATCAAACGGTTTGATCTTGAAAAATTTGAAAACAAATCTCTGTTTCGTTCTGCAGGAAAGTCCTATTCGACCGGCTTCATCGATTTGATCACATGGTTGGATCACGATCTTGTTCTGTTCATCGGGACAAAGGGCGCGGGTTCTCTCAAGCAAGGAGAGTCGGAAGCGGAAAGATTTATAGGCGTTTTTTCTATCTCAAAAAGGGAGATAGGAATAGTGAAAGAAGAATTTATCGAGACTGAAACAGACAGTATGGATCAAAAGCATTTTTAATTCGATTCTGAATATCTACCTTACATTTAGACTCGGAGTTTTCTGTGACCCGAGAATGCGTGTAACCTATCCCGACCTCCTCTCGAATATGACCCAAATCCGCGAGCCGTGCGATCCGTTTTGGGATCGCTTGTTTTCTCGGCAAGATAATGTGCCAGATTTTTTCATTGCAATGTCCAAACAGATAGAACTTTTCGGAAATATCTCGCTCCCTCTTCATAGCTGATAAAAATTCTTTGGCATCCGCGGTAACTTGAAGAGTCAACAAGACCGCTTCCTGCTCCTTTTGCAAAATTTTTCGTAAAAGCGACCGTCGGGTCCTCCAAATCGACTGCTGTTCCTCAAAATTCCGAACCAATTTGCTTGATCCGCCTTTCTCCTCGCAAATAGATTGGCACATCGCTGTGTCTTCAGGACTGTTGTCAATCTCGATCAAAAGAAGCGAAGAGGGGGCGCAGATCCATTCGAATCGGGAAGGAATAATCAATCGATCCGATATCGACTGCATTGCCTGGATAGCAGATAAATCCGTGTCAAATTTGATTTGAAGGGTCTCGATTGTTTTTGGAAAAGGAATAAGTTTAAAAATCAAATGCGTAATAAGAGCCATCTCTCCCCATGAGCCGATCAGAAATTGAGCAATGTCATACCCAGCGACATTTTTGATCGTCATCCCGCCAACTCGCATTTTTTCGCCGCGGCTGTTGACAATATCCATGCCCAGAATATAATTCCGAAGCGTTCCATATCTTGCCGTGCGCAAACAGCGAGCGTTTGTTGCGGCAAGCCCGCCAATTGTGACCCGATCTGAATCGCCGGCAATGTCGATCGGCAAAAAAAATCCGTGTCGCGCCAGATATTTTTCCACTTTATCTACGGATAGACCCGCGGGAACAATCATGGTGAGATCATCGGGAAAGAGTCGAATTTCATCGGGAAAATCTCGTAGTGAGACCCAATTTTTATTGGAGTCCTCAGAAGATTTTTTTTTGAAAGTCGTCTCTCCCCCGATCACAGTCAACGTCTTGTCAGAATCTCGTGAATCCCTCATTATGTAAACTAAGTCATCGTGACAAGTCGGATATAGTATTGTCTTCATTATTTTAACAACAGGCATGTATTTACTGAGTGCAATTGATGATCCACACTCAATGCATAATAATATTGCCCCGAACCAACCGGCTGTCCCCAATTGTTAGTGCCGTCCCAAACAAGAGCATGACGACCCGAGGTTTTTTTCTGGTCACCCAACGATCTGACCAATTGACCCGTGACGTTATATATCTCAATTTCCACATGTCCCGCGGATTCCTTTAGATAAAATTCAATTGTCGTATTTATATGGAACGGATTGGGGTAATTGGATAATTTCTCGAAATTCTCCCATTCGTCACGATTTTCGACGCCAATAGTTCCAATCGTGAAGGACTCTTCGTCGCCAAATAGGGAACCGGCAAAATTGTTGTCCAAAGTCTGCACACTCCAGAAATAGTTCCCGTCAGCCAAGTCCTTGATCAACCAGTTCGTGTTCTGCTGCGCGTTGCCCAGAGCCGGAATTAACCGCTGTCCATCAGGTGTTGTGGATAGAGCATTCCAGACGATTTCCCCCTCTTCGGTGCGGATATATCCGTTATAAGTCAAGCCAGCGGAAGGCGTTTCGTTATCAGAACCGGCGTCCCAACTCAATAATACGCTGTTTTCAATGATAGAGACATCAAGGTTTTGGGGCGCGTTTGGTATGGTGTTTGGCGTGGACGCGTCGTTACGATAAATGATTGTATTGCTACCGCCAACGTCGTCGAAACCGCAGCAAATTAGATCCATATCGCCATCTGCGTCATAATCGCCCCAAGCAGATTCTCCCCAGTAGGAATCTATCGTGAAATTCAAACCCGCGGCAGTAAAGGTGTTATCCGCATTATTGATAAAAACATCAGTCACACGCGTCCAACTGCCGACCGCTTCAAACGTGCCGCCGATAAAAACGTCCAGATCTCCGTCGTTGTCATAATCGCCCCAAATCGTCGAGGAATGCGACACGCCGGTTAATCCCGCTGATGTATTCTCGGTAAATGTCCCGTCTCCATTATTTTTATACAATTTGGCAATCCGATCGTTGGGCATGGCAAATCCAGATAAAAGGATATCTAAGTATCCGTCGTTATCGTAGTCGCCCCAAGCCGCGTCGCCAAGCCAAGCACCAGTAAACGTATTGGCTGTCTCAGTAAATGTGTGTCCCTCATTATTCTCATACAGCGTGGAGAGAAGGTTGCCAGAAGAATCAAAACCAGTAAGAAAAACGTCCAGATCTCCGTCGTTGTCATAATCAGCCCATTCGTATGCGCATTTTATTGAGGAGGGAAGATTTATATTCGAGAGGCTAAAAGTCGCGTCCCCATTATTTTTGTAAAGACCGGTTATATATTCGTTTCCATCAAAACCAACGAGCAATATATCCAGATAGCCGTCATTGTTATAATCAACAAAACTGGTCGATCCGTCTGCCACTTGTGGAAAATTGATGCCGCTATCAATGAACCGATCATCCCCAGCATTTTCATAAAGTATTGTGGTTTCAAAACCCGAGGCGTCATACCCGAGCAGAAGGACATCTAAATCTCCGTCTGCGTCGTAATCCCCCCAAGCCATGTCGCCAATGTAAACGCCGGTTATGGAGACCCCAGCTACTTGGGTAAATGTGTCGGCTCCCTCATTTTTATAAAGTTTCGTGACCGGGTTATCATTCGAGTCCAGACCGGAAATGATGACGTCCAGATCGCTGTCCCCGTCGTAATCCCCCCATGCCACATCGCTCCAATGAAGCCCGGTCAGCCCAGCGTTAATTTGGGTGAAACCTTGGCTATAGGCGATTCCGCATTCAAATAAAAAAATAAAAAGAATAGACATGATTTTTCTCATAATTCCTCCAAAATTAAAAGTGATTGCGCAAAACAGCATTCTGCGTTATGTGCAAAGAAGTTCCGAGAATTCCTCTTCAATATTTTCCCCTTTATTTTTTGCGTACCATTTGTGCAATTTTTGATAGATTTTTTCCTTTTCCATACCCTCCTTTTTTCCTTTCAGAAAAAGCTGTCGAGCTGATTCAGGACGCGGTCCCCATTGAAACAGCTCGTTTCCAGATGTGTCAAACGCGATTAATTTTGGGATTGCTCGCCCGCCGCGAGTCAAATATTGATCAATGACGTCCAAATTTTTATCTCTCAAAAAAATATGAACCGATATTTTCTCCTCTCCCGCGGCTTCCGCTATTTTCAGAATATAAGGCAGACATTGCGCGGAATCGCCGCACCAGGGTTCTGTAACCACTATCCAAATCTGTGGTTTTTTTATCTCGCCAAGCGCGTCTGTCAATCGATCTGACAGAGAATGCCTCTTCTCAATCCGACTGGTTCGCTGCCAGTTGAGTTTATAGTAGTCCTTGTATTCCGACTCCACGCCCAACTGGCGCTGAAAATAGTCCCGATATTGATCCGGCGATAAACCGGTTTTCAAGCGCTCTTCTCCAATGACGTCAAAAAGAAATTTTCCCATTCGATCCTCCCAGGTAGTTAAGATTTACAATACTCCAAATTGCTCTCGAACGTCGCTTCAAGTTTCTTCTGTCCTAGCAAACGACATCCGAACCCTTGCCGCGAAATTGATCCGTTTATGCTGCAATCTTTTCAACTTTGCGAACCTTTTGATGTGCTTTTGTCCGATTCACAGGGCGTCGTGCTGGTATTTCCCACAACATGCCTGATACGCTAATATCCTCATCAACATCTGGCCAATGAACACCTTGTCCGCTACCCAATATCTCAAAGTTTTCCCGTTGCTGGGGTGTTGCTTCCGATAAACGCCATGACCAAGCCAACGGGACGCTTATAGTTCTGCCATCAGCTAATTGGGCATAAATACTCCCTTACATTGACAATTTTTGGATCATTCTTCTCCACAATGTTCATTCCATGCCTTCATGAGTGATTTGTTAGCATCTTGTTTATAATGCCACTGCTTTTTCAAGAGTACTCGCAACCCAGTTTTCAACCCGATACCCGGCTTTATCGGCAGCAATTACAATTTTTCGATATTGCTCAGGTGTCAATGAAACCGTAAAGCGTCCTGTAAAGGGTTTATCAGGTTCTTCCCCGCGCTCTGTACAGAAATCCAAATAATCCTCGACAGAACCTTGAAATGCCTGGCGAAGTTCCGTGACAGACTTGCCTTGAAAAGTAACAACATCTCGAATATTGATTATCTCACCATGAAATAAATCGGCTTCTTCATCAAACTCAACTCGTGCTAAATAATCATTATATTCCATCATTTTGGCTCAACTCCTACTTCAATTAAAAAACGACGCATTGATACAACGGAACCCTTGTCTGTTTCCTTTTGCGGGTGAGGTCGATGAAAGACAGACCTCACACCATTTAGTGCAATTCGAACCCGCGAGCCTCGTCCCTCAGAAATCTCTGCGCCTAAGGCAACCAACAGGTTTTCGATGTCCACCCAAACAATGTTGGATCGGACAGGCTTATCAAAAATGCGATTCAATGTTTTACGATGATTAGATTTCATTTTCCCTTAACGGATTAAAACCAGTTTCCTCGTTTCAATTTGAGCCCCAACGTGCAGTTGATAGAAGTAGACGCCTCTGCCGGGGCTTATTCCCTTACTATCTTTACCATCCCATGAGACAGAAAGCAATTCATATCGACATTGATCGAAATTATATGGAATTTTGTCGGAAATGTCCAGCCATTTGTGGCGACAGATGGTCGAAACAGGAAAATTAGACGCACGAATGCGACGGCTGTGCCACTCGTTGAAATCAGTGGGAAGCAAATCAGGATTGCAGGACTGCTCTGCAAATCTCCTCGTTGAAAGTCTTATGGGTGCTTGTTTGGGTCATCAACCGGCAAGCCTTCTGCCTGAGCCGCGTTTAACAAGCGATTATCAGCGGCAATAAATGTGAAACTACCGATCGGAAGTTTGGCAAAGGCCGGATTGACCTTCAATGCCGCAGATAATTGAACGCTGTCATATGCGCGAAGCGGATACTTTTGCACCAGCGCAACTGCCGCTTCCGCCAAATCGTTGTCCACTTCCACAATTTGATATTGTGTGTTCCAATCGTGCTGGAACGCCTTCAACTCAACCGCCACATCATTGGCGTCAATTTTGCCCTCGCGTCGCAAGCGATAAAACGCGCTAACCACTTCGACCCGCGTCAGGCGCGCCACTATGATTTGATTATTAACCGTTGGATCGGTCAAAGCCTCGACCCATTTTGATCCAGTTTCCGTTATATAGCGCTTGACCAACGCGCTTGTATCCATGAAGTAAGCTATCACTACTCACCCCTGTCCTCAATGACGATTTGGGAAAGCGGTTTTGTTGCCGCTCGACCCAAAATGTCTGCAACGCGACGGCGTTCGGCAGGTGATACCGGATTTGCCTCAGGCCGATCGGACGGCGGTGTTAGAACGCCGGAATCCACCAAAGCTTGGATAGCCTGCTCGACTTCATCAACTACTGGTTCAGGCAAAATTTGAATCCGAACCTTTTGATGTTCTTTTAAAACCAATGGTTTCAATGGTCGTAAAAGACCCTGTTCATATACAGCCATAACAGCATGAGTCATATTTTTAACCTCCTCACAAAAAGATTAGACCTTGCAACACCACGTCACAAGGTCTCCTAAGAAACTTACTTTTTCGTTTACCACCAGCATCGCCTTAATTGATTTATTGATCATATCGAAATTATATGGAATTTTGTCGGAAATGTCCAGCCATTTGTGGCGACAGATGGTCGAGACAGGAAAATTAGACGCACGAATGCGACGGCTGTGCCACTCGTTGAAATCAGTGGGAAGCAAATCAGGATTGATGGACTGCTTTAGAAATTGGGATCACTCGACCGGGGTCAGTTCAAAGCCCAGCCGCTCAGCCTTTTTCTTCATGTTTTTAATCTTGACTGCTCGAGCCAAATCGATTGTGTAAACAGGGAAAAATATACATGGAGGGAAAAAAATTCAAGCTCCGTCCATGATAGAAAAATAGCCGAAAAACGCGCGAACCGCCAGGTAGTTAAAATTTACAATAGAATTTTGTTTGGTTCAAATCAAATCCAACTGCTTTTTTTTTGGTTTTGGCACTTTTGGTGGCTTACGAGATCTATCAGGAACAGGAGGCAGTTTGTTTGCTGTAAATAATTCGCTTTCCAATACAGCATGAAATAAACGCTCCTGTTCCGAGTACCCGGCAATGGTTTTTTCCAGAACCCACAGCAGTTCCAGAAACTCGCGAGTGAATTGATGGGGCCATACGCGGGGATGGATGTCGTCCAACGGGGAGGATTTCCTCCCCTTGCGGTTTTTCATGCGATAGCCCAGCCAGGATCGCGTTACCTTGAATCCGGATACCTGAAAGTCCCAAATCTCCGGGATCACCGGGGCAAATTCGCCATCGCCAATGTGGATGACGCCTTTTTCATCGTAGCTGAAGTCATTGGGATAGGCGTCGGGGGCGTCGGATATGGCTTTGGTGCAGCGGGCACTGCCTCGGGGAATTCGACGCTGAGGACGGTCGGTATTATACAGCCGTTCGCCGTAGGTGTGCAACCAGATCAGCCATTGGCCGTAGTCGGCAACCTGGCGGAACAATTTGCCGTCTTTGGTGAGGGGCACACGCACGTCCCGATTGATCAGTTCATCGTGAAAGCGTTGGGTATAAGTCGGTTGAGCTAACAGCCCGTACACATAACCAACCATGTCTTCCGGGGTGATCTTCGCGTCATACTGCCTGGTGAGCTGGTCTAATAAGCCGGGCAGGATATTCGGTTTGGTTGCGGCTTGATCTCGGTAGAGGGGCATAGCTTCTTTAGCACCGTAAGATGCTCTGAAGTGATGTAAATCGGGAATATTTGCACACACAGTGATTGCGGGTCCAAATCCCAAAGGGTGATTGAAAAGACTGGTCATATAAATTTGCCGATTGCTGTGGGCTAACCAAAGGTGAAGTCTTGGACGTGAGATTAAACGGTTATCGGCTAATAAATATTGCCGATCAAATGAACGATACGCATACGCGGCTATTTTATGAGGTAGTTCATCCTCTTTCAGTTTTTCTATAGGTTGGAGCCTTTTCGTCAAATCAAAAATATCCGTTTGACTAAGGGCTATAGTTCGGTCACCACTTTCCTTCATGGCTCTCGCCCGATTATCAGATCGAAGTAATGTTTGCCATCGTTTTTTTATCACCTCTTCTGTCGGAGCAATTGGCCATGTTCTTTTGCATTGAACTCCATTATTTTGCCAAGGAAACACATCACAAATTGACGGCCATGTAAAAAAGTCCCCCTCATCCGTTGGACGGAAAGGCGCTTGCCATCCCGTTGGAACTTCCTGCCATTCCAAGTCGGCAGCGTGGTTAATTTGGTCGAGGGCGCGCAGTTTTTCATCACGTCCACCTTGAATCCGGGTATAGCGCACCGTAGCCGGTTTGTTTTTATCGACTTTGCCTTTGCGCGATGCCACAAAGATGGCTACCGGGGTTTGTATGGCAAAGACATTATCATCCCTGCGGGTACCGCGTCCCTCTCCGCCCAGGTCAATAATGTCGATATGATCGCACACTCGGCGCAGATGTTCTCGCATTCCAGAAAAGGCGTCGCCGTGAATATATGACGCGGCGGTAATAAGGGAAACAATACCCGGGCCTGTAGCGGATTTATGCTCAAACACTTTCCAGACTGCCCATCGGATGAAATAGACATAGAGATTGTAGAGATTTTTGAGATGCCGTCCATGCCCAGCTTCCCGAGCAGGTTCAAGGAAATCCTTTAGGATCCTTATGTTATCGGTATCGTCTCCATGGCGTACCCATCCGCCGGTTACAGCCCTATTTTCAGCGGTTATCGCGGCATGTCTGCCGTAAGGCGGATTTCCCAGACAGATCAGCACCCGGTCAGCGTCTTTGATCTTCAGCGCGCGTTCATGTTCCTGAGCAATCGGCTTTTGAAACAAGGGGGGTATGGGCGGAATCATGTGCGGCGATTCCAGCGTATTGGTCAGATAAATGCCCATCTCGGTGTTGGGTCCGGTGTTGGGCATTGAGACGCCGAGCTGGCTCAAGACCTGAGAAAAACGCAGTTGCGCCACTGCATAGGGTCCCACCATCCATTCGAAGCCGTGCAAATTTTTTGTCAACATACGGGCGCCGCCTCGGATCGCTCCAGGACCTTCGTCATCCTCAATCCGCTTGAGCGCATGTTGAATCAGGGTCAACAGATAGGTTCCGGTACCAAGAGCTGGATCGAGCACGGTCACGCCAGGCTCCACAAAACCCATGACCTTGCCCATTTTCTTGGTCAATATCTCATCAATCAGCCGCACTTGACAGCGAACTACCTGGATCGGTGTGTAATAAACGCCGGCTTCTCTACGCAATTTTGGATCGTACACAGCCAGAAAATCCTCGTAAAAGAATAGCCAGGGATCTTTCTCGTCGGATTTTGAGATCAATCCGCCCGCTGGAATTTCGTGAATCACTCGCTGGGTCATGCTCAAAGAGGAGCTGATTTCTCGGAGGGCTTGCCTATCAGTCAAAAATTCCAGAGATCGGGATAGCAGGGAGTGGTGCTTTTCCAACGTATCATACGCATTGCGCAAATCCAGAACGTCCGAGCCTTCCAATTGCGCTAATAGTAGCCCGAAAATCACGGTTTGCGCGTATGCGTCCGCGAAACGCATATCATCCGCATCGGGAAAGAGCAGCATCTTGATTTCTCGTTTAAGGGATTGCATGGGCGATTGCAGGTCTTTGAGCGAATCCATGACTTCATCTCGGATTAGTCGACAAAAAGGGGCCAAAAATGCCGCTAACAGATCGGATCGGCGCGGCACAATAGGCATCCAATCGGTGAAATTTGCCAGCAACTCAAATAAAGCTGTGGCATTATGTTGCGAGACTGTTTTTTTGCCGTCAGTTCGCACATCGCCATCCATCCGAACTCGTTTTCCGACCAATTTGCCTTGTTGATAAAGTGCCCATTGGTTGCCGTCTGTATAGATAATATTTGGCACATTTTTAAAGCGTTTCCACTGATTGAGATCGTGTCCTTTGTATAAGGCAGGATTGGCTCCTTTTCCCGGTGCTTTCAACTCGATATAGCCGATGGGCAATTGCTCGTGATGCGCGGCAAAATCGGGTCGCCCTAAGCGTCCTGCCAAAGTGGATTCGCCTTTTAGAACCAACTTTTTTTGACCCAATTCGCCATACGCAGTCAGCAGTTGATCGACCGGCGACTTAAGCTGATCTTCCGGCTCACCCGCGGCATAAGCGGAGAATTTTGCAGTGAGTTGACTCGAAAAATTTTCAAGTGCGACGAGAAACCGTTCCATAATCTGTCCCATAATTCATCCCCCTATTTCGAGTATGGATCCGCAGATTTTCGCAGATTTTTTTGAATCCATCCATCCGCGTAATCTGCGGACCTTCTTATCTTCTTACTGGTTTCCGCAAAATATCTGATACCATAATAAACGCGTCGCAGAAAAAAACAAAATTAAAGAATAAGGTTCACCCTCAATTTCAACTAAGCCGCAAGTAATTCCAGTGCCTCTACTTCATCCAGATTTATTCTCTTTCGAGCATGCCAAAGATTGTAGTTATTTTGCATGATCAACCAACTCTCGGCCGTACGCCCCAATGTTTTAGAAAGACGTAATGCCATTTCAGGAGTGACCCTGCTTTTGCCCTTAACTAAATTCGTGAATGTTGATGCGGAAACCTTGAGCTTTACCGCAACACTACTACAACTCAGCCCAAATGGATCAAGATATATTTCGCGGATAAATTCTCCGGGATGTGGTGGACGGTGCATTTTCATCAATGATAGTCCTCATAGTCAACAATGTAAGCATCACCGTTTTCAAACTCAAATGTGATGCGCCAATTTTTGCTTACTTCAATTGCCCAAAGTTTTTTTCTATCTCCTTTCATTTGGTGGAGACGAAAGCCGGGCAAGTTCATATCTTTAATGCAAGTAGCGGTATCCAATGCTACCAATCGCATTCTCAATTTTTGTTGATGGGCAACTTGAATTTTCGCGACACTTCCAGTTTCAAAGAACTTTCTAAGTCCTTTATGTTTGAATGACTTTATCATATTCCAATAACAGGTGTTTTGAAAGGTTTAGAGGGGTCAGTTCAAAGCCCAGCCGCTAAGCCTTTTTCTTCATGTTTTTAATCTCGACTGCTCGAGCCAAATCGATTGTGTAAACAGGGAAAAAATATACACGGAGGGAAAAAAACTCAAGTTTCGTTTATGAAAAAAATTCGGAGAGATCGTGGGGCTAACACTGAGATGAGCGGCGGCGGGGGTACGGCGGACTTTGCGCGAGGCACCAACTTGCAAACCACCACAATACTTGGGCGGAACTGAGCCCCCCCGTCCGCTCCAATGATTTGTTAGCGTCAATATCAAGCTGCCATCGCATATTGTTTCGCGGAATAGGTCACAACCGATACTTCACTTTTTAGTGACTTAAGATGTTTGCATATTGTTTCGCGGAATAGGTCACAACCGATACTTCACTTTTTAGTGACTTAAGATGTTTTAATAATGCAAGCACTTGATCTGTGGCTTTGCCCATAACAAATGGTTCGTGGCAGTCCATACAAATTTCTGCAGGAACATTTTTCACAACAATGACAATATTTTTGCTGACTACAAATGGGATTGTCGCTTTCCCATCTTCTAATGCGCCGCCACAACTTGGGCAGATTTTATTTACGTGTGCGCCAATCATTTTCCCACCTCTCTTTTGAGGGTCGATATACAGTTACCACAAAAATTCGATCACTATTTTCATCTATGGCTACTACGGCATGAATCGGTTTTGAATTTTTCAACAAGCTCAGGACCAAACAATCCGGCAATGGGCGATGTTGCGTTGGGCAATCTTCAATAATTTCACACGTCGTAAATGCCTTTTCAACCTCAATTCGATTTAAATCATCGTTCAATAGCTCGGTGATACCATGCCGCGACCAAAGTATTTCCCGACCTTCGGGATCATTAAGGTTTTCAATTGCTTTAGTACGAATGAATTCTTGTTTATTGAGTTTCATATCTTACCATGTGATTAATGACGATACTTACCGGATTAAAACCAGTTTCTTCGTTTCGATTTGAGCCCCAACGTGCAGTTGATAGAAGTAGACCTCGTTGCCCACTCCTTACTATCCTACCTGAGATAGAACCTTTGTATGGATTTTAACACTGAACTCAGTTGCCTCCGAGGCTTCGAGCGACAAACTTTCAAAATAGCGCGGAACATGATTGATCACCCAACTTGCGAACACCGATGCGCCCCCGGAGGTCAACTGCTGTGGATGTTAGCATCGTCCACTGAACTTTCAGATCATCTCCGAACTTCTCTCCGATTTGACCGTCCAACTTTTCAATGCTAGCCAAACCTTTTCTCGGTTCGTTTATATTACTGCCGTGCTAACCCGTTCCGTAACTGGTATAGGCACAAACAGGTTTGGGATGATAGAGTCCGGTATACGTGTTGGTTTGGATCGAATACGCGCAAACACGATGGGTTTTCCCTCGCTGCCATACCTGTCTAGTAAGTTCAAATTGTACAAACGTATGTCCGGATCATCCTCTGGAAGAACCACCAATTCAAAATTGTCTGGCAGGGAGTTGAATACATGCGGATTATTTAGTAAATAGCGCATTATCTCCCCAGTTAACCGGAGGTTCTGTTCCACAACATCAGATGGTCTATTTATCTTTGTTTGAGCCATTGTACATATCTCCTTCGATAAGTATGCCAATTGTTCACCAGGTCATGCATTGCGATTGTCAAGGCCTCATTGTAATCGCAAGTTGGCATCTCGGTTTTCGTCGCTACTTCGTAGGGATGTAACTTGTCGCAATGTGCAAAACCGTGTGCGGTGTCATAGCGAACTACGGGAACCCACCCAGCATTGTCCCCAAAACGGCACTCCAACTGTACCATAAATTTGAGAATGCGCCCTCGCTCTAATTCGAATCTGACCCGTAAAGCGTTATCATCATCCAAGAAACGTCGAAACTCGACCAAGCGCATTTTAGCTTTCTCCAAGTAATTCCCGTGCCTTTAAATTATAAATTATCTCCGAACTTCTCTCCGACTCGACCCGCCAAACCCGGCCTAAATTTCTCAGATAAAGTTGGCGAGTTGCACAATCTATTCTATCAATGACAACGTAATTCTCAAATCGGCGCAACTGTGAATCCACAAATACCTTAGCCCACCTCTACTAAGAAACTCGTTTTTTCGGACGATCGCTAAATATCCCGTAATTGATTTATTTTCAACAAATTACAGCCATCTCACGAAGCCGAGTTTCTTCCATGAAAAAATTCGGTTCTTCTCCCGAATCGGGGGCTAACACTGACTTAAGCCGACCGCGATTAAATAGCACAAAACCCTCTAAAGCCGAAAAAAATTTGGATTTCCGAAAAACTGTCTAAAAAGCTACGAGAGTAGCCAGTCCGCTGCATTTATAGTTAGGTTGTAAGTTTATTTTTACACCTATTAATTGAAACGAAGTCTTTAGCGAATTCCGTATTTCATTTATACTTTTCTAATCCATCAATATAATTTGTGTTATCATTATAATCACAAACAATTCCTACGCTATATCTTGCCCTTGTCAAAGCAACATAAAATTTGCAACGGCTTGTCGGGGCTAATTTTGAATTCTGGTCTTTAATCCAATTGACAATAGGCTTTGTTGGATAAATAAGAACTCTATCAAAAGTTAATCCTTTTGATTTTCCATAATTCCACTCTGGATGAATTGCCAATTTTTCTCTCAAAATGATGGGGTAATATTTTTTACAATATTCATTAACACCTTCTTCTTTTACTAAAAATACTCCTTCTTGAGGCATAGTGTAGTTCCTACATTTTTCACATGTACAAGGATCACAAGAAGGATATTCAGGAAAAAGTTTTGAGGAGAATTCACAAATTTCCTGATTATTTCTATGAAATTTTTGAAGCGTGGTTTCATCAATATCACATACTTTTTCCTTTTTATTACATTCATTTTCAATGAACTCTTTTATTTTTCCATTTTTATATTTTTTGTATTTTGATGAGTGATGAGTTAAATATGTAACTTGCCTTGGATCACCAACCAGCAAAATGTTAGAATTGGAATTAAGAAACAATTTTAATATTTCTAATTCCCAGCCCGCTAAGTCTTGGATTTCATCAATGTAAATATGTGGATATATCCTGGCTATTCTGTTAGTTATTTCGCCATTTGTTTTTTGATTGCATTTAACAATAAATTTAGAAATTTTGTCAGAATATATTTTTAAACTTTTGGTAAAATAACATTTATAAAAATTTTTTGTTTCTCCATAAGAGTAGGTTCTTCCATTTGTTCCCTTGTAAGTTCCAGAGGCTCCTTCCGTAAGATAGAAACCTATTTTTTTTTTTTGCAAATCATTATTCATTTCACTTTGATACGGTCTAACACCATGTTGTAACAAAAAAGAAAACCAAGTTTGAATAGTGATATTTTTCGGAATATTGCCATTAAATTTCATCGTAATTTCTGCTTTATTTGCTTCAGTATACGTGGTAATTAGAACATTTTCATCTTTTATTTTTTTTGCTTTTTCAATTAAAAAGGTTGTTTTTCCGGATCCAGCCACCGCAATCAATAATTTATTCTTGCTCATATTCCCACCCGATTGCATCTAAAATATACTGAGGAAATTTTATATCTTCATCGGTATCAAATACTTTTAATGCACAATCTGTTTTATGTTTTTGCATATAATCACTGATTGATTGTGTATCAGGGTAGTCTTTCTTTACAATACCTAAGATTTTTCTTAAAGTATCCAATTGTTTTTTATTTGCCTCCACAATTTGCGGCTCAAGCGTATTCAATGTATTGTTTGAATCCGAACAGATTTGTATTGTCGAACAATTTCCATAGAGTTTGTATTTTTTCTGAACTTTACTTTCATAATTTCCATCATTATCAGTTACTACCGCAACTGGTTTTTTTATTTTTTCTGCAATTTCTAAAAATCTCAAAAAAGAAGTTCCTACTGAAATGACATCAACCTCGTCTTCAATTGGAAGTTCTCCATTTTTTTTACGTATATATGCCTTTTGCACTATCAATTCATCAGAAGGACCTTCTACTAAAATTGCTTTTCGACAAAGAATTAATCTCAAAGTATCAAAACCAGCATAGTTTTTCAAAATATTTTTTAGTTTCTCCATCTAAATCCTTTGTTCTTATCTCGTTTCTTTTATTTGTTTTTGTGTCAGTATTTAATAATATTAGACTTCCAAGACCCAGTTTATTTGCTACAAAACTGCTATGAGTAGATACAATTATTTGCTTTTTTTCGTGGCTATCTTTTATGTACTTGATAAGTTTATTTAGCTTTGCATGAGATAAATGATTTTCAGGTTCTTCGAGTAATAAAATATTTGCCTCTTGTGATTTTTTATGACTCAGAGCCAATTTTGTTTTTACCAAACACTGCTCGCCTCCACCTATATAACTAAAGGGTATATCGTCTAAGTATGTTGTTATACTTGTTTCCCAAGCCGTTTTTGTTGACATATCAACAGACAATTCAACTTTTTTATCAGATATTTCTTCTTGTTGCATTTTTTCATTTACTTCCTTAATAACAACATTTTCTGCAAAGGAATCTTTTAGTTTTCTATGTGCTTGAGAAATTTTTACTTTTTGTTCATCAGAAAGAAAATCCCGAATAATGCGAGAAATGTAAACATCAGATCCACTTTTATAGCGATTATTTGCTGAATCAATAAGAGAAGATTTAAATGGAATTGTTTTTGGTGTTAATCTATCATCCCGAGCAAATGAAGACCAAGAAAAATCATAGTATTCTATCGGAAGCGAGCCAATTCCATCAGTATCTCCTAACAAAAAGTTGTACTCTTCTTGATATTTCCCATTAAAAGATATTATAAACTGTATCCCACATGCTTTTCTTTTTAGACTATTCCCATTGCCTTCAAAAAGTGCTTTTAATGAATCATCTTCAATCTCAAAAAACAATTCAATTAAAATTCTTGGTGGAGCCAAACTATTTTCGGTTTCTAAGCTTTTTATATAATTTTTTACAACTTGAATATTAAAAAGAGATTGCGTAAGTTCAGTTGTTAAATACTTCCCATAAATCCAACCTGAAAGAGCTAAATGAATAGCTTCTAAAATAGTAGATTTTCCAGCTTCATTATCACCAACTAAGATATTAAGTTCTTCATTTAATTCTAATCGAAACCTACCTTCAAAACATTTAAAATTATCAATTATTATTTCTTTTATAAACATTTTCCCTTTCTTCCCATATTTGAATATTTTACTGTAACTTGTAGACGGACAAAAATCAACTAACATACTAAACAGATGTGTTATCTGGAAAAAATTCCGCTTTATATCCCGTATAGCGATGATAGGCGGACGTTTTTCCGTAATTCCCTTGATTCAAAAGTAAAAACAGTGTCTTCTGATCGGGAATCAAGACCGAGAGCATTTTAACAGGTTCCTTACTCTTTGTCAATATCTTTCTGAGGGAGAACTCATGGCCAGAAAAAATTTGCTGGATCAAGTGCGATGAGAAACTGTCCCATCTGCGGACCTCCTTCAATCAATCCGCGTAATCTGCGGACCTCCTTCAATCAATCCGCGTAATCTGCGGACCTCCTTCAATCAATCCGCGTAATCTGCGGACCTCTTTATCCTCTTACCGGTTTCCGCAAAATATCTGATACCATCTGCGCCTTGACCCGTCAGACCCAGATTTTCGAGAGTGCGTCCTTCCTTTCGGAAATCCGTCATCATCATGGCATTAGATACGTCAATAAACGCGTCGCAGAGAGGAGTCGGAATGCCGAATTCTTGGCCCAGGCTTGAATATGGAACCAATCCGGTCGGCAGATCCTCTAAGATCAGGCGAGTTTTCATAGATTTTGGTGCTGTTATTTTGCGGTACGCCTCATTTGATCGAATTTTTTCCCACAATTCTTCGCCTTTTGTCGGATACGCGGATGCAAAGAACCCCTGAAGAGTGATCACCTCAACCCCCAGCGCGTCTGCCAGGAGGAGTCTCTCCGCGTCGAGAGCTTGCACCACATGAGAGATAGAGGGCGTAAATCCTTCCCAATAATAGAGAAAATCGACTGCCGAGTCAATTCTGCCAGTATTGAGCAAGGTAACGGGTGGATGCACAACCGCGTTTAAATTCTCCAAACTGGTCTTCAGGACATTGGGAGCCTTGACAGATGTGGGGTATATTTTAAAGAGCAATTCCGCCTTATCAAATCCATGATTCGCCGGAAATATGGATATAGGCAGCCTGGTTTTTATACCGGACGCCATCACTTCTGCGGGACCGATCAACCGGCAGGTGATCAACGAAGTCTGAATCTCGCCAATAGTGATCAGCGTGTCAATCCCCATGCCGAGCAAAGTATTGTGAAATTCAAACGCACCGAATGTGTGACCCGGATGCAGCATGACAATCTGACCTGGTTCCAGATATTTCCCGATTTTGCGCGCAATATCTGCGTGGCTCGATGCTGGCACAGTCACCATAATCATATCTCGACCTGGCACAACATCTGCAAAATCGTATGAAGCCACCTCCATTTTGGCAAGTCCATTTATGACGCCTTTCATCAGGATGCCACCCCGTGAATTGATGTCGTCAATTTTCGAATGACTTCGATTTTGAATGCTCACCTGATGCCCTTTTAAAGCAAAATGTCCAGCCATTGCCTGACCAAGGTTTCCAGCCCCGATCACCGCGATTTTTTCTTTTGACATAATCATCTCCTTCCATTTGGATCGTTACGTGTTTAAATTAAACAACAAAGTTTAATAAATTGTGACCACATTTTGGGTATATTTCTCAAGTTTTTCCGCAATCAGAGCCACGCCCAGCCCTGGCGCATCCGGGACAGTGACAATCGACTTTGCAATATTATTAGAAAAATCTGTCACTCTATCGCCCATTCTCAAAGTAGATCCATACGCATGCCCCGTGTCAATCAAATTTGGCAAGGTACAAGCCAAGTGCAATGAAGCCGCTTGCGAAATGCCAAATTCAAGCATACTATTCATCAAGCATTTGACATCGTTTTTTTGAGATAAATCCGTGATAACTTTAGACTTACTTATACCTCCATTTTTTGAAACTTTGATGCTGAACGCATCAACCGCTCTCGCGTGGATCAGCTCTTTTGCGTCCTCAAACGACGCGACGCCTTCATCCGCGCAGATCGGGATTTCCGATTGATCTCGAATGCGTTTTAAAGCATCCGCATCGCCTCGTTTTATGGGCTGTTCGATCATATCCGGCGGGAAATCTTTTATGCCTTCGAGAAACTGTAGGGTCTCAGCCTCGCTCCAGCCCTGATTTGCATCAACTAAAAGCACGACTTTGTCCCCAAATTGTTTTTTAGCCGAGATCATTCTCTCGATTTCTTCTGGGATCGAAAATGCGCCCATTTTTATCATAATCCCGTAATACTGTTGCGCGATCAGCTCCCGTATATTGACGCTGTCTTCATCTGGCGTTCCGCATCCCATACCAATAAACAGAGGGATTTTTTTCTGGCGCAACTCGCCAAGAAAATGGTGCGCGGGTTTATTATGATATTTTCCGGTAATATCAAAAAGTGCCATATTGACAGCTCCACGCGCCATGAGATTTCCAGAAATCGACGTGTCAAGCTGAGACTCCACGCTGTCAATCTGTGTCGGATCTTGACCCAGAATCTGTGGAGCGATTTCATCCCGGATAGCCGTCATAACCGAATCCGGCGTTTCTATAGTAAAAGGGCTAAGGGGATCCGCCTCGCCCAGCCCGATAATCCCTTGATCCGTAAAAACTTTGGCAATAATCGCGTCCGCGTGAGTTACGGTTCCATAGTGCTTGGCGAGTTTATAAGCCTTTTCCAACGGCACAGAAATATGATTAAGTTCGATACGTATAATTTTCATTGCTTCCTCCTTCGGGTCTTTTGTGAACCAAATTTTCCACAGTCACGGTAGACAAAATATGTATACATGATCCCACGTCGGCTGTCAATATGAAAATCCGGCGCGCCCAAAATTTAGAGTGAACTGATCCGCACAACACTATGACTAAAATTAGAATAACTAAAAATTAGAAACCGTTGGGATTTTTTGGTATTGACAAATTGCAATCCATAGTGTTATTTCATAGCAACCCTTATTAGCAACCCTTATTAGCAACCCTTATTAGCAAACCGTATGTTGAAGGAGTTGAAAATAGATTAATAATGAGTGGAGATAAAAATTTTGTATGAAAAAAATGATTTTTCTGACGATATTTTTGTTTTGTATGCCGATTTTTGATGTCGGAGCGCAGGAGGAAAAAAGAGTGCGCGTACACTATCATCGTTATGACGGAAATTATGAGGGCTGGAATCTGTGGACTTGGGACAAGGTGAGCAACGATTATTCCCGAGCGATTCAGCCGCTAAAAAAACGGGATCATTACGGGCTGACGTTTGTCCTTGATAAAACGCACTACGGCTCAGGAGAAATGATCGGTCTGTTGCCCCGAAAAGGCGAGTGGTTAGAGAAGGACGACCCTGACAGAATTTGGACGCCAAATCTGGGGAACGAAGCATGGATATTACAAAATGATCCAGACCTGTTCGTTGAGCCCCCAGACACATATCCACAGATATCCGGCGCGTTTATCGACGCGCCTCGTCGGGTTACAGTCTGCCTGCCGATTTCGATCCGATTTGATCCGGAACAAGCCGAGCATGTCCGCATAATTGACGATCAGGGCCAGCCAATTCCCATTCAGTCGGTCGCGCCTGGGGAGATCGGGAACGCCGCGCTCCTTTTGATCAACACATCGGACTCTTTCCGTGCTTTTGATCTGGCTATGCCGATTCACAAATATCGGGTAGAGGTTCTGGGATTCAAGCCAAAAGGACTCTCTTTCCGGATGCTCATGGATAGACCGGAATACGTTTCCGACGTGGAACTTGGTGCTATTTATAAACCGGATCAGACCCTATTTCGTTTATTTGCCCCAACAGCGACTCGCGTCACGCTGACGATTTACGATCAACCCGACCGAGATATTGGGCAGGCGTATCCATTAGAAAGCCAGGCGTCAGGCGTATGGGAAATAGATATCAAGCAAAATCTAAAAAATAAATATTACACTTATAAAGTCGATGGAAACAGCCCGCTTTTTCATCCGGATCAAGAGCTGATCGACCCGTATTCTCGATGCAATACCGCGCACAATGGACGAGGTATGATCATCGACGATGGGACACGGATCGCAGATCGACCCGACTTTCCACCGGAGGACGCGATCATCTATGAACTGCATGTTCGGGATTTTTCTATTGATACAGATTCCGGTATCAACCAAAAGGGCTTGTATTTGGGCATGACCGAGCAGGGCGCGACATATAAGGATCAAGGCGAGGTGAAAACCGGTCTGGATCATCTGGTCGAGATGGGCGTCAATACGGTGCAGATCATGCCGATTCAGGATTTCGATAATAACGAAAGCTCGGAAGAATATAACTGGGGTTATATGCCGGTTCATTTCAACTCTCCGGACGGCTGGTATGCCACGGAGCAACGCAATGCGAAACGTGTCGAGGAATTTAAAAAATTAGTGGACGCGCTGCATACGCGCGGTATTCGCGTGATCATGGACGTTGTGTATAACCACACAGCTGAGACCAATCCGTATGTGCAGTATAGCTTTAACGGCATAGCCCCAGGCTATTACTATCGAATGCGAGACAGCGGTTCATTCTGGAATGGCTCTGGATGCGGCAACGAATTCCGTTCTGAGGCTCCAATGGTGCGCAAATTCATCCTGGATTCTGTCGCATATTGGGTGAACGAATATAAGGTGGATGGGTTCCGTTTTGACCTCATGGGTTTGATCGATCTGGAGACTATGACGCAAATTACTGAAACGCTGCATGAGATCGACCCAAATATTCTGGTCTATGGGGAGCCGTGGGCGTCCGGCGAAACTCCGATTTCGATCACAAGTAAGGGCAAACAACGGGGGTTGGGATTTGGCGTATTCAACGACAATTTTCGCGATGCGCTGAAAGGCAGTCCTTTTGACCGTTTCGATATCTCGGAAACTTTTTTGATCCACGGCTCTCGCATTTCGGAGATCAAGAAGGGAATAGAGGGGTCCATCCATAGCTTTGCGCAGCGTCCCCTGGAATCTGTCAACTATATGGAGTGCCATGATAACCGGACGTTGTGGGACCAATTGCATTATCTGACGCAAGGTCAGACCGACATTGACGCGCGCGACATAGTCCAAATGGTTAAACTGGGTGCTGTCATCATCTTCACTTCTCAAGGCGTCCCTTTTATTCAGATGGGGCAGGAGATGCTGCGCACAAAACACGATGTGGAAAATAGCTATAACGCGCCGGACAGCGTTAATCAGATCGAATGGGAGCGGAAAATTCGCTATCGGGACGTCGTGGAGTATCATAAAGGCTTGATCCAGTTGCGGAAGGCGCATCAGATGTTTCGTCAAACCGACCCGCAGGCGATTGAAAAAAATCTAAAATTTCTAGACAACGATCTGGGAATGACCGTTCCCGACAAGTGCATTGCGTATCAACTGGAGGATGAGCGGGACGAGTGGGAACGGGTATTGGTGTTGCTGAATCCAAATCCAATATCCGTAATTTTCCCGATTCCCCCAGGAACCTGGACATCGGTTGTCGATGAGAATCAATCCGGCGTGGAGCCGATCCAAATTGGTATTGAGAGAGAAAAAAGAGTCGCTCCTCGGTCAGCGGCAGTGTTGGCTATTTTTTAACGACGAACCCGTAACACAGAATGCTGTCCTGTCGTATGTTAATAGACGATCGGCGTTACAATAATTTGCCTTGACGTATGGCTGACAAGAGATTATTATGAACTATGGCGGGCAGGGTCTCAAGAGTTGCTAGTCTCCAATTTTCCATCTATTTTCCTATTTTCACTATACGAGCGATCATTATGATTTGTACCAGCTGTCGATATGAGATACCAGACGGGCAGAAGTTCTGCACGAATTGCGGCGTTAAGCTGATTTTTAGCGGCGTCGGGTGCCCGAGTTGTAAAAGTGTGAACTCCCCAACAGGCAAATACTGCGGGAATTGCGGCGAGTCCTTAGCAACCGGTATTATGAAGAGGTCTGACCATGAGCAAGGCGAGAGACCGATCCAAGAGGAACAAAAACTTGCTACCGCGCTGGTTGCTGTTGTTCAAGGGTTTTCTTCTTTAGACGAAAATTTGGACGCTACTCAGGCAAAACAGCTTATGGAAAGATGTTCTGCTGATCTGACCGAACAGATAGAAATATTCGGTGGCGTGATCGATAAATATACAGTCAACGGGATGATAGCCGTTTTTGGCGCGCCCATATCTTATGAAGACCACGAGGAGCGCGCCATTATGGCGTCCTTTGGAATGCAGCGCGCATTGCTGGATTTTAACGACGCGGAAAAGCAGTTCATTCCAGAGCCGATGAGTCTGAAGATCGGCTTAAATACGGGTCGGATGACTGTGGGTCAGGTAAACGGGACTCAGAACAAATTCTATACAACCCTGGGTGATACGGTCAATCTGGCGTCCATGTTGAGCCATATCGGCAAACCCGGGCAAATATTGGTCGGAAACAAGACCTACGAAGGAATAAAGCATGCTGTTGTCGTGGGAAAACCCACCCCGATTAAGGTCAAAGGCGATGAGGAGACCGCGGTGATTCGTCAGGTGAAAGAAATTATCTCGAATCGGCATATCCGGATCGACGGGGATCAATTTGACGACATTTTTTTTGACCGACATAAGCAAATCGGACAATTAAAATCCGCCTTTCAGCAGGTTATAGAAGGAAAAAAATCGGAGTTGGTCTATATTTGCGGCTCTCCGTTATCGGGAAAAACGCGTATGTTGACCGAATTTATCCTTAAGCATCTTTTGCTGGATCAAGGGCGGGAACAAAAACCGAAACAGGAGGCTGTCTTCTTCTACGGTCAGGGATTGTCTTATAATAAAAAGAAACCTTTTTATCTTTTTTCGGAAATGCTCCAACGTTTTTTCGGGATTCAAGGCAACGAGTCCGTTGATGAACGCCAGAAAAAAACGACTTCTGTGATCGCTGAATATGTATGGTTTAATGAATTCAAATCCATTAAAAATATCAAATTTCCGACGGCCTTGCCTCGTTCCAGGATTATTTTTGACCGGATAAACCCACAGCAGCGCGAGGCGATCCGGCTGACATATTATCTCACCTCGATCATGGGTATCCCATTTGAGGATAACTTCTTGGCTCCTATCAGATACGACGAGATCCAGGATCCAAAAAAGGCGGCTGCCCAACGGTCGGCTATTATTCAGGTGATTCTCGATCTGCTTCGATATATTCGGATAGGCGCGGGTGCTCCGCTCTTTTTTATCCTGGATCATATCGAAGAATGCGATTCAGAGACAATCGAAACCATACGGGCAATCTCTCAAAAACTACCTGACCTGCGATCCGGCATGATTCTGGTCGGTCGGTCGCCAATAGAAAAAATATTTCCAACCATCAAATCGTTAGAGCCGAAAATTATCAAGCCAAACCCGTTTGGAAAAAATCAGCTATCCGTTTTTACGAAGCAAGTCCTAAAGAATCAAGACGACCTGCCAACATCCTATTTAGACTCATTATCAAAGCGGTCAAGCAATATACCGGGATTTGTTGAGCTTTTGGTCAAAAAAGACCTCCAGACATACACGCTGACTCGTAATGAAGACAACAGCCGCTGGATATTCGACGCATACCGTATCGAGGAAGCCGGGATACCAGTCCAGATCGTCAAGATTATTCAGACCCTATTCGACAAAATATCGCCAGAGGAAAAAATATTGTTGCAAAAAGCGGCTTTGATCGGCGAAAAATTCTGGTTGGGATTGCTATCGTATTTGTGCGACCAGTCAATCGAGCCGATCTTGGAGAACTTTGTCGAGAAGGGTATCGTGACCGCGGTCAAAACCTCCTATATTCCAGGCGATCGAGAATTTTATTTTACCCGATGTACCGAGCGCCGAGTGATTTATGAGACCATTCCAAAATCGGAACGAAAAAAATATCATTTGGAAGTCGCAACCTGGCTTGAGAAAAAAATTTCGATAAAAAACGCGTATTTTCTGAAAATTTTGGCGTCTCACTACCAGGACGCGAACCGATTCGAGGAATCGTATCAATATTATCAGGAAGCCGGCGAATATGCTTTTCGAAAAAAGAATATCGTCGGGACGAGTCACGCGCTTCAACGCTCCTTAGATTTGGTGCAAAGTTACGATCCTCAAGACAGCCGGAAATTAACGACTCTTTATGAGCGATTTGGCGATCTTCATCGTTATAATGATCGCTACCAAGAAGCGACGAAATATTATTATCAGGCTGTGGAGCATAATTTTGTGATTGAAACCGGCTTGCAGATTGATGGGGACCGTCAGACTGCCCAACGAAATGCAAATCTGCAGCGGAAATTGGCTGATGTTTATCAAACTCAGGGAAATTTTGCCAAATCCCAGGAATTGATTGACTCGGCTTTGAGAGGTCTGGGCGACGACGATGCCAGTGAGGAAAAAGCGCGCGTCCTTTTGTTATTGACCGATATTTTTCGAAAACGTGGGGATTATCAGAAAGCTGAACATTACGCGACGTCAGCCCTCAATATGGCGCATGAGATCAAAAATAACTCGTTGATATGGCAATGCTGCGATATCATCGGGGATATACACCGAGTTCTTCTGAAGCCGTCAAATGCCGTCAAATATTTTAATTATGCATATAAAGGGCGCAAAGAGGCTGAAAAGATGGGAGAATTGGCGCAATCAATCCAGTATCTCGGACTTTCCAGCATCTATCAAGGGAATACTGAGAAAGGGTTGCGATATATCCAAAAAAGCATATCGTTTTATGAAAATCTCAGCATGGCTAAGGAGCTGGCTTACGCGACGAATTTATGCGGGAGAATTCATCTCGAACGGGGCAGCTATCAACAAGCACTCTATTTTTTCGAGCGGGGCCGTCAATTGATGGAGGAGACCCGAAACGGTTTGTATCTGCCGATCTATCACTATTATACGGGAAGAACGAAATATTGTATCGGCGAGCTGAAAGAGAGTTTTTATCACTTGGAAATCGCGGCGAAACAAGTGGAGGAGACCGAGAATATCAAGCTGATAATCAAGGTCTATGTGGAGACGTGCCGGGTTTCCACAGAGTTGAGATATAGCGGAAAAGCACTTAATATTATCGAAATGGCGATCGATATGTCGAGGAAGATGGGGCTGGAACCGCTGATGACCCGCTCCTTGTTGCAACAAGCCGAATCCCATTTGACGCTGGATTATCGCCAGTCCGCTATTAATTCCTGTCTGAAGGCACTGGAGATCACTGAAAAAAACGATAGCTACGAATATCTGAAGCTGCGAGGCGTTGCGTTGCGCATCCTGAGCGATACGTATATGAAAGCCAAAGACAAGGCGGGCGAGTCTAAAGCCATGACCTGCTATCAGGAAAGTATCGAGTTGTTGGAAAAGATTCGATCCCCCTTTTTGCTGGCAAAAACATACGCCAATTATGGGTTTTTTATGAAAAAAATTCGGAAAGACGAAATCGGCGACCAATATATAAAAAAGGCTAAGGATCTTTTTGAGAAGGTCGGCGCGCGGCATGAGCTGACAAAATTTGATGAGTGATTCGCAGATTTCACGGATTAGGAACAATGAAAAATCCTTAGGGTTTGATTTTTATTTTGGAATAGGGAGAAATTTGGTGAGGAAATTCTTTTATATATTTATATTCGCGACGGCTTTATTCGCGATGGCTTTAATAGGAACTCAGCCGCTCCATGCCGATGTCTTAATCCCCATGGATTTGGAACAGGGCGATCACCTGCGAGCTTATGGGATCACCTATTACGCGCTGGACCAGGGCATTTCTGTAGAATGGTTGCTCAATTATCGGGGTGGTTCTTTTCTTATGGGGGAATATGACGAGATCGTTCGAGAGATGACTTTGAAAGGCGTGAGTTACGAGCATATTTCCGGGTCTGGTATCGCCCGTATCAAGAAGGAGATCGAAGAGGAAAACATGGAAACGGTTTTGTTAGAAAAAGTTCCAAAAATTGCGGTTTATACCCCCCCAAACTCTCTGCCGTGGGACGATGCTGTAACGCTGGCTCTGGACTATTCAGAAGTCCCATACGAAAAAATTTGGAACAAGGACGTTCTCAACGGGGCGCTGGATGAATACGATTGGCTTCACTTGCACCATGAGGATTTTACAGGTCAATACGGGAAGTTCTACGCCCATTATCGCAATCAAAAATGGTATCAGGAGGATGTGAAAATGCGGGAGGAGGAGGCCGCGTCTTTGGGTTACCGCAAGCCGTCGCAAATGCTGCTGGATGTCGCGCTCCGCATTCGTGACTATATGTCGCAGGGAGGATTTCTCTTTTCTATGTGTTCCGGAACTGACAGCTTTGATATTGCTCTTGCCGCAGAGGGGGTCGATATATGCGAATCTATGTTTGACGGCGACCCAGCCGATCCCCACGCGCAGTCCAAGCTGAACTTCGATAAAACGCTTGCTTTTGAGAATTTTAAGTTGGAGCGCGACCCCCTGGTTTATGAATTTTCCAATATCGACACCACCCCACTCTCTTCCATGCGCGGACCTGAGGCGGATTATTTCACCTTATTTGAATTTTCCGCAAAATACGACCCTGTGCCAACAATGCTGACCCAATGTCATGTTCCGGTTATAAACGGATTCTTGGGGCAGACAACCGGTTTTCATACCAATTGTATAAAAAAATCGGTCGTGATCCTGGGGGAAGTGGAAGGCGCAAGCGAAGCAAAATATATTCACGGAAATTTTGGCAAAGGCACGTTCACATTTTACGGGGGACATGATCCAGAAGATTACACCCACCGTATCAATGATCCTCCTACGCGATTGTCTCTGCATCCCAACTCCCCAGGATATCGGCTTATTTTGAACAATATCCTTTTCCCAGCTGCAAAGAAGAAAAATCTGAAGACGTAACCTTGTCAACTGAAATTGAAGTCTTGCAATAAAATTTTCGACTTTTTCTGATCGTCTTTATTTTTCACCAATGCACTTAGCGTCTTCTTCACCAACTCTTTGGACAGTGAGAGTTCCCCTCTTGAAGCGACCTGACTCAGCATGAGCAACCAGCCGAGTAATTCCGCGGTTGCCGGCTTTTTAGTCAGGTTGCTTTTACGCAGCTCATAGAAAAATTTGACAGCGTCCTTCACGAGTTTAGTACTCTTACCCTGGTGGATGAGGCTACTATCAGTAATATTTTTAATGTATCTTCCCTCTCGGGTTGTTCAATCAACTGGCACGGCAATGGCTTATATTCCTCAGGCAAATTTTTTACGGTCAGGATAGCAAAATCGATGCGCCACTCTTTATTATATTTGACAGTGCTTACTGTGGCATCCAAGGTAGGACGATGCGAGTCAGAGTCAAATCGCACTTGTACTTCTTTATGAAAGCTCGTGCGTTCCGAATTACAAGCCACCACATGCGCGGCTGTCATCAAATACCCTGTACTGCCTGAAATCTTAAAGAGCCAGGCTGTGCCGCTGCTTTTTTTTGTTTCATTAATAACAACCGCGCAGGTCGCTTGCTCTAATAACTTTAGAAATGACATGGACAATCTCCCCAAAATTGATAATGTTTCCAAAATGAGCTTGTCGCTCCTATAATTCCCAAAAAAAATCGCGTTGGGGGCATAGCCCCCAAACCCCAAGAGCTTGTTGTCTACACTCCGTTCGTCGGTCGCTGCGTCCCTTGCTCCCACTCTCTACGCTTCGACAACTCGCATAGCTCACAGGCAAGATCGGATAGACAACCAACTGACTACGGGACGAGAACCAGGCGGAGGCCATAAGAGGCGTAGTCGTCGCTGTTGCCCGGGTAGTCGGAGCGGAGCGACGAACGGCAACCCTGCCCACTGTTAAGCCAGCCACCGCCGCGCAAAACCCGGTACGAACTATCCCCAGTTTCCCAAGCTCTGCCATCTGTCGGGGCTCTCTCATAATCCTTATGCTACCTATCCTGGCACCATTCCCACACATTGCCGCTCATATCATACAAGCCCAGATCATTAGGTTTTAGATCGCCTACCGGATGCGTTCTATATCTGCTATTCTTACTATACCAGGCATACTCGCCCAGTTTAGAGTCATCGCTGGTTCCAGAATATTTATGCTTGCCCCCATCTTTTTTATAACTTGCCGCATACTCCCATTCCGCCTCGCTGGGCAACCGCAAACCATAAAAACGGCACAACTCATGCGCTCCATACCAGGTCACCTCTATTACAGGATGATTCTCATAGCCTGATTGTACCTGCCAGCCCTGGTCTGTTTTATTCACACCCCACTCATATTCTTTAATCATAACCTCTCCGGCATATTCGCCATTTTTCACTTTATGGCTGCCATACTTATTCAGAAATTCGGCATATTGCGCATTGGTCACCGCATATTTGCTGATCACGAAATCCTTCAGCTTGACTCTATGAACCGGTTTTTCATTTGTCCGGCCATCGCCGTCCCCCATGTCAAAAGTGCCGCCAGGCACGCGTACCCAGCTAATGTCGAGGTCAGGAGACTCTACGGGATCCGGAGATTTCACAAAGCGGTCAATGCGGTCAATCAGGGACAAAACGAACTCCCTAAGCATTCTCCCCTGGGATTTAAAATCTATGCGAGCCAATTGGAAAATAGAGAACGCCGAAAAAATACCCAAACCTATTATCGCGAAAACCAATAAAAAAATATATATATGTGTGAGCGCGGTCCAGAGAATTACCGAGCAAAGAACAGCAATAAAAAATGCGGTCAAAGGTTGGATACCCAAAAACGCCCAGCCGCGACGGAATAGCAGCTTGCTCACCACGGGGGCAGCGCGACTCCGAGCCAAGGAAGATGAGAACCGCTCAAAAAACTCAAAAATATGTCGTCATGCAAACTGCTTTTATGAGATTTGCTAAATAGAGATTGTACACGGGCGGAAATATCCAGCCACTTTGCGGTCAGGTTATCGGGAATATATTTAATCTGAAAGCAGGCCCTGCCATCGCTATCTAACTTCCCGGTTTTCAGAAGGTCAGAAATGATAGCGCGCACTTCTTTTTCCTTTTCAAAACCCATATTATCTATCAAGCGCAGGCTGAAAGCCAGTAAAACGTATCTTCTCCAAGATAGATTTCCATCTGTTTCAAAAGGCGTTTAACGATCTCATCATCGGGTTCTTGTTCAAGCATCCATCGCGCGGGGCGGTCTCGCAGAATTTCTGGATAGCTATCATTATTCAAAAAACTGCGCTCTTCTGGAAACCGAACTTCATGGATCACCTCGATCAATTCGGTCAGTCCAGCCGTGGTAGCGGGGAGAACCATAAGTCCCGCTTCGGAGAGGGACCATTCTCGATAACGCCAGCTTTTTGGGTCCACAGGGGTCAGAATAGCCCGATTTTGCCACGACGAAAACTCCTTTGCAACCCATTTATGCAACCAACCGCTTATGGGATGGATCAAACCCTCCCCGTCTGTGCATACAATAACCCGATGGCTCGGGTATTTTGAGGAGAGTTCGTCAAGATCATAATAATCTGAGTCTGATTTCCAACTATGGAGCCGACGGGGATCGCGGCGAAAATAGAACGCGTCCACATGAATACCATAATCGTTCAACCGACCCACAATCGCGTTGGAATGCTCCGCCTGTTGGTCTCGAAAAGTGGAGCGATCTATCAAAATCAAATATTCGGGAAGAACAGGTCGTTTTTTATACTGCAGTTGCGGAAATCCAGCCGCGCGAATGGTCACGTCCACAGTGGCGGAATCGTCGATATGGTTCGTGGATACCTCTCTGTGCAGGTGCAATTTCCAGGCGAGTCGTTGGAAGCTCGGGGTGTGGAAAAGCAAGTCATCCACGCCCTGTATATACATTTTTTTGTGCGTATGGCTGGATCGGGTTTGACGCTTCTCAAGAAAAGGCTTGCGGTTATACTGATCCCAGGCAAACCAACCAATAAAAATAATGAAGGGTATGGCGACAATAGACGCCCGAATTCGGTTATACTGAGCCGCATAAAAAAGCTGCCAGGCTTCAAACACGTCTGGGTTCTCATCCTGATCTGCGCGCGGCCTGTCAAAAACCGCAGGGGCAACGCTGTCTTGTTTTGAATCGACAAAAATGCTATCAGGAGAGGTCTGTTCGGAACGCGGCGTTTCCGAGGGAATGAGAAAGAGGATGAGCAGGATGACAATAAAAATTGTGATACCGCCAATGATAAGGGAAGAGTGCCGTTTAAAGTTCTGCCAGAAAGTTTGAGTCTTGACGTTTGGTGGGTCATCAGGACTCGAGGTTTGAGGCTTAACGCGTGATGGGTCATCAGAAGGACTCGGGGTTTGAGTCTTGACGCGTCGTGAGTCAAGAGGACTCGTGGCTGGAACTCCCTGGCTGGCTTTTCTGAATAGAAAAGACCATAGGACGCAACCCATCCATCATAGTGGGCATAAAACTTTTTCTGCTCTGCGTGTGTCCCGCACAGAATGGGAGCGAGAAAGGTTTTCCACTGATCTGGACTCTTCCCAGAATCCAAAAGGGTAAAAATCAACCGCCTCGCCTGGAGATACTGATCGATTCCAATGTTAAATCCCTCCTGGCGAAGTTCGTCAATAAGAGAAATCAACGCATTTGGTGTATTTTGAATATCCGTCATGTGATACGATCCTGAAAAAGATGCGACAGGCAATTGCCTATAACGATACCCCCCTAATAATTTAAGGGTAAATGAGAAAATAAACAAGAGAAAAAACTTTCCCGCGCTGTCGCTACGTTGGGTGCCTTTTATTTGCTCCTCTGTTTCTTAATAATTCGCCACAGAGCGGAACTCAGTCCGCAGATTACGCAGATAATCACAGATGTAAGAATTGATAATTTAAAGAATTATATCGTTGGTAACTCTTCTGGATGAAATTCGCCATTCGTCATTCGTCAAATGCAGGTTAGACTCATTTTTTTATACATAATATTTTTTCAAAAGCGATTTTCCTTTGGAAATTTGTTCTTTGATGCCAATTTCTTCGGCAATTTTTAATCCTTCCACATTACATATTTTTGCTTCATCACATCTCTTAGCCAAATAGAAAACTTCCGCTTTATTAATTAAACATTCACAGAGCGCGGATATCGCCCCTAACTCCCTGCCAATCGCTATTGCACGGTCGTAACAATCTATCGCGGCCTCGTAGTCGCCTCTATCTTTGTAAATATTTCCCATATTTCCAACGGCATAAAAAATACCCAGTTTATCGCCCAACTTTTCATCGATCTTTAACTGCTTTTCATAACACACCATCGCCTCTTCGTATTCGCCTTTATGAGCGTGGACGATTCCCATATTTCCAATAGCAATAGAAATATTCCGTTTATTGCCCAACTTCTGGCTAATTTTTAAAGACTTTTCATAACACGCCATCGCTGCCTCATAATCGCCCCTACTACAGTGGATACCTCCCATATTGCCAACAACTCTGGCAACGCTCTGCTTATCGCCCAATTCCTGGCTGATTCTTAAGGATTTCTCATAGCACTCCATAGCGGCTTCGTAGTCGCCTTTATTTTTATAAACAATTCCCATATTGCTCACAACGCTGACAATGCCCCGTTTATTGCCCAATTCCTGATTGATTTTCAAACATTTTTCATAATACGCCATAGCAGCTTCGTAGTCGCCCTTATTATAGTAAACAGCTCCTATATTGCCAACGGCTCTGGAAATATTCTCTTTATTATCCAACTCCTGGCTAATCTTTAGATATTTTTTATAACACACCATTTCCTTTTCATAATCACCTTTAACACGATAAAAAACTCCCATGTTGCAAACGGCTTTGGATATACCCTCTTTATCGCCCAGCTCCTGACTGATCTTTAGATGATTTTCATAACATTCCATCGCCGCATCGGAGTTGCCTTTACGATTATAAACAATTCCCATGTTTCCAACTGTGGTCGAAATACCTTGTTTGTCGCCCAACTCCCGACTGATTTTTAAGGACTTCTTAAGATAGACCATTGCCTGCTCATAAGCCCCTTTCATCAAAAAAAGCACGCCTAAAGCTCGATTTAGCGAGGCAATACGATTTTTATCCATTATTTTTTCGGCAAAACCAAGAGCTTCTTCCCGAGCATTTCGGCATTCATCCCACTTGCCAATGAGTTGTAGAATTTCACCCTTTTTGGACATCGTATCAATTTTTAAACCTAATTGGTCTTCAGGATCAGTGATATTCAAGAGCAAGCGGTCGTAAAACCCAATCGCCCGCTGGTTTTGATAATTTTCTTTGGCATAATCTCCGGCTTTTCCCAGATAATCAATCGCTTTCCCAGTACTTTCCGCTTTATCATAATGAAAGGCAAGATCGGAAAAGTGAGATTTTTCGTCAGTGAAGGTCTTTTCCAACACCTGAGCTACTTTTAGATGCAATTTCCGCAACCGCGCTTTCAATTGCATCTGATACACTGCGTCTTTCATCATCGCATGAGAAAAAACATAACGCAATTCCGAAAGCGAATCCCAAACATTTTCTTTTTCGCCCTCTTTCAGAAAAAAATCGAAATTCTCCTGTCCCGATGCTTCCGCTAAAATAGTGATCTCAAAGTCCTGTCCCAACACAGATGCGGTTTGAACGATATCTTTGAGTTTTTGTGGCAATTTGTCTATTCGAGCAACCAACAAGTCTTGAATCGTTGGCGGAATAGAATTATTTTTTTTAACAATTTTCCATGCATTATTTTCAAAAGATATAATCCCTTCCCGCTCAAAATACAACAATATCTGCTGGATAAAAAATGGATTGCCTTGAGTTTTGTCTTGGATCAACTTTATGAGCTCGGCGGAAGGATTCCCATTCAACAAACTCTCCACAACCTCCCGAACGCCTTTGCTTGAAAATGTATTCAGATCAATCTCTTGCGCATGAATATCCAACGGTAACAATGGTTTAGAGCCATCGTCATAATAACGGCTTGTCGCGATCAATAAAACCGGAAAATCCTCGATATTACGGCAAATCACTTTCAAAGCATTGACCGAATCGGGATCGATCCATTGAATATCGTCGATATTCAGAACCACAGGATGTTGCAAACTCAGCGTTTTGATGAGGATTTTGAAAGCATCCAGCATGTTTTCGTAACGCAATTTGGCGTCAAGTTGATAATAAAAATTCTTTTTATTATCAATATTTAGAAAAGCAACTATGACGGGTTTTAGGCGAATCAGTTCTGATCTTACAGATTCCATCTCCTCAAGCGGTGCAATTTGTTGGACTAACCGGTCATAAATTCGCTCAAAATTCGTCTGATTTTGCGATAGCCTATTCTTCGGCGATTGCTCAAAAAATTGTGCGAAAAGATAAACGAACGGATTAAATGACTTTTTCAGAATCCCATCACAGGGTAGATAAAGCCAACGAAATGCAGATTTCCGTTTCTGAATCTCGGCAACCAACCGAGATTTACCAACGCCCCCCTGTCCATAAACGTAAACAATTCCCCCGAATTTGCCCTCGCCTAAATAGGAAAATGATCGCTCTGCAAATTCCAATTCTTCTGTTCTGCCGATAAATTTGCCTTTGAATCGTTTCATCAAAGTTGATTGTTTGGATTGCAATTTATAAACAGAAATTTGATCTGATTTTCCCTTGAAAGTGTGTTTGCCGGCAAATTCAAACTGATAAAATTCATTGCTATAATGGTAAATTTCCTCTGATACCCAAACCTCATTCCAATTTGCCGTTGTCATAAATCGAGACGCAAGATTCACCACATCGCCTAAATAAGTGTATTCGCAACGTTTTTCCCCACCGGTGAGGCCCGCGTATGTCAGTCCATAAGTCGTGCCTACTCGGAACTTTAGATGCGCTAAATTTTGGAAATTTTCCACATTGGTTTTCACCGAGAGTATAAATTCTAAAGCGCGCTCCACATTGTTCTCAAAAGCGACTGGCGCGCCAAATCCACACAATACAAAACTGCCTTTATCGCCAAAACTGAGCTTGTTCAAGTAACCGCTAAATTTTTTGATATTTTCCAGCAACAGAAAAATCCAATCATCCAGCTCTTCTGTGGTGGAAATTCCATCGTATGCAATGAAAAGCGCGACCACATTTCTAAATTCTCCCATTGTGTCGAGATTGAGCAGTTCATCGGGCAGGAATTGGGCGGCAACTTTTTTCGTCAAACGAGGACGGCGAGGTAATTTGGGTAACAGCGGAATGGCTGATCTGGTAATTTTACGCAGCCGAAAGTAACCTTTGGCAACGATTTCAAATTTGATGAATTCAGGATTTACGATCACTTCTTCATCAAAAATAATCTCGCCTTTGGAAGCCTGATGCTCAGATTCGGCACAACCGTCAATCGCTTCACCCCGAAAGAAATGCGCTTTTTCTGCTTTGCCGACAATTCCCCAATCAACGTTGCCTTGCGAAATACCCACTTTGACCTTTAGCTCGAAAATGCCAAATTTGGTTTTCTGCAAGCCGTTTTTCTGGATAAAATTTTGGATTCGTTGTCCACAGTCTAAAACGTGGATTGAAAGGTCGGTTTGTTTGATGGGAAATATCGCGGTAAAAGCATCGCCGGCAAATCCGGTAATAAATCCGCCGCGCTTGTAAACCGCATTGACCATCGGTTCAAAGATTCGGTTCAGAATATTGGAAAGTATTTCTGCGCCTTCGTCGCCACCTTTCATCAAAGCTTCGGTCATTGGCGTAAAACCAGAGACATCGACGAACATAGTAAAGGCGTCGAAATTTCCAGTATACTTTTTATTTTTATATTGTTCATGAATAAATATGGGAATTAAATTTTTCATTAAAATATTTCCTTTTATATGTATATGTAACTTTGATTTCCCAACCCGTCATTCGTTATTCGTCATTGCTAAGCTGGCGATCCCCGCGCTTAGCAGCCAAAAAATCGCAATCCCGAAAATGCTTTGATCAAACAGATCGCCATGTTTCAGGAAAAACGACTCTTCGATATTTGGGTAGACTTGTCCAGTAAACGTCCCTTCATGAAAGATTCCCGATCCGATATCGATTTCTCCCAATGGGTTATATATGAGAGAGATGCCGGTATTTGCCGATCGTCCCAAGCCAGTTCTCGTCTCAATTGCCCGAAATTTGACGAGAGAGGCATGTTGGAAAGGCGCGGACGATCGACCAAACCAGGCGTCGTTTGTGACATTGATTAAATAGAGTGGTTTATCCCGCTTTATGTTGACGATTTTTCGCAGATAACGTGGAAATACCGATTCAAAACAGATAAAAATGCCGATATATCCCTTTGGATGCGTGAAAAGTTGGATATGCGTATCTGGGGTAAAGTCGCCTTGTCCGAACTGGAGTTTTTTAAGAATCGGGATACGGTCTGAGAGCGGAATCCATTCGGCAAAAGGGACCAGGCGATTCTTGTGATAGCGCGGCAGCCCAAACGTAGGTCTTTCCGAATCGAAATAGAACGCGGAGCTATACGCGTGATACCTTCTGGAATACGGGTCTTGTTGAAATTCCGGCTTGATCTTATAATCCAGGGAGCCACAGATGATTGGCGTCTGAACCTGTCTATAAACGTCGAAAATGCGCAACAAAAACTCACGTCGGCTTGGAGATGTGATATAACAGGTGACAGCGGTCTCGGGCCACACAATCAAATCTGGGTCTTGCCTGTCCGCAATCCGGCTCAACCGCTCATAGATATCGAGGTTGCTGTGCAAAAAGTCCTCTGACCATTTTTCATCCTGATCCACATTGCCCTGAGTCAGCGAGACCCGCATTTCTGGAAATTTTTCCATCACTTCGTGCAGCCGATTTTTTTCCATGGATCCAAAGAGGGATAGTCCTGATAGAGTGATGATCAAAAAAATTCCCCAGCCTATTATGAGTCGTGTATCCCGACGGATAATCGCCAGGAATCCGAGGGTGTTGGTCAGCAGAATCCAAAAAGAGAGTCCTCCGACTCCAGTGACTGCCGCGATCTGGATCAAGCTGTTGTATTCCCCTAACGCGTACCCCAAATTTGCCCAGGGAAATCCCATAATCCCAAGAGATCGCAGCCATTCCATAGATCCGTAGAGAAAGGGGAATGAGAGCCAGCCGATTTCGCCAAACCGATTCCGACATAGCGTTGTCAAGATTACGACGATGCCGGTGTACACACATAAGGCAAGCAGGGTTGCCAGAAACCCGCTTAGGGTTATCGGGATGATCCAATACAATAAGCCTATATAAAAAACTACCGATGATAAAATCGATACGCGGAAATTTTCCGACCAGGATTTGCCCTGAATCGCTATAAGAAAAGGGATCAGGCTGACAAAGATCACCCATCCCACTCCGAACGGTGGAAATGCGATAAAAAGCAGAACGCCGGAGAGTATGGAGAGTCGATTTTCCGGCAGTGTGACCAGGCGATAACCAAAGTCATATAACAATGATACGGGTTTGATGAGAATACGTTTCATAGCGGGCATTTAATAAGCTCCTTTTTGCCAGATCGTTATCCAAACGGTCTTGAGTAAGATATCCATGTCCAACAGCAAGGACTGATGACGGATGTAATAAAGATCATAGCGGATTTTTTCATCGATTGTCAGATTGTAGCGACCATTGACTTGAGCCAGACCTGTCAGACCGGGTTTGACGCGTAAGCGCTGGCGTTGGAGTTCTTTTGATTGCCGGACAAAAAAAGGACGCTCCGGGCGAGGACCGACCAGACTCATGTCGTTTTTTAGGATATTCCAAAGCTGAGGCAATTCGTCGATGCTGGAGCGGCGCAAAAACTTCCCAATCCGCGTATATCGATCGTCGTCCCGCGCTGCCCAGACGGGTCCCGTGTCGGTCTCGGCATCGACTTTCATGGACCGAAACTTATAGAGGATAAATGGTTTGCCGCCCAATCCGATCCGTTCCTGACGATAAAAAATCGGCCCCTTGGAGGTGCATTTGACAAGAGTCGCGGTTATGATCCATACCGGCGAGCTTAATACAAGGGCCATGAGCGAGATCACGATATCCAGAAAGCGCTTGACAGGTCGCTCCCACTCGTGAATAGGATGCAACATGATGTCGATCATGGGGAAATCGTCGATTTCGTTGATGCGCACATCGCTGTTGAATACGCTGAATTTATCAGGGACAATCTTATAGGAGATGGTGCGATTGCGGCATTTTGATTGAAGGTTGAGAATAAAAGTATAGGGAACCGCGTCTGGCGTAAAGATCACGTTTTCCACGTCTTTTTTCTGGGATAAAAAATCGATCATTTGATCTAATCCGCCCAGTATCGGAATGGTATCGATTTTTTTTTTCTTTGTCCGATCCCTGATAAAAAAACCGACAACATGATAGCCGCTGTCGGTGAACCGCTTGAGGTCGTAGTAGAATTTTTTGGCGTCGTCAAACGATCCCGCTATCACAGTCGATTTTTGCTTGATCAATCGTCCGGATTCGGTCTTCAGATAGATGCTGAACAGTGCTCGCCATCCCACTACAAATAGGGTGGTGAACATCCAGAATAGAAGACCGGTTAATCGGGAAAAGGCATAGCGATAAGAAAAAAATACCAGGGAGATCAAAAACCAAAAGCCGAAAAATGATCCGAGTAGTGCACGTGCCGCAGAAAAACGTTTCCGGTTGTACAGCTCGAAAAAATAGAAATTCAGCAGCCAGACAACTGTCGCGACGATGTGGATCACGACGAATTGCCGTATTTCTACATTAGGCGGGAGCGGGCTTAATTCTAACAGTTTTGTGAGAACGGAAAAACGGATGTACAGGGCGAGGACGATTGCGCCGTTGATAGACAGAACGTCTAATAATAAGGTGATTGCCGTTTGATATTTTGCCAAAATTTTCTGCCGGGATTATGAATAATCGCGTCATACGTCACCGATATACGCCTTTAAACCGCACAAACGGACGAGCCGCGACCAGAAATAATCGCCCTTTTTTGACGAGTTCTATAATCTCAAAACCAGCGACTCCCATCAAATCTCGGATACTTTCTTCAGAGTATGTATGGATTGGACAGGTTCCCCGAAAAATTTTCAGCTTTTCCATAAAAGCGCGTCCGCGCGATTCTCCCGGAAAAGAGAAAATTGCCCTATCAGTCGTTAACCGAAAGATACGACGCAGGATAGCAGTCGGATTCTCGGTGTAATCAAGCATCCCCAGGGCAAAGGCGTAGTCGTAAATGCCTTGAACGTTGTATTGTAAGAAGTCGCCTTGCACAAATTTGCATCGGTCAGCCACGCCGTTTTCTTTTGTCACTCTTTCGGCGATTTCTAGCATGCCCCGTGATAGATCGACCCCAAATACGTGCGCCGCTCCTCTTTTCGCCGCTTCCATAGCGTACCGACCAGAGCCGCAGCCCACATCTAACATCCGTTTGCCTTTAAAACTATCCAATTGCTCAAAAGCAAAAGCAAAGCATTGATAGACTTCTCGATGGACAAGCCGATTAAACAGACGTTTAATCTTAGTGATTTCATCACTGTAGATCGCGTCGTAATCTTTGGCAGTCCTATCAAAATATGTTTGTATTATTTCCGATTCGACCGGCATTTCGAGTACTTATGGGTTAGAGTTTAAAGCGTTAACGCCCAGCTAATCTAATTTGCATAAGGTTATGTGTCAAGCAGAAATCGATAAAAGTGACTAAAAACTTTTTTTTTTTCAGATATTGATCCATCCTGATTGATTATCAACAGAGAACCGGGAGTCCGAAACCAGGGCTAAGGGCTTTCCGAATTTCGTTTGCAGAGATACGTCAACAGACTCGGGCTGATCAATTCATTGAGAATGAGACCCGTCAACATGATCGTGACGCTGGTTTGGATCGGCTCACTGGTGTATCCGATTTGATAGTTGATAATCACCGCGATTGCCACCCCGCCTTGCGCTGTCAGCCCGATGCCGAACCATTTCGGCGGAGCCTGTTTTTCTGGAAAAAAGAGATGTACCAGATTGCCGCCGAGCGTTTTTCCGCCGATCCGCACCAGGCAGTAGACCAGGGCGAGTAGAAACGCCCACCACGGCGTCGGGTTCCACAATGCCCCGACTAATATCAGCAGGATAAAGTAGAACGGTCTTTCTACCTTTGCCAGAACAAAAGGCGCGGATGCAACGCCTCGCACTTTCGGAAGGTTGATGTAAGAAATCCCCGCAATTGCGCTGACAAATATCGGCGATAGGTGGAGATAAGATGCAATGCCGCCGGAAAAAGCCAGCAGTCCGATCAGGAGCGCGAGATATTCGTTTTGCGACTGGCGGCGAATGGTCAATGCAGAATAGAATGCGATACCGAGAGCAAATCCGATAAGGATCGATATGAAAAACCAGTGAAAACCGGCAATGTATCCCAATTGAATTTGATGCGTGGAGAGGTCTTCAAAACTGAGCAAAATTCCAAAAAAAATAATAACGATCAGGTCTCCGAATCCAGAAATAAATTGAAGTAGATGCGGCAATTTATGAAATCGCTTGAATTTCCGCAGGACCATCATAATGCTAGCGGGAGCGGCTCCCATAGCCGAAATCGCGATGATGAATACCGGGTGATAGACCCCTTCTTCAAGTAGATTAAGCCAGGTGAATAGGAAATAGAAGGACGCAAGTACAACGACAAATGTCAACAGATCGATGCCGATAGCCGCAATGTACATCCTCTTGGAGAAACGCTTGATAAAACGCCACTCGAATTGGCTCCCAGCGATGAATCCAACAAAAGCCAGGCCGAAAATGATGAAAGGGCTGACAGCGATGATCACGTCTCGGGTGATCACGTCAAAACCATGAGGTCCCAAGAGCAAGCCGATAAAAATGTATTCTGTGCCAGTAAGAAAAAAATGGTATAGACCGCGGCTCAAAATCTTCTTCTGAAATCCATGTCTGGATCCGATATAAGCAATTAATATCAAAACCAATAAGGCAAACAGCGTCCTAAGCAAAAAATGTCTCCTTTAAACTATTTACGATCCGCAGAATCGGAAGAATCCACAGATTTCGCAGAAAATGATCTGTGAAGTCGAGTACGCGGAAAACTTTCGACAATATAACATATTAACCGCGATCCTGTCAACAGAAAGTTAAAATATGACGCGGCTCTTCAATCTGTGTCATCTTCATAATCTTCATAATCTGCATAATCTGTGAATAAAGCATTTTTTCAATTTTTTTAAAATTTTAGAAAACTATCCCAAACACCAATGGAAGATAAGCATAGTTTTGGAAAATAATATTTCAAAATTTGTCTGTAAGAATCGCCCCGATATGCTCGGTAAATCGCGCCAGATTGACACAAGCCAACGCCATGTCCAAAGCCGTTCCCATGGAAAATAAAAATATCGCGGTTTTGTCGCAGGTCAAATCGGGTGCTTTTTACCTTTCCCCATTTTAATCTTTTAGCCAATATTGCCCAAAAAATAAAACCGCTTACGATTCGCTCCCATTCCCCACGAATCTGAATCTTGATCGCCCGTCCAGAAGGGCCGTATTTGATTATCTGGACAGAGGCCAAAAAATTACCTGGATTCGTTCTCGGATCCGCATGCAAAATTTCCCATAATAATCGACTCTCTATCTCAAAATCCCAGGAATAGTGGGGATATCGCGCGCACAGATCGTCACGCACAGAAATGAGCGGGGATTTCATCTCCCATAGTTCATACGAGGAGGCGGTGACTCCGCCACAATTCGAGCTGAAAGGCGTCTCAACTACCCGATTCTCATACATCATAACTTGCCCGGCAGTCTCCTCGATAGCTCGCCGAGTAGCCGCGGTCTCGACGCGGTAACCTTGATAAATCTGACAGTGCGTCAAGTCGCAGAAATCGTATCCTTCCGTTTTATGTTTGCCTTTGTTTGCCAGGGCGTAACTGCGGGAAACGACTGCCTGGGTCTTGAGAGCCTCGATCGGCGAGAGTGCCTGCATCTCGGACGGTAAGACGCCATTGAGATAAAATTCAATATCTATCATATTTATTAATATAGGGATACGACCGGATATGATTTTAAAATTTCCTCGATAGATACGGGTTTCGCCTTTCCCGGAGATCGCTGCTAAATTTTTATTTGGTCGATTTGTGTTGATCACAATCGAATCTACTACTATTTTATAGCTCCCTATCACAACTGTAAGGGAGTCGTTGCAAATATCCACTGTGAGTGAATCGGACTCGGAGAGCGTAAAACTGCGACCCGACGCAAAGGATTCGCTGTAAGCAATCGCTTGATAATTTCCTTTCTCTGATGGAAAAATCGGAGAAAAAATAAGGATCTCCGGTTCAAGGTAGGCGAAGAGTCTTACCGAGACTTGATCCCACGCGTCGGAATCAGACGCGCGGAAACAGATCGCTATCGCCAATATAGCAAAGTATAAAAATTTCTTCACTTGTTTCATTATTTACGCCTTTGGAGAACATGATGTCGCAACTTATTCGAACATTTATCGCAATAGAGATACCGGACCCAGTCCGGCGTCAGATAGATAGACTCCTTCGTAAGATAAGACCGCTTGCCGAATCTGTCAAATGGGTTAGTCCAAAAAATGTGCATATCACCTTGAAATTTTTTGGGGAAATACCTCCAATGCAGATCAGACGGATCAAACAGAAATTGGAATCGACGATTGAAGAATCAGAGCCGTTTCAGTTGCATTTCAAGCAAATCGGGGCATTCCCGAATTTTAATCGACCGAGGACGCTGTGGACAGGAATTCAGGGCAATGAGAAAGAGTTGATCGATCTGAAGCAGCGGCTTGACGGTCGGCTGGAGACAATCGGTTTTGAAAAAGAGAGCAAACCGTTTCATCCCCATTTGACATTGGGTCGCGTCAGACATGGGCGCAATCCGCTTATTGATATAGACGCGTTGGAGAGGCAATTTTTCCGGTCGGATAACTTCACAGTAAAGCGCGTCGTGCTGATGAAAAGCGAATTACAAAAATTCGGTCCGATTTATACGCCCCAAGCAGTTTATATCTTATCGGATAAAATCTGACTGAAATCAGAGATCATCGGATAAAAATCCTGTTTTTAGTTGACATCTTGCGAAATATCTTCTAAATTAGTTTAGCAAGGGGGAGATCAGATAAAATTGATTGAGGGTATTTATCTGGAGAGGTGCCCTCAATATTTATGCCACACCGCATCCCTATATCTGAATTATTTATTGAATTGATTATCTTTTAATCTGGAAGCCACTCATGGTTCTTTTGAATTATGCCGCGAAAGAGGTTAATGCGAAGGTTGTCTATTACGGACCGGGTCTTTCAGGCAAGACGACAAACCTTCAGCATATTCACGATAATGTCCCGTCGGATCATCGGGGGAAAATGGTTTCCTTGGCGACCGAAAAGGATCGGACATTATTCTTCGATCTGCTCCCGCTGAATGTCGGAAAAATAGGCGGATTCAAGACTCGTATTCAGCTTTATACCGTACCGGGGCAGGTGCATTATAACTCGACGCGCAAACTTGTGCTAACCGGTGTGGACGCTGTGGTCTTTGTAGCGGATTCACAGCTCAAACGCCTGGATTCCAACATCACCAGCATGGAAAATCTCAAAGAAAATCTGATTGATCACGGTCTCTCTTTAGACCGGATTCCTTGGATAATTCAATATAACAAACGAGATCTGGAAAATATTATGTCGATTGAAGATTTGGACGAAATCCTCAATCCCCACCAAGTCCCTTATTTCCCCTCATGCGCAATCACCGGAGACGGCATCTTCCAAACGCTTCGATTTATCAGCAAATTAGTCCTGAAACATTTAAGCGAAAATCCCAGCTTCAGTAATTCATTTGCCAGGTCTGGAGCCAAGTTAAAATTGGAGGCTCACGATCCGAAAAAAAGCACCAAAGAAGATTATCCAAATATCGAGGCAGCGATCCGGAATAAAAAGTTAAGCCAATACAGCCTTTCTGAGTTCTCCGAGGATTTCTTTCCTAATAGCAGCCAGCAAAAAGAAGCTGTATTTATGGAAATTCCCCTATCGCAAAACAAATCGACAGGTACAGATTCCTTTTCATTAAGCCCCGGTAAGCAGTATACAGAAAAAGAATTGGAAAATATCAAATTATATAATGAAGATGAGGAGGCAGATAATCCAAAGCAATCCGACTCCTCCTCAGACTCGGATTCCTCTCTCCTGCGTAAGATCGAAATCGAGACGTCCGAAATTCCCGACCTTGACGATATTCCCCTACCGAATCAGTTCATGGATAAAAAAAGGGATGTCCCGGAACAGTCAAAAAAAAATCGCAGCGTTGAGAAAAAGAAGATCCAGCCTTCTTCCAACGCTCCCAGGCAGCCAATCCCACGATCTGACTCAGAACTCAAAATAGAGGAAGAAGATAGTGATTTGCCCGATTTTTTACGGTTTTCTGTCGAGGAGCCGGAAGAGCCGGAAGAGGAGTTCCCGGAGGAACTGCGGGCGCAAGCAGTGTCTGAATTTATTATCAATCTGGAAAAATTTTATTTGAATAGCAATTCGATTATTCAGGCGTCCAGTGCTTTGCAAACGATCTCTTTAGGGATTCGTGCGAATGGGGATCAGCTTTTGGATTTGATGGAAGACATGTTGAATCTATCGCACAAAGATCAGTTGGATCAGTTGGATCAGGCATTGTCGGAAGGAATTTTGAAGTTAGCGAAGTATAATTTAAATTGGCAGGATCTTCTATATGTGGCGAACGAGATTCAAACATACGCAATAGATCGTAAAATTACCGAACGTCTTGATAAATTTCAGGTAAGATTTGACGCGGAAGGAGGACAAATTTTCTATGTGAGGTCGGATGATGAAGATACGCCCTGAGTGCATAAAAAATGGTGGAGCCGATCGGGATCGAACCGACGACCTCATGACTGCCAGTCATGCGCTCTCCCAATTGAGCTACGGCCCCACACCAAAGTCATATCAACTTTCCTGATTTAAAATATACATTTTTTTAATAAAGGTCAAGAGAAAATTTATTCTATTTGCATTTTTTTCATTCTGAATTATTCATAGCCATGGCGACGCGGGTAGTTCAAAGGATTGTAAATTAAAGGTAAGGGATTTTTTCGATCGAATAGATTTTTAGAGAACAGTTGGGATTGCGTGTGGCTATCATTAACTATGTGTCGTCTGAGCTAAACTGCAAGTTGGTTTTTTATGGACCGGGCTTGTCAGGAAAAACAACCAATTTGCAATATATCCACAACAAGCTGAGTCCAAGTACTCGCGGTAAGTTGATTTCACTTTCTACCGCGGGTGAAAGGACTTTGTTCTTTGATTTTTTGCCGATTAATTTAGGAAAGATACGCGGTTTGATGACCCGTATTCATGTCTATACTGTTCCGGGTCAAGTATATTATAACGAAAGTCGTAAGTTGGTGTTAAGGGGGCTGGACGGTCTGGTATTTATCGCCGATTCTCAGGAATCAAGATGGGAGGCGAATATTTTCAGTTATCAAAATATGATAGAAAATCTCAAGTCTCATCGAATTGATCTTGAAGAGCTTCCATTTGTGATTCAGTATAATAAGCGGGATGTGTCGAATATCCTTCCTGTCTCGCTGTTGCAGAAAGAATTGAATCCGACCAATCAAGCGGCTTTTGAGGCGTGCGCGCTGAGTGGAGAGGGCGTGTTTAATACCTTAAAAGCCGCGTCGCGTCAGGTGATCCAATCAGTTAGCGGTCAGTTACGAAAAAAATGAGAAGTGAGAAAGGTTCTATTCCCAAAAGGAGTGCCTATGACCAAATTGTTACAAGTGACGCTTATTTTGCTTTCGATTTTTTTCTGCCCATTATCATGGGCGGGACCGGATCGCAATGCAACATCTTCGGATATCGAATCTCAGCGAGATGAACGTGAAATTCGTCTTTCAGCTGAAGGAGTAAACGACGGCAAGCCCCTGATCGCTCGTCCAGGTTCTATCTTTTGGATCAAGCTGGATATATCGAAAACGGATATGATCGAAAAGTATCGACGGATTGAGCTGGAGATGGATTATGATTCCGAGATTCTCTCATTGACAAGAGTGTCCGATCGGGAAGCCGGAGGTAAGGCTCCTGACGGAATCAAATGGGAAGGCGATAAGATCATCACGATTGATTTGCAAAAAAGTGAGATCAAAAGCCTCTATATCGCCTTTAAAACGATCAAGAAAGGAAAGACTGTGATATCGGTCGAGAGGAGTGCGGCTCTGGATTCGGAAGAAAAGCGAGTCAATCTTTCGTCTGATGATGAAATCCCGGTGATTACCCATATTGAGGACTCTTCTTGGAGTCGATTGAAAGCACTGTTCAACGAGTAATTTTTAAATGGATCGAGATGGGAAACGAGCAAAAAACCTGTCTCGATCCCTTCCTATAATCGCTTATGAAATATGAAATTATGTCTGAAAAAATATCAACCGCAAAATTTCGGGAAGCGGTTGAGAGCTACCTTGTCCGAAACCCCTCCTCTTTTTCCACTTGCTGCCAACATGTATTTAGAGAAGGCGGGTCTGGGATCAGCGAACTGCTTCTGTATCATATCTGGCAGGAACGGCACTTTGATGCGCGTAACCTGGCAACAACGGAAAACCACTCGATTGAGATATTAGATTGGGGCGTTCGTAACCATAGCACAGGACCGGACTTCCGAGACACGATAATAAAAATAAACGGACGCGTCCGTCGAGGCGATGTGGAGATGCACCTCAAGAGCCGGGACTGGTATGGTCACGGGCATCACTTGGACCCGAACTATAACCGAGTCGTGCTGCACGTTGTGATGTGGCATCATTCGCACAGCCCCCGATCGAAAAAGATGAACGGAAGAATTGCGCCTATTCTCCTGATTCACGATTTTTTAGACAAATCACTGCAGGATCTGCGGGATCATCTGAATTCTCTATATCAATTCGCTCACTATCCATGCCAAAAAAAAATCGCCGACTCGTCGGAGGGATGCGCGGTCTTTTGTGACAAATTGATTGTTTTGGGGGAAAAACGATTCCTACAAAAATTAGAAAAATTTCAGAAACTATACGCGGAAAGCGGGTCCTGGGACCACGCGGCTTACCAGGGAATTGCCAGGGCAATGGGCTATTCTAAAAACAGCGAGCCGTTTGAAAAACTGGCTCGGTTTGTCCCTTATCACAAATTGCAGACATGGTTAAAGGATCAACCGAACAAATCAATTTCTCACCTTACGTTGACCCTGCAATCCATTCTGCTTGGAGCGAGCGGTCTGCTGATCTCACCATCGGGAACAAACGAAAAATTCTCTTACGACAAAGAGACGCTGAAGTATTTGGGGAAAATGGAATCGATCTGGAAGGCATGGAAGAGACGCTTCCCGACCGCTTCGCTCTCCGCGGAAGAATGGACGTTTTCCGGGATCCGTCCCGCGAATTACCCCACCAGGCGAATTGCCGCGCTTTCTTCCATTTTGACAAATTTTTTGCCGGAAGACCTCTTATCCGCAATGATAAAACCTATTATCGACCAATCTGACCCCGATGCAGTAATCGCGAAATTTTATGATGAATTTCATATCCCGGCAACAGGATTTTGGCAATATCATTATCGATTCCGTGAGAGAGTTCATGGTGACGCCAATGTTGAAAAAAAATCCGCAGACAGAGGATTGTTGGGGAAGTCGCGTATCCAAGAAATCATGGTCAATGTCGTCTTTCCCCTGATTCTGAGCTATGCTCGCCATATTGACGACGCGCCTTTAAAAACGAGAGTTTGGGATATCGTCAGGTCAATGAAAACGAGAGGGGACAACCGTATTTTAAGGGGATTTTTTAAGTTGTGGGGATGCGGGTCGCGGGTTCCAGCGGACCATGAAAATCAGGAATTTCTGAAAAAAGTCGTGGTTCAACAAGGACTCATTCGGCTGCATAAAAAAATATGCCAGTTGAAACAATGCGAGCAATGTCCGTTGATATGATCAGATTTTAATTTTTTCGGGCTTATTATTGCTTTTTTAATTCGAGCAACTGACGATTTGTCTCTCGATTTTTACGAATCAACACCTTAAAAAATTCAAAAGCTAATTCTGGGAATTCCCGAATTAACTCTTTCAATTCCTCTTTTTCTACCGACAAAACCTTGACATTCTGGACTGCTCGAGCACCTGCGGAACGCGCCTCGTCGTCCAATACCGCGAACTCGCCAACCGGCTGCGATTTGCCCAAAACTGCTATCCGATGTTCTCGTTTCGAGCTTTGAGCCAGAATTTCAATCTCCCCAGAGATAATAATATACATCTTATCGCCCAATTCGCCTTGACGAAATAGATCTTCTCTCGGGTTTAGGTCTTCTTCGGTCGTAATGCCGCTGATAAGTTTAAGTTGCTCGCTATTCATCCCATCAAAAACAGAAGCGGTTTTCAAGAAGAGAATTTTTTCCATTATCGATAGCATGTGCCTCTTTCCTCAAATTTTTTTTTATACCAAAGAAAATGGAGATCGCTTACTCTTAACAGAATTACAACGCATTTGTAGAAATCACAGATAGAAATCTAAAAATTAAAATCAAAAGGATTCCCCAATTATCACACTCAATAAGGTCAATTTGAAAAAAATTAAGATATGAAACAAATCGCTTTTTGTCAAGAAAGAAGTGACTGAAATCAAAATGTAACGTACCGTTTCGGGAGATATATGGTGGTTCTTAAAAAAAGAAAGGCATTGAGAATGATTACATCAATCTTAGTCACCCCGGTCATTATCCTCTTTATATTCATGCTCTTATTATACCTTTTTCAATCTCATTTAATCTATTTCCCGACCAAAAACCTGACCGTCACGCCGGAAGATTATCATTTGGACTACGAATCCATTTCGTTTACCGCTCAGGACGGGATCACTCTTTCCGGTTGGTGGATACCGTCGAAAAATGCGCGGGGAACCATGCTGATTTGTCACGGAAACGGGGGAAATATCTCCCATCGTTTGGACACGATCCTGATCTATCATAAGCTGGGCATGAGCGTTTTTATTTTCGATTATCGAGGGTATGGAAAAAGCTCCGGCAGACCGAGTGAATGGGGGACGTATCGCGATAGCGAGGCTGCGTGGCAGTATTTGACCGAAGAACGTCATATCGACGCAAATCGCATTATTATCTTCGGGCGATCTTTGGGCGGCGCGGTCGCTTGTCAGCTCGCAGTCGATCTATTCGAGAAAAACTCAGATACGGCTCCAAAGGCACTGATATTGGAATCCACCTTTACTTCCATTCCCGATATGGGCGCGCAACTCTATCCTTTTCTTCCGATTAAACTTCTTGCCCGGATCAACTATCCCACCATAGACCGCATTGGCAAATTGCGCTGCCCTGTCTTGATTTTGCACAGCCCCCACGACGATGTGATCCCTTATGAACAGGGGCGAACTCTGTACGAAAAAGCAAAAGAGCCAAAGCGTTTTATCGAGCTTCGCGGTGGACACAACGATGGATTCATGCTCTCTAATGAGACGTATATTCTTGGAATAGACCGCTTTATCTCAGACTTGGACATGTAATCACAATCTCAGAACGTTCGGCGGAAGTTTCGGCAGAAACATACGCAATAGGGTGTTGAGCTCTTCTTTCTCGGTTATGTCGTCTATGAGAGGGAAAAATTCAGCGAATTGTAGGATCGATCCAGTCAGCTCTTTCAGCATCTCTTTTTGTTCGATTAGCGACGATTTGTCGAAAAAAATCGAAAACCATATCTGCCATAGCAGCCGCTCAAATTTTTTTCGTAAAGAATCCGGTATCGCCTCAGGGAAATCCAAATAGAAAATCAGATAGGTTGCCGGGTCGGCTGTTATTTTTATATGCGAATAATAGTCCGCCATAATCGATCGGATTTTTCGATGATATTTTTTCGAATTTTTATGAAAAAAACCATTTTCCGCGTCATTTAAACGAAGGCGATTACTCTTCTCTTTTGCACGATCGAGTTTTTGTCGCCGCATATCCGCCTCTTGTCGTAAGTTTTGTTCATATTGCGCTGTATTGCATTCATACGGCCAATTGAATTCCAAAAACAATGAGGCTAAGTCATCCGACAGCTTTTTATTTCGGATAAACGTCCGAATCTTTTTTCCTTCCGTCATCTTCAGGACATATCCCATCAGAGAGCCGGGATTGTCGGAGCGCCATGCGTTTCCTTTGCCAATGATCAACTTGCAGCGATTCAGACGCAGTTCTTTCGCTTTCATAATCAGATAACGGATATCTTTCAGAACTTTTTCCACTTTATCTGTATAATAGGTCGAGGGATGGAAGTCAATGACGCCCGATCCTTTTTCAATAGCTAAATAATTTTCTATAGGTTCCTTCATATTCATTTCCGAGAAAGGTTTTGTTAATGGAAATTATCATTTTAATCGCGCTCTATTTTTTTCTTGTCTTTTTCGTTTTCCCCAAATTGGGAGTTCCTACATGAATCAGCCCCGCCTGTTCCGTGGAACAGCCTAAGAATGAACGCAATTCCTCTGAGTATGAATCGGCGACGGACTACTCAGACACCACAGTATCCGAAGTATCCGATTCGTAGAGACCGTCCCTATTCCATCCATTTTTTTTCGTATTCTACCGAGTGCTTCATGTCCCGGGAGATCGTCGTCAGATTGCCCCGATCTCCCAGTCGATCGAGGATCACCTTTCATGGGATGTTGTCGAATAGATCGAGTCGAGAGGGGGGCGCGACTTCGATTTTAGACCGAATACCAGAGGGTATAGGCTCGGATTTGATGACGCCGGAAACAGGATCATAGCTGACAAAAGCAACGATCAATTTTCCTTTTGCCGCTATTTGAACCGGAGAGGGAGCGACTCTGTTGAAAAGCAAATTATATGTAATCGATTTTTCTGAAATCTCTCGCACAATCAGATGAATCTCTATCTCGTCCTCAAAGCGAAGTGGATAGAGATAGTCGCACTCGGCATGGACGCGCGGCAATCCGGATGTTGGTACCGGCTTGGGGTAGCAAATTTCGCAACCCAACGAACGAAAGAATGCAGTCTCAACCGATTCCATAAAACGAAAAAAATTAGAAAAATGTACAATTCCCGCCATATCGGTTTCGACAAACTCAATAATTCGTCTCATTTTGAACTCATAAGCCACAAGCGGCTCCTTTCGATGACGATTTTCGAGAGCATTTTTTTTGACGCGCTCGATATACATCGTCGGTTAAAGCAAAAAAAATAATTTTTTGGGTCTCATCATGCGATTAAAAGAAAGATGAGAAAAATTTTCAGCACTATATCAACGGCTTGACGGATTAGAGCCGCAATTGATCGTCTATAAATTTTATGGGAATAATTTTTGCGTATACTATACGGTGCTGGCTTTTTATTTGTTGTTCTGATGCCCTTTTACCATCTGTTTTTTGATCCGTTCGATTTTTTTATTCAAAAGTTTGGTTGTGTGCAACTGCTCCAACCCACGGAGAATAATCGTATATGCTCATTCAAAGATTTCGGAAAGAGGGCTGTTTTGAATAAAATACGACTATAATGGAAACAAATAAAGCCGAAATAAAGTAGGTTTACATGAATATTAAAGAATGATCAAAAAATGGCAAAGGTATTTCTTGACACTTTTTCATTTCAATTCTATATTGATTTGTGTCGATCATAATAACACTTTTTTTTGATGAGGCGAATTTTCTTTTCTGATACCATGTTCTTTTCCAAAGACCTCATATCCGTTTTTCATAAATTCCGGGACGTCTGAAATAAAAATCGGCGTCTGTGCAATAATTTTATGTGGACGGAAAAAGTCAATGGGAGTCGGGTATCGAAAAGAAATAACTGTTTTTAAATTATTACATTGTACTGAGATCGTGGAGGGTATCGATTATGAGAAATGTGAATGTGGTGGTGTTACTTTTTTTGTTTCTTTGCGTTGGCATAGCGCACGCAGCGGATATCGACTACAACTTGCAGGAGGCGATAGACCTTGCTGCTGAGGGCGATATGATCAAAGGCGTGATTATGATGGACGACCAAGTGGACGCGCCCGCGCTCGCGGCTGAGTGGAATCATCTGGGTCGCGCTGGAATACACCGGATTGTAGTGGAAGCGTTGCGCAACAAAGCCTCGGAGACTCAGGGTGGAGTCGCCGATTATTTAGAGACGCAACAGGCTCAAGGAAATGTGTCGGAATTTACACCGTTATGGATTGCCAACGCTTTTTTAGTCACAGCGGAAGCGCAGGTGTATCGTGAACTGGCTGCTCTTCCCGAGATTGAAACATTGGAATTGGAGCTGATTGCGCGCTTGATCGAGCCGGTCGAGAGCCAATCTGATTCCTATCGTGAAACCGATAACGTTGAGGAAGGCTTGGTAATGGTCGGCGCGCCTATTTTATGGGAGATGGGCTACACCGGCGAAGGCGAGTTGATTTCATCTTGCGACACAGGCGTTCTGCGAACCCATCCTGCGTTGAGCGCGCAGTGGCGCGGCAATCAGGGGCATCCCGGGAATGAGTGCTATTATCCCTGGCCCGCCCCCTCGATGAACAATGACCATGGAACCCATGTGACAGGAACTATGTGTGGGCGAGCCGGATCCGACACCATTGGCGTGGCTCCGGATGCGAGTTGGATTGCAGTGCATTCGATCAGTGGAGGCGGTAGCACAGCCCTCGGTTTGCAATGGTTGGCTGACCCAGACGGGGACCCAAATACAGTGGACGACGTCCCGATTGCCAACAACAATTCCTGGGGATGGGTTCTTCCGGACGGATCCCCGAGCAAATGCGATACAGGTTTAAATTATATGATAGACGCTTTGGAAGCGGCGCAATGCGTGGTTGTTTTTGCAGCGGGAAACGACGGTCCTGACGAAAATACAGTCGGCGCGCCCGCGGATAGAACGACAACTCCTCTTAATTGTTTTTCTGTCGGCAATATAACCCATGCCGGGTTAGCAAACGGCTCCAGCAGTCGCGGTCCCACTCTCTGTTTCGGTCAGTATCACATCAAGCCAGAAGTTTGCGCGCCTGGTACAAACATCCGTTCCAGCGTTTTCAACAACGGGTATGACGCTTATACCGGCACATCCATGGCCGCGCCACACGTTGCTGGCGGCGTGGCTCTGCTTCATCAGGCGTTCCCAAACTCTTCTGCGAACGATCTAAAAGCAGCGATCTACCTCTCAGCGATAGACGGCGGCTCCATATTTGGCGAGGATAATAGCTACGGCAATGGAAAAATGTGGCTTCCCGGAGCGTTGGAAATTCTTGAAAACGGCTGGGGACAGCTGCAAGTTTCCGTGTTTGACAACAACAATATCCCCATCCCGATGCATCAGGTGGAGATTCTGCCTAATGGGTTGCATCCCTATACCCAGCAAACTGGCACTGCGCCCTCTTATCCAGTGCCAACAGGCGATCTCTTAGTGACAGCCACCTCGGCATTCGGTATGAAACCCGATACAATGAGCGTGACTATTGAGGCGGGTGACAATCAACAGGCTCTTGTCTTTCTGCATCCTCTGGAGGATGGCGTGTTTACCGGCTCTATCTCCGGGGAGGGTACCGAGACAGTCACCGCGAGTCTCACTTTTACGCATCAGGAAAATGCGGATTTTATCGTAACGGGAGAGACTGACGCGAACGGCGATTTCTCGATTGGTCTCATGGCTGGGATCTATAATCTCTCGATCGTACCTAGCCCCCCGTATGTACTTCAGGAGATTGACGGACTGGTTGTCGGTGAAAATCAGACCGTTGACCTGGGCGTATTGTCGCCGCCTACAGCCTCTTTGCTGGTTGTGGACGACGACGGCGGGGACGACTACGAAAGCTATATCGTTAGTTCTTTGAACGATCTGAATCTTCCCCATATTGTCGCGGATTTGAACCAAAGTGCCGATATTCTCGAAAACCTCGACCTGTTTGATTATATCATTTGGATGACCGGCGATCAGCAGGTTGGCACACTGACGTCGCAAGAACAGAACGCCCTGATCGCATATCTGGAAATGGGCAAGGACCTCATCTTGACCGGTCAATATATCGGTAACGACATCGGCGGAAGCTCCTTCTTCTCCGACTATCTCCGGGCAGAGCATACCGCAGATCAGGTGGACGCCGTGTTTGTCGAAGGCGTTGATGGACACGAATTTGGCGACGGCATGCTTTTTGTCCTGATTGGCGGCTCCAGTGCCGGTAACCAGGTATCCCCGAGCGGCGTCAGCGCGCTGGATGGCGCAGAAACGTTCTTGACATATCAAGATAGCGATTATGACGCGGCGACTTGCTATCAAGATCAAACATACGGCTATGAGGCTATCTATTGTGCATTTGGTCTCGAGGCGGTGAACGCTCCGCCCCAGAATACTCCGAGAGAAGAACTGATTCGACAAATTCTCCTTTGGGAAGAATACTCGATAGAATTTGCCGACTTCACCGCGCAAGCGGCTCCAGCTGGAATCGAGCTCCAATGGTCCATCGCGGAAGGAGCAAATATCGTCGGATACGACGTGGATCGTCGGAATGAGGCTACAGGTCAGACCAAACGGCTGACAGACTCGCCCATTTTCACGACCCGATTTGTTGACGAAACCGCGCAACCAGAACAGACCTATTCTTATCAAATTCAGGTCGTCGAGGCGAGTGGTGAAGTCTCCTCCTCCGGGTGGATCACGATTCTGTATACGCCGAAGCTCCGAGCGGCTCATCTGGAGCAAAATAAACCGAATCCGTTCAATCCTCAGACACAGATTATGTTCTCCATTCCAGTGACGCAACATGTTGAGATGGCAATTTTTAGTATCACTGGGCAGTTGATCAAAACTTTGGTTTCCGGCGAGATGGAAGCCGGTGATCATTCTGTAACCTGGAATGGCGCAAACGATACGGGAGAGTCGGTCTCGTCCGGTCTCTATTTCTACCGTTTGCAAGCGAAAGAGAGCAAGTTTGATCAGGTTCGCAAGATGATTCTGATGAAATAAGTATATGACAATCTCTTAATTAAACGAGATCCCAGAGGCATATCCCTTCGGGATCTCGTTTACATTTTGGACGTGACAAATAGCCTAACAATTTTGTTAGGCTCTGGTTATATTTAATATTAGAGTGGAATCCCTATGCACGCGACGTTGCTGTGCGTGTATGGAGATTTTTTTTGTTTATAAAAGCGGCATTAATCGTGATGCAGTGCATCGGGGCGTAGCCCTCTTTTTCGAAAGTGTTTTTATAGTCCTTAAAATGAAGGAGGATTCATGGGACAAAATTTGATTGAAAAGATTGCGCAGAGATACGCTGTGGGTTTAGAATCTGGAAAGATCATAAAAAGTGGAGATTATTTATCGATCCGTCCGGCTCATGTGATGACGCATGACAATAGCGGGGCGGTGATACCCAAATTTCTGGGGATCGGGGCAAAAAAGATCGCAGATCCGCGTCAAGTTGTGTTTACGTTGGATCACGATATTCAAAACACAAGCGAGACAAATCTGGCGAAATATAGCAAAATCGAAGCCTTTGCAAAAAAGAACGGGATCGATTTCTATCCAGCCGGACGCGGGATCGGTCACCAGATAATGTGCGAGGAAGGGTATGTCTGGCCCGGGACCATGGTTGTCGCTTCTGACAGCCATTCCAATATGTACGGGGGTCTGGGCTGTCTCGGCACGCCGATTGTCCGTACCGACGCGGCGTCTATTTGGGCAACAGGCAGGACATGGTGGAAAATTCCTCCGGTTGCGAAGGTGGAGTTAAAAGGCGAGCTTAAGCCCGGCGTCACTGGAAAGGATGTGATCATCACCCTGTGCGGATTTTTTAACAAAGATGAAGTGCTGAACCATACCTTGGAGTTTGTGGGCAATGGAGTCTCGCAATTATCGATCGATCAGCGGCTGACAATCGCCAATATGACCACGGAATGGGGCGCGCTCGCCGGCATATTTCCGATCGACGAGGTCACATTTGATTGGTTGAAAAAACGGATCAATTTTATACATGGTCGCGGTTTTGCCGGGGTTCCTTCGGACGTGGATGGGGCAAACGCGCATCCTCGTATAAATCAAGAGCGATTGGAAAAATTGAGGGCAGACTGTCCCACATCGGATCCGGACGCTTTTTACGCCAAGGAATTGACCTTAGATTTGAGCGAAGTGAGGCCCCATGTCGCGGGTCCCGATCATGTCAAAAGCATGACGTCGATTTTGGAGATGCGACAGAGGAACGTGAAAATTCACAAAGCCTACCTGCTCTCCTGCGTCAACAGCCGGGTGGAAGATCTATCGCAAGCCGCAGCGGTTGTGCGCGGAAAAAAAGTGGCGAAAGGCGTGGAATTTTACGTTGCCGCGGCTTCTAATGAGACCCAGGCAGAAAGCGTAAGGCGCGGCGATTGGAAATATCTGGTCGATGCTGGCGCGATTATTTTGCCTCCAGGATGCGGTCCCTGCATCGGTCTGGGTGCTGGCGTGCTTGGAGAGAATGAAGTCGGTATTTCCGCGACGAATCGCAACTTCAAAGGACGAATGGGAGCTCGCAGCGCGAAAGCCTATCTTGCGTCTCCGGCAGTGGTTGCCGCTTCTGCGATCTCCGGCAGGATCGATTATCCGGAAGACAAACTTCTCCCGGACGTCAAGACGCACGCGACGATCCGCGTCAATGAAAAGAGCGGCGGAGTCACGTCTCAAGTGGAAATTTCCCAAGGATTTCAAGAGAAATTGACGGGCGAGTTGATCTTCTGTCACCAGGATAATATCAACACGGACGGGATATATCCCGGGAAGTATACCTATATCGACGAATTCACGCGGGAACAGCAAGCGGACGTGGTGATGGAAAATTACGATCCCAATTTCAGAAGTATAGTCAAAAAGGAGGATATTCTGGTCGGCGGGTTCAACTTTGGCACAGGGAGTTCCCGAGAGCAAGCCGCAACCGCTCTGAAATATCGAGGGGTGGGTCTGATACTTGCCGGATCGTTCAGCGAAACTTATAAACGAAACGCTCTTAACAACGGATTTCTGACGATCGAGGCACCTGATTTGGTTCGAGATCTGAAGGCAAAACTCGGAACCAACAAATTGACGGTTCGCGCCGGTATCGAGGCTCTCATTCATTTTAAAGAGTCCTTTATCGAGGCGGACGGCAAGCGATACGTTATCGATCCGGTCGGCTCGGTTGCCCAGGAGCTGGTTATTGTCGGGGGGCTGGAAAATTGGGTGAAAAAGAATGTGGAGTGATCCCCGGCTAAAAAAAAGCTGTTATTCTGTTGACATGTCACTTTTTATTTTATAAATTGAGGAACGAGAAAACGTAACAAGAGCGCGTTTTGAAAGCTGATTTTTTTTTTAATTTGGCTCTGAATTAATTATGACAATATTATCATTAATATGTCATAACTCATAACGTCATAACTCATAACAAGGACGACGTGGTATGCATAAGATTATTCATAAGAAGCAATTGTCGGACGACGTTTTTTTGATGAGAGTCGAGGCGCCGCTGATTGCCGAGGAGCGCGAGGCGGGTCAGTTCATTATTCTGCAGGTTGACGAGGACTACGGCGAGCGGATTCCTCTGACCATTGCAGACGCGGACAAGGAAGAGGGATCGATCACGATCATCTTTCAAGTCGTGGGGAAATCGACAAAAGATTTGTCCAAGCTAAACAAAGGCGATCACATTTTGGTGTTGGTCGGTCCCCTGGGGAAACCAACGCATATTGAGAATTTTGGCACGGTGGCGTGTGTAGGTGGCGGAATCGGCGTAGCTCCGCTGCATCCGATTGTTCAAGCCCTGAAAAAGGCTGGCAACAAGATCATTGGTATCATCGGCGCGCGCACCAAGGAGCTCATTATCCTCGAAGATGAAATGAAGGCGTTGTCGGATGAGCTGATTATCTGCACCGACGACGGTTCATACGGTCGGAAGGCACTGGTCACGGAGCCTCTGAAGGAGTTGTGCGAACTCGACTCCAAGCCGGATTTGACAATAGCGATCGGTCCGCCAATCATGATGAAATTTTGCTCGGAGACGACGCGACCATATAAAGTCCCGACATTGGTCTCGCTGAATACGATCATGGTGGACGGGACTGGGATGTGCGGCGGCTGTCGGGTCAATGTCGGCGACAGTATCAAGTTCGTATGCGTTGACGGGCCCGAGTTCGACGGTCATCTTGTCGATTTTGACAACATGATGATTCGATTGGGGTCTTATAAAAATATAGAAAAACATGCGTATGAGTGCAACCTGGAGAGAGAGATTCGAGACAAGGAGACCGCTGAATGAGTTACAGAACATCGGAGGCAATTGCCGAGGAAGCAAAAAAAACGTTTGCTGAATATGCCGGAAAAGAGAAGCTGAAAAATAAAGTACGGATGAAAATTCCGCCGCAGGATATGCCGACACAGCATCCAATTGAGCGCGGCAAAAATCTGAGAGAGGTCGCTCTCGGTTTTACGGAAGAACAGGCAAAGTTGGAAGCCATGCGCTGTATTCAGTGCAAAAAACCGACTTGCATAGATGGCTGCCCCGTTTTTATAAACATCCCGAAATTTGTCGGTCAAGTCGCGAAAGGAGATTATCAGTCCGCTGTAAACACCATCAAAGAGACCAGCCTGCTACCCGCTATCTGCGGTCGGGTATGTCCCCAAGAGGTGCAATGCCAAAAGACTTGCGTGGTCGGCAAGGCTCTGAAGGATGTAGAAAAATCGGTCTCCATCGGTCGATTGGAGCGGTTTGTCGCGGACTGGGAACGGGAAAACGGCAAAATTGACGCTCCGCCGGTCAAGCCGGAAACGGGCAAAAAAGTCGCGGTTATCGGTAGTGGACCCGCCGGTCTGGTGGTCGCCGCGGACGTTCGCCGAGAGGGTCATTCTGTGACCATGTTCGAGGCTTTCCATAAACTTGGCGGCGTGATGCGCTACGGTATTCCGGAATTTCGTCTGCCAAACGACATTGTGGACCAGGAAATCAACACCTTAGAAGCTATGGGTGTTGATATCAGAAAAAATTTTGTGGTGGGGCGCACACGCAAACTGACGGATCTGATAAAAAAAGATGGATATGACGCGGTTTTTGTCGCCACCGGAGCAGGTCTTCCCATGTTCCTGGGGGTTGAAGGCGAAAACTTGGTTGGCGTTTTTTCCGCGAACGAATATCTGACGCGGGCAAACTTGATGCGAGCTTTTGAGCGGGAGAAAGCCGATACTCCAATCTACAAATCCCGGCGGGTTGCCGTTTTGGGAGGCGGCAACGTGGCAATGGATGCGGCGCGTATGGCGTTGCGCCTTGGTGCTGAAAAGGTGATGGTGGTCTATCGCCGGACAGAGGTGGAGATGCCGGCTCGGAATGAGGAAATCGAGCATGCCAAAGAGGAAGGAATCGAGTTCCATTTTCTGCAGAACGCCAAGCGGATTCTTGGCGATGAGCATGGGCGAGTCAAAGGCATGGAGTGCCTGCGCTATAAGTTGGGCGAGCCGGATTCTTCTGGGCGAAGGCGTCCAGTAGTCATCGAAAATAGCGAGTTTATCCTTGATTTTGACACCATTCTGGTCTCGATTGGCAACGGTAGCAATCCGCTTATCAGCCAAACTACGCCGGAGCTTGAAGTCAATAAATGGGGAAATATCATTGTAGACAAAGGACAGAAGACATCCGTAGACCGCATCTATGCTGGCGGCGATATTGTGCTTGGCGCGGCAACGGTGATTCTGGCTATGGGCGAAGGTAGGAGAGCGGCTGACTCTATTAATAAACTTCTATCCGAAGATAGCGTCTAATAAAACCGCTTGACGGTCAAGATATGATCTCGGATGCGGCGTATCATGCGCCGCATCCTGTCGCCTCTATTCCATGAAGTCGACGATTTCCCGCGGTGAGTCGGACGTTAAAAAAAATTTGTTCGAGATTTCGAGATATAGAAACGCGGGAGGTTTCAAATGAAGCATCTCATTTTTATTGTCGTCGCAATTCTATTTGTGTCAGGTATCGTCGGTTGCGGCGACAAAAAAATAGCGGATAAAAATCGGGCAAAAAAAAATTATGAAGCTGCTCTCAAAATCGATCCTAACCACACTAAGGCTCGATTTGAGCTGGCGTTGCTGTTGATTGGCAAAAAATTTAAGGAGTATAAAAAAGCTCAAAAGCATTTAGTCGTTGTTGTGGAACAGGAACCCAACCACGCGGAAGCGCATTATCAATTGGCGCTGTTGCTCGCCGATCGTTTCGAGGATTATGACGCAGCGAAAAATCATTATCTCAAAGTGCTGGATATTCGACCCAATTCTGCAGAGGCGGAAAATAAGTTGGCGAAGCTCTGCACCGATCACTTCAATTATCAAAAAACCGCAAGAAAAAGATATGAGCGAGCGTTGACGCTAAATCCAAACTATGCCGAAGCGCATAAGAATTACGCCGATCTTCTGGTACGTAGATTCCGCGAATATAGCTTGGCGGAACTCCATTATTTAAAAGCTCTTGAGATCAGCCCCAATTACGCGGCGGCGAAAAATAATCTGGGCGCGCTGTTGGTCCGCGTATACAAGGATTATGACGAAGCGCGCAGGCTTTTTGAGGAAGCGATTGAGCTGAAGCACGACTACGCGGAAGTATATTATCATTTGGGTCGGTTGATGCAAAATCATTATAAAGACGATGCAAAAGCTCTGGAGTACTTCCAAAAAGCGGTTGATTATAACTCAGATTATGCAGAAGCGCATTATCAACTGGCGCACCTGCTAAATCGATAGATCATCGAAAATTCTTATATCTCTGTATCGCAATTGTTTCAAATCTGTATAAAGATAATTCCCTGCGTGGAGGGGATTTCCATGCGAGCACTTTACGGATGCGCATAAAAATAAAATAGCGCGGACAAGACGCTGCCTTATTTCAGCAATACCATCTTCCGCATCGCCTTCACACTCCCGGAGGATGTCAAACGCCAGCAAAGAGGGATCTTTTAATGAAAACATGGCAAAGGAAGACATCAAGGCGTCTGATAGCAGTATTTCGCAGTCCAAAGAACGAAAACCATCAATTTTTTTTAAAATCCGCGCCGAACCAAACCAAATAACCCATCGGCAGATAAATGTGTGCGCAATTTCATAACTACCCATTTATAAAGAACTTGAAGTCTGCGGATTAATGATCAAATATAAAACAAATTATCAAATAAAACCAAGTGAAATCCGAGCTTTGTATGGAAATGTTTACGAAACCTTTTTAATCAGACCCTGTAATTACGCACGTTTGGTGCATAGGCGGGAATTGTTGGCGGTGCCATATTCCTGCGGATCGTAAGTTCAAAATCAAATTGGTAATTGTTTTGGGCTTGGTTGATCGGGCAATTGCTAACAAATTTCAAAGAGCATGTCAACGGATAATGCCGTTGATTTAACTTAACATTGTCAAATTATTTAAGAGGTGAATAATTATTTAAGAGGTGAATATGAAACTGCATCAAGTGGATTTAGTCGCTGAGTATTTTGAATTGAAGACGGAGATCGACAGAGCTGTACACCGTGTATTGAAATCGGGTGCTTTTATTTTGGGCGGCGAGGCGTCGAAATTCGAGGAGGCAATGTCCAGATATTTGGGCGTCAAAAATTCTGTGGGCGTAGGGAATGGAACGGACGCGCTACAGATCGCATACATGGCTCTGGACCTGAATCCGGGCGATGAGGTTATCACCACGCCCTTCACTTTTATTGCCACCGTAGAACCCATGGTTTTGTTAAAACTGCGCCCGGTTTTCGTCGATATTGATCCTCTAACATTCAACTTGGATCCGAAAAAAATCGAAGAAAAAATCACCGAACGAACCCGAGCCATTGCACCGGTTCATCTGTATGGACAATGCGCGGATATGGACCCGCTCTTAGAGATTGCCCGCAAGCATAACCTATACGTGATCGAGGATGCGGCTCAGGCGATTGGCGCGACATATAAAGATAAAAAAGCTGGAACCATTGGCACGTTGGGAACATTCAGCTTTTATCCAACCAAAAATTTGGGCGCTTATGGCGACGGCGGCTTGATTGTTGCCGACAATCAAGAAATCGCCAAAAAATTGCGCATATTAAGGGTTCATGGCTCTTACAAAAAATACGAGCATTCCGTCATCGGCGTAAACAGTCGTCTGGACTCAATACAGGCGGCAATTCTCAGCGTCAAATTGAAATATCTTGACCGTTGGAATGAACGGCGCCGGGCAATTGCTCAGATATACAATGAGCACCTATCAAACGTCGCTGGTTTAAAAACGCCTAAGGAGGCGGACTTATGCTACCATATATATCACCAATTCACAATTCAACACGATAGCCGTGATGAATTGCAAAAATTTCTTACTGAACAGGGCGTCGGCTGCGGAATTCATTATCCAAAACCGTTGCACTTACAGAAAGCCTTAGCCTTCTTAGGTCACTCAGAGGGAGAATTTCCGAACGCGGAAAAAGCCGCCAAAAACGCTCTTTCGCTGCCGATCTATCCACAATTGTCGGATCAAGAAGCCGCTGCTGTTTCGGATTTAATACGAAATTTTTATATCAAATAAATATGTATCCGCTCAAAATAATCTGTGTAATCTGCGGACCCTTTTGCCATAAAACAATGAGCGGATACAATAATATTTTACTTACGGGGAAAAATCATGCGCGCATTAATCACCGGAGGCGCCGGTTTCATAGGATCGCACTTAGCCGAAAACCTATTGAAAAGAGATTGGGAAGTCAATATCATTGACGACTTATCTACCGGCACATTTGAGAATATAGCTCATTTGGAAAATGAAAAAAAATTTTCCTATACTATCGACACGATTATGGACATCAAAGTGATGGAGGAACTGGTTGATCGGGCAGACGTGATCTACCACCTGGCCGCGGCAGTCGGAGTACAGTATATTATTGATAACCCGTTGAAAGCTTTGCAAGTCAATATCCGGGGGACCGAGATCATATTGGAGCTGGCGAATAAGAAGAAAAAAAAAGCTCTTATTGCCTCCACTTCGGAAATCTATGGAAAGAGCGATAAAATTCCTTTTTCAGAAAAGGACGATCGGGTATTGGGTTCCACGCATATCAGTCGCTGGGGATATTCCGCGTCTAAAGCTGTGGATGAATTCCTCGCGCTGGCGTACTATCGGGAGAAACGGTTGCCAGTTGTGGTCGTTCGTCTGTTTAATACCGTGGGACCGCGTCAATCCGGTCAATACGGTATGGTGATTCCAAAATTTGTGCATCAAGCATTGCTCAACCACCCCCTGCTGGTTTATGGCGACGGCAAGCAATCCCGTTGCTTTGCTTATGTAGAGGACGTCGTCAATGGGATGATCACCCTCATGGAGCACCCCCAGGCTGTCGGAGAGATATTTAACCTGGGGAGCAAAGAACCGATTACGATTGAAGAACTTGCCAAAAAAGTAAAAGAGTTGTGCCAAAGTCGATCCGAAATTATCTACGTTCCGTATAACCAAGCTTATGAAGAAGGCTTCGAAGATATGAAGAGGCGCATGCCGGATTTAAACAAAGTGAAAAAATTGATCGGATATGAGCCTCAATTTAACCTGGATGACATATTGGAAAGGGTGATCGAATACTTTAAGACATGATCAAAACCGCGCATTTATCTTGCATTTTGCAATACATCTTGCATTCTGCAATAACTTTTCTGACACTCATCTTTTACGTATAAATCCTATAGCCAACTTAACCTATTCATATTGAATAGGTTACAATATATTTTTATTTTTTCAATTATTTGGCACAATCATTGCGAATACTTTTATTGTCTAATTGAGAAACTGATTTTTTTTGACTCTTATTCAAAAGGAGGATACTAATGAATAAGAAAGGTTTTACACTAATTGAGCTGATGATCGTTGTAGTGATTATCGGTATTTTGGCGGCGATTGCGATTCCGAACTTTATCAGCATGCAAGATCGTGCCAAAGAAGGAAGCGTCAAGTCCAACATGCACACCGTGCAACTCGCTGTTGAGGACTATGCCGTGAAGCAGGTCGGAAACTATGCGGCGGACTCTGATTTAACTCTTTTGGCTGTGGATGTCAGCAACCCGTTTAACTCCAGTGCTGCCGGTCTTGTCGCCAATGTGGCGACGATCGCAGGAGATGTGGGCTATGACCATGATAACTATGGCTCCCTGAGCTACAGCATCACCGGTTTCGGTAAAGAGGCAATTCTGCAGGACGCGGATGGCAACATATTCACCCTTACAAACGAGAACTAATTCCACATCGGTTTAATACCGAATCGGGTGTGATGAAGAACTTTTCTTCGTCACACCCTTTTTTTGTTTTATCACAGAGAAAAGAATAGCACACTTATCAGAAAGCGGGTTGCCCGCTTTTCCACGCGTTATGGAACAATTGTCTATCGCTATCGTAAAGGATTGGACTCTCGGCTGAAGAAATCGATTGGGATAAACGGCTGGGATAAAAAATTTGGAAGGAATCGAATTGTACCTTGGCGGATTGTCCGCATAGATTGGTTAAAAAATTGCTTGGAAAGGATATTTCAATGGCTCTTTTTGGTAAGAAAAAAGATGACGCATCCAGCTCATTTGTGACCAAGAAACAAGCGACCTCGGCGCAAAAAGGCACCACAGTGTTGGGGAAAAATCTCACAATAAAAGGCATAATCAGCGGTGGAGACGATATTCAACTGTTCGGTCAGCATGAAGGAGACATCAATCTGAAGAGCGGTTTGATGGTAGGCAAGACCGCGCGGATAAAGGGTGAGATCACAGCGGAACTGATCTCGGTCAGCGGCTCAGTGGTAGGTAAGCTGAACGCCAAAACCAGACTTCATCTGGACCAGACATCGAACGTGAAAGGCACGATAGATACCCCCAAACTTTCGGTGAAAGAGGGAGCACTGTTCAACGGAGAAATGAAAATGAAGGTGCCGCCCGAGGCTTCGCAAACTTATTCGCTGCCTCCCTCATCTAAACAGGGCGGCGGGCAATCGGGGAAAAAAAGATAGACCTATCCCTATTTCAAAATATTGAATAGTGATATACATGTCGGAGCCGTAACGCATAACGCTGTTCTGCGATGAGAATATGCAAATCAGCTATCTGTGTGACTCGTCGCTATCCTCTTTATCATTGTTTATGAGTTATGATTTAAGGATTATAAATTAAGGAGTATGACATGGCAACCACATCCGCTGCCGATTCAACCTCGCTATTGAGCAAAAACGTCTCGATTAACGGCGAGATAAGCGGAAATGAGAATATAAAAATCGAAGGTTTTCTAAAAGGCTTGATCATTCTGAACGGTAACGTCTTTGTCGGCGGGACCGGCGTAGTAGAAGCGGATATTGAGGTGACCAACATTATTATCGAAGGAAAAGTAACCGGTAATATCAAAGCAAAAAGTAAACTCTCCATCCATCCGAGCGGAAAGCTTATCGGAGACGTCACGGCCCGCGTCATCGATATTAAGGAGGGCGCGATATTTGAAGGACGCTCTCACATGATTCCCTCAGGCAGCACCAAATCCCTCTCCGCGCATTCGGCAGACAGCAGAGGTAGGAAATAACCGACCTGAAGTCAGTATCCGTCGCAGAAAAAATTGAAAACCAGATGAAACGCGCTTATAAATCATTATTTAATTTGTTGAGTACTATCAATTTAAACAATTTATAAAAAGCGCGTTTCATTTTTAAAACTTATGCTTTTTTATCAAACGATCCAATCGAGGGCGGGTAATATCAAGCTCTTTGCACACCCTTACCTTTACCCATTTGTGCTTGGAAAGAGATTTCCCCACCTCGAATTTTTCCAAAACGTTCACCTTTTCCTGGAGAGATTTCGAGCTATCTTCAACCGCCTGGATTGGGGGAGGGCTTGAATCTGGTATTCTTTCAGGAAAAAGATCGTTTTTTCTAAGAGTTGTGGTATCATCATCCGCCATCACCACCGCGCGCAGGATCACATTCTCCAATTCTCGAACGTTGCCCGGCCATTCGTAAGACATCAGTATGGAAATAGCATCTTCTGAAAACGTCATCGTCTTTTTATTCTCCTCCCTGGCAAATTTTTCCAGAAGCAATTTAGCAAGCACCTCAAGATCGCATTTTCGTTCTCGGAGAAGTGGAATATTTAGCCGGATCACATTCAGGCGATAGTAGAGGTCCTTACGGAATTCACCCTTTTCGACTTCATCTAAGAGGTCTTTGTTTGTCGCGGTAATAATGCGCGCATTCACTTTAATAACCTTATTACTCCCGACTGGAGTAATTTCTTTTTCCTGAGTTACCCTCAACAAATCGGGTTGGGCTGCTTTTGGAATCTCGGTAATCTCGTCCAAAAAAATTGTTCCGTTCTCCGCCTCCTCGAATTTCCCTTTTTGATCTTGAAAAGCGGTGGTAAAAGCACCTTTTTTATGACCAAAAAGCATACTCTCCACCAAATTTTCCGGTATGGAAGCGCAATTTACTGCAACAAATTTTCCTTTGCAGCCGCTCAACGTATGTATTTCTTTGGCGATCACCTCTTTTCCAGTTCCTGTTTCCCCATAAAGATAGACTGTGGCGCGACTTTTTGCCGCTTTTTCCACCTGCTCAAGCAATTTTTTCATTTTAGGGTGCTCGGCTATGAACTTCTGCTCATCTCTCGATTGATTTTTAGACATAAAGAAACTCCTTTCAAAAAAAAAAATTTCGCTATGAACATTATGAATACTATTACATCTATATTCATTTATTTCCATTTATATTTCTATTTATGCGCATTTATCTTCAATACCGCGGCATCTATAAAAAATTTTCCATGCACAATCATCACTTTTCATATATAATAAAAAAATAGAAATTATTTCAAGAAAAATTTTTCCTATATTGCAAAATCTATCTTATAATTTTAAATTCCTTTTATTCTGCATAATTTTTCATATAAATTTAATTTAAATGTTGACAAATTAACAGGCGTTGTTTATAATGTTATTTATGCTATTTTTTATTTTATGGGGAAATTACGAAAAAACTAAGGGGGACTAAATGCCTGTGACCAAGAAGCGTCGGAAACCTATCGATTTGATTAAAATTCTTTCTGGCTCGAAAATTGATTTGATCGCAGCTGCTCATCAATTGATTACAGAAGAGCTTTCTATAAAATCTTTTAACATGTACAGGCTGGATTTTGTCTGTGACACTCTATCTCAACATACTTCTTTTGAGATGAGATTGATTCAATCATTGCTTTATCTCCTTCAAGAGGATTTTGATAAAGCGATCGACGCTATTTCAGAGCCGCAGACAGATAAAAAGAAAATGATGTTCTGCGATTATTTGCTCGGTTTGATCAAGCATAAAAGAGGCGATCATAAAGAGGCTGTTCAACATTTGAATAATGTGGTGGATTTGTCGGGTCATAATCGGCTTATTCGTTCATACGCCTATAATTTAATCGGAACCTGTTACATTAAATTAAGAGAATATGTGCTGGCTGAAAGCACATTCCAACACGCTATCAACACCAATGTGGAGCAGACCTTTATTGATAGTTGGTATGGTCAAGCAGAGGTGAGATATCGTCCCGCAGGTCTTAACGACTTGGAGGAAAGCCGAAATTTTCTGGACAAAGCCCTGGGTCAGAATCCGAATGATGAGATCAACCGGATAGAGTATGAAAAGGGACAGGGTATTGTCGCCCGATATGCCAACGATCTTTATAAGGCAATTGAGCATTACAAAAAAGCATTGCATATTGCTTATGAGCGGCACGACGTGGAAGCCTTTGCCAAATTGTTGACAAATATCGCCGAGTCTTATAATCGTATCGATAGAGATGAAGAGAGAGAAAGGGCTCTGCTCTATGCGAAGAAAGCCCTTGAGGTCAGCCGCTATATTCTCGATCATTCGATTCTGGGCGACCGATTAAAAATATGCGCTTCCCCGTATCGGCAGTTTGGAAATTATAAAAAATCTCAGGGATTGTTGGACGAGGCGGAGCAGGCTTATACAGCTTGTCGAACTCTTTATCAACAGGGGATAGAAATCGCGAAAAAGTTGCAGGATAGCCGGCTGGAGTATAACCTTTGGTATAATGTGGCGGTCTTAGAACGGGATCGGGGTCATTTTTGCGCGGCTTTTGAAGCCATTGGGAAGAGTTATAGATGCGTGAAAGACATCTCCAAATCGAAACGGACTAAGGAAGACCAGAAACAAATCTCGGAAGTCTTCGAGATGTACGAAAAACTTACCCAGCGGATGTGGGATGCCCCGGAAGATGATAAGCTCGCCAACTGGGGGAAAACCACGACGAATGACAAATATCGTGTGGATATCGGCTCTGAACACTATTCGGATTATCTATATAAAACTTTGCGCACTCGGTTGGAAGAGGTCGCCGCAAAAGAAGGGCGCATTCTTCCTGATCAGATTGCCAAAATGTTGTCCACCCTGCATGGAGAGTGGTTTAAGAACAGGCATTATACCTACCTGGGGTTTGCATGGACCACCGCCACGCAACATCTGAAAATTTTGCTTGATAACAAGGTTATAAAAATGAGAGGTCACTCCAAGGGAGCGCGCTATCGGCTTTGTCCGGATGTATGCCCTCTTGACTTGCCGGAGGAATAGCAGTTCAGAGACGCCATCTTTTTGAAAAGTAGCGTCTTGAATTTCATCAAAACTATTTAGACTCCCTGCGACTTGAAGTTAAGCTTGGAAAACAATTTTTTAACTCAGCGGGAAGAGTTCCGTAAAAGAAGTCCCTTTCATACACTTTTATATGAAAGGGGCTTTTTTGTTTTACGAAATCTTCTCCCTAAAAAAATACAAAATAATTGACTACAGAAATAAATTGATTATTTTGATAAAAATGCACGAAAATTTTGAGTTTGTTGATATAAAATAATTTCATAATTAAAAACTTTTAATTTATATTTTTTGTAATTAAAAATTATAATTAAAAATTATAATTAAAAAAAGGAAGGGGAATGGAAAATAAAAAAATAGGTCTGCCCGAAGGCGCTTATGGCGATCTGCCGGGAGAGGAGTACGTGCCTTATATTCCGCCGGAGAAATCTCCTAAGGAATTCACATGGGTCGCTATCTTCGTTGGTATCGGATTGGCGATTATATTCGGCGCGGCTAACGCGTATCTCGGGCTGAAAGTCGGCATGACAGTCAGCGCGTCGATTCCCGCGGCTGTGATCTCTATGGCGATTATTCGCGGGATTATGCGCCGGGACTCGATTCTGGAAAACAATATGGTTCAGACACTTGGCTCCGCTGGCGAATCGTTAGCCGCGGGTGTCATCTTTACCTTACCAGCGTTATTTCTATGGGCGGATCGACCCAGTCTGGTCAGGATAACAATTATCTCCATGATCGGCGGACTGCTCGGCGTGCTGATGATGATCATTCTTCGCCGCTACCTGATCGTCAAGGAACATGGAAAACTGCCCTATCCAGAAGGAACCGCGTGCGCGGAAGTGCTGGTCGCAGGAGAAGTTGGCGGATCGGGAGCTCGGCTGGTCTTCGGCGGACTTGCCGTAGGCGGGATATTCAATTTTTTGACAGGCGGCATGAAGTGGATTCATGACGAAGTAGAGACCCTGCTCCCTTTGGGTAATATCAAAAATGCAGTGGTCGGCGCAGAGCTGCTCCCGGCTTTGACCGGCGTAGGGTATATCATCGGACCTCAGATCAGCTCGTACATGCTGTCCGGCGCGGTATTGGGGTGGCTGGGTTTTATCCCATTTATTTCCTATCTCGGAGGGTTTATCGACCAGCCAATTTATCCGGCAACCGAGCCAATAAGCAGTCTCGGCGCTGGAGGGATATGGAATTCTTACATACGCTATATCGGAGCCGGCGCGGTGGCGATGGGCGGGTTTATCAGCCTGGTCAAGTCGATCCCAACGATCCTCAAGGCGTTCAAAGGCGCAATGGGCGGATTAACATCTGGGATCGGATCGGACGACTCTGTCAAGCGAACCGATCACGACCTCCCGATCGCGTTTGTGATGGTCGCCACGGCTGTACTGATCGTGATCATTGCCATGACCGATTTGATTCCTGTAGGCGTAGTCGGTGCCATCTTGGTAACGGTATTTGGGTTCTTCTTTGTCACAGTTTCATCCCGATTGGTGGGAATCGTGGGAAGCTCCTCAAATCCTATTTCCGGTATGACTATCGCCACCCTATTGCTGACTACAATTATTCTGAAGGGCATGGGATTTTCTGGAATAGAAGGTATGATCGGAGCACTGAGCGTCGGCGCGGTGGTCTGCATTGCCGCGGCGATAGCGGGAGACACGTCGCAGGACCTAAAGACTGGGTTTCTCGTGGGCGCAACGCCTCGCTTGCAACAGATCGGCGAACTGATAGCGGTCGTGGTCTCAGCCTTAGTCGTGGGATGGGTATTGGTTATCCTGAATCACGCCTACGGATTCGGTTCCAGAGAACTTGCGGCTCCGCAAGCCACTCTGATGAAGCTGGTGATCGAGGGAATTATGGAGGGAAACCTCCCCTGGCCCCTGGTCTTTATCGGTATGATCACCGGATTGACCGTGGAAATGCTCGGTATTGCCTCACTGCCTTTTGCAGTCGGCTTATATCTCCCGATCCACCTCAGCGTCCCGATTATGATCGGCGGGTTAATCCGCTTTTTTGTCGAGAAAAGAACGCCAGAGAAAACCGAACGAAAAGAGAAAACCGAACGCGGGATATTATACAGCTCCGGCTTGATAGCGGGAGAGGGACTGATGGGCGTGGCACTGGCAATCCATGTCGCAATTCAGGAAATTCCCGTTGAAAGTTTGGCAGATAGCGGATTTTTTGGTATAATCGCCGCGGGGTTTGTCCAAATAATTCAATGGGTCAACTTTGAGCTGCCGGAGTCGTTACGCTTAGGCGACGGATTCTCCTTTTTTCTGTTTTTACTGCTATCATCGACCTTGATTTTCTTCAGCAAAAAGCCAAAAAAATTAGAATAATCTGCCATAATTTAACCCAGTAGGCGAGGCGGTGGACGATCCATCCACGGTCTCGCCTTGTCCCTAACCCAGATATAAAAATGACAGGAGCGGAGTTTTATCTTTGACTGAATCGTCAAAATAAGTTATATTAAGCGCGCTATTCTGTAAAATCTGTAAAATCTGTAAAATCTGTAAAATCTGTAAAATCTGTAAAATCTGTAAAATCTGTAAAATCTGTAAAATCTGTAAAATCTGTAAAATCTGCGGATACTATGATAACAAAAAGGATCGGAGACGACGATGAGATTGCTATTTTTGGGACCTCCGGGCTGCGGAAAAGGCACGCAAGCCAAGCATGTTGTGGAAAGAACCGGCGGGACCTACATCGCAAGTGGCGATATGTTGAGAGAAGAAGTGAAAAATCAGACCGACCTCGGTAAAAAAGCAAAAAGCTATATGAAAGCTGGCGACTTAGTTCCCGACGATCTGATCATCAACATGATTCGCAAAAAAATCGAGCGGGATATAGAAAACGCCTCTTTTTTATTAGACGGCTTCCCTCGCACCATTCCGCAGGCGGAAGCGTTGGGTATGATGCTGGACGGCTTGAATCAACCTTTGCAGAAAGCGGTTGATTTTCAGGTCGCTGACGACGAGATCATTGATCGGATTACGGGCAGGCGGTTATGCGCAACGTGCAGCGCGGTCTATCATGTCAAATGGAATCCCCCCAAATCGGACGGTAGTTGTTCTGCGTGCGGAGGAGATACCTATCAGCGACCCGACGACAGCGTGGAAACCGTCAAAAATCGGCTGCAAGTCTACCATCGTCAGACAGAACCTCTTCTCCAATATTATCGGGACAAGGGCATCCTGGTCTCGATCAATGGAAGCGGCGATATTTCCGAGATCACAGCTCGCATCGAACAGAGCCTGGGATTGACATTAAAGGCTTGACAGCCCAGCGATTGCAACTATGGCGAAGATATTGGGCGTGAATTTGTCTCACTATGGCTCTGCCGCTGTCGTGATTGACGGTCGAATCGTGGCGGCAGTCGGCGAGGAGCGGATCAACCGGATCAAAAATTGGGCAGGATTTCCAAAAAATGCGATCCATGAAGTGCTAAGGATAGCCGGGGTGTCCGCGGGCGAGATCGACGAGATTGCGGTCGGCACCCGTTGCGAAATTTTTATCCCAAATAAAGCGCAAGATAAGGAGTATCGCCCGCTTACCCGACTTATTTCATTCCTTTCCAGATTTATACCCACCGCTATTTTGGGGTCGCATCTTTCCCGTCAACTTTATGTCCAAATCGTCTCGCGCAGTCGAGAAAAAGAGTATCGGAACGCATTCCAATCCTTTTTCAGAGACCTGGGCGTGCCCGATCTTAGAATCCATATATACGATCATCATACCTGTCATGCCGCTGCCGCGCATTTTCTGAAGCCGTGGGAGGAAAAAACCCTTGTTTTTACGAATGACGGGCTGGGGGATGGATTATGCGCCACAGTTTCTATCGGAGACCATAACGGGTTTCGCCGTCAGGTTGAGATCACTGCAATCCATTCCATCGGCGGCATTTACAGCCGGACGACTCGCTTTCTCGGTCTGAGACCATGGAATGACGAATATAAGGTGATGGGGCTGGCTCCTTACGCCAATCCGACCCATGCCGCTCCTGTCGTCGATTTTTTTAGGAGATTTTTTGTCGTAAAAAATAGGGAGTTTCGCTTTCAAATCAACCATCTCGGGGAGCAATTCATCCGGTTTTTGAACAAAAATTTGGAAAATACGCGCTTCGACCACATCGCATTGGGACTGCAAACTATGGCGGAGGAGGTAGTTTGTCAGTGGGTGAGAGCCAATATTGAGCATACAGGAATTTCGCGGATCGCGTTTGCCGGCGGGGTCGGCTTGAATGTCAAGATCAATAAGGCTGTGGGCGAGTTGAAAAATGTGCGGGATATGTTTGTTTTCCCAGCTGCTGGCGACGACTCAATCTCGATCGGCGCGGCATTGCTTGCAGACCGGAATTTAACTGAGCAGAAAGGCGATCTATTCCTTCCAAAGAAATTGACTCATCTATACCTCGGCACAGACGCGGCAGATGATTTACACGCGACTTTAGGGAAAATGGATCCCAATTCGTATCGTATCACCAGGTCTCACGATCCAAACTCAGCCGTGGCTGAACTTCTGGCGCAAGGCGAAATTATCGCGCGCTGTGCAGGTCCCATGGAATATGGTCCCCGAGCACTTGGCAATCGCTCCATTCTCTCGGACCCTTCCCGATTGGAAAATGTCCGGCTGATCAATCAAGCGATAAAAAATCGAGATTTTTGGATGCCCTTTGCTCCAATCATTCTGGATCGGTGCGCGGACAGCTATCTGATAAATCCAAAAAAATTACGAGCCTTGTACATGGTTCACGCTTTTGAAACCAGACCGGAACGCCGACACGAGATTCATGCAGCGATTCATCAGGCAGACGCAACCGCTCGTCCACAAATATTAGAGTGCCAGTTCAATCCCCTATTGTATGACCTGCTTGAAAAATTTGAACAGAAAACCGGTATCGGCGCGCTGCTGAATACTTCTTTCAATCTGCACGGATTTCCTATTGTTCGTACATCTCAGGACGCTGTTGCTGTGATGGAAAAATCCGGCTTGCGTTATCTGCTTTTATGCGATTATTTGATTGAGAAGTTGGCTTGATCTCATGGTAAACCGAAAGTTCAAAATCGATAGCCTATTTGCAAATAGCCTAGAAATTTCCGTCTGGTTCCACTCATTGCGCCGACAAAAATGGGTCCAAACGGCGTATCAATCCCAGCGGATAGGGCAAAACCCGCGATGTATAAGTCCATATCAATCAGATCCGAACGTTTGTATGTCGTTTTGCCGAGGTTTCCGCTCAATATCAAAAATTTTTTTGGCATAACCTCATACTGCGCTGTGAGATAGCACGCGGCAACATGATTCCCGACCAACTCGTTCGACTCCAATCCAAAGAATGGATTGATGGTCCCGCCCTCGACAACGGATCGGCTCAGATCGCCGAGACTGTAATGATAGCCAAAAGGCAGATCCGCGCCGGATGAACTCCCGAGATAAAATCCGTAACTTTTTGTCAATTTGTCGGTTACCGGATAGTAAAGACAAACGTCTGCATACCATCGGGAGAAAGAATACCCCGAGTTTCCAAGGCGCTTATCCGCATGTTGAAATTCCACAGAAACTCGCTGTCCGTTTGTTGGAAAATAGGCTTTATCCAACGTATCCAGTCGGATTCTGTTGGAAATAGCCAAAAAATTTCCGTCGCTATGGGGAAATTCTTCCGGCGGGACCGTTGTCTTGACAGAGACCTGATTGTACCGGATGTTCAGACCGAATTCCAATCTGGAGGAAAAAATTGTGCCAATGAATATCTCGGAAAAAGCATCCTGATAATCCGCCAACCCGAGCATACTGCTTTTCTTTTGTCGATACAATTTCACATCTTCAGACACATAGCAAGCTCGAAATCTCACCCCCAATTGACGGAGCAAACCGGGGTGGAAAGAATATTTTAAATCATATCGGCTATGATCCGATAATTTGACGCCAACGCTTAAGTTAGACCCGGGAATCAACGAATTTTGGAACGCGGCGTCGATCAATATTGAAGCATGATTTTCATTATTATAATTCAGGCCAAAGCGTAACAACGACGGATGTTTTTCGATTACCCAAACCGTGATGATCTTTCCGTGCCGACTCGGCGTAATCTGATAGGAAACTCGATCGAAAAATTGAGAACCAAAGAGTTTCTCGACATTCTTCTCAATCGTTTCCGATTTCACCCGAGTGTGCGGCTTGACGCCAAATCTCGCCCGCGCTGCTCTTTCCGAAATTTTATTTAAACCGATGATCCGAATTTGCTCGATATAAAACAGATCCTCGTTTTTCGGGAGCGTCGGTCTTTTGTACTGAAATTCCGGAATTTGCTTGAAGGAATCGACCAAATTCGTAAGTTTCGGGGCCATAGAAGCAACCGCTTTTCGTCCGAGAATGATCAACGAGTCCGAAGCGTCCAAGCTCATGGCGTCGAATCCGGTCAAATTCGGTATGATCAGGAAATCTGCGAGTTGGCGTTGCGCCGCTGTTGATGCTGATTTTCGGAACTCAATGGTTTGATCGATAATATCAATAATAGTATGAAGTTCCGTCATGGATTTAAGCGACGATCCCACATCTACGGCGATCACAATATCAGCCCCGAGATCAAACGCGTCGATCACAGGCAAGTTGCGAGCCACCCCTCCATCTACCAGTAGCAAGCTGTCCAGAATCACGGGCGTGAATATGGTTGGGATCGACATACTGGCTCTCATCGCCTCCGCCAATACGCCGTGATTCAGGGCGACTGGCTCGCCGTTCGCCAGGTCTGTGGCAACGCACGAAAATGGAATCGGAAGTTGAGAAAAGTCGTTAATGTGATGAACGGGAATCGTGAGTCGGGTCAAAAATTTGGAGATTTTTTGTCCATGTATTAATCCGGCTGGGAGATGGATATTTTTCTCATAAATCGGGATTGAACCGATATAGCGCTCATGCTGTCGTTTCCGTTCCATTGAGAGATAACGCCTTGAGATACGATCGGTGAACATATCCTGCCAGTCGACGCTCTGGATCAACGTTTCCATCTCCGCGGGCATATAACCGCACGCGTATAGCCCACCGACAACCGCGCCCATGCTGACGCCGGAAATGCAATCAATGGGAACTTCCAACTCCTCCAGAGCTTGAATCACGCCGATATGCGCGAATCCCTTTGCGCCGCCGCCGCTTAGAGCCAGTCCGATCTTTGGACGAATTCGATCAGTCGGCGCGGCGGTGACTGCAAGCGCTTTTGGAAGCAGGCAGTATATCAATAAAAAATAAAAAACTCGGCGAATCATATCCTTTCCAGCTTGATAGACGACCTCTCTGTCTTCATGGTGAATTATCCAAATTTGTTTCAAACGCTGAAAAATATATCTTTTAACCGATGATGTCAAATTAATTCGACTCAATTCGATCATGCCAATACTTTTGATCTCCACCAAAAAATTTTCATCTTGCGATTTTGCTGAAACCGCATACTTTATAGTCATTGCTATTTTTCGATATTTTTTGCAATTGTTTAGCCGGAATGAACAGTTGCTATAATCTGCATAATCTGTATAATCTGCGGATTCTTCAGATTCTGCGGATAAAAATTATGGAGCCGTCAATGACGTCCGATCGATATCGAGATCACCCCCTTTACCGTCAATTACAGAAACGGATATTGATTCTGGACGGTGCTATGGGTACGATGATCCAAAACTGTGGTTTATCTGAGTCCGACTTCCGTGGAGAGCGATTCAAGGATCATCCAGTCGATTTGAAGGGAAATAACGACCTGTTGACCCTCACCTGTCCGGATGTGATTCTATCGGTGCATCGCGCCTATTTGGAAGCCGGTGCGGATATAATCGAGACCGACAGCTTTAACGCCAACGCGCTTTCGCAAGCTGATTATCAGACAGCCGATCAAGTCTATGAGATGAACCGGGAAGCCGCAAGAATCGCTCGGGAAGCCGCGGACGAATATAGTGAAAAAACCCCCAAAAAGCCTCGTTTTGTAGCTGGGTCTATTGGTCCCTCAAACCGCATGGCTTCCATATCTCCCGATGTCAATCGTCCTGGGTATCGCTCGGTTGCCTTCGACGATGTGGTGGACGCGTATATGCCGCAGATTCAAGGTCTTATGGATGGCGGCGCGGACACTTTGCTGATCGAAACCGTGTTTGATACACTGAGTTGCAAGGCGGTTCTTTACGCGGTTGAAAGCTGTTTTGACGAGACGAAAAGACGCGTGCCTGTGATGTTGTCGGTCACAATCACGGATCAGAGCGGACGCACGCTCTCCGGTCAGACTCTCGCCGCTTTTTGGATATCTGTGTCCCATGCGGATTTGTTTATGGTCGGCGTCAACTGCGCGCTGGGACCGAAACAGATGCGACCCTATATTCAGGAATTATCCGGCTTAGCTCCGTTGTATATCGCGCTCTATCCGAACGCGGGGCTTCCCAATGAATTTGGCGAATATGACGAGACGCCGGAACAGATGGGATCTGTATTAGAAGAATTTTCAGACAGCGGTTTTGTAAATTTGGTCGGCGGATGCTGCGGAACGGGACCGAATCACATCCGTAAATTTGCAGAAATCATGAAGGACAAGCCTCCTCGCTCTGTTCCCGATGTGCCTCAATTCACAGCGTTTAGCGGATTAGAAGCTATGGTTATCCGACCGGACAGCAATTTTATCAACGTGGGAGAACGGTGCAATGTGGCGGGTTCGAGACGATTTGCTCGGTTGATCAAAAATCGGGATTATGAGAGCGCGCTGCGAATCGCTCGGGAACAGGTGCAGAACGGGGCTCAAATTTTGGATATTAATATGGACGAGGCACTACTCGATTCCGAGCGCGTTATGGGCGATTTTATCAATCTGCTGGGATCGGAGCCGGATATTGCCCGCGTCCCATTGATGATCGATTCCTCGAAGTGGTCGGTAATCGATGCGGGATTGAAACGAGCCCAGGGCAAGTGTATCGTCAATTCGATTAGCCTGAAGGAGGGCGATGACGCGTTTCGTCGCCGAGCTTCCCAAGCGCGTCGATACGGCGCGGCTGTGGTCGTGATGGCGTTTGATGAGCAGGGTCAGGCCGAGACCGCCCATCGCAAGGTGGAAATATGCCGCCGTGCGTATCGCATCTTGACGCAAGAGTTGGACTTTCCACCTCAGGACATTATTTTTGATCCCAACATTTTCGCTGTCGGAACCGGCATGGATCAGCACAACGACTTTGCCAAAAATTTTCTCGACGCGGTTCGACGGATCAAATCCGATATGCCGGGAGCTTTGGTAAGCGGCGGGGTGAGCAATCTTTCGTTTTCTTTTCGGGGAAACGAGGTTGTTCGTCAAGCTATGCACTCTGCCTTTCTTTATCACGCGATTCAAGCCGGTATGGATATGGGGATTATTCACGCGGGACAAATTACGGTGTACGAGGAGATTCCAAAGGATTTGTTGGAACGTGTGGAGGATATTTTGTTCAATCGCCGGTCAGACGCGACAGAACGGCTGGTTGCTTACGCCCAAACTGTTGCGAAAAAGGGCGGCAAAAAAATAGAGGATCCAGCTTGGAGAAAGCGAGACGTCAACGACAGAATATCATACAGCATGATTCATGGCATTGTCGATTATATCGAAGCCGACGCGGAGGAGGCAAGGCAAAAATATGACCATGCGCTTCAGGTGATCGAATATCCTCTGATGAAAGGCATGGAGATGATCGGCGATCTATTTGGATCGGGTAAGATGTTTCTACCGCAGGTGATAAAGAGTGCTCGGGTGATGAAAAAAGCGGTCGCGTATCTGGCTCCTTTTATCGGAGAGGATCCGTCTCAGTCTGGTCGTCGAGGAAAAATTCTTTTGGCAACAGTCAAAGGCGATGTGCACGATATTGGCAAAAATATTGTCAAAGTGGCACTGTCTTGCAACAATTACGAGGTGATCGATATCGGCGTGATGACGCCTGCAGATCAGATTATGACCGCTATCCAAGAGCATAAGCCAGACCTGGTCGGTCTGAGCGGGCTGATCACCCCCTCCTTAGACGAGATGGCGCATGTCGCATCGGAGATGCAACGTCTCGGTTATGATACGCCTCTGCTGATCGGCGGCGCGACGACCTCAAAGATGCACACCGCTATCCGAATTGCGCCAGAATATCGCGGGCCTACTGTTCATGTGGGGGACGCGTCGCTTGCCGTGGGGGGTGTCAACAAGTTGTTGAATCCAGACAAGCGAGACTCTTTTATCTCGAATATCCACAAGGATCAGAACGCGCTGCGGCGACAATATGATCAGAAAACTCGAGCCAGAAAGTTAATCCCGATTCATCAAGCTCGTGAAAACGCGCTGCGCTTGGATTGGCATAAACAGACGGTGAGTCCGCCTGCTTTTATTGGCTTGAAAAATTTCTGGGATTTTCCCCTGAATCAAATCCGCACACATATCAATTGGACAGCTTTTTTCAAGGTGTGGGAACTGAATGGAAAGTTTCCCGAAATTCTGGATCATCCTGTTATGGGCGATCAGGCGCGCCAGCTTTATGAAGAAGCGCAGAGCCTGCTTGATCAGATAATCGACAGAAAGCTCCTGCGCGCGGACGGAATCATTGCGCTGTATGGGGCAAACAGCGTGGGCGACGATATTTATATCTACGAAGACGAGGATCGGGCGAGTCGGATTGCTGTCCTGCATACGCTCCGGCAGCAATTTCTCAAGTCGAACTCAAGACCAAATATCGCGCTCGCTGATTTTATAGCGCAAAAAGAGACCGGTATCAAAGATTATATCGGCATGTTTGCCGTGACAGCGGGAATCGGACTTGAGAAGCTGGTGAAAAGTTATGAGCGTTCCCATGATGATTATCGAGCGATCATGGCAAAAGCTCTCGCAGATCGACTGGTGGAAGCGTTTGCGGAACTGCTTCACGAGCGAGTGCGGGAAAAATTTTGGGGATACCCGAACAAAAAACATCAGGGGATCCGCCCGGCAATCGGCTATCCAGCCTGCCCAGATCATACCCAAAAGCGCGTCCTTTTTGATCTGATGAACGCATCGAAAATGATCGGCGTCCAATTAACGGAAAATATGGCGATGATCCCTTCCGCGTCTGTGTGCGGGCTTTATTTTTTCCACCCGGATTCTTGCTATTTCGGCGTGGGGAAAATCGGACGGGATCAGCTCATCGATTATGCGAAAAGGCAAAATATCGATCTGTTGCAAGCAGAACGTCAACTTATGAGTCACTTGGCCTGTGATGTTTAGCCTGATATTATATGGTATTGAGAAGTGAAAGAGGTCGCGGAAATCACGGAGCAGGATGATGAAGAAGAGTGTGGATATTCGATTTCAAGTGATGCGACCGCTTACAATATTGGTGATTATTTATATTTTAGGAACAGTCGGCTACAAAATTCAAAATTGGGACCAATGGAGCTGGCTGGACTGTACGTATATGGCTGTCATTACATTGACGACGGTCGGATACGGCGACGTCCTGGGAATCGACAATTTGCCAGGCGCGAAGCTGTACACCATGGTGTTGATGATCACGGGAATGGGCGGGGTTCTGTATGCGGTGTCCACATTGACCGCGTTTGTTGTCGAGGGGGAACTGCGGGCGTTTTTCTGGGAGAATCGAATGTTAAAAAGAATATCTAAGCTGAAAAATCACTATATTTTATGCGGCGCGGGCGCGACCGGACATTATGTGGTTGACGAGTTTTATAAAACAAAGCAAAATTTTGTGGTGATCGATACCGACTCCGTTTATTTGAAAGAATTGACCGAAACCCACAGCGATATTTTGTTCCTTGAGGACGACGCAACCGACGAGGACGTGCTGTTAAAAGCGAATATCAAGCACGCGAAAGGGTTGGCTGCCATGCTCTCTTCCGATAAGGACAATCTTTTTTTGGTCGTGACAGCAAAGGCTTTAAATAGAAATCTGAGGGTGGCGGCTCGAGCGATTGAGCCGCGATTTATCTCAAAACTGCGGAATGTCGGCGCACACATCATCGTATCGCCAAACACGATCGGCGGATTGCGGCTGGCGTCGGAAATTCTCCGTCCCCATGTTGTCTCCTTTTTAGATAAAATGATGCGCGACACATCTGTCATCAATCGTTTCTGGGAAGTCCTTGTGCCACCTCGATCCAGCATGCATGGAGTCCCAATCGGGCTATCTAACATCTCAGGAGAGACCGGTTTACTGGTGATCGCGGTCAGGCTCCCGCACGACGGCAAATTTCTCTATAACCCTCCTCCCAGCACATTAATCGTTGAGGGATCCGTCTTGATCGTGATTGGGTCGATCGAACAATGGAAAAAGTTGCAGGAAATGGCAGCGGTATCGAAAACGGCTTGATTCGGAGATTTAGAACCAAAAGCCCGGAAACAACGCCGATAAAAAAAAGTATATTAAAACGTGAGGATTTGGCGTAAACGCGAAATCAATCGTCGAAATTAATTGTAGTTTTTTGAGTTAAGGAGAATATGATGAAATGTCCGAATTGCCGCGCAGAAAACAATGATGGGAGCCAATATTGTCAAAAGTGCGGTCAAAAATTGGCGGATCAAGACGCTTGTCCGCAGTGTGGATACTTGAGCCCCCCAAAAAGCCTGTATTGCAACCAATGCGGTCAGTCCCTGACAAACAAAACGCCTGTGGGGATAACGGCTCCTATGTGGGCACTTGCCGCGGCGATTCTCTCACTGGTCGTTGCAGTCGCCGTGATTATAGTTATGTCGCAGCAGACGCATTCCGCTCCGAAACCGGGGAAAGTTATGGGACAGTCCGCATCCGGCTCACCTCCGAATCCTCATGATACGTCCCAAAATGAGGAGCCGCAAGTCAAGACGGATCCCGCGCAAGATTCAGAACTGCAGCAACAGCTCAAAGAGGTAGAACTCCACTTCCAACCTGGATCTGATAGCCTTTTGATCTCGACCGGCAACATTTATTATGATTTTGGTTACTACAGCCACGCTACGGAAATTTATGAAAAAGTTCTCGCATCCGACAGCGCAAATATCGATGTGACAGTCGATTGCGCCACCTGTTATTTTTATGACCAGGCCCCAGAGAAAACACTGAAATTGTTGGAAAAAGCAATCGAGTTAGACCCCAAACATATCAATGCAACCTATAATATGGCGGTCGTGCTTAATTCTGTCGGAAATCATGAGCAGGCTGTGACCTGGTTCGAAAAAGCACTACAACTGCAACCAGACGGTCCCATGGCGGAGCGCGCAAAACAATTTGTAGAAAAGTTTAGGCAGATGAAATCCGGGGACGCAGGGGCTCAATAAAATTGATAAGGAAATTGATACGATGAAAAATATTCTTGCCGCTACCTTACTTCTGTCGATCTGGATCGCTCACGCGCACGCTTTTAATCCAAATCGATTTGTTCCATATCAGGGAGAATCCGACCCCTATTTTGTGGAAAATGATCCGGAACTTCGTTCCCAGTTGCGTTTTTGCTTTCAATTCATCCAATCCAAGGAGTCGTTTGACAGCGACGGCTCCACTGTTTCCTACAGACAAGAGGAAGAACACCGCTACTCGCTTCTCACCTTTGACGCCCGTTATCAGGTGCATCCCCATGTCGAAATCCGTGCGATCCCCTCTTTTTTATCCCAACAGGTCGAGAATAGCCTCACGACATGGACGGGACAAAATATCGGCGATACATGGGCAAGCGTCAAGTACAGCCGCGTCGATTCCGCGATCCGGTGGGGCGGGAACATGGGCGTCAAATTTCCGACCGGAGATAGTTCGCCAAACAACGATGATCTCCCAACTGGAACCGGTCAGACCGATTATAATTTCAGCGGATTTTTATCCTATCCGTTCGAAATAGCGAATCTATCCGGCGGATTAGGCTACCGACTTCGAGGAGAAAATGGCGAAACAAAACGTCAGCCGGGAAATGAGTTTCACTACTATCTCAAAGCGGAACGATCCCTATCCAAAAACGTCTCCATGAGCCTAATGAGCACCGGGTTTTCTGGAGGGGAAGGTCAGTATGATGGAGAGGAGCTTTCTCATAGTTCCGAATCAATTCATTCACTTGTCCCGGACCTGGTGATAAAAATCGATACGCTGCATCTCTCTCTATCGACAAAAATCGATATCGGAGGCAAGAATTATCCAAAAAGCTCTCGGTTGCAATGCAGTTTAACGTATCTCCTTTGAAATCAACCGGATAGGGATCAATTGGATACTTTAGTTATTTAATAAAGAACGTCACTAAAAATAAACAACTCGCAATAGGGAGACCCCCCCAAAGCGATAACGAGAAATTTTTCTGACTGAAAAGCTGAAAAAAGGAGTCGATATGGAAGAAAGTACCAGCTTGTTTAATGTCCTTCTTAAGGGCGGATGGATGATCATTCCCATTTTTATTGCATCGTTGGTCGCGTTAGCGATATCTATCGAACGCTGGATCACATTGCGACGGGCGCGAATTGACACGGAGTCCTTTATCCAAGAGATCAAAGAGATTGTGAGAAAAGGCGGGATTTATGAGGCGATTCACCGTTGCGCGCGTACCCCGGGACCCATAGCCGCGATTGTCAAGGCTGGGTTGGAGAAACGGGAAAAAAGTTATACCGAGATCAAAGATTCGATTGAAAGTGCTGGTAGGGCGGAAATCTACATATTAGAACGTAATTTGGGAATTTTGGCAACAATTGCCAGCGTCGCTCCGTTGCTTGGATTCACTGGCACCGTGTTGGGCATGATCAAAGCCTTTATGCAGATCGAATCCCTTGGGGGAAATGTCAACGCGAGCGTTCTTGCCGGCGGTATTTGGGAGGCGTTGGTGACCACTGTCGCGGGACTGATCGTCGGAATCGTGACTTTGATCGTCTATAACTATCTTGTGGATCGGGTGCAACGTTTTGTTTTTGAGATGGAAGTCAGTTCCCAGGGTCTGATCAAGGTTCTGCCGACCCGAGAGGAGAAAAATGAATTTTAATACAAAAAATAAATATGCAACGGTCTTCAGTTCCGCGGGCATGACCGACATTGTTTTTCTCCTGCTGATTTTCTTTCTGTTGACCTCCAGCTTTGTCATCCAGCCGGGGATCAAGGTCAATCTGCCAAAAGCCGACCAGGAAGAAGTCCCAGAGGAGCGCCAACAGATTGTGATCAGCATTGACGACAAAGAGCACTTCTATTTGAACGGTAAACAGGCGTCCGAGAATGAGTTGTTGCAAAATCTGTATGATTCTATTCAAGGCTTGCCTGATCAAGTGGTGATTATCCAAGCCGATAAGGACGCGCGGCATGAGGTGGTAGTGAAAGCTATGGATTACGCCAAACGAGCCGGCGCACGTAAGTTACACATAGCGACTTCGCCGCTGGTCGAGCCATAATCGAATAAATATTTAAATGAAATTATAAAATTGAGAGGAAAGAATATGAAAATTGATTATTCAAATATTATGGCAAATCAGATCGGGTCGAAACATGGCTTGGTAGACCAAGATTTTCAGCTTAGCGGCTCTCATCGTGACATAATGGGCGAACGAGAGCGGGGGGAGATCGGTTTTTATCGCCTTCCGTACGATACGGAAACTGTGAAATCGATCCAAGAGTTCGCAAATTCCGTGAAAGGCAAATACAGCGACGTCGTTGTGCTGGGGATTGGCGGATCGGCTCTGGGGGCTATTTCCCTTCAGACCGCGTTGGCGCATCCGCACACCCGTCAATTGCCTGGATTTCCCAGACTCCATATTTTAGACAACATTGACCCGGACTTCATCACGTCCCTGATTGATGCGATAGACTTGGATCGGACGCTTTTTATCGTGATCACGAAATCCGGCGGGACCGCGGAGACCATGTCCCAGTTTATTTATTTCCGAAAAATTCTTCTGGATCGATTCGGCGAGGGCTGGAAACAGCGCATGGTCGCGATCACGGATAAGGAAAAGGGATATTTGCGGAAAATTGTCGATCAGGAAGGGCTTACTTCTTTTGAGGTTCCATCTGACGTTGGGGGACGATTTTCCGTCTTGACGACGGTTGGTCTTTTACCCGCGGCACTCGCGGGTTTTGACATTGTGGAACTGATGCGCGGCGCGGCTGATATGGATCAATCATGCCAACAAGAATCTATTTTGAAGAACCCGGCTTATCTCTTCGCCACCGCGCAGTACCAACTGAATCGATTGAAAAACAAATCTATTTCCGTGATGATGCCCTACTCCAACCGTCTGCGCGATGTGGCGGACTGGTACCGCCAACTCTGGGCGGAAAGTCTGGGGAAAAAAGAGGGTTTAGGCGGTCAAACCGTTTATGTGGGACAGACGCCAATAAAGGCTCTGGGCACGACAGATCAGCATTCGCAGGTGCAACTCTATGCAGAGGGACCCAATGACAAAGTGATCGTTTTCTTGCGAGTAGAGGAATTCAGAACTCAGGGAAAACTGCCGGAAAGCTATCCTGATATCGATTCTGTCAACTATTTGGCAGGTCATTCGCTGGCTGAACTGATCAATACCGAACAAGCCGCCACGGCAATGGCTCTGGCGCAAGAAGCGCGTCCCAATATGACGATCTCAATTCCGAAAGTAAACGCGTATTGGATGGGCCAGCTATTTTTCATGTTGGAGGCGGCGACCGCGTACTCCGGCTGTCTGTACGGTATCAATCCGTATGATCAGCCCGGGGTAGAGCAAGGAAAAAAAATGACTTACGCGCTAATGGGTCGTCCAGATCACGCAGAGTATCTCCAAAAATTGAAAGAAAACATGGGAAGTAAAACCCCAAAAATCTTGACAATATCTGCGTAATCTGCGTAATCTGCGGACTCTGCGGACTTTTCAGATGAGGTAAATCATTATGAAAAAAGTGCCTAGCGTCTTATTCCTCTTTTTCATTATCCTGCTTTATCCGCTCGCCGGTCAGATTCAAGCGGAAAACGCTCCCGATTCTGCCCAAAGTGAAAATCCTGACTCGACGAAATCTTCCCAACTCATGGGACTCGACGAATTGAACGGGATCGCTATGCTGCAAGTGCGCGGTAGCCGAGTCATTTTGTCCCGGCAGGATATTTTGGACGGAATTGTTTATCAGAGGGTCGTTGTCGAATCCGACACAGAAAAAGCAACGGTTATGCTGGACGGTTTTACGGGCGAGGTGCGTATGATGGTGCTGGAACAGAAGGATATCCCCGATCCGGAACAAAGCGAGAAAGATAGTCTGGAAATCCAGTCGAAAAAAATGGATCCGCAAGAAATATCTCGGAAAGACGCAGAGCGGATCGCCCATTCCAAAATAAGAGGCGAATCTCGTCTGGTGAGGATGAGAAAAATTGAGCGTGACGGTCGCGTCTACTATGAGGCAGTTGTCCGTCCTGCGTCTTTCGGCGGGGAAGATACGATCTATTGGATCGATTCAATAACCGGAGCCGTGGATTATGCGGATAATGATCCTCGCAAGCAAGTTCGGGATCAACAGCAGGATAGACTTGTTGAGCGGTTGGGTTATAGAATCAAAATACCGGACGCCGAAGCTCGAAAAAAAGCTCTGGAAAAGGTTCCCGGAAGAATCATCTCTTCTAAGCTCAAGAAAAAAAGCGGTGATCTCTACTATTATTTTGACATATTTACTGCGGATAAAGAGATAAAAAAAGTCAGGGTTCATACCCGAAAAGATCGTGTAACTACGCTGAGGTAAGTCGTAAACATGGTTATAGGAAAGATAGTTAAATCGAATTCTCATATCGATTATTTATGTCGGATTAATGACAAATTGGAAACCGAGGAGCCGCCCGATATTTCGGCATATACCTTTGGAAGATTTGTCAGAATTTCCGCGCCGATAAACCAGAGAGCATCGTCTCCGAGTCATATTGTGGGCGTGATCTACAACTCGGAATTGGTCAATCCTGAATTTGGAAGCTATGGTCCCAGACTCACGACTCCGCCGGATCAGAATGCGGTGTTCAGCCCCGATTATGTGAATGAGCAATTCACCTTAGTCGGAATTTTGCTTCTGGGGTGGATGGATGGATCGGTCGGCACGCACAAAATCCCTCCGGAAATTGTCCCATTAAATATCGAGGTCTCGACGCTGTCGGACGAGGATACGCGGATGTTTCATATCGATCAATCTCAGGAATTTCATCTCAACTATTATTCTCACCTGCTGCTTCACGCGGGGAGATTTGGACCTCAGCTTGTTCAAACCATTTTGGATCAATTGAACCGGCTGTTCGACAACCGATACGCTGCCATGTTGGCAATCTTACGGGATACGTTGAGTTGGCAGATGACAATGACCGCGTTGAAATAGCCTCAATTTCCCGTTGACAATGAGTCTCGATCAGGGCGAGATCCGTGTCATTTTCCCAACCCGCTTCAAGGTTGGTGTGGTTAATCGATAAAAATAGATACCAGACGGGGCGTTTTTCCGATTATCATTTTGCCCGTTCCACACCAACTCGTGATATCCAGCGTTCAAGCGTCCTGGATCAAGGGTTCGGATATTCTGTCCGATTGCGTTAAAAATCTCAACGCTTATGGACTGGGAATGGGGCAGATTTAGCCCGATTGTGGTCTGTCGTGTAAAGGGATTGGGGAAATTCTGAAAAAGTTCGATCTGATCCGAAAAAGCAATCTCCCCATCTTCTATACCCACCACATCCGCGAAAAGATATACGTGGATCAACGGTTCATCCGGATCGTTGCTCCATATCCTCAGGGTGTCGGACAGGCTGATCGGGGTCTCGGAATTCGATTGAAATCTCATTGTGACTTGGATGCGACCTTCCGGTTCAATCGAGTCTGCGCCTGGGGGCAACTCATAATCGAATTCCTCCAAACTGACCGCCAAGCTGTCCAATAAAAGCACATTTTGCCCGATATTCTGGATATCAAAGCTCCATTCTCGTGTCGAATCCACGCCGACGTCGCCGAAATCATGCGAGAGGTCGTCTGCGTCAATAAAAATATCAGGATAAAGCACAATCCCCTGACCCACGACTGTGACGATGATCGTTGGATGCTGCGCGTCGTCTGTCTGGAAGCGAAGGGAATCTTGGTATTCCACAGATTCCGTCGGGGTAAAAGAGATTGTCAAGGTGTGCGATTCATCGACTCCCAATGACATCGGAAAATCAGGCGGATCAACTAATTGAAACGCATTTCCGACAAAAGGATCCGTCAGCTCGATCTCTCCGGTAGCGGTTCCGCTGTTGGCAATTTCAAAATCCCAAACAACGGTCTGTTCCGGCTCAACATCTCCAAAATCGTGTAAAACCGCCTCAGGAATGATAATCGGCGCGACGCCGGTGCCGTCCAGATCAATCACGATCTCGACAACATCGGTGATAATGGTCATGGTCGTGGAGCGATCCCCCATCTCGGACGGCGTAAAATCGACGACAATGGTTCGCGCGGAATCTGGTAGGATGGTAAACGGGAATGAGGTGAGGTTAGAACTGTAATCGTCTGACCCAAAAGAGATTGACTCGATAGTCAAAGGACTTACCGGGCAGGCGTTGGTCACAGTCACGTCCCATTCTTGCGTTTCACCAACCCGCACATCTCCGAAGTCGTAGCTCTCCTCCGACAGTTGCACCAGGCATTCATAACCGATTGCTGTGACTTCCACTACGGTCTGACTTTCATTATATCCGTTGCTGATTAAGGTCAACGAGCCGCTCAATTCGCCCAACCCAAAAGCGGTCAGGGTCAAATCTATTGTCTGTTGTTCCGCGGGATCCATGGTCATGGGGAAACTTTGGGCAATATTCAGCATGAACTGACCGGTCTGCGGAACCGCGCCATAGATCGTCAGTTGATCCGTGCCACTGTTGCCGACTACGAGTTGACGCTGCTTGGGTTCCCCAATCTCCGCATAGCCAAAATCCATGGTTTGGGGCGTCACCGTAATGATCGGAGCCACGCCTTGTCCTGTGATAGTTGTTTGCACCGTTGATTCGTCTGGATCGCTGGAAGCGACGGTCACAACGGCAAGGGCTTCCCCTGGCTCCACAGGAGCAAAATCGACTCGGACTGTGAGTTCTCCGAGAGGCAAAATTGTCTGGGGGAAAGAGGTCGGAAAAGCGATGGTGAATCGATCGTTATCCGAGTCAATGCCCGTGACGCTCAAATTCGCATTGCCACTATTTTGGATATGGAATTCACAAAAAGAGTCGTTGCCCACAGGAGTATCGCCCGTATCGCATCCGCCTGACAACTCGATATCCTCCTGAAGCCCAGTGCCTTGGAGAGTGATTTGCGCGGGATTTTCATCAGCGTCGTTATGGAATATCTGCAACGCGTCCTGGATAGAGCCGGACGTCTGGGGAGCAAATCGGATCGTCGCGGCTGCTTCTTCTCCCGCGGCAATCACATCAGGGAACGGCGAACCTTGAACTTGAAAATGGATGCCTTGGCTCAAAGAACCATCCGTGATGACCAGGTCGCCCTGGCCATAGTTGTAGATCGTGATTTGTTGGTCGCTAAATTCATCGACCTCGACGTCGCCGAAATCAAGCTCGGTAGCCGAGAGATGAATCTCCGGAAGGGGCGTGTATCCGACGCCAATGAAATCGATTGCAAGGAGCGAATTGCCTGGGTCGTCGCCTGTGATTTCAAGTTGACCCGTATGAGGACCCGCCTCGGTTGGGGCAAATCTCACCTGCACTTGGAGAGTTCCGCCAACTGCCACGGTCTGCGGAAACAGAGGCTCGATCAGAGAGAATCCATCGTCGCCCTGCCGAAAATCCGCATCGCTAATCAGCAAAGCCACTGAGCCGTTGTTATAGATAAAAAAACCGTGATCAGCGGATTCGCCGATATTGATCTGACCAAAATCATGCTCGGTCAGAGAGGTTTGTATATCGGCTTGTCCCGCAATCGTAAAAAGACCGTCCACAGTCTGATAATCGATATCGGGATTTCCGGGGTTAGACGCGGTGACCGAGCGTATCGATATGGTATGCTCGCCGGCAAAAGCGTCTGTGTGTGCGGTCACGCTCAGACGTAGCAAAGAGCCGCTATCAGGTTCCGCGGAACCGCCTGCCAATGTGACGAGATAGACCCCATTGCCTTGATAATTATAGTTGAAAATAGGAAAATCATGTCCTACGTCGATCTGCAAAATTTGACCCACAGTCAGATCAAGGTCAGGAACCTCGATCTCCAGTTGGATAGCGGTCACTTCCTCCTGGTTTGACATAGTGATGAGAACCGGCGCGGTTGTCCCAGCCGCGGTCGTGACTGATTCCACATAAAGTGCCAAACCAGATGGCGGCAGAACTCCTCGACCGCTCAGATTGATTTGGCTCGGAGAATTATCGCCATTGTGATCGATAGAGAGAATGGATTCGTAATTTTCAGGATTTTGAGGCGCAAAACGGACAGTGATTGTCACCGGATCTTGGTTGGGAGAAATAACCAACGGTAGGGAAAGACCGATTGCATAAAAAACGGACGAGATATCGGACGAGATCTCGCTGACAATCAGATCTGCCATGCCCGTATTCCATATCTGGAGTTGCCAATCATCGATCTCATCGGTCTCTAATTCGCCGAAATTATAAAATGTTTCCGAAATATTGATGAGCGGGAGTGTTGCAAAACCGGCTCCAGAAAGCACAATCACAACTGTCGGTTCGTCCGGATCGTCGCTTATCACCTGCAACTCGCCCTGCGCCGCGCCTTCCGACAGAGGTAAAAATCGTACGACAACATCCAATTCGCTGTTAGCGTCCACATCCTGAGGGAACGTCGGGCTTATTACGACAAAGTCGCTATGCGTGGAGTTAATTTCTTCGATCCGGAGCGGCGCGGATCCGAGGTTTTCAATCGTGAAGTTCCAATCGGCATATTGATCGATTTGAATTGTGCCAAAATCGTGACTGCCGTCGTCAATATGAATATCTTGCGTCAAACCGTTTCCTGTCAACGAGACCGTTTGTACCGAACTGCTCGCGTCGTTGCTTGTGATCTGCAGAGTCGCTTCATACGCGTCCGCCTGATCCGGCGAAAAATAGACGTCCAGGTCTAACGGAGACCCGGCTTCCACCGTATAAGGTAGGGCGATTTCGGCATGAGTGAACCTTGTATCATTAATTTGGAGACCGGTAATTTGTAGCGGGATATTGCCTACGCTGAGAATACGCAGACTCCATTCTTCGGTATCGCCGATATTTACTCCTCCGAAGTCATGTTGATTTGCCACCAGCATCATTTGCGCGGCTTCGCCAACTCCCTGTCCCTGCATCGGGAGAACAATCGTGTCATACTGAGGATCGTTCGATATGATGGTGATATTTCCGCTATATTCAGCCACAGCAGGCGGCGTAAAGGTCAAGGTGACGTTTATCGAATTTACGGGGGGGATCGTGACGGGCGGGCTGACTCCCTCGACGCCGAATATAGCGGGTGTATCCGATGTGATCGATTGGATATTCAGATTGCCCGTCCCCCGATTATAGATGGTGAGATAGCGGGTAGCCGTGTTGCCGGAAAGCACGGATCCAAAATTGTAGGCGGCGAGCGATAGGTCGATCTCAGGCTCTGGATCCACGGCGGAACCTGCGACCGACACAGTCACATTAGCTTCGTCCAGGTCATTGCTGCTGATAGAGATTGTCGCCTGATGTTCTCCCGCGGTTGTTGGCGAAAACTGGACATGAATCAGTGTATCCTGCAAGCTGTTGATTATCATAGGCATAGGAGGCGTTCGCACTGTGAAAATCGGATTATCGGAAACAATGGCACTCACGTTCAGATTTTCCAAGCCATGATTGGCGATAGAAAAACTCCACTCTCGATTTTCGCCGGTCAGGATCTCGCCGAAATCATATTCCTCTTCCGACAGGTAAATATCAGGCGATTCAGAGGGCGGGTTGATGAGGATCACGCCGTCGGTCACAACGGTTTCCAGATTTCCGGCTGGGCAGCGACCCACGACCAATTGATCGGTAATATCCAACAGGTGAGAGCCGTACGGAGCGTCCTCCGAAACGCGGATGTGCAGTCTCAGAATCGCGCCCGATCCCGCGGGCAACGAGTTCGGCGGAAAACCGGTAAAAAGCACTCGATAATTGCCGTTGCTTGCGTTGACCTGCGCTACAAACCATCCGTTATAATCCAAAAGTCGACCAATCCGCTCTACCCAAATCGTATCGATAACTGCCTCCGGAAAATCGATCTGCATGTCAAATTGGCAAATCGCCTCGTCGTTTTCAATGATCACTTCCGGATAGACGTATTCTCCGGCAACGCCGGTGACTTGAGTGATGAAAAGCGGGGTCTGACCAAAAGCCCAGGTGTGAGCCAAGCCAATTGTCAGGCAGATTATTATAAAAATCCATGTTCTCTTCATTAGCATTCTCCAACAATTAATATTTTAAAAATCTAAATAATATTTATATTTATTAACCCAAACGAAACAGAACAGACATGTCACGAAAGCAATTCTTTGACTCTCTTTTCCAACTCGTCCAAAGTCATTTTGCGATTAATCTCTCCATCCACGACCAGGGAAACCTTGCCGGTCTCTTCGGAGACAATAATCACCACGGAGTCCCTTTCTTCTGTCAAGCCGATTCCCGCTCGATGACGCGTTCCCAATTCTTTCGGAAGATTGGTATTTTTAGAAAGCGGCAAAATCACTCCAGCGGCTAAAATTTTGTCTTTTTTGATCAACAGAGCACCGTCGTGCAGGGGTGTTTTGGGTATAAAAATCGTCACCAGCAATTCGGATGTAACCTCTGCGTTGATCCGTTTCCCGGAAGTGATAAAATCATCAAGCTCGCTTTCACGGAGAAACACAATCAAAGCACCGATCCGATGAGCCGACATCTCTTTCACCGCGCTCATAATTTCACTGACTTTTTCCTGTTTCACTTCGGTTCTGGAAAAAAAGCTCGCCAATCTTCCTCGACCCATAGACGCCAAGGCTCCGCGCAATTCTGGCTGGAACAAAATGACAAAAGTGACGACCCAGGCCGCTTTGACAGCGGATATGATCCATGATAGGGCGTTCATTTTAAGCAAATCAGCGGCAAAAGAGGCTAAAATGATCACCAATAGCCCGAATGCCATCTGGAAGGCTTTTGATCCTCGAATAAGGATGTATAGTTTATAGAACAAAAAACTGACAATGAGAATGTCAACAGCGTCAATTGCTCTCAATTCGAAGAAGAAAAAATCGGATGCAGTCGGTACGTTCATAAAGACCCTGACAATAGATTGAGGGTTGTAGTTTGTCTTAAAATTTTAAAATAATGACGGACGATCGGACGCTAAAAAAAACGACTTGTCAAACCTATCAAGCACTTTTGCCGATCAGAGCATCAATCGTTCTTATTGCCCGCTTGATTGGCAGCGTGTCATGCACCCGGACAATATGTGCGCCGTTTATCACCGCGACCGCGACTGAAGCGATTGTGCCTTCCATGCGCTGATCCACCGGCAGATCAAGAATTTGTCCCAGAAAAGACTTACGAGAAGACCCGAACAGAATCGGTTTGTTCAATTGATTTAATTTTCTCAAGTTCCGATGGATGTTGATATTATCTTCCATTCTTTTGCCAAACCCAATACCGGGGTCCACAATAATCTTTTTCGGATCGATTCCGCCTTCTTCCGCCAGCCGAATACTCTCTTGCAGATAATCGCTGATCTCCTTCATAACGTCGTTGTATACGGGGTTGCGCTGCATATCTCGGGGCGTTCCTTTGATGTGCATCAGGACGCACGCGGCGTCTCGTTCGGCAATAACTCCCGCCATATCTTTATCAAAACGCAACCCGCTGATATCGTTGACTATATCGCAGCCGATATCCAAAGCCCTCCGAGCGATCTGCGATTTGTACGTGTCGATAGAGACAGGCGCGGATATTTGATCGATAACCGCTTCTATCACCGGCAGAACACGGCGAGATTCCTCATCCAAAGAGACCGGTTCTGACCCAGGACGAGTGGATTCTCCGCCAAAATCAAGAATATCCGCTCCATCCTCGACCAGTTTCCAGGCGTGGTCCACAGCTCGGTTGGCATCGAGATATTTCCCGCCGTCAGAAAAAGAGTCGGGCGTCAGATTGATAATCCCCATGATATGGGTTCTCGCCGACAGATTCAGCACGCCGTTACGCCATGGAATCCGATAATCTTTTTTATGTTCCATTTAGTTCCGCTATTTATTTATTTCAGATTTTTGATTAATTCTCTGATTTATAAATTTTAAAAAACTCTTGCTCCAGCGTCTCAATACGTTTTTTCAAAATTTGTCGAACCCACTGTAACCGGATTTCTTCTCTTTCCGGTTCGGTCAGACGCCAATCATATTCGGAGCACCATAATTTTGTCGTGAGTTGATAGAGGATGATTGCCGCGCTGACGGAAATATTAAAACTTTCGGTAAAGCCGACCATGGGAATTCTTACGTATTCGTCTGCCATGTCCAAAGCCGATTTTGTCAAACCGGTCTCTTCTGTACCGAACAGCAGAGCAAATTTTCCATCTATCGGGAGCGCGTCTGGAGAATAATCATCGCGATGGGGGGTGGTGGCGATCAATCGGTAGCCATGAGAGCGAAGCTGTGACAGGCAGACCTCGGTATTTTTTTGTCCCGGATGGTTATAACGGAACAGATTCACCCATTTTGAGGAGCCTAATGTCACGTCGGGGTTGATGCGATACTGGTTTCGGTTCTCGATAATATGCAGGTCCTGAACCCCAAAACAGTCGCAGGATCGAACCACTGCGCTGGCGTTGTGCGGCTGATAAATATCCTCCAGCACAACCGTCATATATCGGGTTCGGTAGCGAAGAACCTCTTCAAATCGGCGTTTTTTATGTTCTGTTATAAATTTTGATAAGTAATTGATCAGTGTATGTGGATGATTTTGGTTCATCTTAATTTATTGGATCTTGTTAAATATCAGAAAAAAAGGGGACTCTTCAAGTCCCCATAATTTTGGATTCAAGAATTCAGGCGAGCTTATTGGATTATTTTTTGCCTTGTTTTTCCTTGATAATATCCAGAATCTCTTGTCTTGCTTTTTCTGGCACCTTACTCAGCCAGGAAAATGTGGAATACGCGACTTTTCTGCGTATATCCAAAGAGGAATCTTGAGCCAAGTCATATAAACAACGATGCACTTCTTCCGGCAGATTGGGATAGTTTCGGGTCACGACATCCGGCATTCTGACTCTGACCTGGGATTCCGGGTCTTTCGAAAGTTGCAGGATCAGTTCGGTGACTTCCAGCGGAAACTCAGCCATGCTTAAGCCGATTTCCGAGGTGAGACTGGCTCGCACATTAGCGTCCGAATCTTTTGCCAATTGGGAAAGTAAGGCTCGGTAGTCACTGGGTAAAGAGTGATAGTTGCTGATCACAGCGCAGGCAACCCAACCGCGCACCACCGACGATTTGTCCTCTGCCAACGTAAGAAGTTGCTTCTGGATATCTTCCCCTAACTCATTGAAGTGGGATGCAATGGCACTTGATAACCAACCGCGAGCGTCGTTGTATTTATCCTTTGCAAATACCTTGAGCAATCGCCTGACATGCAGAGGGGAATCCTCATAATTTTCGATGATGGCAGTGGCAATTGTCCGCCGGACAAACCATTCGTCGTCCAGAGCAAGCCCTTTCAGCAGAATCTGCGCATCATGTGGCAGGTTGTTGAAGTTGGAGACAATCGCTTTTGCCAAATTGCCTCGTACGCCCACATCTTTATCCACCGAAAATTCATTTAGCAATGGCTGCAATTCTGGACCCAACTCAGAATAATTCTGCACAATACCATGCGCAATCCATTGACGCACATTGGACTCGTCATCTTTTGCCAACTTTAGCATAAATCGAGTCGATTTTTCCTTCGGTAAATAGGAATAGTTGTCCATGATTGCAATGGCTGCCCTCTCCCGAACATCCATATCCACATCGTCGAGCAACTCCTCGAATAGGTTCTGAACTTTCTCTGAAAGTTTAGAATGATAGCGAACTAAGGGACCCGCCACGGTCGCCCTTATCTCGATTTCAGAATCTTTTGCTATTTTTCCTATTACTTTCTTAACTTTGTCGGAAAGTTGATCGAAATTAATGGCAATGGTAGACAATGTTTCGTTTATGACCGATGGGTTTTTATCTTTTGATAAGGCATAAAGTAGGGATTCGCTCGTCTTTCGCGGTATGTTTGTGAAATAATCGCGGATGGCTTTCGCAACGCTGATCCGAATATTTTCTTCGTTCGATTTTACCAATCTGCCCAGAATAATCCGCCCTTGATTGGGAAACGTTTTATAATTTTCCGCAATGGAAAACGCGAGGTATTCCGATCCCACAACTTTACGCGAATTCGTCATGACTTGCATTAATAAATTGAAAACGCTCAGACCTTGCTTGTCATTCCTGATCATTTTATCGACAGCTTCACCGTAATTTGGCGAAGCAAATTGCAGATATCCGTCTTGAACTCCCTCTTTTAGCTCGATCTTACCCTGGAACGTAAAAATACAATGTTCCCACGAGCGGGTATAGCGGATCATATTGGCTTTCTCAACCATTACATGAGAGGTGCGCTCGTAGAATTGGCGAAGCTGGTCCACTGGGAGATGTAAATAGCGGACAAGTATAAGAAAAAGTTGCTCGCAATGGTCGTCCAGGTGTAGTTCTTCCTGAACGTTGTCAAAAAATTTCTTATTCAAACCTGCTTTCAGCATTAACAGCTCTCCTTATTAGAACTTCTTCTTTATAAGTCCAATTTGTCTCCAATTTGTCAATGAAAAACCAAAAGCTCTTTGTGACAGCGAATAGGCGGGAATTCAGTGCACGTTGCGAAGAGCGTTTTATTTGTAATTTTCGTAGAATATATAACTTGTCGAGTAATCGCTAAATTCAAAATAGACTTTCTTTTCGCTCGGGTCCACTTGGAGATTGCGATTGACATCTACATATCCATATCCGTACCGGTAAGGTCTGGGCTTATTATCCTCGGTTCCGTAAGCGGTGCTGATTTTGTCGATTTGAATAAAGCGCATCATCAATTCACCGCCAGAATATATCTCCAATACTCCGTTGTTGCCCGTCCAATTTCTGACACTCCGACCGAATTTGTTTTGTCCCTCTTGCGTGCAGTTGAATGTGAAGATCAACAGAATCAAAGATGTCAGACAGAAATATTTTAACTGTCGAGTAGACATAAATTTTCTAAACATGAACGACCTCTTTCTTAATTTTTCAATTGTAAACAAAATCGATAATAATTAAGGCATATCGCTGACGATGACAGCAGAAATAAAATTAATGAATTATTCTGTTGTTGTCAAGATAATTTCTTTTTTGTTTTCGAGTGCGGTGCCTCATTCTCATTTAGCCTTGCAAACGTTTTTTTTATTGACCTGACCTGCGGAAACCCTAAGGGTCTTCGAAGAACTTTAGGGTTTTATTCAATATAACTCTTTATTTATCATCTATTAATCTGCAATAATAAATATAATTTTTGGATTGCTTAAAATATGCCCTTGACTATCCAAATATATGTATTATTTTATCAGAAAGACGATCAAACGATTGGCTTTGAATTTCAGAATATGGGTGGGTTAGTAAAAAATTATAAATTATACAACTTTATTTTTAATAATAACTTATGTGATTTAGAATCGGTGCTTAATCTCAACAATTATACCGTCAGTTCGACGGAAATCATCTCCTGTGGATATAACCTTGATGGTCGTCTGTGAAGCAGGAATCAAGTACTGAATTGGATTTGTCCGATTTGGGTAAATTTTGGAGAACGGAATATCATGGCTTTGGAAACATCACAAGAGATCCGGGATTTTATCGTAACAAATTTTCTTTTTGGTGATTCTTCTAAAAAATTTAAAGATAGCGATTCTTTTCTGGACAAGGGAATAATGGAATCGACTCGCGTACTGGAATTGATCGAGTTTCTTGAAGATAATTACGATATAACAGTCGAAGACGACGAGATTATCATCGAAAATCTGGACTCTGTCACGTCTATTGTCAACTATCTTGAGCGTAAATAGCAGCCAGATAGGCGAGGAGACGCGGGTGTCATATCACGATCGATTCTCATCTGTGGAGATGATCCCACTGCGCCCTCCAGTCAAGGAAGAGTTCGGATTTCTTGATCTTGAGGGCGAGCAGATATATTATGGGCGTCATCCAAGTCCAGGGAAGCCGTCGGCAAAAGCGCTTTTGATCGGACCATTCGGTTTTGAGCGCCTTATCTCTTATACCGTTTGGATTCGATGGGCGCGAGCTCTGGCGGCTTCTGGCGTGGAATCGTTTCATTTTGACTATCGTGGAGTGGGAGAAAGTAGCGGTGATTTCAGACAAATGTCGCCTGTGGAATGGCTTGCAGACGCTCGATTGTGCGCGAATCATTTTTCTGGAGACGGAAGCGCGCCGTTAACTCTAATGGGAATTCGATTCGGCGCGCTGATCGCGTCACAACTTTTTGCAGAGGGTGTTGGAGACAGATTGTTGCTGTGGGGACCTCCGAAGAGCGGGACGAACGCTTTATTGGAGGTCTTACGGCGCAAGATCATCACGAATCTTACGGAAAAAATCACGGGACAGCGCAAAAATCGCAGTGAATACGTAGCGGAGATGAAATCCGGTGGGACTATCGACGTCGAGGGATTTTTATGGACGCAGCGGCTCTGGGAGGAATCCGAAAAGCTCTTGTTATCTGTTCCTTCTCAAAAGGAAGCGCGTCCCTGGCAGGCGATTTATCTCAAATCCGCTGGTAAGAAAGCGAAAAATGATGCGCATTATCAATATATTCCACTGCCCACCGCTCCATTTTGGATCAGCGGATCGGTTATTTTGCCTGATTTGACCGATCTGTTCCAGCAAAGCATTGATTTTATAAAACACAAATCTGCGTAATCTGCGAATTAGGGAAGAGAAAACTCCATGCGGAAAGTTATCCGAGTTGAGCGAGATTCATTCGAATTTATCGGCGTGTACCACTCCAGAAAGAAGATGAGCCACGCTGAATCTTATGTGGTTTTAATCTTTAACGCGGGTCATGTGCCGAGAGAAGGTCACGCGGGTCTCAGCGTGCGGATAGCGGATCGACTGGCGGGTGCTGGCTATCCGACCTATCGTTTCGATCTCCCCGGGTTCGGAGATTCTCCCGGACAACTTCCGGAAAAAGAGCGAGATATCTTTCGTTTGGTCCATCTGGGATTCCAGGACGAACCTGCTCTTAGTCTCACAAAAGAAATCATCAAGCGGCATCCAGGCGCAAAAATTGTGTTGTGCGGCTTATGCGGCGGATCAATCATCGCCTGTAATATCGCGCATCAAGACGCAGAAAATATCGCTGGGGTCGTCGCGCTGGAGCCGGAATTTTATCTGGAGAATGTGAATATCGACCCTCCTCGATCCTGGCGAAAACTGTTTGATCGCGCGGCTACGCTACGTTTTTTGACCGGTCACAGCAAGGCGTCCGCCCGCGTACCCGGGGGGATCAGGGCGGCATTTGTGAATCTATTCGGCAAATTATTGCTTCCCTCTCAGACGGATCACCGCTTATTATCCACATTAAAAGCGTTGAATCGTAAGGAAACGCCGATGATTTTCATCATGGCAAAAGGGAAACCAAATGCGATTTTTTATGATGAAATCCGCCAGGTACTATTCGGGATAAAAACTCCGTCCAATATTCGGCTGATCGAAATCCCGGGGACGAATCACATCTTTACCGCCAACCGTCCCCATAACTCGATTATCCAGGCGATTTTGGATTGGACAGACGACACGTTTCACGCATCCGACGATATGAGCTGAATCCAAATGGATCGATCGATTATTTTCTGTCCATCACCCTGACTTTTTCTCCATCCACAATATCTCGCTGTCCCACCGTAATCAGAATATCTCCGACGCTCAATCCCTTCTGCACAATGACTGAGTTGCCTTGCAACGCGCCGAGGGTAACGGATTTGAGTTGACACACATCCCCATCGATCAGAACAAAAATCGCCTTGCCATTTTCCGTCTCCAAGACCGCGTCTTTCGGAACTACGATTGCGCTTTCATATTCCTTTTTGACCAATTTGACCTTTGCCGCCATTTCCGATTTGAGTTTTATATCCGGGTTTTCCATCTTGATCTCCGCTGGAAAAGTGCGGTGACCCACATGCACCTGGCTTCCTATATAGCTGATCGCGCCTGAAAATGTCTCATTGGGATATCCGTCCAATGTAGCGGTTGCCGAGGAACCGATATGAAAAAAACCAATTTCATTTTCCGGCAGACCGATTTCTATCTTAACAGATTGAATATCAATAAGTTGGGCAATTGGAGACCCAGGACCGGCCACTTCGCCGATCTCAATAAACTTGTTGACCACAATGCCATTGATCGGACTGCGAATCTCCGATTTTTCCAACAAGGTTTCAGTTTGGGTCAACCGGGCTTTTGCCATGTCCCGATTAAAACGAGCCGCGTCATATTCGGAGTCCGAAATCGATGATTTTTGTTCATAAAGTTCTTTCAGGCGCTGGAAATTGCTTTCAGCCAGTTCATACCCAGCTTTTGCCTCTTCATAGCTCGCTTGAGACAAACGTCGGTCGATCTGGACAAGGATCGCGCCTTTTTTCACCCGATCACCTTTTTCGAATAATACTTTTTCAATTTGTCCCGAAACCTCGCAGCTTAACATGACGTCTTTGTTCGGCTTTATAACGCCAATAGTTTGATAATATTCGACAAAAGCGCGCGCCTCGACCGGTTCTGTTTTCACGTTTACTAATTGCTGCTCGGTCTCAAATTCCTGAGCGGTTGCCTGCTCCGACGAGCTACATCCCCATTGACTTGATAGCGCGAACAGCAATCCGAATAAAAATATATGCTTCATCTATTCTTCCTTATATCTTTTAATTAATTTTAATATGAAGAATCCGCAGATTATGAGATCAGTGGATACGATTTATTGCGGGTCATCAAGGGTTCCCATAGCTCGTCGCAATTCGGCTCGGGCGACCATGTAATCATGGTATGCTTGCGCCTGATATGTCCGAGCCAGAGTCAGTGCCAGGCGGGTGTCATTCGCCTCTAACAGGGTCATCAACCCCTGCCGGAGACTGACTTGCGCGATCTCCCATCCCTCGGCGGCTTGTTCCACAGATTTCTCTTGAGCATGGATCAGTTCCATTGCGTTCTCAAGATTGGCGTAGCTGCTTTCCACCTCCAGTTTGATTCCGTTTATCAGCAATTCTCGTTGATATTCGACCTCTCGGGTGTCTGCTTTCGCCTTTTTCATTTTGGCGAATGTCTCCAATCCGTCAAACAGATTAAGACTCACGATACCGTTGATATTCCAACTATTTCGCCACTTGAATTCGCTCTCTTCATCTGTGAACTTCAGATCGTCCTTGGACCATTGATAGTTGGCTTGGAGATTAATTTGGGGCATTAAGCCGCTGCGAGAGAATTTTTCAATGCTTTTCATTCCTTCGATATTAGCTTCGATTCCCTCGATTTCCGGGCGATTATCCAAAGCGGATTGGATCGCCTCTTCCAGGGTGATAATCAAGGGAATATAGCCCAATTCCCCTGAGATATTGACCTCGTCAAGCGGATCCAGACCGAGCACCAACTTAAGCTGAGCCAACGAGAGAGTCAGATCGTTATTTGCCCGAATCAATCCCGGCTTTGTGTTGGCGGTCTCCACCTCAGCGCGCAAGACGTCAAAGTCAGAAGCCACGCCCTTATCTCGACGATGTTTCATATCTTCCAGCGACGCTTCAACTTGCTGCAAAGACTCCTCGTTCACATGGACCAACTGCTTTGCCAATAAGACCAAATAATAGGCTCTCAAAGCTTGTAAGATGATGCCCTGTCGGGTGGCGTCCAACTCTCGATCAGCCGCCAGACGATAATATTTGGCTCCATGAAGAGCCGCGCCCACTTTTCCTCCAGAATAGATCACCTGATCCAGAGTTAGCTTCGCTGTCCAATTGCCATCCGGCGTCATTTTTATCCGAACCGGCTCCCCGCCGGTAGAATCTTGACCCAAAGGAAAGCCGGTGTTATTGCCCAGGCGAGTGTACAATCCCTGAAAAGAGATATGCGGGAGAGCGGTCGAGGTCGCCTCTAAAATTTGCGCTTTTGCGCCCTTCAGCCGCTCCTCATAGAGCTTGATATTTTGGTTATTTTCTAAAGCGATTTCAATGCAATCATCCGTAGAATTGACGCTGATCGTTTTGGCATAGAGATGCACGGGCGCGTACAAATCCGTTAAAATCAATCCAAAGATGAAAAATATAGTGAATTTCAACCAATCACTCCTTATCTGTTTTCATTGCCGAATGAATCGCGTTTCACTCAGAAACGACCAGGGTCGGGTCTGATCATAGCTCGATACAGGAAAGTTCTTCCTCAAAAGATTTTAAATCCTCAATAAAACGATCTTTCATACTTTTCGACTCTTCCGCCATATAAGAGAGGAGATTTTTATAATAATCGATCCCTTCCAATAGATTTTTTCGGAAAGAGCTGAAATATTCAACCTGCTTCTCTTTCATCGGAGTCAGATTTTTGTCGATCATTTTTTGGAGGTAATCCGCGTACATATCCAGCTCTTTGATGAACATATTTGGGCGGTTGCTATCAGTCAACACATTTATCTTGTTATAGATATGGTCGACCATATCTTTTAACGACAAAACCTTTGAAAAATAGGCGAGATTCGGTCCCGGGCAGATCGAGACGCCGTCGCCCTCGACCGATGTATCCAGATTATTCACCAGCAAAGCGGAGACGCCTAAGCCTACGCAAATACAAGATTTTTCTACTACTTTTTGAAAAATCTCTTTATACTCCTCTTTCCCCAGACATTTTTTCTCTAACTCTTTGATTTTCAAGCGTTGGTAAAGCCGGGACGCCAGACAGATTGGCTTACTCGACATGTCATTGCTTAGAGCCACAAATCCCTTTGGACACGCGCTGCCCGGTTTCCCTTTTTCGATTAACTCTTGTTTTGCCACGTCTTTCGTGTTGCCTTTTAGATTGTTGAAAGGAACGCCCAAAGGTGAAATATCACTTAAATACAGATCGTCTTTTTTGGCGTTTTGCAACAATTCAAGCGTTGTCGGATCGACATTTGTGACTTCCGGAACCAAAAGAAAAGGAGAACCCCATCCAGCGGAATCCACCTTATAATGGCTCAATAAGAAATCATGCTCGCTCCCTGTACCGACACCGCCTTGCACAGTGATCCGCATCTCCGGAGGTTGATCGAGAAAAGGTCTATTTTTGTTCTTCAAAGCCTTGGTAAACAAAGTATAATTCGAATGAATCAATTTGTTTTTATTTTCCTTAAAGCTCTCCAGAATCGGCCCCAATAGACGCCCCTGAGTCGCAAAAGCGTGACCTCCGCAGTTCAGTCCCGATTCGACTCGATACTCTGACACCCACAAGCCTTTTTTCGCTAAGAACTTTCCCTGTATCAAAGCCGATCGATAATCGCTCACTTTTAAGGTGATCTTCTTCTTCAAGAAGCCGTTTTCATCAGGATAGAAATCATCAAAATCCGCCATATAGGTGTATAATCTCGGATTTAATCCCGCGGATAACACCACGGAGCAGTTTTCCAGATCGCTCAAGGCAAAGCCGCGTAAAGCGGTATGCCCGTCGTTATATTTTGACGGGAGCTTTTTCTGCCCTTTATACTGCGCCTTATCCAGCTTGGTCATAATATTGACGTCTATAGACCCAACAGACAGATTCTTTTTTAACCAATCCTGAAGATTTTGAACCGTTTCGTTATCTTTGGCTTGCACCATCCGGTGATACGCCTGCTTTAGCTTCGAGTCTTCGGGAAGCATCTCAAAATACGTGACGATTTCGCTTCCTTTCTCAAACGGAGACTTTTTTAACTCTCCAAATTTCTCGCTGACAATCCTATTTATCAAATTCAAATAGGAGGTGATTCTCTTGGCCCGAGAGTCATCGTCATTTTTGTGAATAGTTTTGAATGAAATGTTCATTTTCTCACAATAAAAATTCCGCATCTTTTCAATAAGAATATCGTCCACAAGTGAAATCACAGAAGAGATTCCGTATTGAGCGGCTCTGACCGGCGTATCTATCGTGAAGCCGATCCCCATAACAGGAATATGAAAGGTATGCTCGGACATTTTTTTACTCTCAACTTTCTAATCTTAAGGGTTATCGAATAAAATGTTACCAATTGTCGGTAAAAAATCCCGACGTGTCGCTCCGATTTTCCGCCCGAAATATATAACGGCGCGATCAAATTTGCAAGCTATATCTCTTAAGGATTATGAATTTAATCACTTCGGCGTATGTCTCTTTTCCGCGTCGCTGGATGTCATTTTATAAAAGTCATTAAATTTGTGAACCGCGTTAAACCAACTGAAATGGGGGGTGTCTAACCGATCGTATTTATGATATTTTTTATTCGTAACTCACCCCTTAAAAGGAGGTATTCACATGAGAAAGTATGTTGTTGTCGGCGCTATCTTGATTGCATTTTCTGCGGTTTCTTTGGTCTCGTGGGCTGGACCGCCTCGCGGCGAGAGGAATCAATCCCGCCCGGGTCACGGCGATTTCGGTAAGGGTCGTTCCCAGTGTCAGGGACCTGAACTTGGATTCTTGGAGCGATTTGGAGACGAGATCGGCATAACCGAGCAGCAAGAAGAGGAATTGAAATCCATCCGATTCGCTGCGGAAAAAGAGATCATCCAGCTTAAAGCTGATGCGGAAGTCGCTAAGATGGATTTGCGTCAACTGATGGATGAGGATCGTCCGAATGAGGATGCTATTTATCGTCAAGTAGATGTCATTGCTGAGCTTAATGCTAAAATTCATAAAAAGAGGGTCGGTAATCGGCTGGCTATAAAAAGAATCTTAACCGATGAGCAAGAGGCAAAGCTAAAAGAGATTCGCGGTGATGCACGGGCAGAACGCGGTCCATCTCCGCAACGTCGTTTTTCCAAATAGCCGGATGGAGTTCGATCCGCATATCACGTAATCACGATCGCTTTATTTAAACCCTAAGGGTCTTAAGACCCTTAGGGTTTCTAATTTCCGGGTCATATCAGGCGAGACCCGATTAGATCAATCCAAATCCCCATAACCACAGCAAAGTCAGTAGGATGATCAATAAAATTAGAAGCATAGCCCGAGATTGTTTTCTGGGTATGGGTATTTTTACAGCAGGCTGCTCTTCCCATTGCCGTTCCATATCGACAAGTAGAAAATCGGTGCCTGATAGAATATCATTCTCGGCTTGTGAGACCTTTTCATGCTCCCAGGGGATCGTATTTGGCAAAACCAGCAGCATCGTCGAGAGTTGGGGGGGGACAATTCCGGCGCATTGCACCAGCCCAGCTGTGATATTATCCGCGCCGCCCAGTTCGTGCTTCCCGTAGTGGATTAGTTCCATGCAAGTCCGGCGCAAATTTCCCGAATCCCTCATTGTTTTCAGGATAATCGCCTTCTTTTTCTCATCCTCCTTCAGGGACAACGGATCCGACACCAGACCGTCGGAACACAGAAAATAGATGTCGCCATCTTGAACTGCATGAATAGAAACATCCACCTCAATACTTTCTTGATAACCCAGCGCCCGTGTGATCTCGTTTCTGGAATAGTTGTGCGCGTCCTCAGTGGTGATCTGTCCGCTTGAGATCAACTCATTAATCCGGGAATGATCTTTTGTCATCAGGTCAATATGATTATCTCGAATACGGTAGGCGCGGCTGTCTCCCACATGGCAAATGCAGATGTTTCTATCGAAGATTGTGACCGCGACAATAGTGGCACCCATGCCTGCTTGTTTGGGATTGAGTCGGCTCAAGCGGAAAACCTGCCGGTTAGCTAATCGGATCGCGGCGACCAATGAACGAGCTTGATCCGGGATTTTTTCTAAATTGACAAAAAGGGAGTGATAGAGCTGCTTCTTTTGTTCCTGTAGCGCATCCGGACGCGTTCGGAGTTTATGAAATTCATAAAAAAAGTGTTTGATACAGGTCACTGCGGTCTGAGCCGCGACATCGCCCGCGGTATGACCCCCCATGCCGTCGCACACGACCAGCATGTTGACGTCTTTCACAGAATTATCAGGGAAATAACCAAAAGCATCTTCATTTTCCGACCGAACAAGACCCTTGTCAGTCAAAGCCGAGATATTTACTTGCATATTCAATTCTCCTGAAAGTTTGAAACTATATGGCGTGGCTCGCCGTTTACAAATCGGGTTATTGGGATGAGACGAGATTTCGCTCGGCGTATCTTATGATCAGATTCTTTTACGGTATCGAGCCGACAAAATTTTCATATTATCTCGATACTTAGCAACAGTACGACGGGCAATTTTGATATTCTGGTCCTTGAGTATATCGGCGATTTTATTATCACTGTAAGGCTTATGTGGATCCTCGTTATCAATGATTTTCTTGATCGCCTCCGTCACCGTGACCGCGGCTTTATCCCCGCCGTTCATTGACTCGACCTTTGAGTCGAAGAAAAATTTCAGCTCATAAATTCCCATGTCAGTTTGGACATATTTATTGCTTGTGACTCGGCTCACCGTAGATTCATGCACATCGACATCTTCAGCGACTTCTCGTAATGTCAGGGGTTTCAAATGGGAGACGCCTTTTAGGAAGAATTCTTTCTGGAATTTGATAATTGATTCCATCACACGGGTCATTGTGCGTCGTCTTTGATTAATTGCCCGGATCAGCCATTTTGCCGAGCCGAGTTTCTCGACTATAAAATTTCTTTCTCTTTTGGCTTTATCATTCGTACGCACCGGGGCTTTTGATTCTTCCGGTTCTGACCTCAGAAGACCGGCGTATTGCTGGTTGACGCGCAACCTTGGGAGGTCGCTCTCATTCACGGAGACAAGAAATTCCTCCCCAACCTGAGTCACAAAGAGGTCCGGGATGATATAGTGAGAAGGCGTTGCAGAGACATTTAATCCAGGCTTCGGGTCCAACATGGCGATCATGCCTAAAGCATCTTGAATATCTCTTAAATCCGCCTTTTTTGTCCCAATTTTTAGCTTTTTCCCAATATCAACCATCATCCGCCTTTTCAACTCGTCAAAGCAGTCTCGGATAATATCATAAGCCAGCACATCTTGCAAATCAAGACGCTCCATTTGGATCAGCAGGCATTCTCGCAGATCCCGCGCGCCAACGCCTACGGGATCAAAGCTTTGTATGATCTTCAGAACCTCTTCGACTTCTGTTGACAGAACCCCGATCCGTTCTGCAACCTCTTCCACGCTTATATGAAAATATCCATCAACGGTGAGCTCGCCGATAATTTCCTCGCCGATTTCCAATTGTTGGTCATCCGCCACCTCGTCGTGGAGCTGTCTGATCAACGTATCTTGCAACGTATCCATAACCCGAACCGTAGGCTCGAACGTCTCGTCCGCTCCGCTGTCCTTGCCCAATTCATAGGCATAAGGTTCATAAGCGTCATGCATGTAATCATCCCAATTCTGCTCCTCTTGTTCCGACTCGTCGGCGTTGGACTCGATCTTTTCATCCTCGGATTTCTCCTCAGATTCCTCTTGATCGGCAAGCATCTCATCCTCTAATAATGGGTTTTCGACTAACTCCTGCTGGATAAGTTGCTGCAGTTCCAATCGCTGCATTTGTAATAGAGCCAACGACTGGATCATGCGCGGACCTATGACCATCTTTTGCTCTAACTTAAGATTTACCCCAAGATTCATTTCCATAACCGTTCTCCGCAGTGTCTGTATCCTCGGTGATATGTGACTTGGCTCTGATAAATGGTAACACCTTTCTCAAAATGGAACAAGTTTTTTCTGCTTTTTTTGAAAATATTTCTGAGTCTTTGGGGAAAATGGAGCGGAAGAGTCCGCAGATTACGCAGATTTTCGCAGATTAAGAAGTGAAATCTGCGAAAATCTGTGGATTGAGGCTTATTGCTTTTTTGATTTTTCAGCAGCAACTTCCGCTCATCTATAATTTTTGGATTTTTATTTTTTAATTTTGTTTTTTAATTTTGTTTTTTATGGATGAGTCCATTCTAAAAAGGGTCTTTTTATGAGAATTTCCGAAAAACGTTTGTTGATATTGTTGGACTTACGATCTATTACTTTAGTGAAATCACCCGATTTTTTAGTTTTTAGAGCAGACTCATGGATCACTTGATCATTTTATCTGGTGTTTGGTATGAAATTGATTTCAAATTCAGCATAAATTCGCCTATTTTTAACCGGAAATTTATTTTAGAACGTCTTTTTTGACAAAACCGGTTGCCTGTCGGTTGTTGATAATAAGTACTTTTGTCGGGATATTTCTTCATAATCGCTACGTTGAATTTTCATTAATGACCACCTAATTCATTTTAAACCCGTACAATATTGCTTTGAACAAATCGGTCATTGACGCAAAGATGAAACGAAAACCATGGGTTACACCATCTTTCTCAATCTCGTGACGCGTGACTTGACCCGCTTGATCAGCACTCTCGACCTGTTGAAATAAAAAGCGATGATCGCCTTTTTTGGCCCCGATGATATAATGCATGCTCAAATCGGTTAAGTCTTTAATGTGAGGCGCGTTACTGTGGAGAGAATCCTCAACCACGATAAAGCCCGCGTGCGGATGGTCGCTGCGAACCTGCTTATAAAATCGTTTGGCGGCATTGCGTTCACAATCATTCTTATTCGTGCCATCCTGTTTGATGATGGGCTCCGGAACCAGCGGGATTACTCCTTTCACATCCGGGTGGACAATTGAGCCGCCAAAAATC
>NBMB01000082.1 GCA_002084765.1 Candidatus Cloacimonetes bacterium 4572_55 | reverse complement strand
CTGCGGATTGATTTCCGTGATGACGAATAATCCAGGTAAGAAACGCCTTTTAATTTTATTACATAACACCATCCGATTTGTCATGCTGTGAGACTACTTTTAACCACATACCGCGGCGTCAAAACGGATCACTAAAAAGGGGGAGGGTATGAGAAACGTCGTATCAATCATTTTGGGAGGGGGTCGCGGTAGCCGGCTGTATCCTCTCACACTGGAGCGAGCAAAACCCGCTGTTCCTTTAGCCGGGAAATATCGCTTAATCGATATTCCTTTAAGCAATTGCATCAACTCTGGTATCAGAAAGATATATGTGTTGACGCAATTCAATTCCGTGTCTCTTAACAACCATATCACGAAGACCTATCGTTTTTCTAATTTTTCGAGCTCTTTTGTGGAAATATTGGCCGCGCAGCAGACCTCTAAAGGTGCCTATTGGTTTGAAGGAACTGCGGATGCAGTCCGGCGCAATCTGACGCATTTTGAAAAAAGACGCGTAAAAGATTACCTCATCCTTTCCGGTGATCATCTATATTGTATGAACTACAGCGAGTTTATCGCGCGTCATAGAGATACCAAAGCCGACGTCTCCTTATCCGTCCTGCCGGTCACCGAGGAGCAGACGTCCAGTTTTGGATTGCTGAAAATCAACGACTCTGGCAGGGTGATCGACTTTAAGGAAAAACCTACCGGCGATGAACTAAAATCCATGCAGGTGGACACGAAAATATTGGGGCTGAACCCGGAGAGTGCTAATAAAAAGCCTTATATCGCCTCAATGGGTATCTATATTTTCAAACCGGACCTTTTGGCCCATCTGCTGAAAGAGTCGCCCACACATACCGATTTCGGCCGCGAGGTGATTCCAGAAGCGATCCATAACCATAAAGTTCAATCTTATATGTTTAACGATTATTGGGAAGATATTGGAACTGTAGAGTCTTTCTATAAATCGAATATGGAATTGGTAAAACATCCCTCCCCGACGTTCAGTTTTTTTCGAGACGGAGCCACGATCTTCACACGTCCCCGACTGCTGCCGCCTAACAAAATTCTGGACGCCCATATCACGGAATCGATGCTGACGGAAGGAAGTGTGATCAAAAAGGCGGAAATTCATCGCTCTATTATCGGGATCCGATCTCGCATTGACACGGGATGCCTGATCGAGGACTCGCTGCTTATGGGTATTGATTTCAATCAATCCTTGAAAGAGCGAGAGGCTGATCTGGCGTCTGGAATTCCCCCTTATGGGATCGGGAAAAATTCCCATATCAAAAAAACGATTATCGACCGAAACGTCCGTATTGGTCAGAACGTCAGTATCACAAACAAAAGTAATATGGGCGAATATAGGAACGAAAAGAACGGTTATTGCATCAGCAATGGTATTGTGATTGTGCTGAAAGGCGCGATCATTCCTGATAATACGGTAATTTGACAAATCATTGTCACCGCGCTCTTCCGCCGTGAGCCGATGAAAAATTGAAAGCGATCATTTTATACTTGCAAATTTTTTTCAAACAGTTTATTATGAATCGCTGTTTTTGAATTTTTCATTATGTTTTCACTTAAAAAACCATAGGGGATTAGAATGAAAACCGAACATCACGACGCATTTTTGAGCTTTGTGCAAGGATTTCTATTGGGCGGTATGATCGGCGCGTCGGTGGCACTACTCTATGCGCCAAAGCCGGGTATGGAGACCCGAGGAGATCTGGCAAACCGTTCTCGTGATCTGAAAGAGGAAGCCGAGAAACGCTACGAGCAGGCTTTAGAACGGGCGATTCAATTGAAGAATCGGGCAGAGGAGCAGGTCGCTATTCTGAAAAAGCAGGGGCATGAGCATGCCATGCATTTGAAGGATAAAGCGGGGCAAAGGATGCATCTTGTTAAGGAAGATCCTCCAAAAAACGCCGAGAAAAAGGAAGAGACTGACAAAGCTTAAAGCCTTTTCCGCGTTGCAAAAATTTGGAAAAACCTTCCGAGCTTATACTTTGGAAGGTTTTTCTATTCTTAAAAATTTTTTATAAAAAAATATTTATCTATATGCGGGTGATAATCTTATGACAACAGAATTTCTTGTTGCACTTGGCGTGGTAACTTTAATTTTTCTTCTTGCCGGCGCGCTGTACGGGTTTTATCAAGTACTCCAGACCGTGCGGCGGATCGAAACGTTTATCGATCATTTAGACCGAGATATTTCGCCGGTCATCCGTCAAATCGAGCATCTGACTCGCGATTTGAACCATACAGTCAAGAACGTCAACCGCCAGATTTCCCATGTCGAGACCTCCCTGGAACTGTTGGAAGAAACTGCGGAGGACATATCCATTTTTAAAAACGAGATGTTGTCAAAAGTCAATAAATCCTCGATTGTGGGTCTGGCCGCGGCAGCTTTTGGGATGATGAAGGGCAAGGGTATGATCGACAAATTTATGGAAAATCGAGAGAAAAAGCCAAAAAACAGACGTTCAAAATAGAAGTTAGACTGAACGTGGAAGACGAAAAACCCCCGAATCATCGGATTTATTTCCCCTGATTCGGGGGTTTTTCGTTCGGGAAGTTCGACAGCCTTTTACCGCTTCTCCTTGAAATTTATCGGAACAATGGAAAAATAAGAAACTCTGTTTTAAAATCGTTCGTATAAGCTGAATAATTCGCCAGAGGCATGTATCTGAAAATCGTTTTTTATTGTAAGCGATCAATATAACCAATATTATGGAGTATAATCGGAGGAGTGAATGGTGCGATTTCTTATAGGAGTTTTGTCCGTTTTTGTCGGATTGTCGATGTGGGTTGGAAGCCTGTACGCGGAAGATTTCTCAGAGCCGCTATCGCTGCAAAAGTGCGTGCGGATAGCGATCGAAAACAATATCCAACTGGCTTTGTCAGAGTATGATGTGGAGTCCCAGAAAAAAAATATTACTCATGCGCGCTCTGGATTTTTGCCTGGGGTATCTCTAAGCTCTCGGGTTTCAAATTCCGGTGGAGAAAGTTTTTTTGGCAATGTCAAGTCGAGCTTTGATCAGAAGTCGGCTTCATTCGGATTTTCCGCGACCCAGAATTTGTTTCGAGGCGGGTATGATTATTACAATCTAAAAGCCGCGAAAGCATCTACCCAAGCCTCATTGTTGAACTTAGGTTTTTCCAAAAATGGGATCACGTATCTGGTTCAACAAAAATATTATGATCTGCTGAAAAAACGCCGACTTCAATCTGTGCGGGAGGAGGACTTGGCTCTGAGCGAGAAACAACTGGAATTGGCGCAGGCTTTGAACGAGGTCGGGTCCGCGGCAAAATCGGATGTGTTGAGAGCAAAAGCGACGCTCGCGCAAAAAAAGCTGAATTTGCTTAACGCTCAGAACGACGTGAATCTGTCAAAAGCCGACCTTTCCTCAACTTTGGGCATTGATCTGAACATCGATTATGGGATCGTAGACATTGATATAGCGGATTTCGATGCGTTTGAGGAAAATTCGGACGCGGCGAGTCCGGATATCCTAACAAATGAACCGACAGAATTGACGCAAATTGCATACGAAAATCGGCTGGATTTGGAGGCGGGTCGGATGCTCCACAAAAGCGCGCAAGCCACTGTCAAACGCGCACGCCGCGGATATCTGCCATCAATATCTCTGTATGGCAACTACAATTGGAGCAACAATGACAGTCCTATTTATGACGCGACCGGCAATGTCGTTGAGAGCAAGGAGAATTTGGGCGACTGGATTAATGTTTTTGACGGCTTTAAAGACTGGAATTACGGAGTTCAACTCTCGTTTGATATTTTCGATGGTTTTTCACGGGAAGCGAGCTACGATCAATCCAAGTTGTCCGCACATTCCTCCCGCAAGGACTTGGATCAAAAGAAGTTAGACATTGCTCTGGAGGTAAAGCAATCCTATCTGAATATGACAACGGCGCATGAGAGAATTAAGCAGGCAGGCGAAAGTCTGAAAGCCGCTGAGGAGGATTTGCGGTTAGCTGAGGAGCGCTATCGGCTCGGAGTCGCGACAATTGTCGATCTGAATACCGCGCAACTGGGTTATACGAATGCAAAGACCTCCCATATCGAGGCAATTTATGATTTTGAAACGGCAAAAGCCAATATGGACTATGTTTTGGGAAAATAGCTCCCTCAAATTTTTTAGCCTGCATCACGCACGGGGAAAATAGATCATGTCGAATAAAAAAAAGTGGATCATCGGGATTGTCGTCGTTTTTGTTGTAGCTGGGATTATAATCGGCCAGATCACTATGAAAAAGGACAAAGGTCTGGCGGTGGAAATTGCTCCGGTAAAAATCGAAAAAATTGTAGAAAAGGTGACAGCCCCGGCTCGGATTCAGCCTGTGACAATTGTCAACATCAGCGCGGATGTGATGGGACAGGTCACTGAACTGGCAGCAGAAGAGGGGGATTGGGTGGAAAAAGGTCAATTTCTGCTCCGCATCGACCCAGCGATCTACCAATCTTCTGTGAATCGAGCAAAGGCGATGCTCCGATCTGCAGCGGCGAGTGAGGAACTGGCTGAGGCGAATTTGCGTCAAGCCGAGCTGAGCCATTCCCGTAAACAAAATCTTTTTGACCAAGATCTGGCGTCGCAAGAAGAGCTGGATATTGCTCAAACAGAGGTGGAGGTGAACAAAGCTCGTGTAAAATCTGCCCGAGAACAGGTCGAGGAGACAAAAGCGACTTTGGAGGAGGCTCGATCCAATCTGAAAAAGACAACGATCTCCGCGCCCATGGCTGGCACAGTCTCCCAATTGAATATCGAGGAGGGCGAGACAGCGATCACAGGGACTATGAACAATCCCGGCACGGTTCTGCTTTCCATCGCAGACCTGACGCAAATGGAGGCGGTAGCCGAGGTGGACGAGACCGATGTAGTCCAATTGGAATCTGGACAAAATGTGGAGGTGGAGGTGGACGCGCTCCCAGATACGATCCTGACTGGAGAGGTTCGAGAGATCGCAAATACGGCGACGATCCGAGGCAGGGGCACGGATCAGGAAATCACCAATTTTATGGTCAAAATCGATATTGTGAGTCATCATGCAAAACTGCGTCCAGGCATGTCTTCCACGATCTCTATCATTACCCATGTCAAAGAAGACGTCGCGGCTATACCGATTCAGGCGGTGGTAATGCGCCGTCTATCGGAGCTGGAAAAGGAAAATTCAGACAAACCTTCCGATCCCGAGTCGGAAATAAAGAATGATGATGCAGTCGAGGGCGTTTTTATCGTAAAAGAGGAGTCGGATAGGGCTGGAAAAATCAAAAAAACAGCGCATTTTACACAGATTATCACCGGCATCAGTAGCGAAACTTCGATCGAAGTTGTCTCCGGTCTTTCTGAGGGAACCAAAGTGATTACAGGACCTTACCGTATTTTGTTGAATCTGCAGGACGGCTCTTCGGTTAAAAAAGAGGATGAGAAAAATAAGCCGAAGAGACCAGATAAAAAATCATAGCCCATCATAGTCAAGGAGCCCACGCATGTCCAAAAATAGGGTAGCAATTGAAATCGTCGATGTGGAAAAGGTCTATCAGATGGGAGAGGTCCAGGTGCGCGCGTTACGAGGCGTTTCGCTCAATATTGATCGCAACGAATATGTGGCGATTATGGGTCCCTCCGGTTCCGGGAAATCGACGCTGATGAATATTCTTGGCTGCCTCGATACGCCGACCCGAGGCTCTTACCGGCTCGTGGGAGAAGAGGTCAGCAAGCTGAATGATAGCCGGTTGGCTCATATCCGCAATCGGGAGATCGGTTTTATCTTCCAAACCTTTAATCTGTTAGCGAGAGCGACTGCTTTGCATAATGTCGAGTTGCCTCTGATCTACAGCGGAAGGAGAAAGAAAGAGCGCCGCAAGATGGCAATGATCGCGCTGGATCGGGTTGGATTGGCAGATCGAGCGGAACATAAACCAAATGAGTTGTCTGGCGGACAGCGGCAACGGGTCGCGATTGCTCGCGCTTTGGTGAATAATCCCGCAATCATTCTCGCGGATGAACCAACTGGAAATCTGGACACCAAGATCGGGATGGAAATCCTTGAGCTGCATTCTCATCGGATGGTCGGATTTCGGGACGGCTCCATAGAATTCGACAAAATAAATCCCAATCGTTTATGACTCGTCACCGCGGAGTTCGATCCGCTGATTATCGCAGATTAATAGTTGATAATTAAAGTGTTATATTTGTCTTTGTGACGAATTATTCAGATTATAATCGTTTATATATTTAAAAAAGAGATTCGATGCTAATTTTGTTCCAATTATGGGAAGATATGAAGATGGCGTTAACCGCTATCTTTACCAATAAATTGCGCTCTATCCTGACGACTTTGGGCATTATTATCGGGGTGATGGCGGTTATTGCAATAGTCTCAATCGTGAACGGCATGAACCGGCTGTTTGTCGATGAGCTGCTCAATCTCGGCGGCGACGTCTTCATGGTGCAAAAGATGGATATAATCATCACGAGCAACGACCAGTTCCGAGAAAATATGAAGCGTCCCGATATTCGATCCGATGATCTGAAGAATTTGATAGAAGCCTGTCCCGCGGTCAGCTATATCTCGCCGAACGTCTACAACTTCAAGCGGATTAAATACAACGAAAAAACCAGCCAGCCGCTGATGGTACGCGGTACCGATCTGTTCCAGCAATATATGAAGAGCCAAAATGTGATCGCCGGACGATACCTCTCTTTTTCTGACAACACCCACGCCCGATTGGTCTGCGTGCTGGGGTTTGACGTGGCGGAAAATATGTTCCCATCGGAAGACCCGGTCGGAAAGACTGTCAAGCTGGGCAGTTGGAAAATGACGGTTATCGGGGTGATGGAAAAACAGGGTGATATGTTTGGTCAATCTTTGGACAATTACGTCATTGTGCCGCTGAAAAGCTTTTTGAAAATTTATGGATTCCGGCGCTCATTGGAAGTATCGATCAAGGCAAAGGAGGGTCGGTTTGATGAAGCGCAGGATCAGGTGATCGGCTATTTCCGACGGATACGCCGCGTGCCTTACTCGGACTCGAACAACTTCACTGTGACAACCAATGAGAATCTTATCAACGTATATAAGCAGACCACAGCGGTGGCGTACGCGGTGATGATTGGCGTTGCCGCTATATCTCTCGTGGTCGGCGGAATCGGGATTATGAACGTCATGCTTGTCTCAGTAAAGGAGCGCACAAGAGAGATAGGTATCCGCAAAGCTTTAGGCGCAAAGCAATTGAATATTTTATGGCAATTTCTGATCGAGGCGGTCACGCTCTGTTTAATCGGCGGCGGGATCGGTCTGACCATCGGAATTCTGATCGCGTTGTTGGTGCGGACAAACACACCGCTCCCCGCCGCGATTCCCCTCTGGACGTATGGGGTCGGCTTCGGAATTCCTTGCGCAGTGGGCGTGACATTTGGCGTGGTTCCCGCGTATAAAGCCTCGCAATTAGACCCGATCGACGCGCTGCGGTATGAATAAGGCAAGGTCGAAATGAAACTAACCGAACTGTACGAAAATATGATCATGGCGCTTCAGGCGTTACGCGCCAACACGGCGCGTTCACTCTTGACCACCCTGGGTATTGTGATCGGCATCGGCGCGACAATCGGGATCACTGCCCTGACTGAAGGCATGAACCGCAGTATGATCAGCCAGGTAGAAAATCTGGGCTTGAATTACTTCCAATTGCTGCGCTACGGTGGCGGAGTCCAGTTCGGATTCGTCGAGCGTAAGCCCCGTCCGCGTATCACGCTGGAGGATGGCGAAGCGATAAGAAAATTGTGCCCGTCGGTAGGCAAAGTCGTGCCTACCATGTACACCAGTCGCACAGTCGTATTCGAAGATAAAAGTCGGCGTAGCGAATTTTGTGGGACTGTTCCCGAATATCAGGAAGTCGAGGGATATTATACAGAACGGGGGCGTTTTCTCAGCCATGCCGATGTGGAACATCGACGGATGGTGTGCGTCCTTGGCGCGAGCGTCACGGAGGACCTCTTCCCGCATGAAGACCCGATAGGCAAAACCGTCTCTACCGGCGGACTGAAGTTTTTTGTGATCGGCGTCTTGCAGGAAAAAGGATCAATATTTGGCAACAATCCCGATATATATATCAACATCCCAGCGACAACATTTGAGAAATATTACGGCAAATTTCGTTCGGTCAACATCTCGATTGAGCCGGTCAGTTTTGAGCTCATGGATAAAGCGATGGAGGAGACGCGCACGGTCATGCGCCAACGACGGAAACTTCGATACAGGGATCTAGATAATTTTGCAGTAATGAAAAACGACCAGATTTTGAAAACCTTACAACGTCTCACACAGGGCGCGTTTATGGTCGTCATCGGCGTGACCGGACTCTCCTTATTGGTGGGCAGTATCGGGATTATGAATATTATGTTGGTCTCTGTCACGGAACGCACCCGAGAGATCGGCATTCGTAAAGCGGTCGGTGCCAAGCAAAGCGATATCCTCTTCCAATTTTTGACCGAAGCGGTCATTCTGAGCGTTCTCGGCGGAATTATCGGCGTCCTCGTAGGCGTGGGAGTCGGCGTATTGGTATCGTCGATCTCTCCTATCGACTACGCCATGCCGCTGTGGGTGATCCTACTGGGAGTCGCCGTCTCGGCAGGGGTAGGAGTGGCGTCGGGATTTTATCCAGCATTCCGAGCCGCGCGTCTGGATCCGATCGAATCTCTGCGATATGAATAACGCTTTTTTTCACCCCCGCCTACTTTTTATTTCGAGACTTATAAAAGTGCCTAAGACAGCGATAACGGCACTTCTGCGTATTGTAATTACCACAACGAACCTCCCATCAATTTAAATTCCCCTCCTATCGCATAGAACCGCGCATGGAATTGGTGGAATCAAGCCTCTATCTGACTAAAAAGCAAGCCGAATACATTTTTTCCTTGACCGTTTTGATGAAATCGCTTACTTTAGGCTCACCTACAAAAAAAGAATTTTTTAGTTGACTGACTCATGAATCTGAGATTATTATGCGAGAATCTTACATAACGATTTTAATGTATATCACTTTTGTGCTGGTAAACGGCGTGATTATGCTGGCTTTGTCGCACTTCTTCGGACCGCGTCGTCAAGGACGGGGGAAATTCGATCCCTATGAATGCGGTGTTCCGATTCGAGATGAAGCCCACAAGCGGTTTCCAGTAAAATTTTACTTGATCGCCACACTTTTTATTCTTTTTGATATTGAAACCGTGTTCTTGATTCCCTGGAGCGTGACATATAAACAGGCAGGCGTGACCGGATTTCTCTATCTATTGGTATTTTTGGCGGTCTTAACTTCCGGATTCATCTATCTGTGGCGGAGAGGGGCGTTAGAATGGGATTAGAAACGCTATTGGCTGAAAAACTGAAAGACACGGTTCTCCTATCCAAAATGGACGCTGTGATCAACTGGGGAAGAAGCAACTCGCTTTGGCCCGCTCCATTCGGAACCGCTTGTTGCGCGATTGAGATGATGTCTCTTTTTGCCAACAAATATGATCTGGCTCGTTTCGGCGCGGAAGTCTTGCGTTTTTCGCCGAGACAAGCCGATTTGATGCTCGTTTCCGGTCGCATTTCCATCAAAATGATGCCAGTGCTTTCGACGATTTGGAGACAGATGCCGGAGCCGAAATGGTGCATCAGCATGGGCGCATGCGCATGCTCTGGAGGCATGTTCAACACCTATACCTTAGTCCAGGGCGTGGATCAATTCATTCCGGTTGACGTCTATATTCCGGGCTGTCCCCCCCGTCCCGAAGTGGTGCTGGACGCGCTGATGGAGATTCAAAAAAAGGTGCGGGGAGAAAAACTCCTGGACCGGTTACACGGGGAATAACTGGAAATAATAAGGATCAAAAATTAAGATGCAGGAACCGACAAACGATATGGTGTTGAATCTCTTACAAGAGACTTTCAACGATCGGATTTTAAAAACAGAGGTCGTGCGGAATCAACTTCAAATTGAGGTCATAGGCACCCATGTCTATGAACTCATTAAATTTTTGAAGGATGACGAACGTTGCGACTTCAGCTATCTCGTCGATATAGGCGGCGTTGATTTTCTGAAGAATGGAGATGGACCGGAACGATTCGGGGTGATCTACATCCTTCAAAATATGAACAATTATCTGCGGATCATAATCCGAACGTACATCTCCGAGGAAGACCTGGAGATCGACTCTCTGACGCCGCTCTACCTGGCGGCGAATTGGGCGGAACGAGAGGTTTATGACATGTTCGGAATCTCTTTCAAAGGACATCCAGATCTGCGGCGTATCTTGATGCCGGACGATTACGAAGGTCATCCGCTACGAAAAGATTATCCCTTGCAAGGACGCGGCGAACGCGAGAATTTTTCACGGTATGAATATTATGAACCAAGCAAAGTTTGATAAGATTGATCCCATTGCTCTAAAAGAAGAACGGGAGAAAAGTTTGCGCACAGTCTCAGACCAAAATGGCGAACACATGATCGTCAATCTGGGACCGCAGCACCCCTCGACCCACGGCACTCTGCATAACATCTTGGAGCTGAACGGAGAAACCGTGGTGAAAGCCACGCCGGTAATTGGCTATCTGCACACGGGTTTTGAGAAGTTGGGTGAACATTTAGACTACCATCAGTTCATTACGGTGACAGACCGGATGAACTACCTCTCTTCGATGAACAACAACATCGGTTTTGCCATTGCCGTCGAGGAATTGGCAGAGGTGGAAGTTCCGCCTCGAGCCCAGTTGTTGCGCGTTATTTTATCCGAAATGTCCCGTATTGGCGATCATTTGGCTTGCGTCGGACTGCAGGCTATGGATGTAGGCGCGTTTAGCGTTTTCCTCTGGTGCTGGAAATGGCGGGAGAAAATGTACGACATTTTTGAGCATACAACCGGTGCTCGATTGACCACCAGCTTTGCTCGGATCGGGGGGTTGGCAAAAGATATTCCCGAAGGCTTTGAGCAAATGGCGACAGAGTTTGTCGAGAATGTCGCACGGGTACTGGATGAAACCGAGTTGATGATATCCCGAAACCGTATCTTTATTGATCGTTCCCAGGGAATCGGTATTCTGGAAAAGGAAATAGCCTGCAGTTATGGAGTGACCGGTCCGGTTCTTCGAGCGAGCGGGGTTCCTTATGACGTGCGGAAAGCCCACCCATATTCCGGGTATGAGACGTTCGACTTCGAGATTCCCACCGAGCCGGACGGGGACAGCTACGCCCGCTACAAATTGCGCCTGGCTGAGATGCGTCAAAGCCTCCGCATTATCCAACAGGGCATGGAACGGCTGCCCGATGTGCAAGGTCCTGTGATCGCGGATGATTTTAAGATGGTTCTTCCGCCTAAAGATAATGTATATAATAATATGGAAGAGTTGATACACCACTTTAAGATCGTCATGCGTACGCATGGACCAAAAATTCCAGTGCGAGAATTCTACTCAAGCACCGAGGTGCCAAACGGCGAACTCGGATGGTACATTATCAGCGACGGCGGGATGTTTCCCTATCGGATTCGGACGCGTTCGCCCTCCTTTTACAATTATCAGGTTTTTCCGTATATGTTGGAGGGGCACATGATTCCTGATGTGCCTGCAATCTTGAGCACTTTAAACGTGATTGCCGGGGAGTTGGATCGATAATATGCCAGAAGAATTCACCGATAAACGAAAACAAGCCTTTGAGGCAGAATTTAAAAAAATGCTGCGCCATTATCCGAATAAACAGGCGGCAGTATTGCCCAGTTTGCGTCTTTTTGAGAAGCATTTTCGCTATAACGACGAGGACTCATGCGAATATATCGCGGGCTTGCTCGGACTTTCGCCCGCGAAAATTTACGGCGTCCTCTCTTTCTATACGCATTATAACAGCAAGCACCACGGGAAATATCGGATCATGGTCTGTATGACCCTCCCTTGCGCGCTTATGGGAGCGAAAAGCATTGTGGAGTATCTTAAAGAGAAGTTGGAAATCGATGTCGGCGAACGCACCGAAGATGGGAAGTTCAGCCTGGAAAAAGTCGAGTGCCTCGCGGCATGCAATAAAGCACCTATGATGCAAATTAATGATCACTATTACTATCATCTGACTCCGGAAAAAATCGACCAAATATTGGAGAAGTTGGAATAGGAAACATCGTGACGCGGTGCTGCAAGGTCTGTTTTTTTTGTTACGTATCCTGGCTGAGGAACTTGAAATGCGGCTCTTGGGAAGTTTTTACGAAAACTACAAAATTGGTAGTCACCCTTTTAAGTGTTGTAAATTGTTTTTTGAGAGGTGGTGCGGAGCACTCACCATAAATAATAGTTCTTTGGCATTCCAAATATGATCAGTCAATTTGGCGGCCATTGCGCGGCGATACAGACGGCAATTCTGCTACGCTTCATTGCCGCCGGTGAGCTTGTCGTTATGCTATTTAATAAACAATAATCGGAGGGAATTATTATGAGTAAATTACTAGTGACAGGTGCTTCTGGAAAATTAGGCAAGCAGGTAATGCATTTTATGCTTGAGAAATTCGATATACAACCCAACCAATTGATTGCAACCACTCGAGATCCTAAAAAATTAACAAAGCTCTCTGAGCTAGGTGTTGATGTTCGCGTTGCAGATTTTGACAATCCTGCGTCACTGAAAACCGCATTTGCAGGTGCAGAAAAGCTACTATTAGTCAGTGTTGATCAGGTTGGTCGCCGTAAAGAGCAACATACTAATGCAGTGAAAGCTGCGGAGAAAGCAGGTATAAAGCACATTATCTACACTTCAATGCCAAATCCTGAAACTTCACCTGTGATTTTTGCTGATGAGCACTTTGGCACTGAAAATGCGATACGCCAAAGCACAATTCCAGCTTGGACGATTTTGCGTAACAACTGGTATTTTGAAAACTTACTTGAATTACAGTCTGGTATTCTGGCTTCTGGCAAATGGCTCACAGCAACAGCTCAAGGTCGAATGGGACAGATTAGTCGCTATGATTTGTCTTTAGCAGCTGCGGCTGCACTGGGTAAAGCTGGAGAAGAAAAGTGTGTGCTGACAATGAGTGGAGAAAAATCCTTGACTGTTGATGAGATGGCACAATCAATCAATAAAGTAATCGGCACTACCATTGATGTCGTGCATTTAGATGATGAGAGCTATAAACAACAAATGCTTGAATTTCAGATGCCACAAGAATTAGCTGAAATGCTGACTTCATTTGAAAAACATAACAAGGCAGGTTTGTCTGATTCTGATCACACAGAATTTATGGCTCTCACAGGAGTTCGGCCTATGACTTTTGTGCAATGGTTAGAGAAAAATAAACCATCTTTACTGCAATTAACTAAAAACATTCAGGAGAATAATATATGATGATAGAGTTAGCTGTTCGTATGCGTAACGAAAAAATTGATGAGCCCGCCTTCTTGGCGGCAAAGACTAAAGCTGTTCAGGCACTTGTGAGTTCATGGGGTATCGGCCCTGAGCGTGAATTCCAGCCATTTTTAAACAGCCCAGATCAACCTGACAAGGTTTATATTGGTTTGACTAGATATAGTGGTTATTGGGCGATGTTCTGTTCTATGTTTAATATCAGGCTCTTGATGAATTTACCTAAGTTCATCAAAATGCAGAACATTATTACAGGTGTCTTCCTAAAATCAGAAGACAAGGACTTTGACTATGTGAATTTCGGAAAGGGAGATAATATCACGGAATTCGCCGTAATACGTCCCAATGGAATCACTGAAAAGGAGCTTCGACAAGAGCGGGCAAAGTATCTGATGAGCCTTGAAAATGAGCAGGGCGTTGTCGGAGTTCATCCATTCAAATCGTTGTGGGGACTGAAAAATGCAAACGTGTTAGTTCACTGCGTAATCTATCAGGATCGTGAAGCATACAACGAATTTAAGAAGAGAGTCGATCTTTCTTATGTTGCTGACTTTACTAAAAAAACGACTCCTTTAATTATTAGTTCTTGTACAAATATAAAGTAAACCAATAAGGCTCTTGGAACTTTTTTACGGAATTAGTCAAAGTTAGTAATAATTTTTTAGTAATAATTTTCAATCGAAAGTTATTGAAGTTTCGGAATCCAAATGCCATTCTTTTGATTCGTTTTATTTTGTTATTGATCCCTTCAACCATTCCATTTGATTCCTTTGAGCGCGTCATTTATAAGAGACTGACCGCGTAACTGTTTACGAACATGATCTAAAGCCTTGTTCATTTGTCCAAAAAAGTGGAACCGGTCAATGACAATTTCGGCATTGGGGAAGACCTCT
>NBMB01000049.1 GCA_002084765.1 Candidatus Cloacimonetes bacterium 4572_55 | reverse complement strand
ACGGAAATCGATCCGCAGATTACGCAGATTATCGCAGATTAAGAATTGATAATTAAAGAATTATATCTTTTTTGCCAAATTTTCTTCAGGAAAACGAAGCTTTTGCGCGCATTTCACTATATTCGCAACAGAGTCACAGAGAGCGCAGAGTCAGCCCAAATAAGGGTTCTGAAATTCTAGTTTTCTTGGAAATGTCGTTAAAAATAGACTTTAACCCATTAAATATCAAACATCTGATATCTCTGGCTCTCCGAGGCTTATGAATAATGCAGGATAAATAGATTATATTTAAGATATCGCGCAGACTATCTCGGAGGCAGAGGCGGCGGAATCGCTCCGAAGACCGACTGCAATTCCTCAACATCGCCCGCCTTTGTCCAAGTTGCCATTCCCTGTTTCCAGACCAGCGTGCCTCGATCCATCTGACCGCTGCGAATCATACCGCTGATACTTTTCGCATCAAAGGGACCCGCCTGCTTTCCTCCGAGAGCCGCGTAATATAGCATACTCGGTAGAGGCGGCGGCGCCGGAGCTGGAGCTTGTTGCGGCGCGGGAGATTGCTGAGCCCCCATAGATTTTCCGATCTGGTTCGCCATAGCAAACCCCAATCCCATACCCATGCCACCGGACGCCATATCTCCGCCGCTTCCGGGATTTTTGGCGGCTTCCTCTATCGCATTTGCTGTTTGGAACTGGGTATATTTGCTCATATCGCCGATAATCCCCATGCTTGTTCGCTTATCCAGCGCTTTTTCCACGGCATCTGGCAGCGAAATACTCTCAATCAAAATTTTGCTGATATCCAGCCCGTATGCTTCAAACTCCGGATGCAGTTTGGAGGTGATAAAATCGCCCATCTCGGTATAATTCGCGGCTAAGTCCAAAGCCGGAATCTTTTGTTCGCCCAACAGATCGGTAAAGCGGGAAATGATCATATTGCGCAGTTGATCCGTGATTTTATCCGTGGTAAAACGCTCATCCGTGCCGGTAATTTCCTGCAAGAAAATATCCGGCTCGCTGACGCGCACCGTATACGTGCCAAACGCGCGTAACCGCACCGCGCCAAATTCTGGATCGCGTAGCATAATCGGCTGTTTTGTCCCCCATTTCCGATCGGTAAACACGCGCATGCTAACAAAGTAGATCTCGGACTTAAACGGACTCTCGAATCCGTATTTCCAGCCTTTCAGCTTGCCCAAGACCGGCAAATTTTTGGTGTCCAGAGTGTATGTGCCCGGGGTGAACACGTCGGCAAGCTGTCCCTCCTCGATAAACACAGCGGACTGAGACTCGCGAACGATCAGCTTTGCTCCGTATTTGATCTCGTTGTCGTAACGTGGATACCGATACACCATGATGTCCCGGCTGTTATCCACCCATTCGATTATGTCCACAAACTCGTTCGATAACCTATTCCACAATCCCATAACAATCTCCTTTCTAAAGGGTCGGAGCCATCCTTGACTCAGATAAATATTGAAAGTTGAAAGCGATACGCGCGTTCGGCTTTCCGATAATTGAGACAATTATGAAGCAATATCGCGACGATTGTCAACAAAATTTTGGGAAAAGGGAGAAAAATTTCCAGGCTGCACTGTTTCATTCTAAAATTCAGGCGGTTTATATGGGTTTTTGGATTATCACTTAAACTTTTCTCCAATTGCTGTGTCTGAGAATCAGATTTTGATAATAATTGGAATATTGCAAGCGGGAACCAATCCTCAACGGTGTTATTTTTTTGGAGTAACCTTTTTTTTGTAAATACTTTTAAATATCAAGGAGATTGAAAATGAGAACCCCTGTAATTGTTTTTTTGCTATGTTTTGCCGGCGTTTCCGGATTGCTGGCTCAGGGCTTTTATGATATTGAATCCATCAACACGATTGAAATTACCTTTGAGCAGAGTAATTGGGATCAACTTTTGGACAATCTGTATGCGGCTGGCGACGAGGAAAGGCTTATTGGTGCTGCGTTGATTAATGGCGCGCAGTTCGATAGTGTGGGCGTGCGATACAAGGGCAACAGCAGCTATTCCCCAAATCAGATCAAAAATCCGTTGAATATCAAGCTGGATCACATCATCGATAATCAGGAACTCGATGGCTATGGCACGTTGAAACTGGCTAATGTCTTCAAAGACCCCAGCTTTGTCCGGGAGACGCTGAGCTATGAGATTGCTCGCAAATACATGCCGGCAAGTAATGCGAATTACATCAATGTCTATATCAACGGAACTCATCTTGGGTTGTATACCAGCGTTCAGTCTGTGGATAAGTTCTTTCTGGGGAACCATTTGAATTCCAATCAAAATGATTTCTTTAAAGGTGAACTCGCGGGCGGTGGGGGTCCCCCGTCATCAGTTGATATTTGGGGATTCTATGGTTCGGATTCAACCGACTATTATGATTATTATGAGCTCAAATCAGGCGATGGGTGGGCTAATTTAATCAACATGCTGGATATTTTGAATAATGATCCTGGAAATATTGAAACCGCTCTGAATGTGGATCGACATTTGTGGATGCTGGCTTACGACATCCTGATGGTCAATCTCGACGCACCCATCAACTTTGCGCATAACTATTATCTGTACAGGGATGATGCGGGTCAGTTCAACCCGATCGTTTGGGATTTAAACGAAAATTTTGGTGGGTTTAACAGGTTGTTGACTGGCGGCCCTCCGCTAAATTTTATCGCAATGCAGCGCCTGGACCCTTTTTTAAACGAATCGCATCCAGGTTTTCCGATTATTAACCAGATTTTGCCCAATCCGAGTTATCGCAAGATGTACGTCGCGCACATGAAAACGATCATCTCGGAAAACTTTGCCAATGATTTGTATCACATCCGCGCGTTAGATATTCAGGGGATCATTGCCGGTGATGTTCAGAATGATCCGAATAAGTTTTATACATACGAGAGTTTTTTGAATAATTTTGAATAATATTGACGCGACAGCCGGACAGGGGAGCCAGCAAATCGTCGGTTTAACCGAATTGATGGATGCGCGCATTGATTACCTGGCATCCCAACCGGAATTTCAGGCAGAAGCTCCGTCCATCCTCAACACGACCTATTCGCCGGAAATCGCTGAGCCAAATTCGAAGGTGTGGATCACGACGGAAGTGGACGCAGCCGTTTCTGTGCAGTTAGCCTATCGCCACAGCGTCAGTGCTGCTTTTGTGAAAACCGGGATGTTTGATGACGGGAATCACAATGACGGCGAGGCAAACGACCATACCTATGGCGTAGCGATCGATGTAGGTGCCACAGATGTGCACTTTTATATTTATGCAGAAAATGATGATGCCGCGATGTTTGATCCCCACCGCGCTGCTTATGAATTTTACACGGTCCCGCTCACCGGCGATGTAGCCATCAACGAGTTCCTTGCCTCCAACGATTCGACCGCTGCGGATCAAGATGGGGAATTTGACGATTGGGTCGAATTTTATAATAATAGCGACGCTGCGATCTCCCTGTCCGGATACCATCTTTCCGATGACGGGCAGGAACTCGATAAATGGGAATTTCCAGACATCAGTATTGCCGCTCATTCCTTTTTAATCGTGTGGGCGGATAATGATGAGGAGCAGGAGGGTTTGCATACGAATTTCAAACTCTCGGCCTCTGGTGAAGCCATTTACCTGACCAATGCATCATTGTTGATCGTTGATGAAGTGACCTTTGGAGAGCAAACGACTGACCAGTCTACCGGACGTTTTCCTGACGGTGTCGGTGACTTTATCCCCATGTATCCCACCTTTTGGGGGCCAAATATCAGTGACGTGACAAGCCTCGAAGACAATGCGTTTACAACGTCTTTTGCTTTGGTTCTGCAACAAAATTATCCAAATCCCTTTAATCCCCTGACAACCATTCGCTATCAGTTGCCAGCCACAAGTCACGCCGAATTAGTCTTGTACAATGTCGCCGGGCAGAAAATTCGCACTCTTTTTAAGCATGAGCAAACCGCTGGCGATTACTCGGTCGTATGGGATGGCAAGGATGATAATGGTTCGGTTGTTGGAACCGGCGTTTATTTTTATCGGCTACAAACCGATACTGGACAAAGCATTACCCGACGAATGACACTGTTGAAATAGTGTCAAATTTGGGAGGTCTTCCTATTTTGTGTCGCCCATTTTGTTGATTTTCAGAAATTATCTTGACTAAAAAAACCATAACTCATAATTATGGTTTTTTTAGCATAACAATTAGGCATGCATAATTTTATCAATAAGCATATCGGAGACGAGATCATGGCTCTCTTTGATCGGGAAGTCGATGATGCGATACAGGCGCACAGTCTCCCGGTATCTCCCCACATTCCAATACGAAAAAGAATTGACTTTTGGGATAATTTATTTATCTTAATTCGTCCGATCACGGGGACCTGGATCAACTATCCGCTATCGATGGCGTTTCCGGTGGAGATTTGAGTCTGTAATATAGCTCTTTATTCAAACAGAAGAGATTAACAATGAAATTATTAAACGCACTACGTATTTTTATTTTCGTAATTATATCAATTCTGATCCCACAAGCCATAAGTGCTCAGGATTTCCTGATGCAGGGCTGGTATTGGGATTTTCCAGGCACACCAGATGGATATAACTGGGCTGATACATTGGAGGCGAAAGCGGTTGAGCTATCCAATGCCGGTTTTACGCATGTTTGGCTCCCTCCCTTATCTCGTGCGTCATCCAGCAGTTGGAGCAACGGTTACGACCCTAAAGACTTATATGATCTCGGCGAAGTGTATGGGGGCGGGGCAACCCGGTTTGGAACCCGAGCCGATGTGAACAATGTGATTTCGGCTTTTAATGCCGCGGGTATCAAAGCTGTATCGGATATGGTGTATAATCATCGTGACGGGGGTTTGCCCGAAGATAATCCCGCGGTTGAAGGCTGGATTGAAAATTTTACCTGGGAAAATGCCAACGCGGGCAACAACCCATTCCCGTCAGATCGGTTTCGGCTCTACCTACCGATTTCTGGAGCAACCGGTTATGGAGCCGGCACATATTACTTCAAAATTCGCTCAGCATCACAGCATTCCCGTTTTTATAACCATCAATATCGGATTTATATGCATACGCATACAGTTGGGTGGCAGGAAAAACCAGATTCGACCGAGACAGAGCCAAACGGCGGCGGCGATTGCGGAGAGGCAAACAATGCGATTACGTTAGGCAGAAATTTTAATGCCTATACAGATGAGACCGGTTGCCGGACCGACGAGTTTGCCCTGACGCTAAACGCCAGTGATTATAATGCCTCAGGCGATACCTTATGGATTTATCTATCTAATCAGGGTGGGGGGTATTCTGATCATTATATCTATGGGGTGTGGTACGACGGTGCCGGAGCTGATATTCAAGGGTCGATCAAATACCAAACCTATACGGATTTTACAAACATGCCAAGTGGAATTGGCGGTATGAATTGGCAGAATTTCAAGCCAAACGGCAATCCGACCCAATTATCTGGCGATTGGGACGGACTCTGGTTTTATTATGACTATGACCAAACGGTTGGATCGACCCAAACTGAGCTACAGGACTGGACGCGCTGGATGTGGAATGACGTCGGGATTCGCGGATATCGCATGGACGCTGTCAAACATTTCGATCCGACTTTTGTTGGCGATCTGCTGGATAATCTGCATGATAATAACATGAATCCCGATATTGTTGTCGGTGAGTTTTACGATAGCAACGCCGGTGCTTTAAACAATTGGATCAATCAGACCCTGTCTCACATGGATAGCGATACCAAAGACTCGATTTCTCCTCAGATATTTGATTTTTCACTACGTCAGTCATTGAAAGACGCATGCGATAGCTATGGATACGACGCCCGGAATGTGTTCAATTTGAGCATGACGGACAATCAAGGCACAAGTCCATTTCATGTGATCACCTTTGCCGGAAATCACGATTTTCGGGATCCTGGGCAATATATCGAAAACGATCCAATTCTGGCGTATGCCTATATTTTAACCAACAACCAGGTCGGTCAGCCCTGCGTATTTTACAAAGATTATTACAACGACGGGCTGAAAAATGATATCAACGCGCTGATGGACGCCCACTCCAAGTATATTTACGGCGCGGCGCAACGGGATTATCTCAACCGGTTGGGGACGCCGTATACGAATAATTATATAAGCGAGAATCCGAACACAAGTCTGATCTATCAATTATATCATGGCACGCCGGATGGACGGGGGGTCGTGGTAGCCATCAATTTTGCCGGCGGAACCCTGCAAGTTGACCATCAAATTAATATGACAGGTATAAATATTGGCGACCAATTTGTCGATGTTTTGGGGAGATCCTCCTGGCCCTGCGCGGTTGTGGATGACAACAGCCAGATATATATTGAGCTGCCTCCCCGTAGCTACTCGGTGTGGGTGCAGGGCGCGCCGGAAATCGACGTGACCGGCCTGGGCAACTCTATCCCGGATGGAAACACGACCATTTCCACGACCGATGATACGGATTTTGGCTCTCTCTTTCTCAGCGGCGATCCAGCGACGCATACGTTTACAATTGATAACAGCGGAGGCGCGGTTCCCTTAATAATCAACAGCGTCACTCTGAGCGACAGCGTGAATTATAGCGTTGGCAGCCTGACTCCAGCCAGCCCGATTCCAACAGGTGGCGCAGCTACATTTACTGTCTCATACGACCCAACTGGAGCAGGGACAAATACTTGCACTATTTCAATAAATAATGGCGATTGCGACGAAAATCCCTATACTTTTGACGTGGAAGGTATCGGCGTGGATAATCTGGACTATGGAGATTTGCCGTCCGACTACGCCTTGACCCTTCTGACAAGCGACGACGGCGCGCGCCATGAAATCGGCAGTCTCTATCTCGGCGCGACTATCGACGGAGAATTCGATGGTCAGGAAAGCTCTGACGCAGGACGCGCTATTGGCGGAGATGACGGCGACGGATCCGATGACGAAGACGGTGTCACTGTCCATAATCAGCCCTGGCGAGAAGGCGTAGACGGGGGCTCTATTCAAGTGGTTGTGACCGGCGGTTCCGGCTATCTCAGCGGCTGGATCGACTGGGCTGGCAACAATAATTTTACGGACGTCGGCGATACGGTCTTGGATGTGGTCAGTCTCACTGCCGGAACCCATACAGCGACCTTTGATATCCCATCCGGCGCGATCCCAACGACACAGCAATATGATCGTTTTGCTCGCTTCCGTCTGACGCCGACCAATGCCCGACCAACGGCTCGGAGCTTAGTGACAAACGGCGAGGTGGAGGATTATTATTTGCAGTTTGAGGGACAAGGACCCACCCTGTATATTAACGATGTCAGCCGCCTGGAAACGGACAGCGATACGACCGCTTTCCAGTTTACAGTAACCATGAGCGTCGCTATAGGGACTGACGTGACCGTGGATTGGGCAACTGCCGACGGAACGGGAGCTACTGGCGACAGCGATTATGTGGGCGGCGGCGGGTCTGTCACTATTAATGCTGGCGCGGATAGGACCACGATTGATGTGGCTGTGAACGGTGATGCAACAGTCGAACAAAATGAGACCTTCTATATCAATTTATCGGACGCTACCGGCGGAGCCGAAATATCCGACGCGCAAGGTCTGGGCACGATCCAAAATGATGACAATGCCCAATTTTCAATCAGCAGTACTAGTGATGATGAAGCCAATGGACCGTTTACTTTTAGGGTGAGTCTGTCCAATCCGGTTGACGCGCCGACATCGGTCACCGCGACCACAACAGACGGAACAGCGCAAGATGAAAACCGCGACGCAGATTACAATTCCATATCCGCTCAAGTCGTGAGCTTTAACCCAGGCCATACCAGTCACGATGTAAATGTCGTCATAAACGACGATAATCGGGTCGAATTAGATGAGGACTTTTCTATTACTCTCGGGGGTCTCGTTGATGGCGGCTACACCGGCATTGTGACTATTAATGCCGCGGAAAATACTGGAACCGGCTTGATCCAGAACGACGATTCAGCTTCTCCGGAAGTTGAAGTGCATGATCCTGCAACCAATGATATTGCCGATGATAGCGGAAATTATGACTACGGCAATGTCGTCCTGAGCAGTGCCTCTGACGCCACATTTATCATTCACAATAGCGGAAACGCGGATTTAACGCTTGGCTCCCACACGATCGCCGGAGCCAACGCCGCGGACTTTACTCTGCAAGGCGCGTTTCCGACAAGTTCCATAACTCCAAGCGGATCAGCAATGTTTACCATCCGTTTTACCCCAGGAGCATTAGGCACTCGTGCAGGAACAATCTCCTTTGTTAATGGAGACAGTGACGAGAATCCGTTTAATTTTTCGATCAGCGGGCAAGCGACAGGTGGGGACTCTTTTGACAAAATTGTCTCAACCGGCTGGAACATGGTCGGCTTGCCCCTGGCGACTATGAACAGCTATGTCGATTCCCTCTTTCCGGATGCCATAGGCCACACGCTTTACGAGTTCGACGGCAGCTACCAGCCAGCGGACTCGCTTAAATTGGGGGCTGGCTACTGGCTCCGTTTCAGCGAGCTCGACACAGTCGAGATCGTGGGTGCTGCTTTTGATTCGGTCTGCGTCGCTGTCAACGCCGGGTGGAATATGATCGCTGGACCCTCCTGCGATGTGTCGTTGAGCGCGATTATTGACGATCCAGAAAACATTATTATTGACAACACGCTCTATCGCTTTACCGGATCATATCAGAGTGCCACAACCGTCGAACAGGGAGAGGGCTATTGGATTCGAGTCACAACTGACGGGCATCTTTGTATGCATTGCAATACAGCGGCGGTTGCAAGCCATGAATCCATAGATATCCTTGAGAATACCGCCAAACTCATCATCTCCGATGGCAACGGTTATGGGCAAACTCTCTATTTCGCTTCAGACCTGACAGGCTTATCTCGTGAGCACTTCAGCCTACCGCCGGTTCCGATGCCCAGCGCATTCGATATTCGTTTCAGCGGCAATACCCGCTTGACTGCGGCTGATGAGACCGTCATTCGCATACAAGGCGTAGACTATCCACTCACGATTAGCTCGGATAATCTCCCGGATGAGCAGGGCGTGGGCTATGCGATCTGCGAGATGATGGGCCATAAGGAAATGAACCGTCACGCGCTCGTAGATGGCGAGGTCATCGTCATTTCTGGCTCTGAAATAACCCACTTGTTATTAATTCGTGTTGCCCTGATTCCGCTGGAGTTTGCAGTGGACCAGAACTATCCGAATCCCTTCAACCCGATTACGACGATCCGTTATGCCCTGCCCAGAGCGAGCGATGTAGATATCCGAGTCTACAATATAGCTGGTCAGGAGGTCAAAATTCTGGTTGACACGCGGCATGAAGCCGGTTATTATTCAGTGATTTGGGACGGTCGCAATGCGCGGGAAAGTCAAGTCGGCAGCGGGACATATTTCTATGTGGTCAAGGCTGGGACGGATGAGGTGATGAGGAAAATGGTTTTGCTCAAATAAGGAAAATTTTCCGGTAGGCGAGCCAAGTTGAGAGTTTCGGCTCTCTCGCAAAATTGATCCTAATTTAAAGAAAAATATAATCTGAAGGAGAGTAATATGTCAAATCGACAACCCAAGATTGATCATCTTGGAATCGCGGTCAAAAGTATTGAGGAGCGGGTTAAATTTTATGAGCATGTTCTGGGGTTGGAAATAGAGCATACGGAAATTGTCGAATCAGAGAAGGTGAAAGCCGCATTTCTGAACGTGGGCGGGACGCATATTGAGCTGTTGGAGCCCACATCGGATGATAGCGCAATCGCTAAATCGATTGCAAAACGAGGCGAAGGGATTCATCATATTTGCTATGAAGTGCCGGATATGCAATCTGCTATTGATAAATGTAAGGCTATGGGGATGCGGATGTTGGACAAAGCACCTCGTCCGGGAGCAAAAGGAAAACTCGTCGCTTTTATCCATCCCAAAAGCGCGGGCGGAATTTTGGTGGAACTCTGTCAGACAGAAAATTCTTCGTGCCCTGCGTAAATTTTTTAATATTATCTCTAATGAGCCGCTATATCAATACATATCATGCGTTTAGAATCTCGTAGCAACATCCTTCCCCCAACGATTGCAAGGGGTCCCCAGGCGTCCGCGCCTTGAAGGACCTGGGATTGCCCAAGTCGGATATATTCGGTAGTGGAGCATTTCATCATAGTCAAAAGCCCGTTGTCGCCCAACACAAAAAATTTGTTGTCAGCCACGAGATAGGGACCCAGACCAAATCGGTCTGTTTTTCCGCTCGACCAAATCAGTTGGCTGCAATCGTCTGGACTATAGCAGACAAACCGTTCCCTCGCCGCGCCTGCGTCTTTCGGAAGCACGCCGAATAGGTATCCGTCATACAAAATCGGCGTCTGCTGTTCCGACGCCATTCCTTGTTTTGGAGTCAGCCGCTGCAACTCCTTGACGCTGAAGCCTCCCTCTTCCTCGACCACTTGCAGCATCATGCTGCCCGCAGAATATCCGGCAGTGATGAAAATGCGTCCGTTTTCTAAGATCATGGGAGAAGGGGCGACAACCGAGTAATCCCAAAGGTCGGTTTCCCACGCCAGTTTCCCGCGATCCGCGCCGTCCGCTATGACGCCGACTATCCCGCCGATCGCGCAATAGACATACATCCGCTTGCCGTGAAGGGTCATAGTCATGATAGAGGAATGAGACATTTTCCACCCATGAGGATTGGGCGTCTGCCATAAAACTTCTCCGGTTCTGAGGTGGACGCCTATCATTAAGACGTTGCCTGCCGGGGCGACCACTGCGAGAGAATCGTCGATCAATGGGCATTGTCCGGTATACCATAGGGGCGTTTCTGTCCCAAAATCCTTCTCCAAGTCAAGTCCCCACAAAAAGTTACCTGAATCTGCAGAGACGCACAGAACATGACATCGGGGACCGATCGTCACCGCGAAAGAGTCGGTGACAGCCGGCACAGTTCGGGATATACCATGATTCCGTTTGATATGAACGGAATACCAACGTCGCCAAATCTCCTTGCCATCCGCCAGAGAAAAACAGCGCAACGCGTCCGCTTTTTTCTCCTCGTCATAATCCAGCAGATAGATCCGACCGTTGTGCACTGCGGGTCCTGCGTGACCTTCGCCGAGATCGACAGACCAGAGTATGTCAGGTCCGTCCTCATCCCACTGATCCGCCAATGGAACGGATTCTGTCGAGATATTATCTCGATTTTTTCCGCGGAACTGGATCCAGGACCCGGGCAAATCCGCTGCAACGCCTTCATATTTTTCAAAATATTGCCCGATTTGAACTGCATCTTTTGGATCAATCGGGAGGGAAGAGAGCGGCCGATTGTCTGTCCCTGGTCCGCTCGCTATGAAGCGCGCTGTGGGGTCATACATAATCCAGAGGCTCAGGCAAAAAAGTCCTATAGTCGCAATTATAGATGTAATCCATCTATGTATCAATTTATCATTCATTGATGATTCCTATTTTAACGGGGAAGTTTTTGGCTCGGGGTCGGGGTCCGCGGCACTCCATTGGAGAAGCCAGGCACAACCAAGCGTTAAAATCTCGTTAAGCAACGGGACGCCAGAGATGGATGATTTGCGTATTTTCCAGCCGTACCGTATTTCATGGGAGGGGCGGACCGTATAAAAGCACCGTTGCAAAGGATGTAAACTGAGCTCTTGTATCAGTTGTCGGAAACGAAACAGCGGCATTTTGGACGCCTTGATTTCCAGTATGTTGTCGATATTTGTCGCGGCTTCGCCCACTATCTTCAAAAGCGGAATCAGCGCGAAATTTGGCAGCCAACCCAGATATGGACATTTCTTAAGCGGCGAGGTCAAAAGTGCTTGCTGATGCAATCCAAAGGGGGAATAATAGGGCGGAAATGTGACAAAAAGCCGTCCGTTCGGTTGAGTCAGCCCTCGAATTGCGGTCAGGAATCGTTTTTTTTGTGAGACCTGGATATGCTCAATCACATCTCGCAAGACGACAAGGTCGAAGTTGCAACCGAGACTTTCCCGAGCGTCCGGCGCGGCGATGTCCTGCACCCGGTAGGTAACGCCCGAATATGCCGGCCATTGGAACGGCTTGATCTCAACGCCAGTGCAAATCGCGCCGGCGTCTGCCATAGCCGCGATAAAACCGCCATTCCCGCAACCCACGTCGAGAATACGTTTGCCCCGAATGGAAAAACCCCATTTATCCAGCAACGGAATGTAATAACGCTTAGCCAATTCATACTGATAAGTCCAATAATATTCTCCCCAGTCAGCAAAGTCTTTTAGCTCCAATTTGCTCAAAGTTGCGCCTCCTATTCGATTCTTGCGATTGAGAAAAGCTCGGGGATAGTTGTTTGGATGGTTCGGTCAAAGTGACCTGTTAGACGAATATTTTTTGTATCCAGAATAATCTGGAACTCTGTATCTCGAAACCGATTCTTTGACACAAGCCGAACAATCATAAATTGTTAGCTATATTTTGTCAAGAATTATATCCATATTATTTCTCTATGAGACTCCGACGATAGCCAATCAGGTAACTTCCGCCAGTGATGACGTCGAAAAGGAAAAAAGAAAATTTTCGCGGCAAATATCCGTGCGTGAGAGGAAAAAAATTGACAAGAAAGATCAAAAATGTGATTATAGGGCGTCGAAAGAAGAGAGTTCCGGCGAGCTGTTTGATTCGTGCCGAAAGACGTCGCTGCTCTCCGTGACCCGCCCACTCCAGTTTGAGAAAATCCGCGGCATAATGGTGATTTTCCACGAGATAGGGTAGGCAGTATCGCCCATATTCCTCCATGCGGCGGCGGTGCCGCGCAATGCTCGGTAAATCGTCGTGCAGGGAGCGCGCGGCGGGACAATGGGCAAATCGGATGCCTTGTTCGTGGAGTCGGCAAGCAAGCTCCAGGTCTTCACCGCCATATTTCGGGAATCCCTCGTCAAAAAGACCGATGCTGATCAATAGGGATTTGCGCGTCGATGCGTTTCCTGTGACAAAGTAGCGGTATGGGATTTCTTTACCAGATTTGAGCTTTGCCGCTCCCCTTGTATCGAAATATTTTGCCAACGGCTGTCCGCTCCATTGATCTGTGAACCGGATATCGCCGACGATCGCTCCACATTCTCCCAGCTCATGCGCGGCAACATGCGCGGCGATAAAATCTGATGAAACAATCATATCGCTGTCCAGGAAAATGATCAGATCGTTGCGAGCCGCCCGAACTCCGGTATTACGAGCCGCGGCTCGTCCTCGATTTTTCGGATGAGAGAGAATGCGCAGCGAGAATGGATAGGTATCCGGATCGATATCCAGAGGATGATCCGACCCGTCGTCCACGACAACGACCTCAAAATCGAGGTGGGTCTGAATACGAAAGCAGTCTAAGCAGCTACGAATAAATTCGGGTCCATTGTAGCAGGGGATAATAACCGACGCTTTCATCTGAGAGGGTTCCATCAACTTTTCACTTCCTGCGGAATTTCCTCGGCGGTCTCGAAAAAATGACGATGCAGATTTCTGAGGATCGAGTCCGCTTGATCGCGGCAGGTCAAAAAGGAGAGGCTGTTGTCGGAAGCCCCGTAGCAGATCATCGAGATGCGATCCTCGCTAACCTGTCGGAAAATCGCCTCGAATAGGCTTCCAGGTTGGCTCGCCAAATCTCCGACAAGCGTCACAATCGCCTTGTTCCTTTGCATAACAAATGGCGAAAAAATCTCCAACTCTCGCAACATGTGAGCCGTTTCCTCGGTTTCCGTGAACGCCATGGATATGTGACGATGGGCGGTCGTGACCAAATCGATTGTTACGTCAAATTTATTGAATAACTCATATATCGATCCGAAAAAGCTGATCGGGACATGATGCGGCGGCGCATGCACGGTGATTCTCGTGACGTTTTTCTTACACGTGATCGATTTGATTGATTGGGCGGGCGTTTCTTTGATCTGTTCATGAGGCAGAATCCAAGTGCCGGGGCTTTTTGCCCGAAAACTGTTGCGGACTCGCAACGGAATCCTTTTTTCCGAGACTGGCAAAAGCGTGCTCGGATGCAGTGCCTTTAGACCGAACAGGGTCAATTGAGCCGCTTCTTCATAGCTCAAACAAGCGATTGGCTGTGATTTTGACACAATTCGGGGATCAGATGTCAAAATACCGTCAACATCTGTCCAAATTTCGACGTGTTGGGCGTCCAGAGCGTACGAGAGGAGTGCCGCGCTATAGTCGGAGCCTTCGAGTCCCAGGGTGGTGGGGGTATATTGCCCGTTCTCTTCGGTTGCGCCGATAAAGCCTTGAGTTATGGGGATAATACCCTGCTCCAATATCGGGAAAAATAGCTCTTGAGCGCGACGCGGCAGGATTTTTATATCGGGATGGGCGTGACCGAAATCATCGTTAGTGACCATCCATTCTCGAGCGTTCACCCATTGGGCTGGGATTCCCCGCTCCTGCAGCGACGCGGTGAGAATCCCCGACGAGGCGAGCTCTCCGAAACCGACTATGTAGTCCAGAGATCGCAGGCTGAATTCTCGCGTCAAAGAGAGACCGGTCGCCAAATTTTTTGCCTCATGGAAATAATCGGTCGTTTTTTCCAAAAGCCGCGAGCGGGAGGAAGGGTTGATAATCACTTCGTTGATGAGAGAGGTATGTCTGCTCAGAAGACCGTCCAGCAATCGCCGAGCCGTCTCAATATCCCCGAGCGCGCTTTTCTTCGCGACGCGGATCAGGGTATTGGTCGCCTGATTGAGCGCGGAAAAAAGTGCCACAAGCGTCTCATTTTTTCGCCCAGCCACAATATCCGTTACCCGTCTGATCGCCGCCGCATCTTGGATAGATGTCCCGCCGAATTTTAGCACTGTGACCCTATTCATAACCGCCGTTCCTTACTTTTATCTCATTTTTAACCTCGATAGCGTGACGGATCAAGTCCAGCGTCTCTTCCGCGGCGCGTTCCCAACTGAAGGATTGTCCCCATTGTATCGCTTTTTCCCGCATTTGGTCATATAAATCAGGATCAGAGAGGAGCAGATCAATTTTTTCTGCGAGCGCGTCCGTATCGCCATGCGGGGTCAGAAAGCCGGTCTCTCCATCCACTACCGACTCTCGCAAACCCGGGGAGTTGCTAGCGACGACAGGTGTTCCGCACGCGTTCGCCTCGATCACGGAGAGTCCCCAACCCTCTTTTGGGGAAGCGTAGATCAGCACATTCGCTTTTTGTAGGAGTTCTGTCTTTTCCGCTCCGGTTTTCACGCCCAAGAATGAGACATTTTTATCAAGATCAAGCTCCGCGGCAAGTTGCTTAAGGTCCGCGACATAATCGCCGGACCCGACGATCTGATATTCAATATTGGGGTATTTTTCCTGTAATTTTTTTATTGCCTTCATGCCCAAATCTACCCCTTTATATTTTTTGATCCGTCCCAGATAGATCACAATCGGATGATCCGACAAGGGATGCGTATGAGGCGCGCTGTAGTCTGCTTGCGTCAGACCAGTATAAATCACCCGAACCTGCTCTGGCGGCAATCCGCGTGCGATGAGATCAGCCTCTGTGCTTTTGGATAACGCGGAAAAATAGCTGCTTTTATAAACATGAGGGATCAGCAATTCATAAGAATACACATAAGCTCCAAATATAAAAGGGACCTCTTTAAAAATAGCTTTTCCGAACAGATGAGGAATAATGCACAAGGTCGGGGTATTTCTCTCGAACAGTGGCATATAAAAAGGCAATTTATCAATCCCTTCGATAATAATGTGATACTTATTTTTTTTAATCTCCCTAAAATAAACGATAGGCACAGTAAAATTGAACACAAGCTGGCTGATCCCCCGTCTTATAACCCTGATACCTTGTATGATCTCCTCCGGTTTTGCGCCGGCATACTGGCAACAGAGATAGTCCACCTGATGACCGGCTTGCACGATCTGACTAAAAATCTCAAACAAGATCAACTCGGCTCCGCCAGCTTCAGGATGGGTAATATCTCGATATTCGATCAACAATATTTTCATATTATTCCTTATGGTCGTTATTTGTAACTATTCATCCGTTCATTCATGGAACCATGGAAACCTGAATAGTTATCGTTATTTTTATAATTCAACCTTTTTCCCGTCTCAACATACGTCAATTTTCAAAAATAGTCAAAAGAAAAAGTCCCATTTATGAAGGGGTCGCCTCTCTTCCCCTTGTATCGAACTTGGGGTTTGCGATAGGCGGGAAAAGGAACGCTTTTAAAATTAGGGTGTTTTTCGTATCAATTTTTTGATTCCGGCTTGTCCGGGTTAGGATGCTGTATAGTGAAATTATGGAATATTACTAAGGAAACGATCAAGTCGACTTTTTACTTGGTCTATCAAAAACGATTGGAGAGAAAGTCTCGGCATTGGCATATTCCCGCTCATATAGGGATCATTTTGGACGGGAATCGCCGGTTTGCGCGTGAACAGGGGTTTGCGAATATCGCAAAAGGGCATGATCACGGAGCGAACAAGCTGGAGGAATCGCTGAATTGGTGCCGAGAATTGGGTGTCAAGATTGTATCGATCTGGGTTTTTTCTTTAGATAATTTCAACAGGGAAGAAAGCGAAGTTGTCGCCATTCTGGATGTGATCGAGCGTAAGATGATCGAGTTGGCTCACAATAAAGATTTGCATGACAATCAAATAAAAGTGCGCTCTATGGGACGAACCGAGTTGCTGCCGGACAGCTTGCAACAAGCGATTCACAACGCGGAGGAGGCGACAAAGGATTATAACCAATTTATCCTCAATGTGGCGGTAGCGTATGGGGGACGAGAGGAAATCGTAGACGCTTTTCGACAGCATTTTTTATCGGAATTGGAAGAGGGAAAAAATATCGACAGCGTCATCAAGGAGTTGAATGTCCAGAAGATAACACCACATCTATATACATCTGATTTGCCTGATCCAGACTTGATTGTCCGCACAAGCGGGGAGATTCGGCTGAGCGGATTTCTTCTGTGGCAGTCCGCTTATTCTGAGTATTATTTTTGCGAAACCTATTGGCCGGCTTTCCGAAAAATTGATCTGTTGCGGGCGATTCGTGATTTCAGCAGCCGTAAAAGGCGATTTGGTAAATAGGAAATTTGAAGCGTTTTTTGCCAGACAGTCAGACAATAGTAATCACAAAAATTTGAACAACCACCTCTGTTCTCCCTACACTTGCTGATCTGATTTCAAAATTCGTAGGGATAAGCCTGCGCATTTTTCCTAACTTTACATTCATGGCGCTGAAATAGCGAAAATCGATATAACATAAAATAACTATTTGATATTTATTAGGATATAGAGACATCGGTCTATTTAGAGCGATGTCTTTTTTTTTATACAAAACAGAGGATGCGACATAAAAGAAGAGAATTTGTTAAAAAAAATCTTGACAAAATTAATTTATATCATATCTTCAGGTTCTGTTATTTTTGATGAAAATTTTCTGTGTCTATATGGGGAAGATAACGTGCCGACAATTAATCAGTTAATAAGAAAAGGTCGAAAAAAAATTATTAAGAAGACCAAAGCTCCTGCTTTAGGGCGATGCCCGCAAAAAAGAGGAGTGTGCACCCGTGTCTATACTTCGACTCCGAAGAAGCCGAACTCTGCCTTACGTAAAGTGGCTCGTGTGCGCTTGACAAACGGGATAGAAGTCACAACCTATATTCCGGGTGAGGGTCATAATTTACAGGAGCACTCTATTGTTTTGATTCGCGGTGGACGTGTGAAAGATTTGCCTGGTGTGCGTTATCATGTTGTTCGAGGCGCGCTGGACACTGCCGGTGTAAGCGATAGGAATCAATCCCGCTCAAAATACGGCGCAAAACGAAAAAAGAAAAAATAATTGCTTGCAAGATACGTTGCAAAAGTGGAGTTGTATATTTTTATTAAGTTTTAGATATATGTACGTTTTAGATAGGGTAGGATTAGTTCATGCCAAGAAGAAAGTCTGCTGTAAAAAGAGAATCGTTGCCGGATCCGCTGTATAACAGCGTTATCGTGACAAAATTTATTAATGGCCTATTAAAGGGTGGAAAGCGGAGTATAGCCGAGAAGATATTTTATGGCGCGCTCAACTCCATTGAAAAAAAGACCGGAAATCCTGGTATCGATGTTTTTAAGACAGCTCTCAATAATGTCAGGCCCGTTTTGGAGGTAAAATCTCGCCGTGTTGGTGGTGCCACATATCAGGTTCCTATAGAAGTGAGACCTGCCCGCCGCGCCTCTCTGGCGATCCGATGGCTTGTAGGGTGTGCACGCAGTCGGCACGAACATACAATGGCCGAGCGGCTGGCAAATGAGCTGATAGCAGCTTCCAAAAACGAAGGCGGGGCAATCAAGAAAAAAGACGATACTCACCGAATGGCTGAGGCAAACCGGGCGTTTTCCCATTATGTTTGGTAAAATTGTTCGGGAATTATATTTCGGTATTAAGAGGACATCGTCGTGAGCCGCAAATTTCCGTTAGAAAAGACCAGAAATATTGGTATCATGGCGCACATCGACGCTGGTAAAACCACCACCACTGAGCGCATTCTCTTCTATACAGGGCGCGTGCATCGTATGGGGGAGGTTCATGACGGTGCTGCTACGATGGATTGGATGCAGCAAGAACGAGAGCGCGGCATTACGATTACCTCCGCCGCGACCACCTGCTTTTGGAAAGATCACCGAATAAATATCATTGATACCCCCGGGCATGTTGATTTTACAGCGGAAGTTGAGCGGTCGTTACGGGTTTTGGACGGAGCGATTGCATTATTTTGCGCAGTAGGAGGCGTTGAGCCTCAATCGGAAACCGTATGGCGGCAAGCTGATCAATATAAAGTACCGAGAATCGCCTTTATTAACAAGATGGATCGAGTTGGAGCCGATTTTAATAGAACCGTAAATATGATGAGGGAACGACTTGGTGCTCATGTAGTGCCGATTCAATTACCAATTGGAGTTGAAAGCGGTTTCGTCGGTCAGATCGATCTTGTTTCGATGAAGGCGATTATTTACGACGAAGAGACTCTTGGGGTGGCATATCACGAAGTGGAAATTCCTGAGGATTTGCTCGAGGACGCCGAGTATCATCGGGAAAAGTTGGTAGAAGCACTGTCGGATTTTGATGACGAATTGATGACTAAATACCTTGAGGGAGAAGAGATTCCGATTGAAGACCTCAAACGCCCTCTTCGAGACGCAACCATATCCTGCGGGATTATTCCGGTTTTGTGCGGTACAGCTTTTAAGAATAAAGGCGTTCAAAAACTGCTTGATGTTGTTATCGACTACCTCCCCTCGCCTGTTGACGTGCCGCCGATAAAAGGGATTGACGTAAAGACCGACGAGCTGATAGAGAGAAAACCGACCGACGATCAACCCTTTGCAGGTCTTGCATTTAAGCTGATGACAGATCCCCATGTCGGAAAATTGACATACTTTCGGGTTTATTCTGGCATGCTAAAATCCGGCGATCAGACGCTGAACGCCAACACAGGTAAGAAAGAACGAGTTGGTCGAATTCTGCAACTCCATGCAAATAAAAGAGAAGACCGAGACGTGGTTTACTCGGGAGATATAGCCGCGGCAGTGGGGTTGCGGCAGGTCAAAACCGGTCATACATTGTGTGATCCCAAGGCACCAATAATTCTTGAATCCATGAATTTCCCGCAACCGGTTATTTCGGTTGCCATCGAGCCAAAGACAAAAGCGGATCAGGATCGCTTAGGCAATTCATTGGGGAAATTATCCGATGAGGATCCCACATTTCAAGTGCGAACTGATGACGATACGGGTCAGACTATCATTGCCGGTATGGGAGAGTTGCATCTTGAGATTATTGTGGATCGGTTACTTCGAGATTTTAAAGTTCATGCCAATGTAGGCAAACCTCAGGTAGCCTACCGAGAAACATTGTCCAAATCTGCTAAAGGGGTCGGCCGTTTTATTCGACAAACCGGGGGCAGGGGTCAGTACGGTCATTGTAAGATTGAGGTTGACCCTCTCAACCCCGGCGAGGGATTTATCTTTGAGAATAAAATCGTCGGCGGAGCCATACCAAAAGAATTTATTCCCGCTGTAGAATTCGGAATTCGACAAGCTTTAGAGGGCGGAGTACTCGCCGGGTATCAATTGGTCGACTTGAAAACTACCCTGGTTGACGGCTCTTTTCACTCTGTGGATTCCTCGGAAATCGCGTTCCGAATAGCCGGTTCGCAAGCGCTTCAGGATGCGGCAAAAAAAGCCAATCCCGTCCTTCTGGAGCCGATGGTGCAGATCGAGGTTATCGTTCCTGATCTCTATCTGGGCGATGTGATCGGCGATATCAGCACCCGACGAGGAAAGATCGAAGGCATGGAGCCAAGACGGAACGGTCAGGCAATCTCAGCGATTGCCCCTTTAGTCGAAATGTTCGGTTATGCGACGGATCTTCGATCGCAAACTCAAGGACGCGCTATTTATTCGATGGAATTTTCTCGCTATGAGCGAGTTCCGGAAGCCTCGGCGAAAATTATTATAGCAAAAGTAAGAGGATTTTATATAGACTGAAAGGTCAATAGGAGGAAGTAGGTGGCTAAGGAAAAATTTAATAGAACTAAGCCGCATGTCAATGTGGGAACAATTGGCCATGTGGATCACGGTAAGACAACGTTGACCTCGGCGATTACACAAGTT
>NBMB01000081.1 GCA_002084765.1 Candidatus Cloacimonetes bacterium 4572_55 | reverse complement strand
TGCTTCACCAAACGGCTCGATCGCATAAAACGCCTGCCACTCTGATAACTCTTTACTGGACATCCTGAACAACAACTCTTTTACGGTCATACCCAAATGGGCAGCTAATCTAAAATAGAATCGCCTGTTTGGGTTTTCGGTGAGTTTTTTTCCAATTCCTTGACATCCTCCTCGCGAAGTCCACAAAGACGCTGGCATACTGCAAACACAGCGTCTAGCGCTTTCGATGACTTCTTGCCAAGCAGGACAACATCAGATTCTTCAAACAAAAGATTGCCCTCGTCGTCAACCAGACACTTCGCAACAAGTCTGGCTCTTAGATTCTCGACGATTTCGCCTGAACCAAGCCCCACGACCTGTTGCTCAAATCTATCCCTGTCGTAGCCGGGCAAAGTTCTCACTAACACATCGCCACCCCACTCAGGGACGGCGACGACCTCAGTTACAAGGTCATCAACTTCAAGTATCTGTTCCTTCGTAAGCATCAATTTTCCTTTCTATGCGACATCGGTATAAACTGGGCCGCTTGTGAATTTGATTGTAACTGATTGAGTAATCTTGTCATCTACAGGGATAGCATGGCTCAGGTTAGTTATGAAGCCGTTTGTCACCCATGTTGATGTATCTGGGAATGTGACCGTCCACACCTCAGGCGTTCCAAGCAGAAACGCCGTGTGAAGATTGTTCGCCGTGCCACCGCTTGACCCGTCATAGTTAATTTCAGCTGTTAATTCACCTGCATCATACAGCCCAGCAATGAACTCTCTCGCCTTGTTCGTCGAGTCCATTGTTGATATGTCTATTGCATCTCGTGACATATCTGGGCCGGAAATACTTATGATATTCCCGACATCACCGACAGTTCCGCCCGCCAGTGTCGTTTCGTGTCCATGAATTCCTTTGCTTGCCATGATTAATCTCCTAATCGTTGTACCAAATGTGAAAATCTATTGCTTTTATGTACCTCCTCAGCTTGTCTGTGCCGGGCTGTACATCCATTAAATCGTTTTCGTTAATCATATGTGAGCACTGGATGACAACCGTGCCAACCGTGCCACTGTAGCTGTCCAATACGCCCCTGAGAGCGTCTGATATTCCACGCAGTTCCGTGTAAGTGTCAGCGACCACTGTAAGCTGCCATCGGCTTGGGACCATATCATCTGTCGCCGCTAAAGTGTGCTGCCTTGGTCCTGCTATCTGGGTATAGTAAACCGCAGGCAGTAGTGTGTTCTGTGGTATAATCTCTGGATAAATCCGGCTGGATATTAGACCGGAGACAGTGGGGTCCCATCTTAGAATATAAAAAATCGCTTCTTCTATTTCTGTTGGAATGCCGATCTCCTTAACCGACACATCGTCAATAGATGCTGTGTCCTCATAACTCCCACTTCCTCTAAGGGTTATACGCTCCGATGAACCAGCAATAATTGTTTCTGTATGAGTACCTACCGTGCTTCTCATTGTCCCTGTAACACCAGCAAGGATTGGGGTTATAGATGCGCCAGACACAGCTGTGATGTCAAAAGACACCTGATAAGTATGGCCATTGACTACTGAAACACTACTGTAAATGCAATCAACTCCATCACCAATCATATTAGTTCTAAGATAGTGGGCTTTGCCGTCTGCGATACCACCGCTTGCCGCCCAATCAAACTCCTCTGTCCAACCTGTGGCGTCGTCAAAATCACCGTTGGTAACTAATTCTGGTCCAAGCACGCTCATATCTTTGCCGCCCTTTCAATCGCCTTGACCATCTCTTTCGCTAACTTCGCCGCCAACGGTCGCCGCTTTGCCTCGTACGCCTCCCGCTTGAACGGGATGGGTGATGTTACCTTTACGCCACCAGCGTCGTTAGCAGCCGCATGGCCGTACTCTATGGCATTTGGGATGTAAGACCGAACCCCGTTGGCATCGGACACAAACGCATCAGTTGGCTTAATGATAACTTTTGCCCCATAACTACCACGCTTCATCTTCGTCATCGCTCTGACAGCCAGATTTTTGGCAATCAAAGAACCCATCATACCACTAACCATCGTAATAGCGTTAGACTTGACAGCGGGAAGCATGACATCTTTCTGTGCCTGCCGTGTTTCTGTGCGTGCAATCTTAGCCGAGTCTTTACGCTCCAGTTTATGGAGCATCTTCTCGACCTCTTTAGCACCAGTTACTGTGATACCAATATTCACTTAACCTCCTTCAATAGCAAAATTTGGTAAATATTACGCTCGTTGAAATTCTGTATATTCGCGATCTCAAAAACTCTTGAATCATACAAAATCCTATACTCCGTCGTCAATGAAGAATAATATCGAATCACTGCCTTATAAGTGATCTCCTCACTAATCTGCCGTGCCTGTTCCATTTCACGGCCACTGACAGGCGAAAGAGCCCCCCACACAGTCGTATCGGTGGCATAGGACGAAGCAACCTCGCCCGTCGCACCCTGACTCTGGGTTTCGACCTGTAATGCTAAACGATGTCGGAGTCTCCCTGTGTTCATACGGTCATATTCCTGTCAAACAATAAACTTCTTGCCGCAAACAGCATAGGTTCAAGCTTGGTCTCAGATAATTCTTCTCGATGCTCGTATAAATGGGCAACGATCAACTTTATCGCCGCACACACTCTGGCAGGGATAGCCGTCGCACCAATTAAATGCGTCCCTGTCCCAGCGTCAGTTGTTGTGATCGCAGCACCGCCATCAGTCGCAGACAGCTTTAGAGTTAACCCAGACACATCTCGCACCCAATAGGTTGTTGATTCGGCTAATTCGGCGGGCAGATCACCCTGATCGGTCACTAACAAAACCGTGTCCCCGTCAGACAAGATTGCTTCGTTTACAGTCAAAGTGTCACCGGAACATGTAAACTTTGTCATGTAACCAGATTTATATGTGATCGTGACAGCGTTAAGCTCAGATCGAGTCATCGGCCATGTCTGATTATATGCCAAATAAATATACCCCGGGTCTGAATGCGTGTCTATATCGTAAATATCTGTCGAAAGCGTCTGTGTATCACCGTCATCATCTATATAAGTAATCGAGTCCACCGAAATTAGTGGAGGATACGGCAAACACACATCGAAAAGCGAATCCATCTTGAGCGTATAAGTCCTCACGCAGTACGATTTGCCTTCATAATTCTCGCATGACTGACGAGCAGACTGTATCAGACCTGCAATCAGAACATCATCATCGTTATGGTCAACTCGCAAATGGAGTTTCGCCTCCGTCAAGCTCACCGGCTCAACCGTCGGTTCATTCGTTATTTTTGTATACATAATCAGCCTTAACGGGCAGGAGGCCGAAACCCCCTGCCCTGCTAAAGTTAGTCAGTGATCGCCGTCGAAGCCGCCAGATACCTTGCACCACTCAGAATGTAAGTAGCACTCAGTACCATATTGGCCGCGTCACCAGCGGTAACAGCCAAACAGTCAAAACCGGAAGATAACTCGTTTGCCTCAACCTCGATAACATACAAGAGGTTCTTGGCGTCAGTTGTGTCGGTTGTGAAAGTGTTTGATATTACAGCAGTCTCAGTCAATGCGTCTGTCGCCGCTGTGTCCGTGTTGGCCCACATCTTCGTCAGAGTCAATGTCTGGGCATTTGTACCAGCAACCGCCGTGGCTTCGGATACCGTGATAGCCGAACCTGTAACAGTGCTGCCGTTGTCCACCGAAAGTATTATCGTCAAATGCGAGAAATCTTTCATGCTCACATAGTCGGGCGTACTTGTTGATGGCGTAACCGGAGCAAGCCCGGTTACGATTTTGGTTGTATCTACTAATCGTTTTGCCATTTTCATGGTCTCCTTACGCTCTTGCGGCCAATTTTACAAAGTGGCTCAAAGTACTAGAACCCTTAAACGGCGTAATTGCAGAGCTGAGCCAAGTCTGTCCATCGACTTCAAAAATGAAACGAAAAACTGTCTCATTGTAGTCAAATCGCAGATGGATGCTCATTGCAGATTCTACGCCACCACGTAAACCAGCAACATACCCCTTCATGTCAGCAAGGATGATGTCGCCTGCATCGCCCAATGTGGGGCAATACTCTATCGGAATAATCGGACGACCCTTGAGAGTCATCTTAGCGGAATCGTACAATTTCGCGTCGAAGCCGCCAGCGGTCGCAGTTCCGCCAACATCCGTAGTTACGATATTAACACCGTCAAGTTGAGGTAAACAATCCTGGTTCATCAACCAGACGGCGTTATTCCAACTTCTGGGTGCTAATCTTGCCCACATCTTATTAATGTTGGCTGCGACAATAGTTTTAGCCGCTTGGGATGTTTCCTTTGCAACGGAAACAGTTGCGCCGGAGGTAAGGATACCCTTCGGCTTACCGGCCCCATCGCCGTTAAGAATTGAATCACCGACCATGAAGCTGATCTCATCAGTCGCTGCGCGAGAAATATACTGACCCATTGCAGTCGAGTTCTTCAGGAGTTTATCAGTCGCATAAACCATCACAGCCAACTGTTGCGGTTCAACCTTGATTTGCCTGAAAGCCGGCTTACTTGTCGTCATCTGAGATGCCTCAGCGAGCCAATACGATCTCACACCGCCCCAACGGGAGCCTGTCGCGCGTGATGTCTCAGCATTGCCGGGAAATGTTAAACTTTCACCCGTTACAGTGTAACTGTCAACCTGAGACAGCAGACTCTCGGAACCACCCATCAGACCCTCATAAATATCTGAACTGAATGTTGGAGGTACGACGTACCCACCGTCTGGACCAGAGGCCTGGCTCATCCCTGTTGCCGCTGCCATCTTTTGCAAGCGATCGTCGATTTGGTTGTTGGAGTAAACCTCAGCAACCTTTATCGCAAACTCACCCATGCCGCCAAAACCACGATTCGGGTCTTGCATAATGACTGGGACGCCGCCAGATACTGCTTCGGCCTCTGGGATCTCAATCGCGTCATTGATATTTAGAGATTCTTCAATTTTCTTCTGCCTTAACACACGGGACTCAAGTGAGTCAGCGGCAAGAATAAAGTCATCATATGATTCGACTTCTTCTGCCGTCATGTCTCGGTCTTCGGATTCGGCAAGATCAACAATCTTAGCCGCTTCTTCCAACGCCTTTTTTCGCTGCACTTGCAGCTTTTTCAGTTTCGTCATTGTAATATTCCTTAAAAATGACATTCATATTTATGTTAAACTAACAATACGAGCTACCGCCCGATACACAAACAGACTACCGTCTGATTCGCTCATTCAAAATTGCCTTACGGTTATTTAACTTCCGTGGATTTGGTCGAATATCTATAAGCACCTGCTGAAGCGTCCCAACCCTATCCACCATCCCAGCATCAACCGCCATCGCCGCGTCGAAAACACGGCCCTGCCCAAAATGTTGATTTACATGTTGTACTGTCACACCCCGATACCTTGCAACTGCCCCAACAAAATCGTCGTAACGAGAATCAACCTGCTGCTGAATAAAATCCTTCGCCTCGTCACCAATAGGCTCATACGGATTCCCCTCAGCCTTGTATTTCCCTGCACGGATAATAGTGTGTTTTACGCCATCTTTTGCGGCTGCCTCTGACATATCTTTATGGACAGCCATAACACCAATCGAACCTACTTCGCCACCGGGCGTTATAACAATCTCGTCAGCCGCCGAAGCAATCCAATAGGCAGCACTTGCCATCAGCGAATTAGCGACGGCGATAACTGGCTTCTGCCCCCTTGACGCGTATATCTTGTCGGCAAGCTCAGACACCCCAAAAACATTTCCTCCAGGCGAGTCAACATCTATGACAATCGCACTCACCGAGTTATCAGCCATGAGATTGTCAAAATACCCACCGAAAACCTCTGTTGAAGTACCGCCGGACACCTGTGTCAGCATGTTCATTCGCTGAGACACAATCCCATAAAGAGGAATAACAGCGATATTGCCCTTGCTGACACGGAAGCTCGTTGCTTTCTTAGCTTCCATTTCAACAGAGTCGCCGCCAGACAGTTTAATGTTGATAAAATCAAGCATAGCATCCATTTTTTCTGGCATAATGCCCCAGATGCTACTGCCGAAGAAATGAGCGATATTATGATAATCCATTGATTGCCTCCGTAATTCTGTTCTTAATATGTTCTCGTAGGTTTCCGTTTGCTTTTAACGATGTAAGTTCAATAGGATCAAGGTTGATATTAAATGGGCGGATAGCCCTGAGAATATAACTCGAATGTCTGTCGTAAAACTTGTTTTCCCACCCAGATTTACCCGCTTGCTTGACAATCTCTCGTTGTTCTGCGGATGCTATCCTGGCCGAGACATCATCAACAAAGGCTTCGTTTGGCTGCGATGCCACCTCCGCATCCGTGGTCATATTCATGGGTCTGAAATATTCATCACCACCGTCCCTTGGGTTCATGTTTTCGATAATACGAACCTCATTGGGAGAACGGATACCGTTTTGTATTTGTATCTGATAAGACTCGAACCGGCTTTTTGAATCGCCACGGAGCAACGAGTCAACAAGAAACTCACTAAAATAGTCGTTGTCGCCGATAAGCTGCTTATCTATTCGCTGCTCCCACCTCGTCAACCAAGGCATGATCGTATCAGTAACAAACTCTAATGCCTGATGCTCAATATTTGAGAAGGTCGCACGGAGCAAATGAGCAATTTTGTGCGGCGGCATCCGATACCAACGGCAAACTTCCTCGATTTGAAACTGCCGAGTTTCAATAAACTGCGCTTTGTTCGGTGGAGTTGACAGAAGATTGATCGTCATACCTTCTTCGGTTATCAATATACCATTTTCTTTATGTTTTAATACTGATTTTCGGAGTTTTTCTATCGCAGAACCAGATAATGTTTGCGGATGCGAAAGATGCAATGATGGATTGGCTCCATTCTTGAAAAACGAAGCCCCAAAATGTTCAGCCGCCAGAGCCAGCCCAATAGATTCATCGCCCATCTGTATCGGTGAAACACCCTTTGCCCCACTCAACCGGAGATTTCTGATATGTAAAAGATCGTCCTGTCGAATACGCCTGTCATCCTTGCCTGGGACCCTTATCTCGTACCAGTGGGTCCCCTGCACATCTTCTGTGATGTGATGAACATGTGTAGGGTGTATCGGAATATCGAGAGCCAACACCTCAGCACCGGCCCGCCCAGCCCATATAATCTCGGAATACGCATTGCCGTATAAGTTCAAGTGCGTCTGCATTGTTTCGCGAAACTCAAACGAGGTTAGATGGTCATTTGGTGAATATCGCAATATACTGTACAAGTGTTGATCTTTGGCTCGCTCTTTCCCCTCATTGCCACACCGACGATACATAATCAAAGGGAGCATTGCAACCGTCTCTGAAATAACCTTGTTACAAGCCCATATGCTCGCTACCTTCATAGCGTTTTCTGGTGTTACTGCAACACCAGAACTCGTCAATGAACCGACAGCGTTATACCAAAAATCATCCCACACAGAATGAGATGACGCCTGCTGTTTGGGTCTTAGAAAACCAAATATTTTCATAATATCAATGCCCCGCGAGTTTCATAGACTGATGGTTTTAGTATTTCCGCTTGAATCGACAGGCCAAGAGCCATCACCATCGCAACCACCCCATCGATACGTTCTGTTTTTTTGGCTTTGATTGGCTTAATATTCTCTGCCACATCCTCTTTAATAGATACATTTGACATACACCAATTCATCACTGGGTTGTTATCGTGAGTGATCGCACCTTTAAGGATAAGCTCCTCTAACTTCTTTGAAGGGGCTGACATCGAGGCAAAGCCCTGCCCGAACGGAACCACCTCGAATCCGTCACCGGCTAATTGGGTGATAAGCTGTGTGGAGTTCCAACGGTCAGCGGCGATGCCTCGGATGTTGTACTGTTTGCCAATATCGTTAATCCGCTTACGCACATGGTCATAATCAACCACATCACCACTAGTAAGCTCAATGTGATTCTCTCTGGCCCAAGTCAAGTAAGGCACGCCGTCTTTCTTCTCACGATGGATAGCGTTCTCTCTGGGTGCAAAAAAGAATGGTTTGATATGGAAACATCTGTGTCTACCTTGCCAGCTAACTCGTCCCACTTGTCACTTGAGATCCACCGAACATCCTGCTCAGTCCAGATATTCAAATGCAGCCGCTTAAAAGTATTCTCTTTAGCGGGGATCTGTTGAGCCTCCTTGCACGCCTGCCGAATATAGTCAATCTCAACCGATACACCAAGGTTTGGGTTCGCTTTGGCCCAAGTGTCCTCCATTGTCCAGTCGTCCTCTGTATCAGCCTCATAGATCACCGGGAGGAAGTAAGGGTTATCAATGATGCCGTCCCGCACTTTTTTAGCGTAGTCGTATTTCTCGTAGCAGATCGTGGATCTGTCAAAGCCAGCCGTCGTGATATGGAGAGTCAATGGCTGTGTTCTGGATGCAGTCGCTGTTTCCAATGTATCAACTAAGTCGCGATTCGGCTGGACATGAAGCTCGTCATTGATAACAAGGTGGGCATTTAATCCATGCTTTGTGTCAGAATCAGCAGACAATGCTTTGTAAACTGTAGATCCACCACCGTATTCGATTGATTTATAGGTGCGATAAACCCTTGATTGACTATTTAACTCAGAATTACGGTGTACCATCCCAGCTGCGTGCCGGAACACCAATGCTGCTTGCTCCCGCTCACCGGCAGCTGAGTATATCTGGGCCCCAGGTTCGCCGTCACAAAACGCTACATAATTGATTATTCCGGCAGCAAACGGAGTCTTTCCATTTTTTC
>NBMB01000048.1 GCA_002084765.1 Candidatus Cloacimonetes bacterium 4572_55 | reverse complement strand
TACGGGGTTCCACCAACAACGGTTATCGTGGGGGAATCTAACGTGTAGTTTCCGTTGGCTTCAGCATATTCCGCGGCGAGATTTGTCGCCCAAAGATTTTCGCTGTCATCATGTCCACTCATGGGACCAGATGTCGGTGCTCCATAAGCCCAACCTTCGGCGTCGCTGTTTGTCGCAATATAGCCGCCGTCGCTCGCCTCAAAATCCTCCTCATAGAAAAAGACGCCCGGCGGAATCCAGCTCAGTTCGACATAACCGTCCAATCCGCTGACTGCGCTGACCAGCGTGGGCGGAATGGGTCCGACTGAGAATTGAATCTCGTTTGAAGGCGCGCTTTCCATCCCGTAAGTATCGACAGAGACGACGTATAAGAAATTTACGCCGTCTGGGATATCGACGTCGACTTCAGTATTCTCTGTGTTGGCGACCTGGATGAAGTCGCCGCCCAGACCGAGTCTTGAATAAACGTTATATCCAGCAAGATCATAAACTTCGACTGCGTCCCAAGTCAGAGAGACCGTGGATTCGTCCAATTCGCCCTCTAAGTTCTGCGGCGTGGGAGGTGCCCAGTTTTCCGGAACCGCGGTGGCAGTGGCGCAACCGCTTTCGTCTTCGTCGTCATAGTCGGCTCTGACGCAATAGTAATAGGTCGTGCCGTTGATCAATCCCTCGTTGTTGTCATTCCAGTCATCATATTCAACGACGTCCGGATCGAAAGTCGAGATAAGCTCATACGTATCCAGTTCAACGCCGCGATAGAGGCGGTACTCAGTCAGGTCTCGCGTATCCCTCTGCGCCATTATATCGCCGACAAATACGTCATCGAGATAGAGACCCATGCGGTTCACCGAGCCGTCGCCGCCAAAATGCCAGCGGATTATTGCCTCTTGACCGGAGAATTCGCTCATATCAAACGCGTGTTGCACCCAAAAATCATTGGTGCCTGTAAACCCCGGCTCGCCGAGACCGGTAATAGAGTCATCGGGATAGCCGCCCTCTGGCTCGATAATTTGCCAGGTTTGTCCCCTACGGGGTTCCACCAACAACGGTTATCGTGGGGGAATCTAACGTGTAGTTTCCGTTGGCTTCAGCATATTCCGCGGCGAGATTTGTCGCCCAAAGATTTTCGCTACCATCATGTCCACTCATGGGACCAGATGTCGGCGCGCCATAAGCCCAACCTTCTGGGTCGCTGTTTGTCGCTGTATAACCGCCGTCGTTCGACTCAAAATCTTCTTCATAGTAGAAGACTCCCGGGGGAACCCAGGCCAGCTCGACATGACCGTCCAAGCCGCTTGTTGCGTTAAGGGTCGTTGGTGGGATGGAGCCCTTCAGAATTTGCACCATGTCGCTGGGTGGGCTTTCCAATGCGGGATCGCCACCGTCAACCGCTGTGACATAGTAATAATTGACGCCGTCCGGCACATTTTCAACAAGTGCTTCTGATTCGGATACATTGGCAATCGCGTTAAAATCGCCGCCGGTTCCTAATCGATAATAGATGTTATAGCTGACAACGTCGTCCTCTGAATTGTCGTCCCATTGCAGAGTGACGGCTTCGCCATTCAGCTCGCCAATCAGGTTAGAGGGAGACATGGGAGGAATGTCGATGGAGCCTTCGTCTTCGTTTGAGTAAAAACTCTCGCCGTCGTTGTATAACGCTGTGACGACGTAATACCACATAGTCTCGCCCACATTCTCATCGACATAAGAAAGCTCGGTCGTATTGGCGAGCATGCTGTAGGAAGCTCCTGAAACCGAGCTGCGATAAAGATTATACCCGATCGGGCTTTCACCAGCCGGCGTGTCCCAGGTGATTGTCACTGTTGTCTCTTGATCGTCGGACGCGCTCAGATTCTCAGGCGGTCCACCGATCAACACCAGGCTGAAATCGACGTCGTCGACCATAATTTCGTCAACCACCACGTCAGTTACAGTGTCATATCCGTATCCTAAAGCAAACGCCTGAACGTCATACGTGCCGGGTGCTACGCCGAGAATGCTATATTCGCCGAACTCGTCTGTGACGCCGGCCCGATTGCCTACGCTGACGCGTACGCCGGAATAATCGTCTGCATTTTCAAGGGTCACATTTCCGGAAATGCCTCCAAGATAGGTGGGATATCCTTCCATTTGGTAAACCGTGTTGTTTCCCTGACAAACCAGCCATAGATTGCCAAGTTCATCAATAGCCGCGCCCGCGCCGCCATATCCTGCGCCATCGCCTGGAGCCGGATATGTATTCAACACTTCATAGCTGTTGTCAGGATCCACTTCGTAGATAAACTCTGGACTGGCGTTTTCGGCAATCCACAGGGTTCCGTTTCCGGTAGAGCCGACAAAATTGTAAGCCAATCCGGAGATTCCCATCCCGGTATTCATTTCATCGACAGATTCCCCAGGATTGTCGCTGTCGAATCCTTTAACCCGATAGACCGTACTTGACGACCAGTCCCCGACGAATATGTCGCCGCTTATCGGGTCATAAGCCAATCCACGAGGATAGGTCACCCAGGGACCGGTCAGAAAAGAGACCGTGGTCCCTGTCTCGGTATCGACCTGATAAATTGCGTTGTCATCGCCGCTTTGGGCGATCAGCATATAGCCGTTGTTATCAAACGCCATGTCGAACGGGGTGGCGTCGATCCACAATGAACCAATGTCGATGGAGCCGAGTTGCTCGCCTTCCGCGGTGTATTCATAAGCGGTCTTTGTTGCCGGGTCCGCTATCCATATGTGACCGCTGCTTTGATCATAGCCCAGCCCCCAGGCCATAATGCCGGTGGCTACCCAAGAATTCAACACATCCCCAGGATCGCGGATCGTATGAGCCGGTATCAGCACCTGATCCTTCATCACGATCTCTTTGCCTTTGACGATGTCTATCTGAGACGTCAATTTTGAAGCATCATTCGCGCTCAAAATTGAAACAGATCCGATCAATAACAAGACAATTGTAAAAAGAAAAAATCTCCTCATTCGTTAGAACTCCTCTTTTGAAAGAAATTAAAAATTAGAATAATCCCAAACTAAAATAAATTTTAAAACATAGAGACATTAAAACATTAAAATAGAAAAGCATGTGCACATTAAATTGTGATCAATCGCCCCCTCGTAAAGTTACGAATTAATAATGAATAATTAAGAAATTCCGTTTCAAAGCAATTTGTCCCCCTCCCCTCAGAAAGCAAAAATGAGTCGTATCCGCGTGATTCGTAATGTGCGGATCAGTTCTTAATTAAAATAAGCCGTCGAGTTTTTTCTGTTCTCTCACCGAGTCGAAGCGTGTAGAAATAGACTCCGCTACCGACCGGACTTCCGTTCTGATCCCGACCGTCCCACATCATCTGATGCAAACCGGATAAAATCGGGCGATCCTCCAATACTTTCACCGATTGACCGACAGAGTTATAGATCGATACCCACACGTTAGCGGGTTGCGCCAATGCGTATTCTATCGCGGTTGCGTTGTGGAGTCCGGGAATAAACGGATTCGGATAATTTTGTCTGAGATCAAATTCCGATCCCAGAGTCAATTCGATCTCTTCTACTGTAAGTGCCTCTTCCGCAAAGACGCGGATCATCAGATCGCCAATATACTGCCCGTAATTAAAATCGTCCAAATTGAACCATTCCGAGTTGTCCCAAATCCATGATCGGCTGTGGTGCGGAGGCGTCTGATCATGCCCGATATAGTTGCCGTACTCCTGCTCGACGATGCCCATAAAAAAGGTGTTGTGACCAGAAATTAATATCTCGTCCTCTCCGGTTGGCAGTTCAATTTCCATCCATGTGTTTGGCGGCATATCGCTCGGCGGAATGATCTGAATGGGCGGGACATTATCCGCGCCCGGATAGTCGATTGAGTCTGGCGCGTCATACAAATGGAGCTCAAAAGGCATGAATTGCTCTTCGCCGTCCGGATAGGCTCGCATGAAAATCATCGCCCTGCGCAGGACAATGAGATTGACCGTAGGCGATGTAAATTCAACGCACATACCCGTCCCTGGCTCCCCGTAGGAAAGGCCCACCGACGCGCTTCCGTCGTCGTACGCGATTTCCACTTGACCCACAGCCGGAATATCCACCGACGCGGTGTTGCTATATTCGCTCTCGCCCTCTTCATAAACAGCGGTGATCACGTAATAATAGGTCTCGCCAGATTCCGCGTTCTCATCAAGAACCGCGTCCGTTTCCGGGTCGTTGATCTCGATATAGGGCTGGTCAAACTGCGTGGTGAGAGAACGATAAAGTCGGTAACCGATGAGAGTTTCCCTGAGATTGATTTCAGAATCCTCTCTAAGATCGACAGGGGGAAGTTCATTGGAAACAAGGGAAAGGGGATTGAAAGAGGTCTTGATTAAATCGCGTCGGGCAATGTCGGAGAGGCGCACGTTGGATGCGCTGATGAATCGAGTTGAGCCGTCGGAGGAGACAGCTTTGCCCTGTATATTCCAATTTCGGTTGTAATCCGCTCCATAGCTACTGAGTTGATCCCAGGTGGTTCCGTTGTCAAAAGTGATCCAACCGCCCTTGTCTTGGATCATGGGACCGTCGTCCGCGCCTGCCGGGTTGTCTCCAGGAGAATGGGTGACGTCGTATCCCATCCAATATTCCTGGTCCGCGGCAATTGTGATAGGTTCGGACAATTCAACCTCATACCAAAAGCCAAAACCCGCGTCAATAATTGGATCTGATTCGTAGACAACTGTTCCCGGATCGCCGAGACTCCCGCCTTCCCATATTTTTGTCGTAAAAACCGTCCCATCTCCTGAATAGGACATAAAACGGAGTTCGGTCAACTGCGCGCCAATATATTCGCTCAGGTCTTCTGACGTGAAGCGAGCCGCAGCGGAAAATGTGCCGCCGGTTCCCACGCCAATGCTAAAGCTGGCATTGGATTCTCCATCCCAGTGTATCCATTCTCCTTCTTCAATTTCAGGAGGACTCCAGGTCAGAAGAACCGTATGGGTATAGTCGTCAAATTCCGCTGTTAAGTTGTTCGGAGGCGGGGTTTGAGCAAGAATAGGCGCGGGTTTTGAAAAACAAAATAAAATGAAAGCTAACATCAAAAAAAGTATTTTTTGCTTCATAATTGAAAAGGCTCCTCCCTCGAAGAAGTTCGATTATAACGCGTAAAATTTATCTAATCTAAAATACACTAACATATCTTATGATGCAATAAGAATTTACTTTCATTCATCTCTTTTTCGAAACAATTTTTTTATTTAACGTCCTTAAGTTAAGTGATTTCATGGAGATTTCCCACAAATTTGATCCGAGAAAAATTCCTTTACGTATCGCTTTACATGATGTTGCGGAGTAAAAATTTCCTTGAGAGTTTGCGACCTACTGGTCTCGTTTTTTGATAACCAATCGCACTGGGGATTTCCGGATTCCGCCTCTTCGCGTCTTTTCATTGAATGGGGACTTTGATCTGTTTCCTGCCTTTCCAATTTGACGCAAAGGCAATCTGCTTGCCGTCACGCGACCAAACCGGCATAAAATCTCGCTCTTGATGAAGGGTCAGAAGCCGTGCCTCTCCTCCTTGTGTCGGAACCGTGTAAATATCCCCCTTATAGCTGAAAACAATGGTCTCGCCATCCGGAGAAATTGACGAGTATCGCATCCAAAGCGGAGGTTCCAGCTCTTTCTCCGATACTGGCTCCTCCGAGAAGGAGATGGTTGTCGCTACGCACAGTAGGAGAGATAATATTACGAAACAGAAACGGATTTTTTCTTTTATCCGAGTATCAAACATGAGAAGCTCCTTCAAAAAAATTAAAAATAAAATATTAACAATCATAATCAGAGACGTTAGTCGAGTTCCATGTGAGTTCCGCGATTCCTCCGCGTTTCCAGCTATGAAATATCAGCATGGCGTCAGGGCTTTTCGAGATCAAGCCGTTGCGCGTCCAAAACTCGGCTAACTCTGTCCCCAACCAGGACAGGGTTTTTTTATCAATAAGAGAAAAAATTCTTCGATCTGTCTCTTTCAACTGTTGACCCACGGTATATTTTTTATGAACCTCATAATGTGCGATAATGGAGAGTCCCTTTCGATACCTCGGTAGTGCTTCTTCATAGTCTTGACAGCTTATTGCCAAATCGGCAATTTTGCGTAAAGATGCGCCATGAAAGCGACGGAGGCTATTTTCGGTATAATTTGCATAGCGCGCATCTCCCTCCCGATCAAATTCCTGCCAACGATTATATTGCCCTTGATCCCACGCCAGATCGATCAGTGCCAGAAAGCCCGCATGATCAAAAAATAGGTCGCCGATCCGACGGCTTCGGGAGATGCATTCGTTCAGCGTTTCGGTAGCCTTTTTGTATTCCTTTCGTTCCTGATGGATCCGCGCTTTATGAAACAAAGCCCGCGGCTGAAGGTCCTCCGGCGCATGAATCAACGCCCAATTGATTTCCCGTTCAGCCATGCTCAACTCGTGCGCCAGCGTCTTTCTCATCATGCGGTTGATATTTTGTCTCGCATTGGACAGATATATCTCGCCGATGCCGCAGCGAATTTTGCTGAGCCATTCGAGATCATTTTCATGCTCAAATATTTTCCCTGCTTTATCATAATTTCTGCGAGCCTGCTTCGGGAGACCAAACAGTTTATAGATCTCGCCCAAAGTGCTGTAAGCAGCTCCGATACCCCTTCGAGAATCCAGATTTTTCCAGATATTCAAAGCCGCGTAACAATATTCTCTTGCCTGCAGAGAATCGCCCTTTAACGCGGTCAGATAGCCCAAATTGTTCAAAATCGACGCGGTTTGATGCCACGTATCGTTTTCCAAACTGCGTCGATACGCTTCCAAATAATCTTTTAAAGCATGTTCAAAATTGCCTAATATCCGGTTTGCCCAACCTCTGGCGTTCAGTGAATGGGTCAACTTGTCTTCAAATCCGTGGTCTTGGCTGAACGTCACGGCTTGATCAAAATCGTCGAGTGCCTGAACTGATTGACCGATCCGAACGTTGGCATTTCCTCGGAGAATCAACATTTCTGTCCGCTGTTCCGGCAACATACTTTCTTGCGACAAAGTCGTTTCCGCAAATTTGTTCGCTTGTTTATATTCGCCGTTATCCAGAAAATATTTGACCTGGCGGCTTTTGATCATATAAAGATGTTCATCGTCCAACCGCGTCGAGTCCCATCCATTTATTTCATGCCATTGCTTATAAAATTTAAATATATCTGTTTGATATTCTACAATCAAATCGACAATGGATTTGCGAAATGAAAGGCGATAAGAGCTTGTAGCTTCATCAAAAAATCGAGCAAAATTTTCAATACCCAGTCGGCTGTCCGCGTATAACAAATGACGGAATCGCTCTCGCTTTAGTGCCCATAACTCCTGCTCCAATATCTCATGCGTGACAAATTGATCTAAGTCCGGCTCTTTTTCCCCCTCTATGTCTTTCTCGCGTGTATCTCTCAATTCTCGAATTTGTTCTCGCAGAGTTTTGATTCGACTTTTAAGATACTCTGCAATCAGCAGGCTCTCTTTTCTTCGACGCGCGCCATCTGAGTCCAGCTCGGTCCACACGTAGACATTGATCATGCGTCTCATCTGCTCATGCAGCGAGATTTCTCCCCCAGGAAGCGTTTTTATAAACGCGTAATCCCGCGCCTGCTTGATCAAAATTTTTGCTTTATCCTCATAAATTCCCGCCAGTATAGAGATTGCCTCGCAATTTAGCGGATGAATTCTTGCAAGCAAGAGCATCAACCAATCGATCAGCTGGTGGCTTTTGGCGAGATGGAGTACCAGCTCTTTTTCAAACTGTTTCTGATACGGCGCAAGTTCATTTGCGCTAAGCCCTTTAATTTTCGAGAGATCGCATTGCGTCAGCCACGCGAGGGGTATTTGTCGGGAAATCCACTCGACCGCCAGATCGATCAAAACAGGACGTCCGCAGGAGAGGATGATCAACTTTTCAGTCAATTCCGAGTCCAGATCAAATTGCAACCGGCTCTGTTTCCGTCGCAAATATGATTTACTGGCTCGAAATTCCAACGGCTTCAGCTCGATCACTTCCGCCTTTTTCCCGATTCGACTCTGCAGATTGGCTCCAAATTTTCGGGCGTTCCGTCCAGCGAGCAGAATAGCGCAATTTTCTAACTTGACCACAAACTTTATCAGATAGCGACGGATATCTGTCCCGACCAGGGCATCTGTTGTGTCAAAGAAGAGCGCGACTCGGCGATAAGAAGTCAATATATTGAAACAATGGATAAAAGTCTGGTTGTTGATCAGGGACTCCTGAGAAAGCCTCTCCGAACTCATACCAGTGAATTCCATTTTTCGAATATTCTGCAGGCCCTGCAGATAGGGTCTAAATATCCGTTCGTTTAACATCAGAGCGATCATACGCCCCAAGTTGTCGGGAGTATGCAGGCTGCGCTCATCGAAATCGATAATATTTGCCACTGTGAGAGCGGTCAACTCTTCCCCGCTCTCCTGCCGACGCGCCTCCTGTAGAAGGCGGGTTTTCCCGACGCCGCCGCCAGCATGAATGCACAATACCCGTTTCGCGCCCCAATCCTTCACGACTCTGTCAATATGCGCCAGCTCTTCCTCACGGTCTATAAAAGGAATTTCCAAAGGCATCCGAATCTCCCGGATAAACAAATGGGATAAGGAAATATAAATCTTGTAGTGCGTATTCAAATCAAAATTTTTTTTTAAAATGAGTTTCTGACGACTGGGTTAGAGACAACGTTGATGCCTTGAAAGACGCCTTGTTCACACAAATAAAAGTGAGTGGCTTGTGGCGATACAATCTTTATGCTAGAAAAAGCACTATGGCCTATTGTAATCATTCGTTGTATTTTCGTCAACAACTTTAATGCGATAACAGCGACTCTTTTATGGCGACAGTGGGATTTTTCCGATTCCCTGTCTCTCTGTAGTGAATTATTCAGGCTGAAAAAACCCGACGATTTTATTCTTTTCAATGGAAGTTGAGTGCTTTCTATTGACAAATCGGAGGGAGTTTCTTATACTTTGTGCCAAGGGTCATGGTGCCCGCGCAGCCGTTATCGCGTTATTGGCGGATTAATAAAAAAGAACGTTTTTTCTGGAGATTGAAATATGTTTAAATTTAGACGGGCTATGACTTTTATTATCCCTATCATCCTGTGTATCGCCGCTCCTGGTATTGGCAGTGCCCAAAAAGCGTTATATGTCAATGTCCACGCGACCGGGTATGAAAACGGAAGCCAAAGCGCGCCGTTTCATTCGATCCAGGAGGCGATCGATCATGCCAGTCCTGAAACCGAAATCCACGTCTCGTCCGGCAATTATTATGAAAACGTCACTATTGACGACCGGAGATTTGGTCTGCGGCTGTTGGGCGGATATCATGCAGACAACTGGCATTGGGATCCCGAGATTAACCGAACTGTGATCAACGGAAATGGCTGGATATATTGTATCGATGTGGATCAATGCCCGCGCGTGGAAATTATTGGTTTTTTTCTGACCAATGCCCAGAACCTGATCCGGATTTTCAATACCAGCCAGGTATTGGTTGAGCGCAATGAGCTTTATCGCTCAGTCGATTATGGCAGCAGCGCGGAGACAAACGGAATATTGATCAACCATGCCGAAGATGTGACCGTGCGCCACAATATCATCCATCAAATTATCGGCAAAGGAGAAAAAGGCGTGGGTATCCATATCAACTCCAGCCCCAACTCCACGGTGTCCAACCTCACGGTAGTAAACAACACCTTGTTCGACATATCTCGCGACGGGGTGACGGTCGGTAATGGGTCAAAAAATCTCTCCTATCCAAACGGCGTGATAAAAAACAACATCATCGTCAAAACCGGATATAGCGGGATACGTATCGAAACCAGCGGCTGTCTTTATGATTACAACTGCTTTTACGACTGTCCCAGAGACTACGTCTCCGAAGCCGCGAGACTTGATCTCAGCACACATGACCTGCTGATCAATCCCCTGTTTGTGGATGTGGTCAACGGAAAATTTCGTCTCGATAGCAGCTCGCCTTGCGTCGATGCCGGAGATCCGCTATCTGATTATATCAACGAGCCAGATCCCAATGGAAAACGGATCAATATGGGAGCTTATGGGAACACAAATAAAGCCGCGCTTTCTACTGGGTCATGCCCGAGTCCCCCCAATCCTCCGAAAAATATAGCCGCAAATCCGTTACAGTTTACCCTGTATCCAGAGAATTGGACCATTGGCATGCCGAGAGCAGTTCCGTTGAATAATCAGTATCCGAATCTCTACCATATTTGGTTTGAGAAGGAATTATCAAGCTCTCCAGATAGCTATCCCTATCTTTATAGTTCCGATTTTGGCTCTTGCCGCGGGACAATACCAGGGCAGAAAGCACTGCCTTATTCGATCTTGATCCACTCTTTCCGAAGCGACAAAACGGGCATGGAGCGCGCGCTTAACGCGGCGGAACAGCTAACTCAGGACGGGTACGCAGCTTATTGGAGCCGGGGCTACGCACATGGTAGAGAGTGGTATCGCGTGATGATCGGTATGTTTGACAGCAAAGAGGCGGCAGTGTTGATTATCAGAAAATTTCCTCAATCATTGCACAACAAAGCCGCTGTTTTGGAGCTGCCTTATACGATTCTACTGAGCCGAATGCGCTCTTTGGAAGAAATTTACGCAGCGGCTGCGAAGTTAGCGGAACATCAACACTCCTCTCATTATTGGATTGAGGAGGAAAACGGAGAGTTTTGGTTTTCATTGTGTTCTGGATCGCTTGCAGACCTCGATGTCGCGCAACGCGCGCTGAATCAGATTCGCGCGCTTGGCTTTGAGGCGCGTATTATCAAAAGATAGCATAAGCTCTTAATTTTTTAATATATTAAGTTTAAGAGCGATTTTAAGTTTAATAGGAAAAATTAAGATAAAGGAGCGCAACTTGTTGATCATCACATTACTGGCTATTTTCCTCATCGGTTACGGCATAATCGAATATCAGCTTCATTTACGGTATTTGAGGCGGATTCCGATACGCGTGCATGTCAACGGAACGCGTGGGAAATCCTCTGTCACTCGGTTGATTTCAGCTGGTTTGCGGTCTGGGAACTTGCGCGCTGTGGCAAAGACCACTGGCACAAGTCCATGTATGATCTATGAGGACGGAAAGGATCGCCTGATCCATCGACTCGGTAAAGCCAATATCAAGGAGCAGATGCCGGTTATCCGAAAATTGTCGGATCGAAATCCAGACGCGATGGTGATCGAATGTATGGCACTCCAGCCGATCCTCCAAAAGATTACGGAGCATAAGTTGGTGCAATCCACGGTCGGCGTGATCACCAATGTCCGCCCGGATCATCTGGATGTCATGGGTCCTACGGTAAAAGATGTGGCGATCGCTTTCTCTGGAACGATTCCCAAAAAAAGCATCCTTTTTACATCGGAAACCGATAACGAACTGCTTCAAATTCTGAAAAAAAAAGCGCGATCCCTCGGATCCGAGGTCAAGCCCGTTGCCGCGGCCTGGGTCACGAGCGAGGAAATGAGCGGCTTTTCTTATTTTGAGTGGAAAGATAACGTCTCTTTGGCGTTGACTGTCTGCCAATATCTTGGCGTGGAGCGGGATATTGCGCTTCAAGGTATGTATTCCATGACCCCGGATCCAGGCGCGCTCAAAATTTATCGGATCGAATTTTTTAATAAGATAATCGAATTCGCAAACGGTTTTGCCGCAAATGACCCGGAATCCACGATTTTGCTGAGCAAAAATCTGGGGATCGGCACCAAAGACCGTCAGTTTTCTATCTTTATCGTCAATTGCCGAGCGGATAAGATCCAGCGCTCCGAGCAACTCGCGGAATTGATCGCCCACAAATTGAACGGCAATCGCTATGTTCTGACTGGGACATTCACCCGAGCCGTTTATGACGAGGCGATCCGGTTGGGAATCGATGAGGAACTGATGGTCGATCTGGGTGGAAAAAAGGTGGAAGACATTTTTGAGGCTGTGGTCGAGCTGGCGCAGCCCAGAACCATTGTCGTGGGTATCGGCAATATGGTCGGTCTCGGCGATGAGATCGTCAACTATTTCTCAGCTCGCGGTTTGAATGAGTTTGGCGTTTAATAAAATGCGAGATTTAGGAAATTTCTGAAAAAACGAAGTTGTCAAAATGAACCAGACTGAAACGATATTGATTGCGGATGACAGTCCGACAGTCACCTATATTTTAGGGCATCTATTGGAGCAAATGGGATATTCCGTGCAGATCGCTGAGGATGGCATCGAGGCGATCGAAGCGGTGTACCGCATCAATCCCGACCTGATCCTGTTGGATGTGGAGATGCCCAAAATGAATGGTTATCAGGTATGCAGATTACTGAAAAACAGCTCCGAGACAAGCCATATTCCGATCATTATCCTCACGTCTCGCGATCAAAAAATGGATCGCTTCTGGGGATTGTCCACCGGTGCTGACGAATATGTGACAAAAGATCTGGAACCCGAGCTGTTGCTGAAGACAATAGCGGAGCACCTCTCGACAGCATCGAAGAAAAAAGCACCCGCTGTCCTCCTGAAGGAAATATCGGAACGCAGTCTGTTAGAACAAGTCAATAGTCTCTTAGACAAGCAACTTTTCCATTCCACGTTGGTCAATCAATTGGGCGCGTTGGTGGCGAATTATTTATCTGTGGATCAAACAGCGCGCTCTATTCTCAACCTGCTGGATAACGTGTGCGAATTTGCAGCCGCGGCAGTGATCTGGCGGGATAGAGATCAGGGAAACGGGATGTTGCATCTTCAGCATGAGCTTGAGGCGACTGCCAGAGAGCAGTTGTTTGAATTGCTGGACATTGATTGTAAAGAGCATAACTTTTCAATCGATCCAGCAGCGTTTACGTCTGTCATGAATCCAAATTCAGCCGGTAAAATCAAAAAAAAGATGATGATTCAATCATATTGGTCTCAACCTCTGACCATCCGCGACTCTATCATCGGAATTCTGGCAATCGGGAATTACAATGAAAACAGCATCCGTCCGGAAATTGAAGAGACCCTGTGTATTTTTTGCAAAGAAACCTCGATCATTCTGGACAACGCGATCCTTTTTGATAAATTAGAGGTCTCGAATCGCAATCTGGAAAAGACCTTGCATGAATTAAAGGATACCCAGGCTCAGTTGGTTCACTCGGAAAAAATGGCGTCGTTGGGACAGCTTGTCGCGGGCGTGGCGCATGAATTGAATAATCCTATCAGCTTTATTTATGGTAATATGGATTATTTGGAAGAATATGTGGTTTCGATAAAAAAATTGATCCGATTTTATCGGGGGATCCCGTTGCCGACTCCGTTCAACTGCCAGGCAAACGCCTTAGCCGAGGGATTAGATTTGGAATATATCCTGGGCGATCTGGACAAAGTGATCCAAAGTTGCCGGAACGGCGCGGAACGAACCCGCCAAATTGTGTTGGATTTGCGCAATTTTTCCCGATTAGACCGAAGCGAGGTGGGACAGTTACATGTGGAAGATGGGATCGAAGGAACGCTTAATTTATTGACAAATAAATATAAACATCGTATAAAAATTCACAAGGACTTTGGCGAGACTCCCCCAATCGAGTGCTATGCGGGACAACTGAATCAGGTCTTTATGAATCTGCTATCTAACGCGGCTGACGCTATCGACGGCAAGGGAAACGTATGGATTCAGACCGAGTATAAGGATCAAAAGGTCACAGTGGCGATCAAAGATGACGGGTGCGGTATCCCCGAGAATAAATTGCCCAAAATATTCGATCCTTCGAGAAACATGAGGGCTCCATCTCCGTCGAGAGCACGTTCGGGGAAGGAACAAAGTTTATTATCACGCTGCCAATTGTGGTGGAAAATAAAGTCTAAATCTGCGCAATCTGCGGATCAAGTTTAAGAGTCCGATTTTGAAAGCGGGGAGAATCGATGACAGAGAAAAAATTTTATATATTAATTGTGGACGATGAAAAGGACAATTTGGAGCTTTTGGAGCGAACTCTTCGACGGGAGTACCACATTCTCAAGGCGGCGAATGGGGCAGAAGGTCTGAAGATGCTGGAAAAAAATCAGGTTGATCTGATTATCACTGACCAGCGCATGCCCAATATGACCGGCATTGAGATGTTGGCTGAGACCATCGAGAAATATCCGGACGTGATACGAATTGTCCTAACGGGTTATACCGATGTGGACGACCTGATCGACGCGATCAATCAGGGTCATGTGTATCGATATATCACGAAACCGTGGGAGCCGCGAGAGCTGAAAATTACGGTCAAGCGCGCGTTAGAGAGCTACCAACTTCATCTGGAAAATAAGCGGCTGTTAGAGGACTTGATCCGGTCGGAAAAACTTGCTACAGTGGGACAACTGGCGGGCAGCATCGCGCACGAGATCAAAAATCAATTGGTCGGGATTATGTTTGCCGAGCTGATTCAAGAAAAATATCCCGATGATCCGGAGATTCAAAGCTATATCCGATACATCCTGGACGCCTACCATCATATTTTAAATATGGTGGACGAAATCCGGGACTTTGCCCGCCAAAGAAAAGAGGATCTTGAGACCGAGCTGACTTCGATCGAAAGTATTATAGACAATGCGATCGATCTATGCAACATGGATAAAAATTTGAAATTTGCCCAGATCATCAAAAAATTCGATCAGGATATTTCTATCCATTTGCATAGGGAGAAAATCAAACAAGTCCTGTTGAATCTCTTGAAAAATGCGGTTCATGCTATTGATCCAGATTCAGGGAAAATTCACATTGGTCTGGCAAGAGAAAAAAGTAAGGTTGTGCTTTCTGTTTCGGATAATGGCTGCGGTATCCCGATAGAAAATTTGAACAAAATATGGGAACCTTTCTTTACGACAAAGGATGAACATGGAACCGGCCTCGGTCTGGATATTTGTCGTAAAATTATCGAAGAACACAAAGGGACTATTACGGTAAAAAGCGAGGTCAAATCGGGGACGACTTTTACGATCTATTTGCCGATTCTGTTCCTTGATAATTATTGATAACTGTTGATAAATAAAGAGGTTAGCTAATGAAATCGAAACTGCATAACTATATTGAAGATTTGATATGGGAGCATATCGAAGAAGAACTGAAGTTGTGGAAGGACATCTGCATATGCGATCAGTGCCGGCTCAACATCGCGGCACACGTTCTGAATCATACCAAGCCGAGATATTACGCTACGCAGAACGGGTATTCGCACTATGTTCACGACTCTCAGAGCGGGGAGCAATTGGTCGCTGACGTCACCTTGGGGATTACCGCCGCGATCCGAGTTGTCGCTAAAAGTCCGAATCATGATTCGACGCTCGGCTCTGAATAAAATTGGACTAAGGAAGCGGGGAAATATCGCGCAAAAGGCGTGCTCCAATACTGGCGGCGCGTCTTCTTTTTTTAGTCTCATAAGAAACTCATTTTTTCGGACGACCCCCAAACCTGGCTTAATTGCTATAACTTATGCCGCCAAATCTCACAGGTTTCCAAAATCTGCGAGGTTTTTTTTTTGTAGCTTCGGACTTGGGCGAGTCATAAACTATTTTTTAACTTGACATTGTATGAAAAGAACTTTAAAATAATCGGATAGCTGGGGTATAAATCGAAAAATTTCTCGCGGTTGCTAAAGACCAAAGGAATTTATTAATCTATCGCATGTATTTCACACGGACTGTTAGATATTGAAAACGGCAAACAATACGGCAAGAGTGGATTTATCGTCATTGGATGACGACGAGATCATTATTCGATCTCAGAAGGGCGACAACGCCGCGTTTGGCGAGTTGGTAAATCGTTACCAAAGAAGGGTTTTTGCATTAGCTTATCAGATGACGCAAGACTCGGAGGACGCTGACGATCTCTCTCAAGAAGCCTTTATTCGCGCGTATGAGGCGATCGGACGCTTTCAAGTAGGGATGAAATTTTATACGTGGATGTATCGGATTGTTGTCAATTTGTGTATAAATTTTCAAAAGAAAAGGTCGAGAATCGTAAATTTAAGCCCGGAGCACGAGGCGCGTATTCCGTCAAAAAGAAAGCAAAATCCAGCGGTGATAATCCAAAATGAGGAGCTTGGCGAAACGATTCGAAATGCGTTGGAAAAATTGCCAGATCATCAAAAAACGGTCTTTGCTTTGCGAGTTTTTCAGGACCTATCGTATAAAGAGATTGCTGATACGCTTAATATTTCAATCGGAACGGTTATGTCCCGATTGAATCGAGCTCGGGAAGCGTTAAAATCGTATCTAAGTGGTTATATGAAGTTGTAAACCCATTCTATAAACTATAAACGATGGAGGCGGCCGGTAACTGGCTGAAAAAAAATGAAATGTTTTGATATGGAAAAATTGTTGGGCGCCTACCTGGACCACGAATTGAACGAGGAACAGAAGAAAAAGGTGCTATCCCATATAGAAAGGTGCGATTCCTGTCGATTGCTGTTCGAGCAGTATCAGAAAGTTGACGAATGGACGACTGAGGCAGTCAACTATGATCCGGGTGAGGAATACTGGAACACGTATGGTCATCGGTTGCGGCAACGGATGGAGAGCGGCTCCTATCGCTCGATAGCGCGTGACGGAATTTGGGCGCGTATCAAAAAGCAGTTGAGCGTTCCAAGGATTCGGATATTGGCTGTTTCGACTCCCATTCTCCTGGTTCTCCTCATCGGGGCGTGGCTGTATCGCCAGCCGCCGGAGGTTTCGCAGATTAACGACACGGCTCGGAGTCAATCGATCCAGGAGAAAGTAACTCCCCAAATCGTTTCTCCGGAATCGCCGGTTGCATTGTCAGAAAAAGAATCCGAACCTATCAACGAGGAATCTCCTAACGAGTATAGCGTTGCCGAAGCTGTTACCCGCCGTGAGCAATCGGGAAAAACATCTGTCGCAACAAATGATACAGATTATGACGCGCACTGGAAAGATAGCGACTCTGCCATAGTGGAAACGGATGAAAAAACCGCCGGCGTCAGACCCAGCTCGGATTCTCCCGCTTTGCGTTATTCTCCTGAATATAAGGATGGCGCGGTCGCTCTGAGGACTCAAGAACATGATGTGGTAGTGAGCAATGGCAGCGCAATCCGCGAGATAGTATCGGACGCTCAAATCGATCGATCTTTACGTGGGGCATTGGGTAGCGAGACGGGTTTTTTTACAGGGAAATCTTATACGGACAGCGGTCCGTTAAAGGCGGGTTCGAGCAATCGGTCGCATCAACCGCAAATGAAGCTCCGAAACCATTTCTCCATCCCCGACGGTCTGCTGGATAAAGTGGAAATCGTGGAAGAGCTGTTTCTTTCTGGCCCCTACAATGGACAAATCGAACAGGGTTTTGTCGGTGAATCCGCGGCTATTTCTTACGGTATTTTTCCACCGTCGATCGGTCAGCGCACACTTAAGGGACTGTCCGGAATCGATTCAACAGTTGTCTTTTGGGAATTGACCTTGCCGAACTCTTTCGATCTTTCCGGGATAAATGGGCAGCCTGTGCAAACGGATAAGCAAGGGAATTTGGTTGAGCGGGTTCAATCTATTTATAAGGCGGACGATCGGGATAAAATTTATCAGACCGCCTTGAACTATATTTCGGAAAACGGCGAACATCTTTATCGAGCCGCAGACAACATTCCTATCCAGACCGCTATTGAGATGTTTCCTCTCGCTAATGAAAAATCAGGCGAACAATGGACGTTTTACGATTTGTTCTGGGATGGGGAGGATCAGGCTATCTGGGCTCGGTTGCACACCGATATTCTTCCATCCACACCGGCCTTAAATTCGCATCGGTTAGGCGATTACGGCACGCTGTGGTTAGAGATTGACTGCAAGAAGTTTACAGTCGAAAAAGTGCTCCTCAGTCGATCGCAAGTTGTGGTCTGGGAATAGGCGTTTAATGTAAAAATTGCAAAAATTTGCCTCGGTTCGCATAAACGAGCCGGGGCTTTTTGTTTTGCCAAGCGGATGACGGCTTGATCGATGATAGGGCAACAAAATACAAGCGATAGTGAGAATCACATAATATCGTCTATAACCCCAGATTGTTTTAGCGTAAAATTTCCGGATCTCGGTATAATATAGATGAACCCTCGGGGGTAATTCAACCAAATCTGTGGGTTTTTCGCGGGTTTTGCCCCGATTTTTTCCACAGTACCTGGAGATAATTCCGAACAAATATGCACGTTGAATCCCAGGGTTTTGCGTCGCATGGAGAGTGCTGTATGCCCGTTCACCGTATATTTTTTCAGCAGATTATCAAACATCTCCTCGCATGTTTCCGCCTCGAACCAGGGCAAAAAAGTTTCGGATCCGACTCCGTCCCGACATTCGGCAAGATAGAGCAGAGAGCCGCCCGGTTTTAATGCGTTCGTCGCGTACTCCATCCCTTTATGGCTCTGAATCAAATTCATATCTTTTGGGAATCCGCCTCCAGCCGCGATCACGCAATCCGCTCGACGGTCAATCGGAATCTCAAAATGGCGGGACACATAACGGCATCCCTGGCGGAACGCTTTCTGCCAATGTCCGGCAAAAAGAGCGATGATCCCTCCCTCCGGGGACAGAACCGTGTTGATCAGAAAAGCGGGCGGAACCTGTTCGCCGATCCGTTCGATTTCTTCTCTCACTGGGTTGCCATCCAAAATCCCCGGCTTGCAGCAGGTATGAAAATAATCTGGCGAGTTCGGGTCAAGGGTCAGCCGATGCGTGGCAAGGATCGAATCAAAACCTGCGACGCCCGGACAGAGCATCTTTGCTCCGCCTCCGAATCCGGAGAAATAATGATGCGTAATGGATCCGACCACGACGACTTTGTTTGGCGGCAGAGCCAAACGGTTGATCACAATTGGCGATCCTCGTTCTGTGACGCCAAGATGGGCGTTGTCCGCTATAGAGTGACAGTCGTGCTGAATCACTTGATGGCGATCGAGAGTTTCCTTCCCGATCATACTCGTCAATTCGTCTCGACTCATAAGCCGGTGCATGCCTAGGGCGACCAGTAGCACCACCTGATATCGAGAAATACCCAGCTTTTCCAATTCTGTCAGCAGGACAGGCAATACCTGGCGCAGACCCGCTTTGCGAGTGACGTCCGGTATGAGGATCACGACCCTGTCCGTTTCTCGAAATAAATTATGGAATGGAGGAGAGCCGATTGGGTTCGACATAGCGGCTCGTAATGTCTCGGAAACCGATGCCAGGGGCGGGGCAAGTTCTTTGTTCAAAATGCGGACAGACGTCTCGTCGGCTATTTTCAGGGTGATTTCGGATTTTCCGTAAGGTAGCATAATATTCATTTTCGATACTCTTAGCTTTTTAAGTAAGATCGGATTTATCTCAAATTTTTTTTTAATCTGTCGATGCTATTGTATGAAAAAAAAGAACAATTGTCAAGATCCGTTAAAATTAGCTTGCAGAAATCTTGCACTTTTTCTCAAAATATTATATTTTTAATCACAATATATTTTTTTTTTGGAAATCAATGGGTAATTAGGAGCGTTTTTCATATTTATTTTAGGAGGTATGTTCGGTGAATTTTGTTTTTGAGATGAGTTATCGTATTGCACAACACAAATTATTTTCTAATTTTATCATCGCTGTCATTTTGTTTGCCGGCATTTTAGTCGGCGTCCAGACCTATTCCAGCTTAGTCGATGCGTTTGGTCCATTGATCGTTGCATTAGATTGGCTGGTTTTGGGAATTTTTACAGTCGAGGCGGTCATCAAAATTTTGGCGAACGGAAGAAAGCCCTGGCGTTATTTCCTTGATCCCTGGAACGCGTTCGATTTTGCGATTGTAGCCGCATGTCTTATGGAGCCGATACTCCCGATTGACGCCGTCTTTCTTCCCGCTTTGCGCCTCGCAAGAATTCTGAGAGTACTGAAGTTGGTGACCGCGGTTTCCGATCTGCAGGTCTTGGTTGGAGCACTGTTAAAAAGTGTCCCATCAATGGGTTACATCGGCGTGTTATTACTTTTGTTATTCTATATCTACGCAGTGATGGGCGTATTTCTTTACGGCGATAACGATCCAATTCACTTTGGGAGTTTGCAGATAGCGATGCTGTCCCTTTTTCGCGTGGTGACATTGGAGGACTGGACAGACGTCATGTATATCAATATGTACGGCTGTGACCAATACGGATATGACGGCAACGAAAATCTCTGCATCGATCCCTCCGCGTCTATGATCGGAGCACCTTTTTTCTTTATCTCATTTGTCCTGATCGGAACCATGATCGTCCTGAACCTGTTCATCGGCGTGATTATGAACAGCATGGACGAGATGCGCACTGAGCAGAAAATCGAAGAGGTGAGCAAACGTCGCGAAAAAGATAGGATGACCATATCCGACGATATATTCCTCATTTATGAGCAGATGAAAGAGATCAAAAATCAACTGGATATGGTCCAATTTCGTATCAACAAAATGGTTATAGAAGAAGAGAAGGAACTCAAGTAGATTTTTAAATAGGATGGTGTAAGTGATACCATTATATGACGATAACCCGACTGAACGATTTCCGTTTATGACAATCATCTTGATTGTCATAAACGTTCTGATCTTTTTTTACCAAATCTCCTTAGGGGAGCAGGGAGGGCAGAGGTTCGTTATTGAATTGGGAACCATTCCTTGGGAGGTATCCAATTTTCAAAATCATCCCGAATCCGTCTCAATACCTCCTTTAATGACGTTATTTACCTCGATGTTTCTGCACGGCGGCTGGATGCACTTGATCGGCAATATGCTCTATCTTTGGATTTTCGGAAATAACATCGAAGACGCAATGGGACCGGTTCGGTTTATCATATTCTATGTCGTGACGGGCTTAGCCGCAAGCGGGGCGCATATATTCACCAACATCGATTCCCTTGTGCCAACTATTGGCGCGAGCGGCGCGATCTCGGGTGTATTGGGCGCGTATCTGTTGCTCTTCCCAAAGGCAAAGGTGTTGACATTGATAATTTTAGGATGGTTTATCCGAATAATCGAGATTCCCGCGATGATCGTCTTAGGGCTCTGGTTCGGCTTGCAGATATTTAACAGCGTTCTCAGCGGAGCCTCTGGAGGCGGAGTGGCGTGGTTGGCTCATATCGGCGGATTTATCGCTGGGATAGTATTAGTCAAACTGTTCGAGAAATCCGATCACTCACAAACCAATAGGATGGATTGGGGTTAGACTCACGGACATTTTCTCACCGCGGTGATGTCACCGCGGTGAATAGCGATAAATCAAATAATATTTGTTTTTAAGCAAAATATCGCTTCGTTGTTCTAACCATTTTATAATCGGATGAAATGAATCATCGCTATGCAGATTGTTCACAATGACGTAATTCGGATTCCGGAAGCCTCCAAGCGTTTGCTCGACCCACAGGCTATCTGTCAAACTATCCGGTCGGATATAGTTAAATCGATAAGATTGATCCCATCCCAGATCGATACCGTTGAAATAATAGGAGATCTGGGGGCTGGGGAAGGCGGTCGTATCGATTGCGACCAAGTCGAGACACCGCTCTTGATAGAATTGCTCAGCGATTTTCGGCAGACCAGAGCTGTAATGGATTGTGGAAGGAACTCCAGTGAGGATCGAGAGATAGATGAGAGCAACCGCGACCACTGTTCGTCCACTGGGCGTCTTGCCTGGTCTCTTGATGGAAAATAAATAGAAAAGCAAAAGACTCGAGGCTGCAATTATAAAAAATGCGAACAGGCTCATATCCTTCCGCCAATTCCTAACAAAATTCCGCATCTCTTGCGAGCTTCCCCATATTGATAGGATCGACATGGCGGCTATGAGCGCGGGATGAACCCGTTTCTCACGCCATAGATAGCGGAATCCGCGTCCCGACAGCAGAGCCAACGGCGGTAACATCGGTATCGCGTACGTCCGCAGTTTTGTTGCGGAGATGGAAAAAATGACGAATGGGACAAGGAACGCCCATAAATAGAGGAGGGTGTAGCGGTCTTTTGTTTTGAATAATTTGGAGATCGGAATGAATGCGGCGACAAGAGAAAGAGACATCATAACCGGCAATTGGTTGACAAAAAAGAGACGTCCCAATCTTGGCACGTTCGATTCGACGCCGAACAACGCCCGTTGATAGATGTGAAACAACAGGTAATAGTCGATGAATTCACGACCGTGTCTGACCCACATAAATAGATGCCATGGCGCGGCTATCAGACAGCCAATGACGAATATCGCAAGCCATTGACGGAGAGCGAGTTGCCATGATATTTGTTTCCAAAAAATCAGCGTCAAGATGTAGCCGGCAATAGCCATGGGCAGAAAGAGACCCACGATAATTTTGCTCATCATTGCCAATCCGAAAGCTACACCAACAAGTGAAATTCCGCGAGTATGCTCTGTTCTTTCAAATTGACGCCAAAAATATAAGCCGAGCATGATAAAAAAGGTATAAAAAATATCAAGCTGTCCCATTCGGGAAAATGTGGAAAAAAATCCGATCCCGCTCAATGTGAATGCCGCAAAAAGTCCCTCGGACCGTCTCTGTGGGGTGAGATAAACCAGGAAAATTGTGAGCGCGCCCGCGATCGCTGACCAGATACGCACTGTCAGGTCGTTAATGCCGAACAACTTCATGCTCAGGGAGGTCAGCCAGATGAATAGAGGCGGATGCGCGGCAGAATATAATCCCTGAATCGCATGGGTCGATTGATCAAGCCAATCGCCGAAATAGAGCGCGCTTTTTGCCCGCACTGCATAGAGCGATTCGTCCCATGGTTGCACCTCGATATCTGCCAGTCCGAAAAATAATCGAGCGATCGGGATTAATAAAAAAAACAAATAATATTTTTGATGCGAATGATTCATACTTACAAAATTTCACAACGGAATTTAGATGGGAAAAAGTGAAAAATATCATGTCCGGTCGCTCAAGGCAAGTGAAATGCGCGCGTGGGAGACTTTAGTCTCAGATCAAACAACGTCTCGCAGCGCGTTTGACTCTGTTTTGTGGCTGCAAGCCAACGCCCGAATTTTCCCGAATAACGACGTTGAGGCGTATGGTGTTTTTCATAAAGACCGACAAGTCGCCGGGTTGACCGCTTATGTGCGCCGTCGGGGACCGTTGCGAGTGGTCGCCGCTCCGATTATGAGTTTTTATCACAGCCTCGCGCTGCCCGATTATCCCACGTCCTATCGCAGGACGCTCAACCGGCACGAACAACTCCACGCGCTTCTCCCTGCGCTCGAATCCCGGTTTGATTCGATCGAACTGAGGTTAGACCCCTCTATCCGGGATATTCGTCCTTTTATTTGGCGGGGATGGGAGATTCGGGTATCATACACCTATCGGCTTTCCCTGGACTCGGATCAAGCTGTCCAGATCGGATTCAACCGGAATTTTCGAAAGCTCATCAGGCGGGGTGAAGACGCTGGACTGACCGCGATTCCTTGTCGTGATATCGAGGGGATTGTTCATCTGCACCGGAAGGTTTATGACGCGCAGCAGATCGCTCCTCCTTTGACGGATCGACAAATGGAAAAGTTGTTGACCGATATTTTCAGTTCGAACTTGGCGGAAGGATGGGGCGCATACGATCCAGAAGGAAAGTTAGTCGCAGTCGATGTGACGATCCAGGACAACAAGCGAGCATACATGTTCCTATCTGCTTCTGATCCAGACCGACGGCAGACCGGCGCGAGCGCGTTCTTGCGCCGACATCTTTTTCGTCAACTCAGAGAGCGTATGCCAGAAGTGGACCTGACCGGCGCGGATATTTCACGAGTCGCTCGTTTCAAAAGTTCTATGGGCGGAGAGCTAATTCCCTATTATCGGGTCAAAAAACATACCACTGCGTTGGGGAAATTCACGATGGGGGCGTATGAATTCTCACATACCCTTCGGAGTAAAATCCTACGTATTTTTTAAACCCACAATAAAATAATCCAACTGACGGTAGTGAGAATATTTTTTGTGATAAAAATTGAAACCGGAATAATCTGATCGAACTCCCTGTATATTTCCCGGAAAACGGGACGTCCAATTTTTCTTAATTCTTATTTTGAAATTCTGTTGAAAAAGGAGTTACCCATGAAAAACCGCATTTTTTCTATTCTATTAATGGCTCTACTGTGCGGGCTGTTTGTCACCGCTTCAAACGCGCAGATTTATGTGCACCCGAGCCCTTCGCACCATCATTCGCTTGAGATAGATGTATGGATGGATCAGCCGGAAGGATCGGTCTATTTTTCCGGCGAGGAGATCGCAATCTATTTTCGAGCCAACCAGGACTGTTACGTCACTCTTTACAACGTGGACACAGAAGGTTATATCCATCGACTGTGGCCCACCAGTTCTTATGAGGATAACTTTGTCTACGGTCATCGTACCTACCGCATCCCAGACCGCTATGATCGGTATGAATTAAAAGTAAGCGGCATGAGCGGTATCGAGTATATCCAAGCCGTGGCTTCTCGCTATCCGTATGAAGTCCCGCATTTTCGATTCAGGGATCCGGCCCGTTACGACGCGCATCAAGAATGGGACGTTTCGTTTGGCGTGGTTTGGGGAGACCCATTTACCGCGATCAACAAAATTAATCGGTATTGCGTGCCGGATCGCCACTGGAATCAAGAAGCTGTATCTGTTGATATGACATACTTTTATGTAGATCAATATGTCTATTATCCGAGAACATTATGCTCGGATTGCCATTGGCGCGGCTCTCATATTGATCACCGTCATGGTCCCCACTTCGATCCGTATCATGATTCCTGTCCCGAGTTTGTCTTCTATGTGGACGTCGATTATCGCTACGCTTGCGCGCCGAGCCACTCCAGATATCACGGGAAATATCGATATAAAAAACGAAGCTCTCACGACCGCCATCGTATAAAAAAGCATTATCGAGATCGAAATCGGGACGGTCGCTACCGCTATAAGTACGACGCAGGCAAAACGGAATCTCGCTATAAAAAGGGCGGCATGAATATGGAAACCCCGCCGGTCGAGAATCCGCCTGCAAAGCATATTTATAACAAGACTGATCGAAATCGCTATACTGATCGGAATCCGGAGAAAAAATATGATTCTCGCGATAAAAAAATAAAAAGCTCTGACAACTCTGGATCCAGTCGATTTCAATCAGGCAAACGATCTAATAAGAAGAAAAATCCTGACCGATCGAAATCGCAGAAACCGAAATCATATTCGCCTAAGACCAAGGCGGACCCAAAGAATGACAAATCCGTGTATCCAAATAAATCAAAATTCGGATATGAGTCTCGTTCCGAAAATAATGGGTCGAACCCTTCGTCAAAATATCAATATGATTCGCGTAAAAAGACCGAACCGGATAAAAAGCAACCTGAAGTTAGATCTGGTTCCAATAATTCCAAGAATCACTCGATTCAATCGTCGTCGAAAAAGGATAAAAAAAAGAGTTCAAGTCGGTCGAGCGTTAAAGATGTCGATAAATCGACTGATAGGAAATCCTTTTCCGGTGAAAAGAAAGCAAAGTCGGATCGAAAAAGCTATAAATCTGATAGCTCAAAATCGGATGATGGGAAGAAAAAAAGCTCTAAGAAGTCGAAAAATTCTTCCAAGCAATCCAAGCAAAAGGACGATAGTCGGGACGATGATGAGAAAAAACAAAATTCGTCGGGAAAATATGAAAAGAAAGGGAAATAACCCATGTAACTCCCGTCAAATTTAATAAAAAATGCGACTCGCATACTCTCTTCAAATAAAAAGCGCGTCGCATTTTTTTGTTTATCGCCACTGCATCCTGCTCGTAAGTTCGTTGGAGATTTTTTTTCTAATAAACCTCACACATATCTTTTTTTGTTGCGGATTTTCTATAAAAACATTTATTTTCTCATAGTCGCTCTGATCTATCGAATATCTGATTTAAAGACTGAAATTTTTAAGACGATCAAAATAGGAGAAAAGTATGCCGGTTGACGAAAAGTTGTTGGAGATACTTTGTTGCCCTGTGACGCGGGCGTCGCTGAAGGTTTTTCCGGAAAATAAAATAAGGAAATTAAATGGGCAAATTCGACAAAATAAGGTGAAATACGCGGATCATAAACTGGTCAAGGAGCCGCTGACCGAGGGTCTGATCACGATAGACGAGCAGACGGTCTATCGGATCGACGATTATCCCCGTATGCTCAAAGAGTTAGGTATTCCGACAGGTCAGCTATCGGGATTTTGATTTGATAGGAATGGGGTTCGTAATTGAACCCCAAATATTTTGAACTCAGCCTGACTCCGGCGAAAAAGAACTGATGATAATCTCCAACTGGCGCATCAACCGGTCTTTTTTCTGACCGATCGCCAACACGTAATAATCGACCATATAATATCGACTGGTCTCTTGATCGATAAAGAGATACGCGCGGAACGGTCCCCCGATCATATCTTTGTCGTTCTTCCAATTGCCCTCCATCATCAGAGCGTCTCGCCCGGAAAAGCGGCATTTACGAAAAAATAGAAAACTTTCGCCAACGTAATCGCCGGACGAATATTTCGCAAGTATTTTATCGCGCATCTGCTTCATACGATCTTCTGTCAACTCGACCTCGGTCGCGGGACCCCAATGGACAGTGATGATTCGGTCGATCAAAGGGTCTAAATTTCGCCGCCGATACATCATTGCCCGATCCCCTTCTGATTGCTTATAAAGGGAATAGTCGCTCGGGAGATCAAAACGCCATCCGAACTTTTCCATCTGCTCGACACGCTCGTCATTCAAACCGTATTGATAGATTTCATCCGCCATATCCTTGTTTAATCTCGCCTCTATGTCCGCGACGATTCGACGGGCATACGAATCGCCCTTTTTGAGCAAAGCAACGCTGTCTCGCGCAACCAGAAAGTAGACGTGTTGCCCAAATGACCATACCGATTCTCGATAAATCGAAAGAATTCCTTCTCTATCAATCGTCGCTTTTTCATCCGCTGTGAGATATTTTTCAGTTTCTATCGCCACAGTGGCGGGACTGTCCATCTGGAATACCAGCACCGCGTTATACCACAACTTAGAAATATGATATTTCTCCAGAGCCGGCTTTCTCACCTTAAACGTATTTTCTATTCTGGAGGGAAATCGAGAGAGGCGCAAGGTTTGTATTATCTCCTTGCCGATCAGGGATTCTGATGCAGGATCCATCAATAGGGTGATGTCCCGCGCGCCGCCGACAACGGACTTAAGCCCTTCTTTTTGAGTCGCTTGCCGCGTGCTCGATTGGGTCTGAGATTGCTGTTGCGATTGGCTTGATTGCCGAGGTTCTTGTCTACATTGCACCCCGAAGATTCCCAATATAAGGATTATAAAAAAAAATTTCATTTCGATTCCTTTCGACGTGTCCGGCTATTGTATCTCAAAAGATTCTTCCACAAGTTAATGAAAAAGTAACAAAACGGCAAGCGATTTTATGCAATAATTAAAGAGCGCGTGGTTTTTCTTATCGCAAAAGCCTTCTATTTTAAGTCAGATTTTCCTTTTGTATTTTAAAAATATATATATATTTTGATCGTGCGGTTCGCTGACTTTGTCGGGGAATCTGTATCATTTATGATAGTCTCGTATCTTGAATATTTTCTGCTCTGGAGTTCTGTAATTTGATAATATCTGTAACCTGATACCAAAGGATAAACATGACCGAGTGGCACAGACTATTTGGGATTGCCTTGACAGATTTTTTCAAGGATTCACCCTATATCGTTGAACTTGAGAAGGACCTCTCTCTTAGACAACAGTTTGTTGATGTCATCATTATTAAACAGGGAGAGGGAGACACTCTGCCTGAGCTTCCTGACGGGCTTGACAATTTAGGACGGAATAATGTATTGAGTTATAAATCTCATCAGGAGTCGTTTGGAGGGAATTCCTATGCCATATACTGTGACAGATTACTATCGTGATTTCACCAAGAGGTATATTGATTGGTTGACACCGGAGGAACGTCTCAAGGGAATGACGCCGGAGGAAATTCTCAAAGGGACGACGCCGGAGGAACGTCTCAAAGGAATGACGCCGGAGGAAATTCTTAAAACATTGTTTCCAGATGATTCAGGGAAATACCTCGATGATTCAAAGCTTGAGCGTTATCTCCAACAAATCCGCCAAAGAGCCCCAAAGAAATAACTCTTTGCGTCGTTGAACAGAAGAAAAATTTAGTCTTTATTCTGAAAATATATAAATATAGAATGGGACGCCTCATGTTAAAAAAATCTCAAAATATCCTGAAGCAAGTCTTTGGCTATGAAGAGTTTCGGTCTCTACAAGCGGAAATCATTGAGAATGTCTTGCAAAAGAAGGATACGCTTGTCATCATGCCCACTGGGAGTGGGAAATCGCTGTGCTACCAAATCCCAGCACTTATTTTTAAGGGTCTGACCGTTGTCGTATCACCGTTGATCTCGCTGATGAAAGATCAGGTCGAGCAGATGAAACAGTTGGGCGTGAGGGCCCTGTTTCTGAATAGTTCGCTATCGCCTGGAGAGTATAATCGCACGTTGCAGCAGGTGGTAAAAAATGAGGTCGATCTCTTATATGTCTCGCCGGAAACACTGCTGAAGCCGGATATCAAAGAAATACTGTCCGATCTGAAAATCGACAGCTTGACTATCGACGAGGCGCACTGTATTTCAGAATGGGGACATGATTTTCGTCCAGAATATCGCCAGATTGCAGGAGTGCGATCCAGCTTTCCTCAAGCAGTCTGCATCGCGTTGACCGCGACCGCGACAAAACAGGTTCGGAAGGATATAAAAGCGTCGCTGGCTTTTGATCAATCCTCGCAATTTTTGGATAGCTTTGATAGGGAAAATCTGTATCTCTCGGTCGAGCCAAAAACGGACCCTGCAGCGCAAGCCATCCGATTTATCACACAGCATCCCAGGGAATCTGGCATTATCTACTGCACCACTCGGCGGACCGTCGATGATCTATCCGAGATTCTTATTGACGAGGGCTTTTCCGTCCTGCCCTATCACGCAGGGTTGGAGGATCAAGTACGAAGTGCCAATCAGGAAAAATTCATCCGTGACGACGTCTCGATCATTGTGGCGACCATCGCATTTGGGATGGGAATCAATAAGTCCAATGTCCGATACGTGCTCCACCTTGATCTCCCCAAAAATATCGAATCTTATTACCAGCAGATCGGTCGCGCGGGTCGGGATGGATTGAAAGCGGATTGTCTGCTTTTGCTCGGATATGGCGATATTTCCAAGATTAAATATTTTATGAAGGAAAAAGACGAGAGGGAATCTCGATTGGCTCAGGCGCAATTGGACGCCATGCTTCGATATGCCGAATCTGACGGATGTCGTCGCAAGCCGCTGTTGTCCTATTTCGGGGAAACGTATGAGCCTGATGATTGCGATATGTGCGATAATTGTCGAAATGACGACATTGTTCAGGAAGATATCACTGTCCTCGCGCAGAAGTTCTTATCCTGTGTCTATCGCACAGGCCAATTTTTTGGCGCGGGACACATTATTGACGTGCTTCGCGGATCAAAATCAAAGAAGGTTCTGCACAAAAATCATGACAAATTATCCACGTATGGGATTGGCGCAGACTACACAAAGAAGCAGTGGTTCCATTTGTCACGGCAATTTATCACCAAAGGTCTGTTGGGACAAGACCCAGAATATGGAAGCCTGAAACTGACCGATAAAGCCTGGGAAATACTGAAAAATGGTGCCAAAATTTTTGGCAAAATCGAAGCCGCTCCCGTTGCCAACGTCAAACAGCCTGAAGTGATGGCGGATCATGATTCCGAGTTGTTTGAAGAACTGCGAACCAAGCGCAAGGAGATCGCTGAACGGATTCAACTGCCGCCTTATGTCATTTTCCATGATAGCTCCCTGGCGGACATGGCGACCCGATTTCCACAAACAAAAGAGGGCATGCTGGCAACAAATGGCATGGGACAGCGCAAATGGGAACAGTTTGGCGATGAATTTATGCACGTAATTTGCGAGTATTGTGAGGAACGAGGAATTTCGCCACAGCCATATTTTCGCCCAAAACGATCTCTATCGCTACGGAAACTGCGGCATCATCAGGTGGGAGAGATGTTTAACGACGGGGTCTCAATCCCGGACATCATGGCGACTTTCAATATAAAAGAGACAACCGTATTGTCATATTTGACCCGATTTGTTTTGGATGGTCATAAGTTATCAGACCCATCAATGATTTTGAAATCATCAAAGTTATCGCAGAATCAACAGAAAGACGTTTTTGAAACGTTTGATCGATTTGGATTTACAGGATTATCGCCGGCTTATGAGGTGCATCAGAAGCAGATCAGCTATGACGAGTTGCGGATTTTAAAATTGTACCGGTTATGTCAATAATTGATATACCGCGCGGTTCCATCCTGTCCGATCCGAAGATGAATTTGAGCTGGCGGCTCCGATTTTAACTCGCCCTATTCACCCGATGTTCGTTAAAATTCTCGTCAGAATAGCTAATTTATTCGCGAAGTCAATTACTTTATATATTTTTAGAAACAAGATTTTATTGCTTGATATTGCTTGATTAAGATAACTCTTTTAACATGTTATGGTTAGGATTAATATTATTTTGATTGACAATTTTCCGCTGAAACGTTATTATTTTTGAGCTTATCGGATAATTGTGAAAGTGACAATCACACTTTAAATCACCGAAAAATTGCGGCTCATGGGACTTGTAAGGCACACGCCAAGAGCTGAGATCGTTAACTTGACCGAGGTAAAAAAAATGCAATCGATTCAATCTCAAATACGAGTAAATAGTGAGGATTTTAAGGCAAACGTTCGGCATAATAAAAAGCTGGCCGCTGAATTGAAAGAGATTTTGGACAAGGTGAAAAAAGGCGGTTCGGATAAAGCGGTCGCCAAGCATCGCAAACGAGGCAAGATGACTGCTCGTGAGCGTATCGATTCCTTGATCGACTCGGGCAGTCCCTTTCTGGAGTTCAGCGCGATGGCTGGCTATGAAATGTATGGCGCGTGGACGCCGTCGGCTGGGGTTGTCACCGGCGTCGGCTCTGTTCGCGGACAGGAGGCAATGATTATCGCCAACGACGCGACTGTCAAAGGCGGGTCTTATTTTCCGATGACTGTCAAGAAGCATATCCGAGCGCAAGAAATCGCTATGGAAAATAACCTGCCCTGCATTTATCTTGTCGATTCTGGAGGCGCATTTTTACCCATGCAGGACGAGGTGTTTCCAGATCGAGATCATTTCGGGCGCATCTTCTATAATCAAGCGATCATGTCCAGCATGAATATCCCGCAAATCGCAGCTGTGATGGGTTCGTGCACTGCAGGCGGCGCGTATGTTCCGGCTATGGCGGACGAAAGTATCATTGTTAAAGGAAACGGCACGATCTTTCTGGGAGGTCCCCCTCTGGTGAAAGCCGCTACTGGCGAGGTGGTCACCGCGGAGGAGCTGGGAGGCGCGGATGTTCACTGCCGAACATCCGGCGTGACTGACCACTACGCGCTTGACGACAAGCACGCAATCCGTCTCACCCGATCTATCATGGAGAATATCAACAGAAAAAAACGGGTCGGTCTGGATATCCAGCCTCCGAAAGACCCTCGCTATGACCCAGAGGAACTCTACGGCGTTATCCCCAAGGATACTCGCACTCCGTACGATATCCATGAAGTGATAGCCCGCCTGGTGGACGGGAGCGAATTCCACGAATTTAAGCCGTTGTATGGCAATACGTTAGTATGCGGATTTGCCCGAGTTCACGGGTATCCGGTCGGAATATTGGCAAATAACGGCGTGCTTTTCTCGGAGAGCGCGGTCAAAGGCGCACATTTTGTTCAATTATGCGGGCAACGCGGCATTCCATTGATTTTTCTGCAAAATATCACCGGCTTCATGGTGGGAAAGGCTTATGAAAACGGCGGAATCGCCAAAGACGGCGCAAAGTTGGTGCAGGCTGTGACAACGGTCAAATCGCCAAAATTCACCGTGATAATTGGCGGATCCTTTGGCGCGGGGAACTATGGCATGTGCGGGCGGGCTTATGGCGCGCGTCTTTTGTGGATGTGGCCCAACGCCCGTATCAGCGTAATGGGAGGCGAGCAAGCCGCGAATGTTCTGCTTCAAGTCAAGCAGGATCAACGGGCGTATGAGGGGAAACCGCTGATGAACGAGGAAAAGGCAGCGGCTTTCAAGCAGCCAATTTTAGATAAATACGAGCGAGAGGGACACCCATACTACAGCACAGCGAGGTTATGGGACGACGGTATTTTGGACCCGATCGATACGCGTACAGCCTTGGCACTCGGTATTTCCATGAGCCTGAACGCCCAGATCAAAAAAACGGATTGGCCTGTTTTCAGAATGTAATCTCTATTTTCAGCAGTATCGGGGCGTTTATCGTGAGCGTCCCGACTCTCCGAGGTCACAGTTTTTCCAGCATATCCAGATTGGCTTTTTCGCCCATGACCAAAAAAATATCGTTTTCTTTGATCAGATACTGCGCGTAAGGGATGATCTTCATCAGCGTCTCATCTTGGGAGCTATATCCAGATTTCGACTTTTCTCGATGTTTGATCAGAATCACCTCGACGCCATATTTTGCCCGTAAATCCAGGTCGCCAATGGTGTTGCCCACAAAACGGCGCGGCGCGTCCAGTTCCCGTAGCAGGAAGTCGTCTACCAGCTCAATATCTTCCCGATCGCTTGACATATTGATGCCGGAAGCGACGCCGTCCGCCATATCCCGCTTGAAAATCTCCTTATTATAGACTGCTATCACATCTTGTCGCCAGACCGTGCCAATCACTTGATCCGGGTTATCCTCTGCCACAACCGGCAACTCGTCCAGTTTGCCGTGACCAAACACCTTCATCACATGATCCAAATTGTCGTTTTCCCGAAGAGTCGTCAGGTTCCCATGATTTGTAATATCGTTGGCAACCAAAAAGTCCACCACCACATCAATATCCATCATCACACGGCGGATATCGTCGAGGGAGAGGATGCCGATCAGCTTATTTTTACTGTTGATCACAAAAAAGAAGGAATGCACGCTCTCCGAAACAAATTGAAGAAGTGCTTTGAAAGGCATATTTGTCGGGATAAGCTCGAACTCCGGTCTCATCACGTCCCGAACATGCCGAGATTTCAGCACGTTCAGCTCCTGTCCCCGATTGAGGTTGATCCCCCGGCGGGCAAGTTTCATGGTATATATCGACTCTTTTTGCAGCTTGGTAGTGACCAATGTGCTGACAATGCAGGAGATCATCAAAGGAAGGATAATGGTGTATGCGTTGGTCAACTCGAAGATGATCAGGATAGCGGTAATCGGCGCGTGCGTGGTGCCTGCGACCAGCGCGCCCATGGTGACCAGAGCATAAGCTCCGGGAGGTGCTGTGTGATGCGGAAAAAGAGCGTGGAGTCCCGATCCGATCACCCCGCCTACCAATGCGCCGAGATAGAGTGAGGGAGCGAATACGCCTCCCGATCCGCCGGAACCGGTTGTGATAGAGGTGGAAATCAACTTTGCAAAGATCAAAACAAGCATGATCTTCCAGCTCAACGCGCTATGCAGAGCGCCGTTCATGGTTTCATATCCAACGCCGAATACTTGGGGAAACCAAATCCCGATGATACCGACGAGCAGTCCGCCGAGTGCTGTTTTGAAATATCCGGGCATTTTGTAGGGGATTTTTTGGAACAGGTCGTCGGTATGATAAAGCGTCTTGAGAAACAGATAGCTGACTACTCCCGCGAGCAAGCCCAGTGCAAAGTAGAAGAAAAGCTCATATACACTCACGATCGCGTATGGCGGCACCTCGAAAGCCGGGAGGTCTCCGATAAAATGACGAGAGACCACTGTGCCGACTACGGACGATATCACGATTGGGCTGAACTGCGGCACCCCGAAGTCGCCAAGTATCACTTCGACTGAAAAAAGAGCTCCGGCTACTGGCGCGTTGAAGGTCGCGGCAATACCAGCTGATGCGCCGCACGCAACAAAGGTCTGCATGCGACGACTTGAGACTTGCAAAAATTGTCCGATCGTAGACCCAATCGCCGAGCCGATCTGGACAATGGGACCTTCTCTTCCCACAGAACCGCCAGACCCAATGCAGATCGCTGAGGCAAATGCTTTTGCTATGGTGACGCGAGGGCGGATATATCCGTTATGCAGAGCCACGGCCTCCATCACCTCAGGGATTCCGGGACCCTTGACCTCCTGAGAAACGTAATGCACGATCATGCCCACGATCAGACCCCCGACCCCTGGTATGCACATCAAAATATACCAGGGAATCGAGTGGATCATCTCGACGGAATGGGTAAATGTCCCGAAAAACAGTTCCCCAAAAAATTTAATCAAAAATCGAAAACCGACAGCACCGATCCCACCCAGCAGACCAATGATGATCGCAATAATCACTATAAAGGTATGCTCCGCCATTTTTGCCTGATCGATCGCCTGAACAGAAATGTCGGACAGGCACTGAAACCAATGCCGAGCAGATGTCTGGTATTGTCTCAATACACGCGTCGAGGCGACCGAAATCCGACGTCGCAACCATTTAGATTCTCGGCGCAGACCCTTGATTAGAGCTTCCATATTTTGTCGGAACAGACGCTTTTTCTCCGACCTGCGTTTCTGATTGGATTTCGGTTTTTTTTTGTATGAGAAAAATCGTTTCAATGCAGTCTCTTTCAGTGTATCTTATCTAAAAAGATTATTTACAAGCGCATAGCTCTTGTTTTTTATAAAAATCAAAATTTCCCAAAAAAAAATCGCGTTGGGGGCTATGCCCCAAAACCCGGTAGTCACCCTTTTATGTGTTGTAAATTATTTTTTGAGGAATGGTGCGGGGCACTCACCATAAATAATAGTTCTTTGACATTCCAAATATGATCAGTCAATTT
>NBMB01000047.1 GCA_002084765.1 Candidatus Cloacimonetes bacterium 4572_55 | reverse complement strand
TTTTATCATGGCTTCAAAGAAAGCCCCTCGCTTAACGGCGTTGCCTTTGAAGAGACCGTGCATAATATTCGGGCAAGACGAGGTCAATATGATATTGTGCTCTATGGTCAGGACTGCGTGGCTGTCGTTGAGGTAAAGCATAAATTTCATCCCAAAGACGTTGATATTGCCGTCGAAGCAGGGTTGTTTGTTTTTTGCCAATCCGGAAATAATATGAAAAGCCTGAATGACGAATCATTTACACCGCGTATTTATTGAGGATGAAGAGTCCGCTGATTACGCAGATTATAAAGAATTTAACTCTTAATCAGCGTGAATCCTCGCAATCTGCGGATCGAATTCAAAAGTCCGCAGAGTGGTCCGCAGATTGCGAGGATTCACGCGGATATGAAAAATCTATCGGGTACCAATTTTTTTTTATTTGTACGGAGAAACCGAGGAGAGAGTTATGAGAAGATCTCAAGTAAGCTTATTTATTTTTTTCCTGATTTGTCAAGTTGCTATCGTTATGGCTCAAGATTCCCTGGGTCGCCTGCAATTCAAAATGGATACCGGGCTTTTTCAGAGCGGAGTCCAGGATCTGCTGGAGCAGGATTTTCTATTCGAGATACCCTTTGATCAATTGACGTACACAGACGATCCCAAATTTCCAGATCGATACGTGCGTGTGGTCGTCAACACTGCCTTTTCGATCAAGAATCGGGAGACAGGCGACATCGTTGCGTCCGACCAATGGGACACGCCTGCGGCTTTTGCAAAAAGAGAGCTTCAGCTTCAGCCCTCCTATCGTCTGATGTTTTCCGAATTGCTCTCTCCCGGCGACTATATGTTGGACATCACATTAACCGATATTCACTCGAAGCGGGCTGGAAAAAAGCTGGTTCCTTTTGTTGTTACGGACCCTCCAAAAGATAAATTGGCTCTCAGCGACATAATTTTGGCGACAAACATCCAACCGGACTCATTGAAAAGCATTTTTAACAAAAACGGCTACGCCATGCAAATCAACCCAGATAACGTATTTACCATCCAAGAGCCGTTCCTTTGGTTTTATTATGAAATATATAATCTGAATTTAAGTTCTGACGAAGAAAAGCTGATTCACGTAAAATATACGATTGTCAGCGCGGAAGGCGATACAATAAAAAGTTATCACCCCGGCTCGTTTCGTCGTCCGGAAGAGAGTTGCATCATCGTTGACGGTAAAAATATCGTCACCTTAAAAGACGGCGACTATTTCCTACTGGTCGAGGTGACGGACACTGGGTCAGAAGAAAGCGTCATCTTGGAAAAGAAATTTTCAATGGTTCGGGAATGGGCTCAATTGGAACAGGAGGCGGAGTTAGAACCCATGAGCGACGATGAGAGCCACGAATTTTTGGACAAAGTGCAATATGTCATAAGCAAGAGTGAAAAAAAACAATTCCAGGGGCTGAATCCGGAAGCTAAGGCTCGTTTTGCTTATCGTTTCTGGCGAGAACGAGACCCGAATCCATTTACGCCGGAAAACGAATTCAAAATCGAACTGGAACGACGGGTTAATTATGCCAATACTTTTTTTGCTTCCAAACAGGCGATTCGGGCAAATAAAAAAGGCATTAAAACCGATCGAGGCAGAATTTATTTGAAATACGGAGAGCCGAGCGAACAGCGAGAAGACAATATGCCCCAAAGCGATCGAGAGTTCATCGTCTGGAATTATTTTAATTTAAAAAACATCTCTGTTTTTGTATTCAGCGACAAAGTGGGCAGAAAAGATCCGCAATTGATCTTTTCGGATGATCCCACGGAAATCTCCGACCCGACACTGAGAAAGACGTTAGGAAGCGATTGGGAATATATGATGGAATCCTTAAATAGATAAACAATAAGCGAGCAATATATGAGCTATGAACTGTTTTTACAAACCGCTATTGAATCGACGTATTTAGCGGGCGGCTGTATAAAAAAAATGACGGGTAAGATCCGCAATATCCGCTATAAAGGCGCGATTGATCTGGTCACAGAAGCTGATCTCAATTCAGAGAAAATACTCCTTGACCACTTGCGGAACCGCTTCCCTGATCATAATTTCCTGACTGAAGAGAAAGGAAAGTTGGAAGGAAATTCCGAATATCGATGGATTATCGACCCCTTGGACGGCACCACAAATTTTGCGCATAATTTCCCTGCGTATTGTGTCTCGATTGGGCTGCAATACAAAGGCGAAACAATAATCGGCGTAGTGAACGACGTGTCGAGAAATGAGCTGTTTTATGCCGAAAAAGGGCAGGGCGCGTCGTTAAATAATAACAGAATTTATGTAAGTCAGGTAGAAAATTTGAACATCAGTCTGCTGGCGACCGGTTTTCCGTATGATATTCGGACCAACCCGAATAACAATATGGAGGAGTTCCAAAATTTTTTGCTTAAAGCGCAGGCGATCCGTCGCCCCGGTTCCGCCGCGATCGACCTCTGTCACGTAGCGTGCGGTCGATTCGACGGATTCTGGGAGCCGCGTCTGCATCCCTGGGATATAGCGGCAGGGGACCTGATCGTGCGAGAGGCTGGGGGGCAAGTGACAGATTACCGCGGAGGTTCTCTGGATCTGTTCGGGGATCAAATCTTGGCCAGTAATAGCAAAATTCACCAGGAGATGATCGACACGCTGAACAAAACAGCAGGGTCCGCAGAAGCACTATGAAACGGTTTTTTTTCATCCTCCTTTTGACGTTGATAATCAATCCCGTTTTTGCCGAATCCGAACTCCAGTCCGACGCCGTCTCTGACTCGCTTGCGTCTGATAGCCTATCTGTCGCAATACCGATCCCATTCTCTTTGCTTGAGATATGTCGAGCCACTGGATCGGATATCAGCCAAGTTTTTGTGATTACCCGCTCGGAAATCAGGCAAAATCACTTCACAAACATAGAAGACGTCCTTGCCGCCATACCGGAATTGATTCTCATTCCTCGGGGAGGCGCGGGCCAGCCGATTGATGCGCGACAGGGGCTTTCGTCGATAAACCAATTGATCGTCTTGATCAACGGGCAGCCCGCGCAAAATTCATTTCTCGGAGAGCCGGTTCTCTCATCAATCCCTGTCGCCTGCATTGAACGAATCGAATATCTTCCCCCTTCGTCAATTGCCGCGGAATGGGGCGCATCCGCGACGGGAATCATACACATTGTTACCCATTCGGGAAAAATTTCCAATCCAATCTCCACAATTGCCTATGAAACCGGAGCGAATAGCACAAATCTCTATCAAGTCATGGTCAGCGGAGAGTTGGGCAGCCGGATGCAGGGCGTTTTCAGCTATGATTTCCGAGAGACCGACGGTTTTCGAGATTTCTCTGAATCAAAAGACGCGGATTTTTTCGGAGCTGTCAGCGCGCAAGTGGACAGTTTGTGGACGATTCACCTGCAAGGACGCAATGAAACCCGTCACGTCGAATCCCCAAATCCGAATTTGATCACGACAGACGGAATCCAAACCAGAGACTTTTGGAGCAGCTTCGGTATCTCCGCCAATCGACTGGATTGGCGCAATCTGTTCCAATTTGTCCGGCAATCGATCAAAATTTACAATGCCGATTCTACTGTGCAACGCTATCAATACGACGCCTTGCATCTCAGAAGCGACCGCTCGTGGCGGATCGGTATCTGTTCTGTTCGAGCCGGCGCAAGGTTGGACTATCTCAATCTACGAAAAATCAAACCGGCTGACAATTTTTCCAATCTGCATAGCGGTAACGGCTTTATCACGGCTACATCCCACTTTCTCTCCATGAATGGGCGACAAATAACGGCAACCGGAACCGCGAATTTCCTTTTACATTCAGAGGAATCGCCAGTTCTCGCCGCGTCGGGAGAATTGCGTTATTTTTCCGGGGAAACGTGGAAAGTCAGTCTGAATCTCGCTCAATTCCGGCGCCATTTATCTCCTGACGAACAATTTTTTCAAAAAAAGTCAATCTCTGATCCTGAAACGATTCGAGATTATCGCGTATCTGTCGATTTTTCTCTCCCAGATATCCGAGCCGGAGTTCGGTTATATCGCCAGAATTTCCGACAAAGCCAATTGTTTGAATCGCAAATTCATGGAATAAATTATGGGGCAATCGGTTTTCTTGGCTATCAACATCGAGATCGAGGTTCTTTCATATCCAAGTTGCATGTGAATCGACCGGATGGCGATCCCACGGATTCCTACCTCCCTGTTTTGTTACAGAGCGGAATCAATGTGTCGCATCCCTTTTTTGATGGGGAATTGGTCTGCCGCCTGAAGTTGGACTGGCGTTATTTCGAGCAAAAAGACCAGTCCGAGTCCAACCGATACGCTGTTTTCGACGTCGGTTTTCAGCTGGACTTCGGGAATAATTTTCAGGCTAATCTGACGTTTCATAACATAACGGATCAATCTTATGGATATGTCCCAGATTCTGTTATGCCCGGTTATTATCAAAGTTGGGGAATTTATTGGATATTTCAAAATTAATGCAACAAAGATTTTCTTTGCATGTATTATTTTCTTTCCTGAAGGAAATTATTGATAGTGTTAATATTGGTTTTTTTTATTTTTTTTTATTTTTTTTATTGGAGGAGAAGAAGGTATGAAAAAAGTTGTTCTGATCACAAACAGTTGTCGGCGTATGTGCTACAAGAGGCTGTTGGTTGGAGTTGGCTGATAAAAATGACAAAAGTATCAAGGTTAAAGTCAACGACGGCGAGATCATTTTCCCGATAGAGGCAAAGGGTCAAAAGGCTCGCGTTCAAGGCAAGCTCTATAAACTCGAATTTGACAAAGAGGGTCAGTTGATCAATAAGGTTGAGGATGTCCATGTCTGCTCTCGTCACACCGAAGAAGATTCCGACAAAGCCAAAAGTTCTGAAAAGGTTGTAGAATCTGATGAAGCCGCTGAAAAATCTGAAAAATCCGAAGAAGCTTCGGAAGAAATTCACGATCATCATCATGCAGATGATGCAAAGGACGAAAAAGTCGCGTCAGTTGAAGGCTGCAAGAAAACCGCCGCGGCCCATGCCGAATGCAAGAGAACCGCCGTGGCTGACAGCGATAAAGAAAAAGCTGATCTGAGTGCCGTTGTGTATCAGATCAAAGGCACTGGTGCTGTCATCTTTTTTGATTAGATTCGGATTAAATTCGGCTTACTTTGCCTTAAAAGCCGTTACTTTGGTAACGGCTTTTTTTATCTCTTATCATCGGAGAATATAAAATGAAATGGCGCAAATGGAACATTATTATTCATCGGGATTTAGGATATTTATGTTTTGGTTTGACAATCATTTATGCAATATCCGGCATTGCGGTCAATCATATTGATAGCTGGAATCCGAGTTACCGCATCGAATACGTCGAACATCAGATCGAACCGATCCGAGAAGAGATTGAGAACAAAAATGATCTGGCAAAAGTGATATTAAGCCGCCTCTCTGTCGAATCCACATATAAAGCCGCATTTCGACCGGATTCCGAGACATTGGAGATTTTTATGGAGGATGGAAGCACGATTCGGACGAAATATCGCACCGGAGAAGTAGAGCGGGAGGTCGTTCACAATCGTGCGATCTTGCATTGGTTCAACTTCCTGCATCTGAATAAGGCAAAAAAAATATGGACGTGGATCTCGGATATTTACGCGCTTTCATTGGCTATTTTAGCAACTACCGGGATTTTCATTTTAAAAGGTAAGAGGGGAATTACCGGTCGAGGAGCGTGGCTAACTGCTGTCGGATTTATCGTGCCAATTTTTTTCTTATGGCTTTATCTTTAGACATCTGGATAAAATGATAGAAACGAAAAAAGCTGCCTTCATAGAAAGCAGCTTTTTTATTTGGCTCCCCCGGAGGGACTTGAACCCCCAACCTAGTGGTTAACAGCCACTCGCTCTACCGATTGAGCTACAGAGGAATATAATTTCATAAAATAACTGTCAGCAAATATAGATGAAATCGATCCTTTTGTCAAGAAAAAAATTCAATTTAAATGAAATAATTTATGGACACCGTTGCATATTTCAATATGGGAAAGGCGGGACAAAATTTGAAACTCGACCAACATCTTTGTCGATCCAGAATATAATAATCCGCACGTTAATTCTTTAAAAAATTGAGAAAAAGGCTTGCATAACTGGAATTTATATAACAAATTGACAGAGTCGCATCGTTATTAAGGTGCAACTTTGCGTCGCCCTATTTTTTTCGAGAGAGTTCGATGGCTGAAAAAAATTGTCCGCTTTTAAAATTAGCCAAGATTCTGCTTTCCTCACTGGATTTGGAGGCTGTCTTACCCCAAGCCAGTTCCTTTCTGGTAGAATCAATTCCAAAAGTGACCGATTGCCTGATATTTGGCTATTCAGCGCAAGATGGCAATCTCCATCTTCTTTCCAAGTATGGTCCTACAGCGCCGGGAAATATTCGGAAATTGGCGGACGATTGCTTTCAAAGTGAAAGATCGATTCTTTCCCCGCCCTCAAAGATCAAGGACACCGATAAGGAGGTGATCTTATTCCGGCTGGATCGACTGGGATTTGCCGTCGGAGTCGTCTGTTTTTTGGGCGATGAACTGCCAAGTATCCAAGAACCTTTGAGACGCTCGGCTGATATTATCGCGGCAAGCGTTCAAAACGGTATCAGCTACCAAAATCTGATAGCAGAGCGGGGATACTACGAAAATTTGACGAGAGAGACCCAGGTGCTTTATCAGCTCACCCGCGCCTTATCCATCTCCTTCAATTCCGACGAAGTGATCAAACAGCTTTTGACCAGTATGGCTGATATTTTCCGAGCGGATTTCCATGTGCTTCTCTTGTTGGATGAAGATCGTACTGGCAGAGTTTATATAGACTTTCTAACCCACTTTGATCTGAATTTGATTCGGATTATTCAAGATAAAGTTAAAAAAGTATGGGAAGACCTGAAAAAAACGCCGATAACGATTATCAAATCGCAAACATTGAGTTTGCCAACGATTAATCGGAACACAAGAGGATTGGACATCAGGATGGAGTCGCAGATTCAATCGTGGCTTTCCGCCCCCTTGGTCGGAGAAAATCGAACTGTCGGCTTGTTGTGCATTGCTGCAATCGACGAGGACCGGTTCCGAGATTACCACGTAGAATTTTTGAATATTGTCGCGGGTCTGTCGGTAAAAGTGATCGAAAACATCCGGCTGAATGAACGGATGAAAACATTAGCCACATTAGACGGCTTGACGGGCGTGTGCAATCATCGGACATTTCAGGAGAAATTAGAAGAGGTTTTTATACTCTCTCGACGTTATCAAACGCCTTTATCGCTCATTATGGCAGATATTGACCACTTTAAGGCGTTCAACGATACGTATGGTCATCAGATCGGGGACGCTGTATTAAAAGCAGTGGCAAAAACGATCCTCCATACTATGAGAGAGGTGGATATCACCTGTCGCTACGGAGGAGAAGAATTTGTCGTGATATTGCCTCAGACAAATCTGATTGAATCGGGAGAAGCTGCAGAACGATTGCGCAAGGAGATCGAAAAACGGGAATTCTCGGTCGATGATTACTCTTTGAAAATTACGGCCAGCCTGGGCGTCAGCTCCTTCCCGATGGGCAATCAAACCAAGTGCCAACATCTTATTGCGCAAGCGGACGCCATGCTTTATCAGGCCAAACGGGGGGGACGCAATCGCGCTGTTGTCTGGCCGGGAAGTAATAAAAAGTAAAAAATTAAATATTTTTATGTTATTAAAATAAGTTCCATAACATAACGCCTACTTAAAAAGGAAGTTTTAAATGACCGCTGTTTGTAGAGTCTCCAAAAAAATCTTGATTGGCGATGGCCAACCTCTGGCGATAATCGCAGGTCCTTGTGTGGTGGAGAATGAAGAGATCGTCCTCCGGACCGCCGAAAAGCTGAAAACCATTTCCGATAAGCTGGAATTGCCTTTGATCTTTAAGTCATCATATAAAAAAGCAAACCGATCCAGCGCGGATTCTTTTGTCACCATTGGCATGGAAAAGGCTTTGAGAATTCTTGAAAAAGTCAAAAATTTGTTCGATTTGCCTATTTTGACCGACATTCATCAGGAAGGCGAGGCAAAATCCGTGGCGGAAGTGTCGGATATTATACAAATCCCTGCTTTTCTTTGCCGACAAACAAATTTGATCCAAGCCGCGGCTCGAACCGGTCGGGCACTCAATATCAAAAAAGGTCAGTTCATGGCACCGGAAGATATGGCGTTGGTCGCCGAAAAAGCGACTCGTCTTGGAAATCCAAATTTGCTCTTGACCGAACGGGGGACGAGTTTCGGCTATCATAACCTGGTGGTGGACATGCGAGGACTGCTAATCATGCAAGCGTTGGGCTTCCCTGTCGTGTTCGACGCTACGCACAGCGCGCAACTCCCAGGAGGCGCGGGAGAAATTTCTGGAGGTCAACCGGAATTCGCTTTTCCTCTGGCAAAAGCCGCTATTGCTACTGGTGCTTGCGCTGCGATTTTTATCGAAACGCATCCAAATCCAAAAAAAGCCTTATCGGACTCAAAAACTCAGCTTCCCCTGAATGAAATGGAATCGATTTTGCAGCAACTAAAAACGTTGCATCAATATATTTGTTCATAAGTGTGTATGATATATTCGTTTTAATCTGTTTTAATAAGAAATAAGAGGATCAAAATGGTGAGGAAAAATTTTAAGTTCGGCGTCTTTTTTATATTTTTGATAACCGCGTCTTTATTTGTGTCCCTATCTTTCGCGGATGATGAGGAAAAAGCGGAATCGAATGAAGGTGAGAAAACGGATAAAGCGGTTCCGATTTCAATTTTTGAGAAAACTTTGAACAAAGTTCCAGCTATCAAAAAGGATGTAAAAAAAGAGGAAATCAAAACCCGTCTCGCGGCTGTGACTCGAGCTGACAAACAGACCAAGGAAAAACTTCCGTTAATCTGGAAATTAGATAAGGAAGAAAAAAAGGATAGCGCAGAAAAAAATGACTCCGATCAAAAAGGAGAGGATGGACAGGAAAAAAAGTCTGACCAGACTCCAACTACGGAAAAAAAGGACCAGTAATAAGTCCAGATACTAATAGTGAATAGAATTAGTATAAAATGGACGCTTCCCATTTTCGATTCATCGGCGGAGAACTCTCCGCCGGTTTTTTTTTTACACTTGACAATTTTTGGAGATGCGTTATTTTTAGAATGCCTGCAAATTACTAAATTTGAAAATTGTCAGTGCGGACTCTTCAGGCTCTTTATAATTTATGAAAATCTGTGTAATCTGCGGACTCTTCAGGCTCTTTATAATTTATGAAAATCTGTGTAATCTGCGGACTCTTCAGACTCTTTATAATTTATGAAAATCTGTGTAATCTGCGGACTCTTCAGACTTTTTATAATTTATGAAAATCTGTGTAATCTGCGGACTCTTCAGACTCTTTATAATTTATGAAAATCTGTGTAATCTGCGGACTCTTCAGACTCTTTATAATTTATGAAAATCTGTGTAATCTGCGGACTCTTTTGCCATGAGATAACAAACGGATCTTATTTTTCGGTGATCGGGAGTTATATCCACCATGAATTTATACGAATATCAAGCCAAAAAAATTTTCTCCGAGTATGATATACCGATTCCTTTCGGGAGAATCGCGAAAAATGTCGAGGAAGCGAAAAGTATCGCTGAAGAGATCGGCTCTTCAGTGGTCATAAAACCTCAGCTTGGAATCAAAAAAAGGGGGAAACTGGGTCTCATTTTATTTGCCGACGATCCCCCTACCGTAGGTCTGGAGGCGGAACGATTGTTTCAGATGCACGTCAAAGGGGAACCGATCAAGACGCTCCTTATCGAGCGGAAAGCCGATATTGTCGAAGAGTTCTATCTCGCTGTGGCAATCGACTATAGCAAGAGGAGCCCCCTGCTAATCATAAGTCGGAAAGGCGGCGTTGATATTGAAAAATTGGCGGAATCCGACCCAGATAGTATATTAAAACTTCCGGTTAATATCCTGACTGGTCTGACAAAAGATCAGTTGGGTCAGATTGTGGAGTTTATTGGTCAGGATGTCGCGCATATTGCAGAAACTCTCTATACGATTTTCCGGAAATATGACGCGGAGACGGTTGAGATCAATCCGATTGTCCGCATAAAAGATAACTCGTTGATGGCGGTGGACGCGGTTCTGAACATCAACGACAATTCGCTGTTCCGGCATCCTGAGACGGTCGAGCTGAAGAAACAACGGAGCGATCTCGACCCTATCGCGGAGGAAGCGGTTGAGAAAAGCTGGACTTATATTGATCTCCCAGGCGATATTGCCATCCTGTCGAGCGGTGCTGGATTGACCATGACCATACTCGACCTGATCCACCTGGCGGGAGGGTCTGCCGCAAATTTTCTGGACACTGCCCAGATCGATGAAGAGGGAGTTTATGAAGCGTTTAAATTGCTAAAAAAAGCGAAGCAGGCAAACGCAATTCTGATCAATATTTTCGCTGGTCTTAATCGGTGCGATCTATTGGCAAGCGGAATCGTTCGGTTTCTAAAAGACAACCCAACGGACGCGCAGATTGTCATTCGGATGATCGGGAACAAAGAAGAATCCGGGCATAAGATTCTGCGAGATTTTGGCATAGAACCCTATACCCATCTCGAAGCCGCTATTGAACGAATTGTCGAATTGTCAAAAAGTCACCCCAAATAGCTTGGGATATCTTCACAACATTAAAATATGAGCATTATAATCGATTCGAAAACGAGATTGCTGGTGCAAGGGATTACTGGCTCCGCCGCCCGGCATCACACAAAACTTATGATGGAATATGGGACGAAAATCGTGGCTGGGGTGAGACCTGGAGCCGGCGGAACCAAAGTTCACGGTATCGATATTTTTGATACTGTGAAGGAAGCGATGCACGCCCAGCAACCCAACGCAACAATCTTATTTATTCCGGCAAAAGTCATGAAATACGCCGCGTTTGAAGCACTAGACGCAGGTCTCAAAACGCTGGTCATGGTATCCGAGCACATCCCTCTGCATGACACGATGGAGATCATTTCCCGAGCAAACCAATGCCATGCGCGGGTTATCGGACCCAACACCCCTGGAGTGATATCGCCTTCGGAACGGTGTAAAGTTGGATTTCTTCCCTCCGCTTATTATCTCCCTGGTCATGTGGGCGTGGCTTCAAGGAGCGGAACCCTCACATACGAAATCGTTTCTCGGTTATCAAAAGTCGGAATCGGTCAGAGCGCATGTTTTGGCATTGGCGGAGACCCGATTGTAGGAACCCCGTTCCCGGATATGCTCCGTCTATTCCAGAGCGATCCAGAAACCCAGGTCATCCTGCTTATCGGAGAAATCGGGGGGAGTATGGAGGAAGAAGCCGCTGAGTTGGTTCGGAAGGGAATCATAACAAAACCGGTTGTCGCCTATATATCTGGACGAACCGCGCCTTCTGATAAAAAAATGGGGCATGCAGGCGCGATTATTATCGGGGATCGAGGAACCATTGCGAGCAAATTGGACGCGTTTGAAAGAGCCGGAATCCCTGTTGCCGAAATCCCGAATCATGTCGTGGGTCTGGTCGAGGACGCGTTCCGAAAAATCAAATAGCCGCGCATCGTTATTGCTATAATATAGCTTACGTTACGACCTGACGTTGAGGAACCGCATTACAGAACCTGTTAGACAGATGACACAGCCCGAATTGCTAAGAAAGAATTAGCGCGCGAACATGGAAGTAAGGAGGCGTGGTGGAATGAATGATAGACAGTTGCTCAAGTGCATCCTGGACGCCGAGAAGAAAAACAAACAATGGCTGAACTTATCTCAAAAGAGGTTGGTGAGGCTTCCCGACGAGATCAGCCGCTTAAGCCAGATTAGAAAACTTTATCTCAGCACAAACAAGTTGGAGGAGCTCAATCCGGCTCTGTTTCATCTCTCCGATCTGGATATATTGGATATTATCAACAACAAGCTACACAAAGTTCCGCCCGAAATTCGTGGACTGCACAAGTTGTGCAAGCTCTACCTGAGCCATAACCGTATCGAGGAGCTCTGTCCCGAGATCGGTTGTTTGACGGAATTGGAGAGTTTGGCACTGGATCACAACAAGATTAGTCGGCTTCCATCCGAGATCGGGCGGCTTTCCCAGCTCACAGAGCTAAATTTGGAACGCAATCGCTTGAGCTTCCTTCCGCCAGAGATCGGTCAACTGACGAATCTGACTTCGCTTAAGCTATGTGGCAATAATTTGACTTCTCTGCCGTTGGAGATCAAAAATCTGACTCGTCTCCGACATCTTGACCTGGGGGAAAATCGACTCGCCGCGCCTCCAGAAATTCTGGCGCGCGTGGATGAGCCAGCCGCGATCGTCGATTATTATCTGCAACATCTCCATAGCTCGAAGAAAAAGCCGCTACGAGAAGCTAAGCTACACATTGTGGGTCAGGTGAATGTCGGGAAAACGCAAATTACCCGTCGTCTGAGAGGCAAACGGTTCCAAGAAAGTGAGCGGAAGACACACGGAATCAATATTTATCCCTGGCGATTAAAACATGGCGACAAACAGATAAAAGTCAATATTTGGGATTTTGGAGGACAGGAAATTCTCCACGCTACCCATCGCTTTTTTTTGACCAAGCGCAGCCTCTATCTCCTTGTTTGGGACACACGAGAGGAGGACCGGTATGGCTTGGTGGATTATTGGATGAAACTGATCCGGAGCTATGGAGACGACGCGCCGGTTATTATTGCATTGAATAAGATCGACATCGGCGATCTGGGTTTGGTTCGGCGAGAGCTGTTGGACAAATATCCCAATATCGTCGGTTTTGTCAGGGTCTCGTGCAAAACTGGGGAAAATATGGATCAGCTCATAGAGATGATTGCTCGGGAGATGAGCCAACTGCCCCGTATCGAAGATCAGCTTTTGGACAGTTGGTTTGAAATCAAAGAGACATTGGGAAGAATGACTGTCGATTACATCACATACCAAGAGTATAAAGAGTTATGCGAGAAAAAAGGGCTAAATCGACAAAATCAAGAGACGCTAATCGGCTTTTTGCATGATTTGGGAGTTGTTCTCAATTTTAGTAATATAAGTAATAATGCATCCAACAAGGAATTACGGGATATACATATATTAAATCCTAAATGGGTGACAAACGGTGTCTATCAAATACTGAACCACGCTTCATTGGCAAACAATGGAATATTGACGCTGGAGCAGTTGGAGGATATTCTGGATCGAAATATTTATCCTATTGATAAACAAAGGCTTATTACCGACATGATGGCAAGGTTCGAGCTTTGTTTTCCGTTGTCGGACAGAGCGGATCGGTTCCTGATTCCTGAATTGCTCCCCTATCAACCGCCGAAGTTTCAATGGGACAACGAAAATAGCATCGCTTTTCAGTTTCATTATAACTTTTTTCCGACGTATATCATGTCTCGCTTTATCGTGCGTATGCACCGTTATATCAGTGGAAAGCTTTGTTGGCGTAGCGGCGTTGTGCTGACTCACGGGCAGGTTCGAGCCTTGATCCGGTCGGATCGGGACGGTCGGAGGGTCTATATTCAGGTAAAAGGAGATGCGGATCGACGAAAAGATTTTTTGGTAGAGATCGCTCGCCAGTTCGATAAAATTCATAGTATGATCTCAAAAGTAAAAGCTCGCCCTGTAATTCCAATTTATAAAAATCAAAATATACTTATCGATTATAATTATCTTATCGGCTTAGAACGCCAAGGGGAGCGATTTTTCTACGCGCCAGAGACAATGGAGCGGTTTGAGATTCGACAATTCCTCGATACAATCGGCAGATGGAAGATATAATAATCAATTAACAACGAACTGGACTACGACACGCTGAGGTAAAATAATGGATTATTTGGAAAAATTAACGCTGAAAAACTTATTGACAAAAAGCGTGGACTTGTACGGGGATCGACCCGCGCTATGCTTTGTGGACGGCGCGGAAACCACATACAAATTCTTAGGCGAACAGGTGCAGGAAATCTCCGATTTTTTGCATAATCAGGGTATCGGAGCTGGCGATCGCGTAGCGATTTTGAGCGAAAATCAACCCAATTGGGGTGCTGCATATTTTGCCATCGCCGCGATCGGGGCTGTTGTTGTGCCGATTCTGCCGGATTTTCACTCCAATGAGGTGCATCACATCCTTCGTCATTCTGCGGCAAAAGCCCTTTTTGTTTCGACTCGACTGTATGAAAAAGTAGAGGACGGCGATTTTTACGACGAGGTAAAAACCGTAATTTTAATCGACGATTTCAGCCTGGTTCCACCGGAAATTCCGAGAGACCGACTCAAGGAGTTGATCAAAAAAGGGAGCATCGAGTTCGAGAAGTTGAAGGAAATTGCCCGCCGACTGACTGGCAAAGCTCAGGGAAATCCTCGGGAAAACGACACGGCTGTGATCATCTACACGTCTGGCACCACGGGTCGCTCCAAAGGCGTCATGCTGTCGCACAAGAACATTGTATTTGACGCGATCGCTGGATTGAAGATTCAGGATATCACCCCTAAAGATCGCTTGATTTCGATTCTTCCCTTGTCGCATAGTTATGAAGGCACGCTGGGATTTGTTATGCCGATCATGCGGGGCGCGACGATCTATTATCTGAGAAAACCGCCCACGGCAAGAGTTTTGCTTCCGGCAATGCAAAAGGTCAAACCGACCATGGTATTGACCGTTCCCTTGATCATAGAAAAGATATATCGCACGAAGATATTGCCCAAGTTTCAACAAAACGCGCTGTTACGCGGATTGTATAAGATTCCCTTGATCAGAAAACGGTTGAATCGAGCCGCGGGTAAAAAGCTAATGGAGAGTTTCGGCGGAAATCTCTCTTTTTTTGGAATTGGAGGCGCGTTGTTGGCTCCGGATGTCGAGCGGTTTCTGCGAGAAGCCAAGTTTCCGTACGCTATTGGCTATGGTTTGACCGAGACCGCTCCCATGATAGCGGGATCCAGTCCAGAAAATACTCGATATCGCTCGACCGGTCCCCCATTATCCGATATTGAGATGAAAATCGACAAGCCCGATCCGAAGAGTGGCGAGGGAGAAATTTTTGTGCGAGGCGCAAATGTGATGCAGGGCTATTATAACGATCCGGAAAGTACCGCGGAGGTTCTTACTGAAGACGGTTGGTTCCGAACAGGCGATCTGGGCATGCTTGATAAGGACAACTATCTCTTTATTAAAGGACGTCTGAAAAATATGATTCTCGGTCCCAGCGGCGAAAATATTTACCCGGAAGAGATCGAAGCGAAAATCAACGAATGCGCTCACGTTGTTGAGTCGTTGGTCTTTCAGCAGGATGCAAAATTGGTTGCGCGCGTGCATCTTGATTACGAAAGCCTGGATAAGCTGTTTAAGGATCAAAATCTGACCGAATCACAGATTCATAAGCGGGTCATGGAGCTCCTCGAAGGAATTCGAAAGGGCGTAAATGCTTTGGTATCTTCCTTTTCGAGAATAAACAGAATGATTGAGCAACTGGAGCCGTTTGAAAAGACGCCCACAAAAAAGATCAAGCGCTATCTTTACTCGGCGGATGTACACGACGTATAATTGATAGAATGGTTATCGCTAATCGGAATCTTTACGATTATAATAGTCTTCTTCTCAGGTTTACTGCGGATTATCAACGATCCTGAGAAAATATCGACCAACCGTTTGACGATAACTAAGCCCAACCCCATTCCTTGTTGCTCGTAGACGCGGCGCTGAAATTGCATGTAGGCACCGATTTTTTTTATATGATCCGAGGTCATCCCTCTACCGAAATCCATCACCTCAAGTCTGTAGAATTTGCCGTCAATTTTTGTCGATATACGAATTGGCGTTCCTTTCTCCGAAAATTTCAGCGCGTTATCTGTCAATTCCTCAACGATCTTGATCCAATTATCTTGAGAGATGCATATAACCGCGTGGGTCAGGTCAAACGATATATCCTTTTTCCGACCGAGCTCATCGGCTTTTGACAACGCAAAGTCTCTGGTCAAAATTTCCGTACTGTCGGTACGCTGATTTCTTAACTTCTTTATATCAGAAGAGTTGCCCGCTATCATCTCGAGCTTCGTGTACAACAAATAATTCTGAATCAAGCGATGCAACCGATCTCCCGCTGAGTAGATATGTCCCAACATGCGCTTGGTTTCCTTAGCATCCAACGCATCTAACGAATCCATGAGAAATTGAGAATAGTTCAGGATCGCAGTCAGAGGAGTCCGAAATTCGTGAGGCAGCGCTATGATGAGATTTTTTCGCAGTTCCTCCAAACGTTTGTCTGTCCGACTTTCAATCAATTCCTGCTTGTCCAGACGGGCCTGGACCGCGCCGATCAATTCTCGTATGCCAAAAGGCTTTGTCAGATAATCGTCGGCACCCAACTCGAACCCCTTGCGCATGTGAGTCCGACCCGATCGCGCAGTCAGAAAAATAAATGGCGTGATAGCGGTATCTGGATTCTTTCGCAATTCGGCCAAAACCTCATATCCATTCATTTCCGGCATCATCAGGTCGCAAATGATCAAATCTGGGTGATATTCCGAAATTTTTTTGAGCCCGATCCGCCCGCTTTCCGCGGAAACTAGAAAACGGAGCTTTTGCGCGCATTTCACTATATTCGCAACAGAGTCACAGAGAGCGCAGAGTCAGCCCAAATAAGGGTTCTGAAATTCTCATAGAAGCTGAGTTTTCTTGGAAATGTCGTTAAAAATAGACTTTAACCTATTAAATATCAAACATCTGATATCTCTGGTTCTCCGAGGCTTATGAATAATGCAGGCTAGGAACATGGTTAATGTGGTAAATGCTCTTCAGGTTTTCGTCCGTTTGCCGCCGTTGGTCAAACGCCAGCAAAGAGGGGTCTTTTAAAGAAAACATGGCAAATGCAGACATCAACGCGTCTGTTAACAGTATTTCGCAGTCCAAAGAACGAAAATCGTTAATTTTTTTAAATCCATACCGAACCAAACCAAATAATCCATCGGCTGATAAATATTTGCGCAATTTCATGACTACCCCTTTATAAAAAATATAAAAAATTTGAAGTCTGCGGATTAATGATCAAATATAAAACAAATGATCGAATAAAGTCAAGTAAAATCCGAACTTTTTATAGAAATGTTTACGAAACCTTTTTAATCAAATCCTGTAATTACATACGTTTAGTGCATAGGCGGGAATTGCTGACGCGAGTGGGAGATAACCAGTGGAAATTGCAATATGAGGGTCAAGGAAAGTTAGATTTATAGTAACTACGCGTCCTATTAGCTCATTAATTAACGGATTACTTATCAAGAACTTATAAAGAAAAAGATAGCTCGAATTTAACATGAGCTATCTTTAATTATTTTTAAAAGACAAAGCCCATGTTTACCATGGGCTTTATCGCGAAAAGAGTGAAGATCAGCCAATTTCCGATTATTTCATCAAGATCATTCGTTTGCTATCCGTGAAATCATGGTCGGTTGTAAGCTGATAGAAATAGATGCCGGACGAGACGGATGAACCCGCTTCATTTTTGCCGTCCCATACCACTTTGTGATACCCCGCGTCCTGCTCGCGATTCACCAGAGTCCGAACCAATTGCCCAGTCACGCTGTAGACCCGAATCGATAGATGTTGGCTCCACGGGATCTGATACCGGATCGTGGTGGTCGGGTTGAACGGATTTGGATAGTTCTGATGCAACATTGCGAGAGACGGGAGCAGCTCGCCGGTCAATGTGACTACGGCAAACAGGTCGTCCCCAAAAGAACCGTCGCCTTGCTCATAAACGGCTTTGAGACTATTTTCCTGATCATCCTGCCATACCTTGAAAGTTATCGCATTACCCGGAATGAATCCCGCCAGATCATGGTCGGGCGAGGCTTCCCACGCTGTGATGGCAAGCGGATAGTCTGATCCAACCACCGCGCTTCCCACGCAGCGATCGCCGTCAAACACACCAATCTCTGCGCCTGAGGACAACGGCGCGTTTTCCAATTCTCCGTCATTGATCACAATATTATAGGCTAAGCCGGTCGACTGGCATACAAAATGCGTTGTCGGAGTTGGTTTGACAATCCGAGAAACAGGGCTTGCGCCGGTTTCGCAGTCATAATTGAATAACGTCATGTCGTTAAATTGCGTATATACCTTGTATCCCACACCGGGAATAACGTCGCCGATTGTATTGACAAGACCGGGAATCCAGACCAGACCATTAGACTCATCCATTGCAATAACAACGTCTTCGAGAATCTCGGAGAAATAGCTCTCCACTGGAATAGGATCAGAACAGAGAGATGAGACCCAGTTCCATTGTATGGGATAGAGAACAATGTCCGGTGAGAAAGTGCTCGGGGTTCCGATATATGTCAGCACATCGTCGTCGCCTTCGATTAAAACTCTATAGACTACGCCGGGAACCACATTCCCTATGTCGTTCACGACCGGATCCGGATCGCCGGGGATATACACATCGCCGTCATTTGTCACAACCAGGGCCAGATTTTCCAGAGATGAAAATACCTGCTCCGCAGAGGGATTGACGGGTTGGCTCGTGAGAGAAATATAGGCGAACTGGTTGCCCGGTATGGGTATCTCTTCTGTGATCGGATCCGGTATAATCTGACCCTGATGCAGAGCGATAGCCATGTCGCCTTCGTGCGTATCCCAACGATTATTATTATAATACATGGGCAGGGTATACAGCTCGTTACCTGTTTCCGGGTCAAGGATCATCATCGCGTTTGTATAGCCGCGAACTGAAACGATGGCATTGCCAACACCCCGATCAAGAAATGCTAAGCCTGTCGCTTTTTGCTCGCCGGGCGCGCCGATGTGGATTCCCGCCAATCCAGTGGGCGTATCAATAACCTGGAACATCCGGATATTTTCATTATTGCCGCGATTCGAGACAAGGAACATGTTGCCGTCTGGATCAAATGCCATATCCGCATTGAGATCAATTCTATTGCCATTATACATGACCTGACCCAGGCTGGTCGCCTCGACGATTCCACTCTGCTCTGCCGCGACCACGTCAATGGTATAGATTTCATCCGTGATGGCGTCGCCGACATAAAGCACACCGTCAGGAGAGAACGCAGCCATAGCCATATTGCCCAGAACCTCGCCATTATGCAGCACGGGACCCACGTCTATAAAATCATCTGCGGCAACTTCATAATAGCCGAGATAACCCTGACGGTGGGGTCTTTGCTCATAGTGACCGGCAACGGCATAAATTCTGCCGCCATCTGCTGTTATGGCAATATGCGCGGACTCGTAATGAATATTTTCTAAACGGGTTAGAATCGCGATCCCCGTGTCCATGTTTAGATCGACCTCAAATAATTTCGAGATACGATCGTCTTCATCTACTTTATCTACAAAATAAATATGTTCCATGTATACGCTCACCATGGAAAATGAGCGACCGCAATCGCCATTTCCATCGTCGATAGTATATGTGAACTGATCTACGCCCGGGAAATTTTCGTTAGGCGTATAAGTAATCGTTTGATCTGGATTCATAACAACAACGCCATGAAGCGGTTGGCTCACATTGGCGATGGAGAGACTGTCGCCGCCTATGTCGTTTGCCAGCAGATCTATATTGACCGGAGCTTCGCCATGAATGACCAAAATATCTTCACGACCCTTGTTTTGCTCCACAACAATCGATAGCTGCTCCGAGCGCTCAAAATATCCGCCCTCCGGCGCGGTTCCGGACACATTGACAGTAAATGTATAGCTGCCTATCAAGTCCGTATTGGGATATGCCGCGCCATAAAAGCCGTCGTCAGCCGCGCCGTCATGGTGTGCGCCGTCGTCAAGAAGCGTGAAAGATTCGTTCTCGCCATTGGGTCTTCTGACTGTTGCCTCGACAGTCGCGCCAGAGATGGGAATGTCGTCTTCATTGGCAAACGCAGTCAGAATGATATGATTCAACTGCTTGTATCCGGTGCAGCCGAATTCCAGATCTACCGCAGTGTTCGAGCATCCGTATGTGGAGATCACATAATCTATCTCCTCCGCGCTCGCGCCGCTTACCCGCAATGTCCACAGACCCGGATCCAGTGCGGTCAATGTGTAGAGCTTAATATCCGGGAACGCACTGTAAGAGACATACGGATGATAGACATTATTTGCATACCCGGGATTGATTACAGTTCCATCCGGATGAATCAGATCAAAATTGAGGTTATTCTGATTCCCTTCCCACGCCAATGAAAATGTCGTCGCTCGCATGCCGTCCACTTGCATGACCTGCGTCTGTATCAGGTTAGGGGAAATTGTTCCGGGGAAATTTGCGCCAATTTGTTGCAAATTTCTGGACCTGGCACTGAGCAATTGAAAAATTTCGCTCAACTCCGTGTCATCCGTATCTCCAGGGATAAAGTGATACTCGCCCCCTGTGTGACTCGCAATAGCACTCAGCATGACCTGGTCCGCGTCTTCGCTCAGACCAATAGTATGGATCGTCGTGCTTGCCGGGATTGTTGCCAGAGCCGCTTGCACATTGGTGGACTGTCCATCGCTAAGCAGGATCATAACCTGCGGAAAATTTGGATCCGGGTTGGAATTGAGTTGGGCTTGCGCTGTTAGTAACGCCGCGCCAATATCTGTTCCGCCCGTCTCTGTGATGTTGGAGATGATATTCCTCACATTCATAATGGACTGGATACTCATCAATTCTTGCAAAGCAAGAGGCGTCTGGACTTCGTGATTGAATGTGACGACCGAGACATTATCCCCGATATTGAGCGAGGAAACTGCCTGCATTGCCGCGGTCAAGGTCTGATCCATCACCGGCTCCATACTTCCGGATCGGTCAATCACCACAGCCACGTCAATATCGTCCGCGCAACAGAATCCGTCAACGCCCTCAAAATCCTGATCTCCTATGTCAGAAACCACGTTGACATATTCCCGAAAAGAGGGCGAAAAATTCCAGCAACTCTTGTATGGCATGACGAGAGTCCGAGGTCCGCAATTGACGTCAATGCTATAGTTGCCATTTCCGTCTGTCATAAAAAGTTGACCCCCATAAATCAAAGCCACACTGTCAACCCCAGCACCAGACTCGTCTCGCACCTGACCCGTAATCACGCTGGCTGCATACGATCCAAAAATCGGCTCGATTGTGTGGTTTTGGACAGCGTCCGAAAAGCAATATTCATCCAGCGCGCCAACCGAAACGCCGTCAACCAGAACGTCCTCGATAAATCGACAATTATTTGGCGTTATCCGAAAACAATAATCAGACTGGCAATCCGACGGCGCAATGACTCCGCCAGGATTCTGAATGACTGTGATCTCCGCGTCGTACCGATATTCGACTCTGAGCGTATGATGATTGACCACATTCTCAAAGCAATACGATGTGATCGCGCCCTGAGCCACGCCATCAACATACACATTTCCAATCCTGAAACACGCTCTTGCCGGCGGGATAGTCAGACAGGTGTCGCCATCGCAAGTGATCATTAGGGATCCCACGGGCCATCCGGTTCCATGCTCGCCTGTTTGCAGGGCAATACGGAATGTTTTTCTAACAAATGTCGCGGTTACCGTATGATTCGTTGTCACATCTTCAAATAAATGGGTGAAATGCTCCCTATCCGGAACAGGGACTACCTGGTCATCAACCAATACTTGCAAAATTTCGTAACAGTCCGCAGGAACAATCGTGACCGTCGTATCGCTGTAGCACTCAGCTACGATGACATCATGAGGAACACTCGCGCCGGGACCGTGCTGTTCTACTGTGATATCGTATCGATTTTTCTCAAAAAACGCCTCAATATTCTTTTCGCCGTTAGTACTGTCACAAAAAGAATATTCTCTAACCATATCCTCATCTGACGGGTCAAATATCACGTCAATGGAATTATCGGGATTGGTGACCTGAATCCGATCAATGTGGTGGCAAAATTCAGCTCTGACTGTAAAGCAGACATAATTCCACTGATAGCAAGAGCTTCCGGGGCCTCCAGGGCCAGGACCGCTATATTCACCACAATTCGATCCAGCAGTCACATTTGGCGTGATACTGCCGCCACCGTTTGTGATCGTTGTGATCGGGTAAATATTGATCACATACGAAGGATTGACCCTATGATCTCTCGTCACATTTTCTAAGGTGAAATCAACCGTTCTCTCATCAATAATAGTTCCAACAATGGTTTTATTCGGGAAAGTATACGTGACAGTGTTTCCAACCACATTGCCCTGTTGTGATATACCATCCAACATGAGGTAGTCCAAAATTGTGCAGTTTGGATGCTCCTCGCCGGTCATCCGAAAGCTGAGATCGCCTCCGCACTCGACCGGAAAGACGCCTGATGGCTCCACGGAACCCATTCCGATTGCATTAGCAGTTACGGTCAATGTCTTTCTGACAAAGGACGCTTGAATAACGCTGTTTCCTGAGACTGCGGATAAGGCATACTCAAATTCCTCTTCTCCATCGTCAATATCTATCACCGCGCCATTAACTCGGACCTCGTCGATCGCATAACAATCGTCCGCTAAAATCTGATACCTATAATTTGATCCGCAGAACACGGTGGCGGAACCAGTGATTCCTCCGTTTGCTCCGGCATTCATAGTGACGGTATATTCTTGTATCGAATTCGGAACAAAATTTTGATTGAATTGATTCGCGTTCACCGGGTCGCTAAATGTGATCTGTGACGGGCTAAACGACGTCACGCACGAGTGACTCGGGGTGGCGGTTCCAGTCCATCCATAACGAACATACTTAGCATAATTCCCGTTACCGTTTGTCATGCAAGACCCGCCGCCATTGCTAAACACAATATTCACGCCGCCGATCCCAACGCCGCTATAGAGAATCCTGCCACGTATCGCGCGACCCGTCCAGCCAGTAAAATTCTGACCGGAATAAATCTGGTTGCAACTTGACACCGTGATACTTGGCGGATCAAACGTATAATCCTGTTTTGTGGGCGTGATCGTAATAGATCCGGATGAACAAGTCATATCCCCGCTATGGTAGTTGCCGCTATTATCCGTATAAACTTCTCGCAGGAGCGATCCATTCTGGATTAAACGGAGTGTGACACCGGAGAGACTGGCATTGTCACCGCCGCTTACGATCCGACCGGAAATCAGCGGATTCGGGGAAGCCTGCTGAATGATTGTCACGGTTTCTTGACCCCCGCATCCTGATATGGTGACAGTTGCGGTCCGTGAAGAGGGTGTGTTGTTCGGTTGACAAGTAATTGTGAAATCTTGAAATGCCGCTCCATTCATCGGATTGACATTTAACCAGGAGCCATTCACCTGCGCGGTCCATGGCTGGGTGCATACATCGACATGAAATACCTGACTGGAACCGCCGAATTCTGGGTTCCAGTCTGTCGGATTTACTTGAATCTGCGCGCTTACATTGGCCGCTATTAATAAAAATAGACCAATCATTAGAAAAATACAGAACGATCTCATCTTGAAATTCCCCCTAAATTGGAAGTAAAAAAAGTAAAAAAAGTAAAAAAAGTAAAAAAAGTAAAAAAAAAGGTTAAAGGTTACGGTTATGGGTGAACTAAAGGTTAAGAATTAAATCTGAATAATCCATCACAAAAAACAAATAAATTTTTTTTAATCACAAACTCTTAATCTGCGTATCGAACTCCAGTAGTGATAAACTATTCAGGGAAAAAGTAAAAAGAATAATTTCGTTTACGAGAAACTAAAACGATTAAATAGTCTAAACGCTAAGATATTTTTTTTTAAAAAGATGAAATTCTAAAATTTTACACAGACATTTCGTAATTTACATTAGAAATATTGTTTTTAATAATCAGAGCTAATATGTTGTAAAATATCAAGATAGCATTAAATGTTAATTTGTATTTTATTCTCTCCCACAAATTTTAAAAATTTTTTAAAAATTTCTATACTTTATCAGGTGTAATCTGTTATATTGGCTCAGTGCTTCGATCTATCTCGTTGTGACAAAGGAGCGAACTCGTTCGGCGCATCCCCCGCCCGAGCAGTGGAACAGCGTTTTTCGTATGTAACCTGATATGTAACCGAAGAAGACGAATTTATGAAAAAAGATACCCCGATAATCCGTATTCGACCCGGTAAAGGATGGGCTCCGCTGCGACCGAAAGAGCTATGGGAGTATCGAGAGCTGCTCTATTTTTTTACATGGCGAGACATTAAGGTCCGATATAAGCAGACCGTATTGGGCGCGGCCTGGGCGGTTATTCAACCTTTTTTTACCATGATTGTCTTCAGCCTTTTCTTTGGAAAACTGGCAAAAATCCCTTCTGACAACATACCGTATCCGATCTTCAGCTATGCCGCCTTAGTGCCGTGGAGTTTTTTCTCCAACAGCCTCACTCACGGCTCCAACAGCCTTGTGGAAAATGCGAATCTGATCAAAAAAATATATTTTCCTCGTCTGCTCGTCCCCACCTCCAGCGTCATCTCCGGCATAGTCGATTTCATACTGGCATTCATCGTCCTTTTATTGATGATGATGTTTTTTCGTATAACTCCCACGATTCATGTGGTCTGGCTGCCCTTTCTTTTGCTGTTGGCTTTTGCAACCTCACTGGGCGTAGGTCTTTGGCTATCAGCAATGAACGTGCAATTTCGAGATGTGCGTTACGTCATCCCATTCCTGACCCAATTCTGGCTTTTTATCACCCCTATCGCCTACCCCAGCAGCCTGCTGCCCGAGCCATGGCGAACCCTGTACGCGATTAACCCAATGGCGGGCGTGGTGGAGGGATTCCGATGGGCGCTTCTCGGCGCGGACACAGCCCCGGGTATGATGATCGTTATTTCCTCCATTGTATCGGGAGTCATCCTCGTGAGCGGCGCCTACTATTTTCGACGGATGGAAAGAAGTTTTGCCGACGTAGTCTGAATAATTAACAATTGGTAATTCATGAAACCTGTTACGATTCGTATTGAAAACCTGGGCAAGCGCTATTTTATCGGTAAAAGAGAAAAGTCGTATAAGGCACTGCGCGATATTATTACCGAGAGTTTTGTCTCTCCTTTTCGGAAAATCGGTCATTTGTTGCGGGGTCACGCATCGGGCGCGAGTGCTTTGCACGAGGAGATCTGGGCGCTACGGAATATCACCCTGGAGATTCGGCAGGGAGAGGCGGTCGGTATCATCGGAAGAAATGGCGCGGGGAAAAGCACCCTGCTGAAGGTTCTCTCCCGCATCACTGAACCGGCAGAGGGAGGGATTGATCTGTACGGCAGAGTCGGGTCTCTATTGGAGGTCGGCACCGGATTTCATCCAGAACTGACCGGTCGGGACAATATCTATCTGAACGGCGCAATATTAGGGATGAAAAAAAACGAAATTCAGCGGAAATTCGACGAAATTGTCAGCTTTTCCGAAGTGGAAAAATTTATAGACACGCCGGTCAAACACTACTCCAGCGGTATGTATCTCCGTCTCGCCTTTGCCGTTGCCGCGCATCTGGAGCCGGAAATCCTGCTGGTGGACGAGGTGCTTGCCGTTGGCGACGCTTCTTTCCAAAAAAAGTGCTTAGGACGTATGGGCGACGTGGCAAAGAGCGGTCGGACTGTGATGTTTGTCAGCCATAATATAACCGCGATCCAAAACTTTTGCGATAGGGCAATTTGGCTGGATCATGGAGAGATCAAAGGGGACGGCGCGGCTGACGAGATAGCACTTCAATACCTGAAGGCCTGGGCGCTCAGTCCGACCGAGACAGAACGCGTCTGGTCAGAACAAGACCGCGCGCCGGGGAATAGTGATATCTCCATCCGCCGTCTTTTTATCCAACCAGCTTCAAGCGCGCCCGGGCTTCCTATGGCCTTTGACCAAAAAATCGAGATCGGGGTTGATTTTCAAACACTTAAGAAAAATCAAGACTTAGATTTCACCTTCATCATCATCACCGATACCGGAGTAGTAGTCTGCTCTACCAGTAGCATCCACTCGCGCGGCGGGCAAGATACGAGCGGGATAGAAGGACTGGACCTCGGTTTATATTGCGCCTGCTGTCTGATCCCACCGGACTTTTTCAACCATGCCCGTTATCTTGTGCGATTGATCGTAGTCCGCAACAAAAATCAGGCGATCTTCACAATGGAAGAGGCTCTGGAATTCGAAATATTAGACGCGCCAAGCCGACGAACTGCCTATTACGGGAAGCGACCCGGAGTCGTAGCACCAAAGTTCCACTGGAAAATCGAACCAATTAAGTAATATTCCTAACTCGTAATTCCTAACTCGTAATTCGTAATATGATCAAAAAGAAGACAGCGGATCTGGCGATATTTGGCGGCGAGCCACTTTTTAACGACTCGCTCCATGTAGGCAAACCCAATATCGGGAATCAAGAACGGTTGATGGAACGCATCCAAGACATCTTGAATCGGCGTTGGCTGACAAATAACGGTCGATATGTGCGGGAGTTTGAGGAGCGGATCGCCGATTTTTTGGGCGTCAAGAACTGTGTGGCAATGTGTAACGGAACCGTGGCTCTTGAGATAGCTGCTCGCGCGTTGGGATTGACCGGAGAGGTGATTGCTCCTTCCTTTACATTTATTGCGACCGCGCATAGCCTTCAATGGCAAGGAATCACGCCGGTTTTTTGCGATATTGATCCGAAGACGCATAATATAGATCCAGATCGAATTGAGCGACTGATCACGCCTCGCACTTCTGGGATTATCGGGGTTCATCTCTGGGGACGACCCTGCCGCATCGACGCATTGCAGAGCCTCGCGGAGGAACGAGGTCTCAAACTGTTGTTCGACGCGTCTCACGCGTTCGGAAGCTCCTATCAGGGAAGGCGCATTGGCTCCTTTGGTCACGCCGAGACCTTCAGCTTCCACGCGACCAAATTCCTCAACAGTTTTGAGGGGGGAGCCGTAGTGACGAACGACGATCAGTTGGCAAAAAAGATGCGCCTGATGAAAAATTTCGGCTTTGGAGGGGTAGACGACGTAATCTATATCGGAACAAACGGAAAAATGAGCGAGATCTCCGCGGCAATGGGGATCGCTTCTCTTGAGTATATCGACGCGATTATCTCCCAAAATCAAGCCAATTACAAAACGTACCAGCGAGAGTTAAGAGGTCTTGACGGCGTCGAGCAAATCGCTTATAATGAAAATGAAAAAAATAATTTCCAGTATATTGTGCTGGAAATTGACGCAAAAAAAACAGGCGTCACCCGAGATGCACTGGTTGATCTGTTGCACGCGGAAAATATCCGCGCCCGGCGCTATTTCTATCCCGGTTGTCATCGAATGGAGCCGTATCGTTCCTATTATCCGAACGCCGGTTTGCTCCTGTCGGAAACCGAGAAGCTCACTGACCGAGTTTTGTGTCTGCCCACAGGAACCACGATCTCCGAGGAAGATATCGAAAAAATCGGGCGACTTTTCCATTTTGTGATCAAAAATAGCGATAAAATTCGGATCAATTCTGCCTCAACAATTCATTAAGGTGTTAGATGAAGCTATCAGTCTGTATTACAACTTATAACCATGAATCTTACATCGCCCAAGCGATTGACAGCGTATTGAGGCAAGAGACTGATTTCGATTTTGAGATTTTGATCGGCGAGGACGACTCGAAAGATCAAACCAGAGAGATTGTCAAGGCATACAAAGATCGCTATCCAGACAAAATTCGGCTGTTTCTCCATGATCGAAAAAATGTGATCTATATCAGCGGGATCGCTACCGGCAGATGGAATTTTACCAACAACTTGAAACATGCCAAAGGTCAATATGTGGCTCTCTTAGACGGCGACGACTATTGGACTGACCCGCTAAAATTACAAAAACAGGTCGATTTTCTGGACGCGCATCCCGATTTCGCGATCAGCTTCCACAATGTTCGATGTGTTTGGCAGGATGGCTCCCAACCACCCTTCACTCTCTGCGCAAAGAATATGAAAGAGGAGATGACAATCCACGCTTTATTGAGGCAAAATACCATACCAACCGCGGCAGTGGTCTATCGCAGCGGATTGTTTCGAGAGTTCCCGACCTGGTATTTTGAGATATTGCCCGGAGACTGGCCCCTGCACATTTTAAACGCAGAACATGGGAAGATCAAGTATTTTGATCAAGTTATGTCGGTTTATCGGCTGCATCAGGGCGGTATCTGGACTTCTAAGAAAGATAGTTTTATCTGGAAAGAAAGGCTGAAACTGTACATGACGATAAATTCCCATTTTAATTTCAAATACAATGATATTATCGAAAAAAGTACTGCCGACTGTTTCTATAAATTGGCTGTGAGTTATCATATTCAAAATGACAAGGAACAGGCAAATTGGTTCGCAAAGGAGTATCGGAACAGGGTATCAAAGTGGATAAGACCTTTTGATTCAAAGTATATTAAGTTATTGATTCGATTTCGGATGCCGATGCTATTAAGAATGTTGGATTTTTTGCGAGGTGCTTAAAATAAAGGGGAAGCTATGTCGGTTAATACAAAGGGTCTGGTTATCTGCGTAGTTTCTCCGAATAAAGGTATGTATTTGCAGACCTTTATTCATGCGCATATCAAGCAATTGCCTCTGGTCTCGAATGGAATTGTGGAGACGGTGTATGGAGATTCTCTCCCTCGATATCGGGAGACGGACAGTTAATGTAATTCAGACTAAAGAAATAAAAAATCTTGATGTTTTAAGGAATGGAAATTCTTTTTATATAGTTCCAGACTATGCAAAAAAACTTGAAAATTGTAATATCAAAACTAAAAGATAATAATATACTATAACGTAATAATTTACATATTTTTGTGGAAATTTTATGCATATATTAATGATTCCTTCTTGGTATGAAAAAATTTTCTCGCCATATGCAGCGACTTTTTTTAAAAGTTTTGCCTTGGCACTAAAAAAAATTGGGCACGACGTTGGTGTCATTTCTGTTGTCCCATTTTATCTAAAAGAATGTGTGCAATATAGAAAATTTCTTCTCCACAAGATTGAATTACCCGGTGAAACATTGAATGGAGAAATATTTCAGTATCTTTCGATTCCAAAATCTATAGAGTTTAATCGTTGGCTTATTTTTCAAATTCAGAAACGTATGCTAAAAAAATATATGGCGCAATATGGAATCCCAGATATAGTGCATGTCCATTCATTTTCTGGTGGCAGAGGTGCAATTTGGCTGTCTCAAAAATATCAAATCCCTTACATCGTTACTGAGCATAGCACCATGTTTGCAAGAAATATTTATTCACAAAAGGATTTGTATTATGCGAATGATCTTTATAAGAACAGTCAGTACAATTTTGCTGTAAGTAACGAATTCTGTCATCTTTTAGAAAGGATAACCAAGAATAAATTTTCATATATTCCGAACGCAGTTGATATAGATTTTTTTACACCTCCAGTTACAAAAATGAATCAAGTATTCACATTTCTGAATGTTGGATGGTTGCATTATAAAAAAAGACAGGATTTACTAATAAAAGCATTTATTAAAAAATTTAACAACCGAAATGCGAAACTAATCATTGCAGGTGATGGGCCTGAGCTGCTTAATTTAGAAAAGCTGATTGTGAAAAATAATATGCAAAAAAAAATTGAACTTTATGGGTTAGCATCACCACTTGAAGTAAAAACTCTCATGCAAAATGCAAATTGTTTTGTTCTCTCCAGCGAATTTGAAACGTTTGGGGTTGTATTGATAGAAGCAATGAGCTGCGGTCTTCCTGTTGTAGCAACAAGATCTGGCGGTCCAGAGTCGATCATTACCAACGAATCCGTTGGTATCCTTTGCGATTCAAATGATTTAGATGGTTTATCGACAGCAATGAAAAAAGTCTATTCTTCGAATTACGATCCAATCTCAATTCGTAATTTTGTTATTGATAATTTCTCAGAGGCTGCTATAATGAAAAAGTATGACAGCATATACAACATGGTACTCCGATTCATGGATTAAATTCTGCATTTCCATTTCGCCTATATTTCCGCACTTTTCCGTAACATCTTGAAAATAAAAGGTTACGAGAACAGGATTTCTAAAAATGTAAAAACCCGCATCCTATTTTTTTCAATATGTTACGGAAATTCGAGAAAATATAAATCTTTAAAAACTGCAAAAAGTACGTAAGTATAGATGAGCCCACTCTAAGAATTTTTTGAGAAATCTTGCGTAGAATAAGTGGTCTAAGTCATTAGTTACCAATAAAATGATTTTGAAATTTTTCAGAAAATACCCTTTTTAGAGTGGACTCAGAACTTTAAAGGAAAAAAAATGAAGTTCATTTATCCTTTTGCAAAAATGCCTGCGAAAAAAAACTTATTGAAACAAGTCAATAAGGCTGGCGAGAAACTTTATCGCAAATTCACGACTCTTGATGTGAAAAAACTCCCTATATCGGACTATAATAAGCGTTATTTGAACGACTACATGAAAACGCCGGAAGCCATTATCCAGCGCTATGCCTATATTTTGGCCTGGGCGCTTTCCGATATGTCCGATTCATTGGAAGATGCGGTGTTTCTGGATTATGGCGGAGGGTCTGGCGTTTTGTCTCTGCTGGCTAAGGAGCTTCCTCTCAAGTCGGTGATCTACAACGATATCTATGAAATTTCCGGAAATGACGCCAGAATAGTGGGACAAGCACTTGGGAACGAGGCAGACGGATATGTGATCGGCGGTGTGGACGCGGTTCTCGACTTTGTCAGAGATCGAGATATATCGATCCACGCCGTGGGTTCGTATGATGTGATTGAGCATATCTACGATATTGAAGATTTCTTAAAAAAACTGCCTGAATTCTCCAAAGAGTCGCTTACGATATTTTTGTCTTCCGGAGCGAATATGTTTAATCAGCGCATTGTCAAGGTCACGGTAAAAAAACAAATTCAGGCGGAATATGAGGGACAAAAAAAGACTTTCGGGACAAAAAAACGGGACTGTACACGTCCTTATCTTGCTGTGAGGGAGGAGATGATCCGAGATTATCGCCCCTCCCTGTCGGATAAGGAGGTTGCCGAATTTGCCGCGGCTACCCGCGGTTTGATCGAGCCAGACGTCAGGAAGCAGGTGGATCGGTATGTCGAAAATGGAGAGGCTCCGCAGCCGCCGGATCATCCAACAAACACCTGCGACCCATATACCGGAAATTGGATGGAGCATTTTATGAATCCGTATCAACTCCAAAAAACTCTCACAGGAGCGGGGATCGACACGCGTGTGGCATGGGGCTATTATGGTCGCTCTCCGAGCAAGATCAAACGGGCTCTCAGTATCCCTCTTAATATTGCAATCCGATTTATTCCGCGTCTGAATCGTCATCTCTCTCCTTTCTATTCGCTTTATGGGAAAAAACGATGAAAAAAGGACTCTATATTTTATTCGAGGGGCTTTCCGACACCGTGATCGACTCCCAGGTCATGGCGCATGTCGCTGATATGCGGAAAAAAAATATCGTAGATTTCGAGATATGGGGATTCGCCGTGACCAGAGAACTATACGAGCGGTCTCAGAAGCGATTGCAGGTCGTATCCGACCTCTCCGGCGGGAAGGTGAGGCTATTTCGAGGCGCCAGACCCGCGATTCCATTATCGTCTCGTATCAACAGTTTTCTCCTCGGACAAAAAATCAACCTTTATAAGCCAGAGTTTGACCTGATCCATGCCCGAACCAACTATTCAGCCTCGGTCTGCTCCTATCTCAAGCTGAAATATTCCTTTGACTTGATATGGGACTGCCGCGGCGACGCAGAAGGCGAATATCTCTTAAAATTTCAGAAGCATAACTTTTTCATCAGACAATTTAAGCGCTATCAAATAAAAAAAATCCGTTGGCGTATCAAGCGAGCCGCGGCTGCATGCGATAAAGCGATCTTTGTCTCCACCCCGCTGCTGAAGATGCATAAGTCAAAAATAGGGGAAACGCCTTATCAGATTATCCCCGGTTTGGCACCGGAACAACTTTTTTTCTACGACCCGCAACTGCGCGCGGAGATGCGTTCATCACTAAGCGTCTCGGAGAGCGAGAGACTTCTGATCTATAGCGGCACTGTGACTTATTATCAATCATTTCCCCAATCCATAGAGCTTTTTCGCCAACTGCGAGACCAGGAAAAATCGTATAGATTGTTGGTCGTAACGCCGCAGATTCACGCCGCGAAAGAGGCGTTGTCCGATCTGCCCGATCACAGCTATCTGATCCGTCGAGCCGCGTTTGAGGAGGTCAACGGGTATCTGAACGCGGCTGACTGCGCGTTGATGATCTTAGAAGATATATCTCGAAATCGAGCCGCGTTCCCGATAAAATTTTCTGAATATTGCCTTGCTGGGCTGCCTATCGTCATGTCAAAAAGCGTTCCTGACGCTTACCAAATAGCCAGACGGTTGGGAAATTTGATCGAGTATAAAGTCGATGCGACACAAATCAAATTGCCTATTGATCGTCAAAATTTGAGCCAAAAGAGCCGATTGGTTGCCAGCAGATCTACGACTATTTCAAAATACCGGCAGGTCTATCTCCATTAATTCCGGCGCGGTCCCCTTCTGCCTATCCTTTTCTAATTTTTATTTTCTATTTGGAGATCGGAGCCTATTGTGGTGAGCGTTCCTCGAAGATCCTCGAGAAAAATAAACGCGCTTTTCTTGATCAACAGCTTTACTTTCGGCGGCGCAGAGAATGTGATCTTTCAATTGGCGCAGCATTTAGATCGACAAAAGTATCGAGTCTGCGTATGTGCGTTCCGAGTCAAAAAAAAGAGCGTCCTCGAGGCGTATCGTCGGATCGGCGTCAGGACTTTTGACCTGGGCATGACCGCGCTCCATCGAATTCCCTTTGGCATAAAAAAATTGCTGAATATCCTACGCGAGGAAGAGATTCATATCTTGTACAACTTTTTGACATTTCCCATGCTTCTGGGCGCGGTTGCGGGTCGGATCAGGCATGTGCCGGTGATTCTTGGCTCCGAGCATACGACTGGCACAGAGAATCGTTTTCGATTTATGCTGAAGCGTTTTGCCGCGCGTTTTATCGACGAGATTACCGCGTGTTCAGAAACAGTACGGAATTACGGAATCGAGACAATCGGTTATCTCGAACCAAAGTTGACAGTAATCTATAACGGCGTGGATTGTGCAAAATTCGGTCAAACAAGTGTTGACACCGGGCAGATAAAACAATATCATATAACGTCGGGGACCTATGTAATCGGGAGCGTCGGAAGATTGACCGCATTGAAGGGATATATTTTTCTGTTACACGCGTTTCGAGAGGTCAAGAAGCGTCATCCAAACATAAAACTTTTGCTTGTCGGGGATGGAGAAGAAAAAAGCGAACTTCAACGTTTTTGCCGCCAATATAAATTGGAATCCGACGTGATTTTTGCCGGATATCAAGCGCGGGTCGAGCCATTTTTTGGAATGATGAACCTCTTTGCGCTGCCTTCCTTTGCCGAAGGTTTCCCAGTTTCTCTTCTGGAGGCATCCGCCGCAGGCGCGCCGATGATCGCTACGGATGTGGGCGGCTCATCAGAAATCGTGATCCACGAAGAGACCGGTCTATTGATCAAAACTGGCGACAGCGACCAATTGGCTCAGGCGATCATCCGTATGATAGAAAATCCGGATCAGGCCGCTGAATTTTCTCGTCGGGCAAAAAAACGGGTGCTTGAGAAATTTTCGCTTGAGCGCATGGTGCAAGAGACGGAGGCCCTCTTCGATAGGCGGATCGGCTTATGTTCACCGCAGCTTAAAGAGGAGCCTTGATAAAAATAGCGTGATTCGGCTACGTAATTCTACGTCCTGATACAGCAATTCCCGCCTATGCACTAAACGTATGTAATTACAGGGTTTGATTAAAAAAGTTTTGCGTCAATGGCCGATTTGTTCAAATCAATATTGTACGGATTTAAAATGAATGAGGTGGTCATTAATGAAAATTCAGCGTAGCGATTATGAAAAATATCCCGACAAAAGTGCTTATTAGCAACAACCGACAGGCAACCGGTTTTGTCAAAAAAGACCGTATGTGACAGGGGATAGCTATGTTCTAAAATAAATTTTCGGTTAAAAATAGGCGAATTTATGCTGAATTTGAAACCAATTTCATGCCAAACACCAGATAAAATGATCAATTGATCCGTAAAAAACAAAATTAAAAAATTAAAATCCAAAATTATAGATGAGCGGGAGTTGCTGTCATCAATACCCGTTTTTATTTTCCCTACGAATTTTCAGTCAATTTATCGGACAGTTTAGAATCCGCCGGTTGAGATCGCCTTGAGCAATCCGTTTTTTGATCCGACATAGACGACCCCCGCCTCGACAAAAGGCGATGAGTATATCGGGCTACCGACATCGTAAGACCATCGTTTTGCTCCGGTTACCGAGTCGATTGCATAGAGCTGATGGTCGTCGGAGCCGACATAGACGATGCCATTTTGGACGCTGGGAGAGGAATTGACTCCGCCCTCAGTTTTGAATTTCCAGTATTCATCCCCCTTTGCCGTCAGACAGTAGAGATATTGATCTTCCGATCCGAAATAGACCTTACCGTTATCCGCTACGGGCGAGGATCGAATGATGCCGCCGGTTTGATACACCCATTTGACGTCGCCCGCGATCGCGTCTACTGCGTAGAGCGCGCCGTCTTTTGATCCGAGATAGATCATGTTGTTTTCCGCCGCGGGCGAGGAATATAACCCGTAGGTCCCTTTGCCGATGTCGGTTCGCCATTCTGGTTGTCCGCCCAGCGTTGCGCAGTAGAAATAGCCGTCCACAGATGGGAAAAATATGCGGTTGTTGAAGAGCAGTGCTTTTGCCCAGACGATATTCTGCGTTTTGATCTTCCAGACTTCTTGTCCGGTAAACGCCGAGACTGCGTGCAGTCCGTAGTCGTTCGATCCCACATAGAGGGTGTTGCCTCCCAGGGTCGGGCTGGAGACCAGTTTCCCATCAGTGCGATAGCGCCAGGCTAGCTTGCCGCTTTTTTTATGCACAGCATAGAGATTGTAGTCGTAGGAACCGATGAAGAGCAACGAGTCATTGGTCGTAGGCGAAGACCCGATCCCATCCCCAGTGCGATAGCGCCATGCCAGTTTCCCGGTTTTGGCGTCCAGCGCATAGATATAGTCGTCCTTACATCCGAAGTAAACAAGCCCGTCATCGACATAAGGCGAGGATGATATCTCCTTTCTCGCGTTGAACTCCCAAACCATTTTGCCAGCCGGCACGCTGATCTCTGTTACCTGGGTCTGCACTACGCTGGTTTCTTCAGGAGGCGCTGTTTCCTCCTCGCTGTTTGTCCACCATCCCACAAAAAGCCGAATCGTCATATAAAACGCTAAAAATAGGACAATAAGCACGGGTAGAAAAAGAAGCATCTTTTCTCTGCCCCCCAGACTGATTTGGGGAAAGTTCAGCGAGGTTGTCTTTTTTGGTCGATTTTTTTTCTTCGGCGTCAAAGACTCGAAAAAATTTGCTCGGAGACCCAACACAGCGGATGCCGTCGGGGTTGTCATCGCCTCGATTGCCCGTCGAATTTCATCTCGGATTTCGGCTGGAGATCGATTTTCCACCAGATCTCTTGCCCGTTCTTCGGAGGAAAGCGCGCTGGCAAGGTTGCTGGAGCCAATCAATAAGATATCGCCTTTTTTTAGCTCCATTTCCTGAACTTGAAGAATTTCATCAGTGATGGATTGTACCGGCAGGCGCATGGTCTCACGCAATGAAATTTCCTCTTCCGATGGCGGTTTATGGCTGTCGTACCGAGATCCGAGATAGATCGGCATTTTATTTCGCCAGATCAAGAAGGGCTGGGAGCCAACTTGGAAATGATATACCCTATTGCTCTCAAGAACCAGAATCGTTACCATCAATCCTTGATGTCCAGGAATATCGTTTTCCTCGAAGAACTCTAACAAAGCTTGATTCGCTTGTTGAATCGAAGAAAAAAGATGGGTTATTGTGTCTCTAATCTCATTAAAAGAGTGATACCTCGCCAATAGTTCTTTACAGAAAATTTGTCTTGCCGGTTTGCCGATCTTGCCGGCCTCCTCTCCCTCGATCAAAAAAAGGAGCCGTCCTCCGGTCTGGCTAATCTCGGAGTCTTCGTGAATATAGACCTCTCGGTCGCTCTCAATCGACTTTTCCCATTTGACAACTTCGAATTCGTTCAAAATTGACCTCACTTTTTGTTAATAATCACATCAACTTGCGTGATAAAGAAATATAAGGGAGCTGATGATTTGGTCAAGTGAAATTTTTTTTTTATTCTCTAAGCCGGAATCATTTCCTCTGTGATTCTATAAGAAGACAAAAATTCTGTCAAGGGTGTTTTGATAAATTCGGGGGGAATTTACTGAAAAATTATTGACAGTCTTCCGTTCACGAATTATTATCTTGTGGTTTTATATCGTTTCGTGATATCCGATCATCATTAATCCGCAGATTTTGCAAATCTCGTAGAGAGACTTTAGCGAATTACCCGCGTTTTTTGAGCGGATACATCTTTCTGGCTGTTTTGCCGTGAGCCTGTAACACAGAGCAACGATCTGCGTTACATAAAAAAAAGGAATTTATATGGAAACTATTCTTCCTAAAAAGAAAGAACAAGCCGTGTTAGTCGGAGTGAATTCCGGTCGCAACCGGAACATCGAAGACTCCATGGAAGAGTTGGAGCAATTGGTGGATACCGCGGGCGCCGAGGTGGTGAGCAAGGTCGTGCAAAATCTGAATTCGATCCACCCGAGAACTTATATTGGAAAGGGAAAGGCGGAGTACGTCGGCAATTTACTTAAGGAATTAGATGGGTCGGTCGTGATTTTCGACAACGACTTGACCCCGGCTCAAAACCGAAATTTGGAAGATATGTTTGATTGCAAAGTCCTTGATCGCACCGCTGTGATACTGGACATTTTCGCTCTCCATGCCCGTACAAACGAGGCGCGTTTGCAGGTAGAGTTGGCGCAGTTGCAATATGCGCTGCCGCGTTTGACCCGCTTATGGGTTCATCTCGCGGGAAGCCAGGGAGGGATCGGGTTTCGTGGACCTGGCGAGACCCAGCTTGAGGTGGATCGGCGGCTTATCGGCAAGCGGATATCGGACATTGGTCGGAAATTAACAAAAGTTCAATCCCAACATGATATACAGCGGAAGGCTCGAGGCGATATGCTCGAAGTTGGTCTGGTCGGATACACCAACGCGGGTAAGTCTACCTTATTAAATGCACTGACTGACGCCAACGTGTATGTAGAGGATCAGCTTTTTGCTACGCTGGACACTACCACCCGTCAAATTAATCTGGACCAGAACCAAAAAGCTCTGATCTCCGACACCGTAGGTTTTATCCGTAACTTGCCCCATAGTCTGATCGCCTCGTTCCGCGCCACGTTGGCAGAAGTCCGACTGGCAGACCTGCTGATCCATTTGGTCGATGCGAGTCATCCCAATTTTCGGGATCATATATCGGCTGTGAACACGATCTTGACGGAGCTGGAAGCGTTCGATAAACCGACCCTGATGGTTTTTAACAAATCCGACAAATTGCAATCCGAATATCCGGGAGATATGGATTTCCAATCCGAATACCCGGAAAGTTTGGTGATCTCCGCCAAAACAGGTCAAGGATTGGCGGGTCTTCGTGAGCGTCTGCTGTCGGTATTGGAAAGTCGATTGACAAAAGAGACGTTTCGTATTCCGCAACGCGCTGGACATATCGTTGATATGATCCACAGCCAGGCCAATGTGATCAAAACAGAATACGAAGCCGACTCTACCCTGCTGACCGCAGAACTGGAGCGGCCACTCGCTGATAAAATCCGAAAAATTTTAAATCGTAATTCGTAAGAGTCCGCAGATTTCGCTGATTAAGAGTAAGAGTCCGCAGATTTCGCTGATTAAGAGTAAGAGTCCGCAGATTTCGCTGATTAAGAGTAAGAGTCCGCAG